>CAXTEJ010000010.1:0-49584 GCA_964243295.1 uncultured Actinomycetales bacterium | reverse complement strand
GCAGCACCGTCGCCGTGTTGGTCCGCCGCAGCCCGTCGGTGCCAGCCGCGGCCACGCGCGTCAGCCCCGGATGCCGTACAGGTGCTCCAGCGCCAGCTGGTCGAGCCGCTCGAACGCCATGCCCTTGCGGCCCAGCGCCTCGATGTCGGGGTCGGCTGCCTCGACCAGGTCGCTCCAGCCCTCGCCCTCGCCGAGCGTCGGCACCGCGAGCTCGCCCACGCGGGCGTCGGCCATGGCCTGCTGCACGTCGGCGTCGGCGCGGAACGCCTGCGACTTGGCGCGCAGGATCAGGTAGTTGCGCATGCAGGCCTCGGCCGAGACCCACACGCCCTCGTCGTCCTCGGTGCGGCCGGGCTTGTAGTCGAAGTGCACCGGCCCGTCGTACCCGCCCTGCAGCAGCGTGTCGACGACCCAGAAGGCGCCGCGCACGTTGCCGGCGCCGAAGCGCAGGTCCTGGTCGAACTTCGGCCCGCTCTGGCCGTTGAGGTCGATGTGGAACAGCTTGCCCTGCCACAGCGCCTGGGCGTAGCCGTGAGCGGCGTTGACGCCCGCCATCTCCTCGTGGCCGATCTCAGGGTTGACGCCCACGAGGTCGGGGCGGTCGAGGGTCGTGATGAACGCGATGGCATGGCCGACGGTCGGCAGCAGGATGTCGCCGCGAGGCTCGTTCGGCTTGGGCTCGATGGCGAAGCGCAGGTCGTAACCCTTGTCGACGACGTACTGGGTCAGCAGGTCGAAACCCTCGCGGTAGCGGTCGAGGGCCGCCGCGACGTCCTTGCCGCCGCCGGTCTCCGAGCCCTCGCGGCCGCCCCACGCGACGTAGGTCTTGGCGCCGAGCTCGGCGGCGAGGTCGACGTTGCGCATGACCTTCTTGAGCGCGTAGCGGCGCACCGCGCGGTCGTTGCTGGTGAAGCCGCCGTCCTTGAACACCGGGTGGGTGAACAGGTTGGTCGTCGCGGTGGTGACGACCATGCCGGTGTCGGCGAGGCCCTTGCGGAAGCGGTCGATGACGCCCTGTCGGGTGGCGTCGTCGCTGCCGAAGGGGACGAGGTCGTCGTCGTGGAAGTTGACGCCGTAGGCGCCGAGCTCGCCCAGCTTCTCCAGCGCGCGCACCGGGTCCATCGGCGCGCGCACCGGGTCGCCGAAGGGGTCGCGGCCCTGGAAGCCGATGGTCCACAGACCGAAGGAGAACTTGTCGTCGCGGGTGGGTGCGGGGACGTCCACAGCAGGCCTTTCGTCGGGATGGGTGGTGCGGTCGCTTCGTCGGGCAGATCGGTCGGTGGTGCCGGTCACCAGGCGGCGGTGCGCTCCTTGAGCAGCGCGTACTGCTCGCGGACGCCGGCACCGGACTGGTCGGTGGCGTCGGCCTCGTAGGTGCGCTCGTCGGGCAGCGGCCACGACGGGGGAGCGGCGTCACCGGACAGCACCCAAGCCGCTTGTCTCGCAGCGCCTCTGGCGACGTACTCGTCGGCGGCGGGCACCACGACCGGAAGCCCGAACACGGCTGGGGCGAGCACGCGCACCGCCTCGCTGCGTGCGCCTCCGCCCACGAGCAGCACCCGGCTGGCCGTCGTACCGGTGGCGTCGACGAGGTGGTCGACGGCGTCCGCGAGCGAGCACAGCAGCCCTTCCACGGCGGCACGCGCCATGTCGGACGGCGTGGTGCGCGAGGTCAGCCCGTGCAGGGTGCCGGCCGCGTCAGGGCGGTTGGGGGTGCGTTCGCCGTCCAGGTAGGGCAGCAGCACCAGGCCGTTCGCGCCGGGTGTGCCTGACAGCGCGAGCTCGGAGAGCCGGTCGAGGTCGACGCCCAGCAGCCGTGCGGTCATGTCGAGCACGCGGGAGGCGTTGAGCGTGCAGGCCAGCGGCAGGTAGCGGCCGGTGGCGTCGGCGAAGCCGGACACCAGGCCGGTCGGGTCGGCGCACGGCACGGTGGTCACCATGGAGGCCACGCCGGAGGTGCCGATGGAGACGACGACGTCGCCCACGCCGGCCCCCAGCCCGAGGGCGGCGGCCATGTTGTCGCCGGTGCCGGCCCCGAGCAGCGCTCCGGACGACGGCACCCGGCCGACCGCCTCACCGGGCTCAGCCACGCGCGGCAGCTCGAGGTCGTGGCCGAGCGCGGCGGCGGCGAGGTCCGGGCGCCAGGCCTGGTCGCCCGGTGACCAGTAGCCCGTGCCGGACGCGTCGCCGCGGTCGGTCACCGCGACCTCGCGCCCGGACAGGTGCCAGGTGAGGTAGTCGTGAGGCAACAGCACCCGGGTGACGCGGCGGGCGGCGTCCGGCTCGCTGTCGCGCAGCCACCGCAGCTTGGTCGCGGTGAACGAGGCGACCAGGACGCTGCCGACGGCGTCGGCGCAGGCCTTCGCCCCGCCCATCTCGGCCACGAGCTCGTCCGCCGCCGACGACGACCGGGTGTCGTTCCACAGCAGCGCGTCGCGCACCGGCTCGTCGGCGTCGTCGAGCGCGACCATGCCGTGCTGCTGGCCGCCGACCGCGACGGCCGAAGCGCGGTCGAGCAGTCCTCGCGTCGCCTCGTCCAGGGCGCTGAGCCAGACCCGCGGGTCGACCGAGGTGCCGTCGGGGTGGGTCGCGCGGCCCGTGGCGACCGTCACGCCGTCCGACGCACGCACCAGGACGGCCTTGCACGACTGCGTCGAGCTGTCGATGCCGAGGACCAGCCGGTCGTCGGGCGAACCCGTCTGCGTGCCGCGCGCCTGCTCGTCGGGGATCTGGCTCACCGCTGCTCCCACCGTCGTCGGGGCGGCTCCGCTGCCGCCGCGCCAGTTAAGTACGAGTCGTGAACGAAGTCAATGCCCGCGCTGCGCAGACCGTGCGCCGCCGACCCCGGACGGCCGGGAGTCGGGGCGGTGGAGCGGGCCGACGGACAGGGGCTGGCGAACCTGCGGAGGACTGTCGATCGGCGCACCTGGCCGCCTGGTGGGCGGGGCAGGCCAGGATGGCGTGATCACGGCGATGGGGGCGTGGGGGTTGCGCGCTGGGTCACCCGGGGCCCACCTGGCCACTGCTCGACTAGCGGACCATCAGTGTCAGCTCGATCTCGACCGAGGCGTCGAGGGGCAGCTCCGCGACACCGATCGCCGAGCGTGCGTGGGTACCCGCCTCACCGAACAAGTCAGCCAAGAGAACAGACGCGCCGTCAACGACCTGGGCCTGCCCGGTGAACCCGGGTGCGGAGTTCACGACGCCACCGACCCGCAGAACCCGGATGACGCTGTCCAGCCCGACGAGAGCATCAACGGCGGCGAGCGCGTTCAAACGCGCACGTCCGCGCGGCGGTGCGCGCCTGCTCCTGGCTGACGGCTGCACCGACCTTCCCGGTCACCTCGAGTCGGCCGTCCACGAGCGGCAGCTGACCGGACGTGATCACCGTGTTGCCGGACCGGACGGCCGCGCGGTAGGCAGCGACGGGGAGCGGAGAAGGCGGCAGGACGAGCCCGAGCTGAGCAGCTCGGGCCGTCCATGAGGTGGCCGTCGGCGACGTGCCCGTCACCGGCCCGATCCAGCAGGGCAGGTGACGGCGCGCATCAGCACGCTGCCTCGACGGCCCGAAGGATCATGTCGCTCACCTTGTCTGGGTGGGACACCGGCAACGAGTGGGACGCTCCGGGCACCTCGACCGCCTCGCGCGCGCCTGCGCGCTCGGCCATGAACGCGTGCACGGCCGGCGGGATGTTGTAGTCCAGCTCGGGCCAGATGAACCAGGACGGCAGGGCCTTCCACGCCGGTGCAGTGGCGCCCTCGTTCAGGGCGGCGTCGCACAGCGGGCGCTGCCCTACGGCGGCGAGGGCTGCGTCCTGCTCGCTCAGGTCTCCGGCGAACTGCTTCTGGTAGGCCTCCTGGCGGATGTACAGGTCGGTGGTGCCGTCCGACTGCGGGACCATCCACAGCGTCTGTCCCAGGGTGCTTCCCGGGAACTTGCCGGACAGCTCGCCGATGCTCTCACCCGCCTCGGGCGCAAAGGCGGCCACGAACACCAGTGCCTTGACGTTCGGGTTGCCGAGGGCGGCGTTGGACATGACCGAGCCCCCGTAGGAGTGTCCGACGAGCACGACAGATCCCTCGATCGCCGCGAGCAGGCTCTTGAGGAACGCGGTGTCACCGGACAGGCTCCGGATCGGGTTGGCGGCGGCGACGGTGCGCAGTCCCGAGGCCTGCAGACTGCTGATGACGTTGTTCCAGCTGGCGGACTCCGCGAAGGCGCCGTGAACGAGGACGACGGTGGGCTGTTCGGGCATGGTGATCTCCAGGTCGAGAGGTACGAGGTGGGCGTACGGCAGGGGGCTTGCTGCCGCTAGTCGTCGAGGAAGGCGTCGATCACAGCGGCTGCTTCGTGCGGGTACTGGAACAGGGAAGCGTGTGCCGCGTCTGGGAAGATGTGCAGTGTCGCGTTCGGGATGAGTCCGGCCATGGTGTGACTTCCCCTGGTCGGGATCATCAGGTCGTTGTCGCCTTGAAGGATGAGGGTCGGCTGACCGATGCCGGTCAGGCGCTCGAGCTTGGACAGGTCGGGGATCCCCCAGCGAACGACGGCGTCGTACTGCGCGTCCCGGGCTGCGAAGGTGACCGGTCCGTCCTGGTCGTCGCGTGGCTGGAAGGCCCGTCCGAGGAACTCCCCGCCGAGCGCCTGGCTGGTGGGGGTGTGGGCGAAGAAGATGTAAAGCACGCTTTCCGCGCCGGGTTGGTCCGCGCGTGCCCGGTCGGCGATGTCCTTGCGCCAGCCGTGCATTCCGGGTGCTCCCTTTGGGCCGGTGCCGGCCAGCACGAGCCGGTTGACCAGGTCGGGCCGGGTCAAGGCGATGTCCTGCGCCACGAACCCACCAAGGGAGAAGCCGAGCAGGTCCAGGCGGGTCAGCTCCAGGGCTGCGCAGAACGCGATCGCGTCGCGGGCCATCTCGGCGACGGTGCTGGGGGTGCTTCCGCTGCTGAGCCCGACGCCGGTGTTGTCGACCATGATCACTTCCCGCTCGGCGGCGAGCTGGTCGACCAGGAGCGGGTCCCAGCTGTCGAGGCTCCCGCGGAAGTGCTGCAGGAGCAGCAACGGTGGTTGGCCGCCGGTCGACGTGCCTACCGTGCGGTAGCAGTACCGGACGCCGTTGACGGCGTCGATGAACGAGTTGGGCGCGGTGAGGAAGCCGCCGTCAGACATGGTTGCTCCCCGTGCGTCGCTGCAAGAAGGCGAGCAAGTCCGCGTTGAGTCGGTCCTTGTGGGTGTCGGTGATGCCGTGCGGGGCGCCTGGGTAGACCGTCAGCTCGGCGCCGTCGATGGCCTCGGCCGAGGCCCTGCCGCCTACGTCGAACGGGACCACCTGGTCGTCGTCGCCGTGGATGACGAGGGTCGGCACGTCGAACTGGGTGAGGTCCTTGCGGAAGTCGGTGGCGGAGAAGGCGGCGATGCTCTCGTAAGCGTTGCGGTGGCCGGCTTGCAAGCCTTGGCGCCAGAATGCGTCGCGCATGCCCTGCGAGACGGTAGCGGCGGGCCGGTTCGCGCCGAAGAAGCTTGTGTCGGCGAGGTCCTTGTACAGCTGCGACCGGTCAGCCAATGACTGGGTCCGCAGGCCGTCGAACACCGCGAGGGGGACACCGCCGGGGTTGTCGTCAGTCCTGAGCATGAACGGCGGCACAGCTGACACCAGGACCGCAGCGGCGACCCGTGCCGTGCCGTACCGGCCGATGTACCGCGCGACCTCGCCGCCACCGGTCGAGAAGCCGACCAGCGTCACGTCCCGCAGGTCCAGGTTGTCGATGACCGCGGCGAGGTCGTCGGCGTAGGTGTTCATGTCGTTGCCGTCCCACGTCTGACTGGACCGGCCGTGTCCCCGCCGGTCGTGCGCGACCGCGCGGTACCCGTGGGAGCCGAGAAACAGCATCTGCGCTTCCCAGCTGTCGCTGTTCAGCGGCCAGCCGTGGCAGAACACCACCGCTGGGCCGGAGCCCCAGTCCTTGTAGTAGATGCTCGTGCCGTCATCAGTGGTGACACTGCCCATCATCGCCTCCTTGGTCGCTCGGGTCGTGTGGTCGCTCACGTCGTCGCCTCACGTCCTCACCAGGGCCGTGAGCTCGTCTCAGGGCTAGACGGTAGGAAGCCCTCGACCTGCCCGACAGTGCTGGACGTGCACACACGTGGTGCTGGAGGCGCACCCGGCGTCCCAAACCGGTGCTGCGTCGGTCGGTCCGCCGTCCAGGCGCGCCGGAGCGTCCGGCGCAGCGCGCCTAGCTGCTCGTGGGCTCTGCTGAGCCTCAACCAGCACTGCCGGGAGCCGCCTGTTTGCTCGGATACTCAGGGGGCCGCTGATCGAGCGACTACCGGCCCGAAGGACCTCTGACGAGATGGGTCGGTTTCAGTGCTCGACCGGGACCGCCCAGGCGACTGCCCGTAGGCCTGCCGGAAGCGTCGCGCGAAGTGTGTCGAGTCCGAGAAGCCCCATCGCCGGGCGGTCTCGGCGACTGTGCGGGTCGACAGCTGCGGCTCCTTGAGGTCCTTGCGGGCGCCTTCGAGCCGCAGGTTCATGATCGTCTCCGCGAGACTCACGTCCTGGCTGCTCCACAGCTTGAACAGGTACCGCTCCGAGATGTGGTGCGCCCGGGCGACCCGCGCCGGGGTGAGATCGGCCTCTGTGAGGTGCTCGCGGATGTAGAAGCGGATCCGGTCCGGCAAGAGCTCGTGCAGAGCCTGCGCTGCCTGGGTGTCGTCCGCTGCTGCCGTCACCAGGAGCGCCCGGACCAGGGTCCTCGTCGCTGAGCCGAGCAGCTCGGCAACGGGGGTGTCCTCGCTGCGGGCGGCGGCGTCGGCCAGGTTTCGCAGGTGGTCTCTGGTGAGTTCGTACAGGGGGCTGCTGGGTAGTCTGGGCGCTGCCCGACGTACGAGGTCGACCGGGACTACCAGGCAGCTGTTGTCGACGTACACCGTGTGCTGAGAAAGCGGTGACCTGGCTCGCTCGTAGTAGTACGTCGAGGTCAGGTCGACCAGGCACAGCTGATTCGGCTGACTGTCCCGGGTCTGACCCAGATGGCTGAGCCGTGACCGACCGGCGCTCAGGACAGACAGCGAGATTCGTTCATCTGCGGTGCGCTTGATGTGTCCTGGGGTGCGGTGCAGCCGCAGGGCCGGCAGGCGGGCGCTGATCAGGCGCGTGCCCTCGCCGAGCTGCCAGACGTTGATGAGGGCTGGCGCGCGGTCGGCCGGGTCGTTCGCCAGCTCAACGCTGGTGGGGGCACTGGCAGCTGACAGCGCCGCGCGCAGGGCTTCTTGGCGATCAGCACCGGGAAGCGGCGAGGTGTCAAGCAGCACAGCCACGGAACGCCCCCGCTGGGTTGGTGCTCGGCTTGCCCGACATCATGGTTGGCCTTTCAACGCCGTTGTTGCCACCGTCATGCAGGGGCAGTGAGCGGAGGGCTGTCGTGGAGCTCGGCGCGCAGCACGGACGTGGCCTGGGCGACTGCCGTGATAGCGGCGTGGGTGTCGTGCAGCGGGTGGAGCATGACGAAGTCGTGGATGATGCCGCCGTACCGCACGGCAGTGGTCGGGACGTCGGCGGCACGCAGTCTGGCGGCGTACGCCTCACCTTCGTCGCGTAGCACGTCCGCCTCGGCGGTGATGACCAGCGCCGGTGACAGACCATTCAACTGTTCGAGGGTGGCTCGTAGCGGTGAGGCCGTGATCTGCGCCCGCTCGAACTCATCAGTCGTGTACTGGTTCCAGAACCACTGCATTCCCGTCCTGGTGAGGACGTAACCCTCGGCGAACTGGTCGTAATTGGGGGGTGTCGAACGCAGAGTTCGTGACTGGGTAGAACAACACCTGCTGCACGAACGACACACCGCCGCGCTGCTTGGCGAGCAGCGTCAGTGCGATCGCCATGTTCGCGCCGACCGAGTCGCCGGCGACCGCCATTCGTGACGCGTCCAGCAGGTTGGCGGCACCCTGGTCGACGAGCCAACCCGCGACGGCGTAGGTCTGCTCAAGTGCGATCGGGTAGCGGGCCCGGCAGGGTGTCGGTCGCGCCGGGCGGCCGCACGATCCGCGTTCTAACGAAACCTGTCGGGCCGCCTTCGACAGTCACCCACTCGTCATCGACGTCAGGCTCGAAGACGTCGCTGCTCTGCATGTCGTCGATGGCGGCGCGGCCCTGGTCCGGCGGCAGCTGGTGCAGGAACGGCGGCTCGCTGGTTGCCACGCAGAACGCCTGCGCGGGCGGCTCGAGGGACAGGTTGTGCGGGTTCGCACCGGGCATCACACGAACCGCCTGACGAAGTCGAGCGAGGTCTGGGCGACCTCTTGCCAGCCGTGGTCGATCGTCAAGGAGTGGCCACGCCCCGGCACCTCGACGAACTCGGTGACCGCGGTGTTCTTGCTGTGCTTGGTGTAGACCGCATGGGCGATGGAGCGGGGCACGGTGTGGTCCTTCTCGCCCGAGACGATGAGGATCGGACCGCGGTCCTCGGCGCTGAACTTGACTTTGGTCTGACTGAACGGGTTCAGGTTTGCCGCCACCGCCTGAAAGATCGGCGAGCCCGAAGCTGCCACGTGGAACTCCTCGTACAGGGCCTTGGTCTCCTCGTCGTCGAGGGCGTTGGCCCAGCCGTACGTGAACTCCTCGAGCGTGAGCGTGACTGCCCGGCCGTAGTTGACGGGGTTGCCGACCACGGGCGCACCGGACTTGAGCGCTGAGGTCGGAACAGGGAGGATCCCGCGGCCGGGTGCCGGGTCGATCGCGACCGTGGCGGCCGAGGCGCCCTCGCCAGCGACCTGTTGTGCGATGAGACCGCCGAAGGAGTGGCCGATGACCGCCGGTTCGGTGGTGAGCCTGTCGATCGCCTCGAGGTAGTGCTCAGTGACGGCCTTCACCATCTTGTGGGCGAAGACACCCGGGTCCTCACGGGCCTTCGAGACGGTCTCCGGGTCATCGGGCCAGCCGGGCGCGACTGTCGCGTAGCCGGCGTCCTCGAAGAGCCGGCGCCAACGGTCCCAGCTGCTGGAAAGCAACCAGAGTCCGTGGATGAAGACGACCGGACGCCGGCCGGTGTCGTTGGCCGCGTCGACTTCTGCAACCTCGTGAGGGGTGAGAGTCATGGTGCACATCCAGGGGTGGAGGAGTGGGAGTCGGGTGAGCCTGTGACGCTAGGGACGCCGTTGCCGCCTTCGCATCAGTCACGTGACCTAGGTACGGTGAACGGCCGTCGAGCTGGCCGTGCGGCCCATACCCTTTCGTGCATGGCAGCGAAGGCAGCCGTCGCCTGGACGGGTGAACCAGACGGTCTGGTGGGCCGCGACGAGACGTTGGCGCTGGTGCGCGACATGATCGCCGAGGGCAGCCGGACTGCCGTGGTGATCGGCCTTCCTGGCGCTGGAAAGAGCGCGGTGCTGGACCGCGTGCGCAGAGCGGCGGCCGGCGAGGGTTGGAAGGTCTTCACGGTGACCGGCCACCGGGCCGACAGGCACCTGCCGTTCGCGATGCTCGACGACCTGGTGAGGGTCGATGGGCTGCCGGTCGATGACCCGCTACGTCTGCGGCGGGCCGTCCTGGAGGCGCTGGAGGCCGAGTCCGCCGAACGACCACTGCTGCTCGTGGTTGACGACGCCCAGTGGTGTGACGCGAGCTCGCTGTCGGTGCTGGGCTTCGTCGCTGCGCGGCTGGGCGGCTCGCAGGTCTCGCTGGTCGCCGCCACCCGGGATGGCCCGGTGGCCGAGGAGCTGGCCGCCCTGCCGCGCGTCGAGCTGTCCCCGCTCACTGAGCGTGAGGCCGCCTTGGTGATGCGGCGGGCTGGGATCGAACTGGACTTCCTGGCTCGCCCGTCGGTGATCGAGCGCGCGGCCGGCAACCCGCTGGCGCTCCTCGAGCTCAGCCGGGCTGCCGTCGCCGGGTCGGCGGGGCCGGTGCGGTCGAGCGTGGAGTCGCTGTTCGCCGACGAGATCGCGAGCCTGCCGGACCGGGCGCGTGCAGCGCTGCTGCTGGCCGCCGCCGGGACCGGTGACCTCAGGATTCTCGGTCGGGTGGTGCCGCCGGACCACCTGCTTGCCGACCTGGCGCACGCCGAGCGGACAGGTCTGGTGCGTGTGGTGGATCGCGAGGTCCGCTTCCGGCACCCGTTGGCGCGCTCAGCGACGTACGCCCTCGCCACCGCTCAGGATCGCGTCGCTGCGCACCGTGCCTTGGCTGCGGCGTACCTCGACGACCCCGACCGACGGGTATGGCACCGCGCGGAGGCAGCGCTGGTCCCTGATGAGGGCGTTGCCCGCGACCTGCTCGAGGTCGCCGACCGGGCACGCCTGCGCGGTGCGCACGTCGAGGCCGCGCAGGCGCTGATCCGCGCGGCGGAGTTGAGTCCCGACCGCCACGACCGCGACCTGCGCCGGCTGGACGCCATCAGTCTCACTCTTCCGGCTGGTCACGTGAGCTGGATCGCCGACCTCGCCCGCAGGATGTGCGACGACAGCGATGACCCAGAGGTGCAGGCTCGCGCGACTCACCACCTTGCCTACGCGCTGGCGCAGACGGCGCGGCAGGACGCCGCCCGCCGGGCGTTGATCGAGGCGATGGAGCGGCTGGTCGATCTGGATCCCTTCATCGCGATGGGGTCGCTGTCGACGCTGGCCCACCTGACTTACTCCAGCGGCTCGGACACAGCCCTTGTCGCCGGGTGGTTCCAGCGCCTCGTGGTCCTCATGCCGAAGCGCCCAACGGGCGCGGTCGCGGCCGCCACCGCTGACTTGCCCCTCTACGTCCAGGCGGTGATCGACCCGCTGCACGCGTCGCCCAACGTGCTGCACCTGGTTCGGCACCGACGGGTGGCGGAGGTCGTGGCTGAGGAGCCGCACCTGGTCGCGGCGACTGAGATGGCTCTCGGCGCCACCGCGTGGCTCTACGGGGAGACCGGCGCAGCACTCGAACGGTTCCGAAGAGCAGTGGAGGTGATGGAGCGCACGCAGCACCTCGGGATGCTGCCGCAGACCCTCGGTGGGCTGGCCCAGGTGCAGGTGGACGCCGGTCTGTACGACGACGCCGAGAAGGCGTCTCGACGGCTCATCGATCTCGCGGACGCCGGCAGCCTTGGTCATGTGGGCGCCGTCGGCCGGGTGATTGGCGCCCAGGTCGCCGCCGTGCGCGGAGACGCTGCGACGGCGCGTCTGCTGGCGGAGTACGTGCTCATGGAGCTCGACGTCGGCGAGAGCCTGGCCGTAGAGGCGTTCGTGCACGTGGCCCTCGGGTTCGCCGCATTCGGCGAACGCGACGTCGCCGGCTGCTACGAGCAGCTGGGCTGGCTGTTCCGCAGCGACGGCGAGCCGGTGCACGCGCACGTGTCGTACGTGTTCCTCGCCGACGTCGTTGCGGCCGCTGTCCGGGCGGGACGGGTGGATGAGGCGACCGGCGTCGTCGCGGTGGCCTCGCGCCACCTGGTCGGTTCAGTACCCCGGTGCCGTTTCCAGCTGGCGCGTGCGCAGGCGCTCGTCGCCGGCGATGCTGCCGAGTCCTTCCACGTCGAGGCGACCACCGACCCGGCAGCGGAGCAGTGGCCCCTCGCCCTGGCGAATGCGCGCCTGGAGTACGGCGCTTGGTTGCGTCGCCGGCACCGGCCGACCGCCGCGCGCAGGGAGTTGCGCGCGGCGTACGAGGTTTTCCAGCGGCTCGGCGCGCACCCCTGGGCCGACGTCGCTCGCACCGAGCTCCGGGCCGCCGGCGTGACGACGCTCGAGCGGGCCGCGTCTTCGTGGGATGACCTCACGGCTCAAGAGCAGCAGGTCGTGGCGATGGCCGCCTCAGGCATGACGAACCGAGAGATCGGCGCCTCGCTCTACCTGTCACCGCGGACGGTATCCGCGCACCTGTACAACGCCTTCCCGAAGCTCCGCGTCACCGCGCGCAGCCAGCTGCGCGACATCGTCGAGGCCCGCGAGCGGGGTTGAGGTGGGGCGGCCAGCGGGGTCAGGCACCGATCCCGACTGCGGTGTGTACCGACCGTACGGCGCTTGCGCCTTCGCCGACCGCCGCCGCCACCCGCTTCATAGACCCGCGGCGAACGTCTCCAACGGCGAAGACCGATGGCATGCTCGTCTCGAACGGGAGCGGAGGTCGCCCCAGATCTCGCCACGTCTCGGCAAGGTCGTCAGCCGCTAGCTCCACGTCGGTCAGCAGGAAGCCGGCGTCGTCCTTGGCCAGGCCTTCCACCCAGCCGGTGGCGGGGCGAGCACCGATGAAGCAGAACAACCCGTTGCACGGTTGCCTGGCGGCCGCCCCCCCTCGGGTGTGGACGGTCACGGCGGACAGCGACGCCTGTCCATGCAGTCCGGTGACCTCGGCCTGAGTCCGCACCGAAATGCGGTCGTCCGCCAGCAGGCGCTCGGCCAGGTACGCCGACATGCCGGCTCGCAGGTCCGCTCCACGCACCACCACCGTGACCTGGCAATCGCGCGAAGCAAGGTGCAGTGCTGCCTGACCCGCCGAGTTTGCGCCACCTACCACCACGACTGGCTTACCTTGGCACGCCAGGGCCTCAAGCTCGGTGGCGGCGTAGTAGATGCCGGCTCCCTCGAAGTCGCTCCACCGAGGGATCGGCAGCGTGCGGTAGCGAGCACCTGTCGCGATGATCACTGCCCGGGCCTGAGCGGCGGTACCGTCCGCGAGCATCACCGTCAGCTGCTCGTGAGCGGTGTCCAAACTCACCGCCTGGCAGGGGCTGGCCAGCCGGGCGCCGAACTTCATGGCTTGGACCGCCGCCCGGCCGGTCAGCTCGTGTCCGCTCAGGCCGGCAGGGAAACCGAGGTAGTTCTCGATCCGGCTGCTGGCCGCCGCCTGGCCGCCCATGGCCACCGCGTCAATCAGGAGCGTCCGAAGGCCCTCGGAGGCGGCGTACACGGCCGCCGACAGACCGGCCGGCCCACCCCCGACCACCACGACGTCCATCACCTCCGCGTTCGATCGGCTGTACGTCAGGTGGAGCTCGTCGGCCAGCTGGCTCGGCGTGGCCGCCCGCAGGAGTCCTGCCGCGGTCACCACGGCAGGCAGATCCGCAGGGGTCAGCGCCGCCGCGTCCATGAGAGCGCGCCCGCCCTGATCGTCGGAGTCAAGCCACGAGTGGGGCAGCCTCTGGCGCGCGGCGTACGTGCGCAGGGCAAGCGTCGCGGCTGACAAGCCGCTGCCGACGATCTGCACAGTGCGCGCGGCCGGGCCGTCCCGGAGCAGCTCGCGCCGTGCCAGCAGGGCCTTCAGGACGACCTCCGACAACTCCGGGTCCTCCGCGATGAGCCGCCGGAAGGCAGCGTCCCGAATGCGGACGATGCGGCCGTCCTCGCCCACCCGGCAGGTGAGGTACGCCGCCTGGCCCGTGAGCAGGTTGAGCTCGCCGACGAACCGGCCAGCGCCGTGCTCGATGACCGCTTCCTCAGGCCCCAAGGACGTCTCGGCCCGCAGCAAGGCCACCACCCCTGACTGCACCAGCATCAGGTCGTGCGCCGGGTCGCCGGCGCGAAAGAGAACCTGCCCGGCCCGGACCGGTTCCACGTCGCCATAGGCAGCAAGCCGCTCCCGCTGCTGGGTCGTCAGAACGGGAAAGGCGTCCGATAGTGGGCCTGAGCCGTCCGGCTGCGCCACGCTCGCGGTCATCAGGTCCTCCAGTGCTTGTTGTGCGCGGGCCGGCATCAACGCCCACCAGTCCTAGGGTCGTCAGCCGGCAGTGGCGAGCTCGTTCGTACGCACGAATCGCAGAGCCGCTCGAGCGACGTGCTCCTAACCGGCGTCGACGACGAGCGAGTGGTCGTGGCCGAAGGCGCGGACGGCGCTGGTCAGGGCACCCCGGCTCGAGGGCGCTGACGCACGCTCGCGGCTGCCTGCGATGACGGAGACCGTAGGCCACCCCTGACGACCTCGTCAGTGCTGCTCCTGCACAGGTCTGGTGCTCTCGGCGCACGACTGCTGTCGCAGAGCCGAGACCACTCGACGCTCAGGCAGGATGCTCACGACCGGCCACAGCGTCGGGACGAGTCCGCCGGACCGCTGGGGGTGTGACCATGATCCGCGGGTCCTGCAACGCCTGGGCCGCGGTGCGGGCGGTCTGGTAGCTGACTTCGCGGGTTTCGGGCGCGCCTCGCAGCGCGCGGGCGGTCGGCCAGGCGGTGGGTCGGGATTGCATGATCGCGGCGGTGGGGACGCGGGGCGGGCCGGGATTGCATGATCACGGTGGGGGTGGGGGTGCGCTGCGACGGG
This sequence comes from uncultured Actinomycetales bacterium, assembly GCA_964243295.1. Lineage (GTDB taxonomy): Bacteria > Actinomycetota > Actinomycetes > Actinomycetales > Angustibacteraceae > CAXTEJ01. Next base: position 35,365 of record CAXTEJ010000010.1, on the reverse strand, counting down.
CGGGGTGGTCGGGCAGACTCGACGGCGTGCCCGACGTCCGCCTGCCGCCCGGGTGGCCGCTTGAGGTGAGGCCGCCGGGGTCGCCGGACTGGGAGCAGTCGGCCGTCGCGTGGCTGCTCGACCAGTGCCCGCCGGACTACCGCGCCCACCGGGCGCTGCGCGCGCACCCGGTGGCGCTCGCGTGGCTGGCGGAGCGGCACGTCCTGGCGCAGGGCAGGGCCAATACGGCGTCGCGGGGGACGGTGCGGGCCGAGCTGCGCGAGGTGCTCGAGCCGCACGAGCTGGAGGCGGTCGTCACGGCGCTCGAGCACGAGCACGCCCGGCTGCTGGCGGCGCACCGCGGTGTGCGGCTGGTCGGTGACGCGCTGCGCGGGGTGGCGTACGTGCCGCGGCTGTGACCGTCGCCACCGGCCGCGGCCTGCTGCGCACGTGGTCGGGGAGGGATGGTGAAGGTCGGCGCGCTCGGTGCCCGCGGCCCGGCCGCCGCGCGGCGCGCGACCTAGACTCGCGTGCATGAGTCGTGGCAAGTCCGCCGGTCGGACCGTGCTGGAGTCGGTCAGGGGTCCGCGCGACCTGCGCCGGCTCGACGCCGCCGAGCTGGCGAGGCTCGCGCAGGAGGTGCGTGTCGCTCTCATCTCCGCGGTCTCGCGCAGCGGCGGCCACCTCGGCCCCAACCTCGGCGTCGTCGAGCTCACGATCGCCATCCACAAGGTCTTCGACTCCCCGCGCGACACGGTCGTGTTCGACACCGGCCACCAGGCCTACGTGCACAAGCTGCTGACCGGCCGCCAGGACCTCTCGCGGCTGCGTCAGGCGGGCGGCGTCTCGGGCTACCCCAGCCGCGCCGAGAGCGTGCACGACGTCGTCGAGAACTCCCACGCCTCGGCGTCGCTGTCGTGGGCCGAGGGCGTCGCGAAGGCCTACCGGCTGCGCGGCGAGCACGACCGGCACGTGGTCGCGGTCATCGGCGACGGCGCGCTCACCGGCGGCATGGCCTGGGAGGCGCTGAACAACATCGCGGCCGACAAGACGCTGCCGCTCGTCATCGTCGTCAACGACAACGAGCGGTCGTACGCCGCCACCACCGGCGGTCTCGCCGAGCACCTCGCGACCCTGCGCACGACGAGCGGCTACGAGCGGTTCCTGCAGTGGGGCAAGGCGACCATCACGCGTGCGCCCGTCGTCGGCAGCGCGGTCTACGACACCCTGCACGGCATGAAGAAGGGCCTCAAGGACATCGTCGCCCCGCAGGGCATGTTCGAGGACCTCGGCCTGAAGTACCTCGGCCCGGTCGACGGCCACGACCTCGAGGCGCTCGAGCACGTGCTGGCCCGTGCCCGCGAGTACGGCGGTCCGGTGCTCGTGCACGCCCTCACGCAGAAGGGCCGCGGCTTCCAGCCCGCGATCGCCGACGAGGACGACCGCTTCCACGCCGTCCCGCCCAACACCGACCCCGAGACCGGCGTGCCGCTCGCCGCCTCGGACGCCGCCACCTGGACGGGCCTGTTCGCCGACGAGATGGTGGCGATCGCCGACGAGCGCCCGGACGTCGTCGCCACGACGGCGGCGATGATGATCCCCGTCGGGCTGCACAAGCTGGCCGCCGTGCACCCCGACCGGGTGTTCGACGTCGGCATCGCCGAGCAGCACGCCGTCACCAGCGCGGCGGGCCTCGCCTTCGGTGGGCTGCACCCCGTGGTCGCCGTCTACGCCACCTTCCTGGGCCGAGCCTTCGACCAGGTGCTGATGGACTGCGCTCTGCACCGGGCGGGTGTGACGTTCGTGCTCGACCGCGCGGGGGTCACCGGCACCGACGGCGCGAGCCACAACGGCATGTGGGACATGGCGATGCTGCAGCAGGTGCCAGGGCTGCGGCTCGCCGCCCCGCGTGACGGCGCGCGGCTGTCCGACGAGCTGCGCGAGGCCGTCGCCGTCGACGACGCCCCGACCGTCGTCCGCTTCCCGAAGGGCGCCGTTCCGGCCGATGTGCCGGCCGTCCGGCGGCAGGGCGGGGTCGACGTCCTGGCCGAGCCCGAGGCGCCCGACGTGCTGATCGTCGCGGTCGGCACCATGGCGACCGTCTGCCTCGACGTCGCCGAACGCCTTGCGGCACATGGCATGCAGGCGACGGTCGTCGACCCGCGATGGGTGATGCCGGTCGACGCGGCGCTCGTCGACCTGGCACGCGACCACCGGCTCGTCGTCACGGTCGAGGACGGGTGCCGCGTCGGCGGCGTCGGCTCGCGACTGGCGCAGGTGCTGCGAGACACCGCGGTTGCCGTGCCGCTGGTCGACCTCGGCCTGCCCGCCGAGTTCCTGGACGTCGGCGACCGGGCGAGCCTGCTGGCCGAGCACGGCCTCAGCGCCCAGGGTGTCACCCGCCGCGTCGTCGAGGAGCTCGCGCGCCTCGAGCCCGACATCGAGGGCGCGCCCACCGTCGACCGCAGCGCCTGACGCGAGGAGGACGTCGACGTGACCACCGGCTCGTACGACGTCAAGCGGGCCCTGCCCGCCCTGTACGCGCCGAAGGCCGGCGACTGGCACCTGGTCGACGTCCCCGACCAGACGTTCCTGGCCGTCGACGGGCACGGTGACCCCAACACCTCGCCTGCGTACGCCGAGGCCGTCGAGGCGCTCTACACGCTGTCGTACGCCGTGCGCGCCGCAGCGAAGGCCGAGCTCGGGCGCATCCACACCGTCGCGCCGCTCGAGGGCTTCTGGAGCGCCGAGGACCCCCGCGTGTTCGTCACCGGTGACAAGAGCGCCTGGGACTGGACGATGGCGATCAGCCAGCCCGCGTGGATCACGCCCGACCTCGTCGAGACGGGCAGGGCGCGGGCGCGCGGGAAGAGCCTGCGGGCGCTCGACCTGGTGCGCCTCGAGGCCTGCGCCGAGGGCAGCAGCGCGCAGCTGCTGCACATCGGCCCGTACGACGACGAGGCACCGGCGCTCGCACGGCTGCACGGCGACTACCTCCCGGCGCACGGCCTGACATTCAACGGCCGGCACCACGAGATCTACCTGTCCGACCCGCGGCGCACCGCTGCCGCGAAGCTGCGGACCGTCCTGCGCCAGCCCGTCGTCCGCGTGGCGCAGCCCCGCTCGCCATAGCCGCCGCCTCGGGCAGGATGGCTGCATGCCCACGCTGACGTACGACGTCGCCCGCACCCGCAGCGCCTTCCCCGCCCTCGGGCTGGGGGTCGCCCACTTCGACGGCCCCGGCGGCTCGCAGGTGCCGCGACCGGTCGCGGACGCGGTGGCAGCGGCGATGCTGGCGGGGCTGGCCAACCGCGGTGCGGTCACCGCGGGGGAGCGGCGCGCCGACGAGGTCGTCACCGCAGCCCGGGCGGCGATCGCCGACCTGGTCGGCGGCGTCCCCGGCGGCGTGGTCTTCGGCCGGTCGATGACCCAGCTCACCTACGACCTCGCCCGCACCCTCGCCCGCGGCTGGGGGCCTGGCGACGAGGTCGTCGTCACCCGGCTCGACCACGACGCCAACATCCGGCCGTGGGTGCAGGCGGCCGAGGCGGCCGGGGCCACCGTCCGCTGGGTCGACTTCGACGCCACGACGGGCGACCTGACCGTCGAGCACGTCGCCGCGGCGCTCAGCGACCGCACGCGGCTGGTCGCCGTGACCGCCGCCTCCAACCTCGTCGGCACCCGGCCCGACGTCGCGGCCATCGCGGCGGCGGCGCACGCGGTGGGTGCGCTGGTGCACGTCGACGGCGTCCACCTGACGCCCCACGCACCGGTCGACGTGGCGGCGCTCGGCGCCGACCTCTACGCCTGCTCGCCGTACAAGTTCTTCGGCCCCCACCTGGGTGCGCTGGTCGCCGACCCGACGCTGCTGGAGCGCATCCACCCCGACAAGCTGCTGCCGTCGTCCGACACGGTGCCCGAGCGCTTCGAGCTCGGCACCCTGCCCTACGAGCTGCTGGCCGGCACGACCGCCGCGGTCGACTTCATCGCCGACCTCGCGCCCGGCGCTGCTGCGGACGGCGGCCGCCGGGCGCGCGTGGTCGCCTCGATGCGCGCGGTCGAGGAGCACGAGGACCAGCTGGTCGCGAGGCTCGCCGCCGGCCTCGCCGACCTCCCCGGCGTGACGCTCCACGGCTCGCCGGCCCACCGCACGCCCACCCTGCTGTTTTCCGTGCAGGGTCGGACGCCGAGGCAGGTGCACGAAGCCGTTGCCGCACAAGGAGTCAACGCGCCCGGGGGGAGCTTCTACGCCCTCGAGGCCTCCCGGTTCATGGGGCTCGGCGACACCGGCGGCGTCCGCGCGGGGCTCGCCCCCTACACCGACGACGACGACGTCGACCGCCTGCTGGCCGCTGTGGCGGGGGTGCTGCCGTGAGCGACGGCACGACGAGCCGGGCGGTCCTCGTCACCGGCGCCTCACGCGGCATCGGCCGCGCCATCGCGCACGCGTTCGCCTCGCAGGGCGACCGGGTCGCCGTGCACCACGGCAGCTCGGGCGCGGCGGCCGAGCTGGTGGCCGCCGAGCTGCCGGGCAGCGGGCACACCGTCGTCCGGGCCGATCTGGCGGACGCCGAAGCCGTGCGCGCCGCCGTCGACGGTGCGGCGGAGGCGCTGGGCGGTCTCGACGTGCTGGTCAACAATGCCGGTGTCTTCCTCGCCCACCCGCCGCTGGAGTCGACCTACGAGCAGTGGCAGCAGGCGTGGTCGACCACGCTGTCGGTCAACCTGGTCGCCGCGGCCAACGCGACGTTCTGCGCCGTACCCCACTTCCTCGCCCGGGGCGGCGGGGCGGTCGTCAACGTGTCGAGCCGCGGGGCGTTCCGCGGCGAGCCGCGCTGCCCGGCGTACGGCGCGTCGAAGGCCGGCATGAACGCGATGGGCCAGTCGCTCGCGGTCGCCCTCGCGCCGCAGGGGATCCGCGTCGGCACCGTGGCGCCGGGCTTCGTGCAGACCGAGATGGCGCGCGAGGTGCTCGACGGCCCAGACGGCGACGCGGTGCGCGCCCAGTCGCCGTACGGGCGGGTGGCCCGCCCCGACGAGGTCGCCGCCGCGGTGCTCTGGCTCGCGTCGCCCGCCGCAGCCTTCGCGACCGGGTCGATCATCGACGTCAACGGTGCTTCGTACCTGCGGAGCTGACCGCGGTGTCGGTCACGGTGATGGTCGTCGTCGCGGTGAACGGGTGGGCGTCGTCGAGGTCGTCAGGGTTGTCGCTGCCGTCGAGGTGTTCGAGGCTGGTGTTGGCGGTATACCCGTCGTGGCTCTCGGCGAGCAAGGCATCCGAGGGATCGGTGGGCAGTCCCTCGGTCAGCGCGGCCAGAACGGCGTCCGCGTTGTAGCCGGTGCCGGGCAGGACGGCGTGGAGGTGGTCGGCCAGACCGCCTGTCGGCGGCCCGATCGGGGGGGCGCGGTGTCGTTGTCCATTCTCAGGTCTACACGTCACCACCGACGTTGAAACTGGTAGCGCTTCGCTCCAGGGTGTGGCTCTGCCTCTGACTGGCCCGCTCGGTGCCTTCACTTGATCCGTCCACCCTCGGGCCGGGCGCTTCAACCTGGTGCGCCGACCAGGCAGACATGACTTCAGAGGTGCCTGGCCTAGAGGCCCCGTCAACGTCCTGTCTGCCCGCCTGGCCGGTGCTGCCGACCCCCCGTCGAGCGGAAGGGCATCACGATCATGACAAGCACGCGGCCAGTTGTCGCCGGAGTCGACACCACGCCAACACTCACCACGTCGCCGTCCTGGACGCCGCCACGGGTGTCCTGCGCTAGGCGACCGGCAGTTCACCGCCAACCAGGCCGGGTACGCAGCGGTCCTCGCGTTCACCTCCGCGCTGGGGCAGGTGATCCGGTTCGGAGTCGAGGCCACGAACTCCTACCGCGCGGGTCTGAGCAGGTTCCTCGCCGACTTCGGTATCGAAGTGCTGGAGGTCATCCGCCCTAACCGCGCGCAGCGCCGACTGCGCGGCAAGTCCGACCCGCTGGACGCGCTCACCGCAGCCCAGGTGGCGCTCGCCAACCAGGACCTGCCCATCCCCAAGAGCAGCAACGGGCCCATCGAGTCGATCCGGGCACTGGCGCTGGTCCGTAACTTCGCAGTCAAGGCCCGCGCGAACGTGCTCCGCCAGATCGCGATGATCTTGGTGTCCGCGCCCGCCCCGCAGCGCGAAAAGCTGCAGACACTGCGCGAGAAGGCCCTGCTCGAGGCGCTGCGCCGGTCCCGGCCCGGCGACCCGCTCCTGGCGCTGCGCCACCTGGCCCGCCGCCACGAACATCTCAGCACCGAGGTCAACGACGTCACCGAGGAACTGCGCGCCCTTGTCGAGCACGTCAACCTCGGGCTGCTGGCCGCCACAGGCGTCGGTGTCGTCACCGCCGCGCAACTGCTGACCACCACCGGGGACAAGCCCGAGCGCATCACCAGCGCCGCAGCGTTCGCCGCACTCACCGGCGTCAGTCCGATCGCGGCGTCCAGCGGCAAGACCAATCGGCACCGCCTCAACCGCGGCGGCGACCGCCACGCGAACTGCGCCATCCAGACCATCGCGCTGGTCCGCATGAGCATGGACCCCCGCACCAAGGCCTACATCACCAAGAAGACCGCCGAGGGCAAGACCATGCTCGAAGCGATCCGCTGCCTCAAACGACACATCGCGAACGACGTCTACCGCGTGATCACCAACCCGCCCACCGTGCCCGACATCACCAACCTACGGCCAACACGCACCGCCCGAGACTCACACTGCAGACCGCTGCCGACCACTTCAGAGTCTGGCCCATGCGCATCTCCACCATCGAATGCGGCATACGCCGCGACGACGACCTCGCCAACCGCTACCGACAGTGGCGTAACGCAGCTTGACAACTCATAGGAGGATCACGCCCGCGGTGGCCGCGCGTTCGTCCACGACGACGCGGTCACCGTGCTGGCCTTACACACCACCCTGCTGGACTTCACTCACAGGTGCCACCGTCCCGACTACCGACGTCTGAGTCGCTCAGGGCGTCTATGCCTTCAGGCTCATGTCGTCACCGCGTGAGCGTCGCGGAGCGTAGTCGTGCCCAACGCCAGGCGCCACGCCGCGGCCGCGAGGGTTACCGCTCTCCCACTCCGCACCTACGCCGGCCCGCGGCGGGGGATGGTTGGCAAAAAGGGCCGGTGTAGACCATTGACATCTCGATACTTCAGCTGCAAGCATTCTCCCCGGGGGATGGGAGTTCGGGCGTTGACTGTTGCCGTCGCGGGCAAGGTGCACGCGTCTAAGCGGGGTACTGGCACAGTACAGCGGGATATACCTGCAAACACTGCTATTGCCAGTTCGAGGTTGTCGCCGGCGCGCCGTCCAGAGAAGCCAGTAATAAGCTGCGCCTCGCCTCTGGTTGATCTGACTGGTGATATTCGTTGTATTTTCCGCTCCCATGAGTCTTCGGCGGCTTAACCGACAGAGGAGACACCCTTGAACAGATCGTTTGTCGTTTCCGTGATCGCAGCTGGGCTCCTGATTGCAACTAGTCAGGCCGCTGTCGGTGGCACAGCAGCGGAGTCCCCAGCCGAGCGCGGCGCCATCGTCAAGTCCACCTTCGTCTGGCCTGCCTCACAGACGCCTCCCGCTACTTCGGGCACCGATGTACCGACGTCGGCGCCGACAGCTGACCCGTCCGGCTCCGCCGAACCAGGGATAGCTGGCAAGCCGGCATCACCGACGTATGAAATTAGCGCTTCCGACGATAGGATCGTGAATCCAAACAAGGTGCGGACACCGCAGAAGCGAGACCTGCGACTCCCGCCCCATCCAGTACCCATTAAGGGCGCGAAGGTCACATCCGCACAGACGTCGGTCGGACCGGCCGCCGTCAGCGACGCCACTTTCACTTACGACCGTTACGACTTCGCGTCGTGCTCAGCCGACTCGGCCCGCTCCGGGACAGCGTGGGGGAACGTGCGAAATCACTTCAGCTGGTGTTCGGTGGGCCTTGTCAAGACCACCGCATATAACTCTAGTACAGGCGCCCAAGTTGGAAGTGCAACCGCGAAATTGACAATGTTGGCGGACAATAGGCAGGGTGCGCGGGTCACCAAGTTTTTAATGCCTCAGAGACCCCGAATGCCTCCTGTAGCACGAGCAGTCTGTCTCGCAAACAATCTCGGCTAGCGGCAAACTTCCCTGGCACGTCGGACATCCAATTCGATATGTCTATCCCGACCGCCGGGACAGTAGGCACCGATCAGGTTGGTGCCTGCCAGTTCGCGCTTGGGGGCAATCAGACTGTGGCGGGTAGCACGCCGACGCCATTCACGTACTACGCGTACAACTACACCGAATGCGACTCGGCGACGTACATAACCTACGGCAATGTCAATTATCCCGAGGGATGCATCTTCAGCTTTACTACTCCTCGGCTGCTGTACAGCATCTCGGACCCAGCGATCGATGAAACGGCGTCGCACATTCGACGCGCGCAGAATCAACCTGAAACCACCTATCCCATGGTTTCTGGAAAGACTATCCCCGGAGGTTTGCCCGCCGACGGCGCGAAGGCCGACGAAGACCTCAACCGTCTCTATTTTGACACCGCGCGCCGCGATAGGAACCGGTCGAAGTCGGTAGCCACGTGCAACGCCAATTACCCGAACTACGCCGCTGCCGGCAAGGACTGTGACGAGTACCCCTTCTCATCCACTTATCAAGGAGCTGACTCGTCGACTCGGTATTCCGCTTTCCCTGTGGGATTGAGCGATAACCGGTCCGCGGGAGCGCGGCTTGGAAACTACTACTCGTTTGACCGCGTACGGGACGGGCGCCGCTTCCGCGTTAGGATTGGCGCGTAGCCCAAGCGAGGTGTGCCGTCGTGCGCGGAGTTCCATCGCTAGCGAACGAGCGAGTCAACCAGACCCTCATATCTTCGTGCAATGTCGACGGCGGGTTGGGAAGGGTGAGGGCTTCGCTCACTGGCTCGTGAAGCCAGTTGAACAGTTGAACCCGCTGCTGGGGCGGACTCCGCCAAATTTTACTGGCTGGGTCCGCCTCAGCTTCCATGACAAGCTTGAATGACGACCTGACGTCCGTGGGCAAAGCTATACCTAGCCAACCCGCGCCCACGTCCAGGTCTAACGCCCCGGATTGATACATTGCTTCGGTCTCGCGGGGTGTCAAGGGTCGCCCCAGCGCCACAACACGTATGGCGTTGTAATCCCACAGTCGAGCTGGTGCATTGTATAAGACTTTAGGTAACAGACTCATAGTTGTAGTTTATACGGCATGAACCGCCCCGGTGTGTCCGGAGGCTCCGATCGTTGGGGAGGTTGGGGTCATGCCAGGAGATGCCACGAAGCGGTACCCGCCTGAGTTGCGGGAGCGGGCGGTGCGGATGGTCGCCGAGATCCGGGCCGATCACGGGTCGGAGTGGTCAGCGATGATCAAGGTCGCCGAACTACTCGGGGTCGGGACGCCGGAGACGGTCCGCAAGTGGGTCCGCCAGGGTGAGGTCGATGACGGTGCCCGGCCCGGGATGAGCAGCGAGGACTCTGCGGAGGTCAAGAAGCTGCGCCGTGAAGTCGCTGAGTTGCAGCGGGCGAATGGGATCTTGAAGGCTGCGGCGGCTTTCTTCGGAGCCGAGCTCGACCGGCCCTCCCGCTGATCGTGGAGTTCATCCGCGACCACGCCGACCACCGTGTGGATGGTGGTCTGCGTTGGGGTGTCGAGCCGATCTGCACCGTGCTGAGCGAGCACGGCCTGCCGATCGCCCCGTCCACGTACTACGAGCACCTCACCAAGGCGCCGTCGGCGCGCGAGCAGCGCGATGAGGTCCTCAAGGCCGACATCGTGCGGGTGCACAAGGCCAACTACGGCGTCTATGGTGCCCGCAAGGTGTGGCTGGCCCTGAACCGTGAGGGCACCCCCGTGGCGCGGTGCACCGTCGAGCGACTGATGGGCGCTTTGGGGCTGGTCGGCGCGGTCCGCGGCAAGACCAAGCGCACCACCGTCGCCGACCCCGCTGCTGAGCGGGCCAGCGACCTGGTGAACCGAGACTTCGCGCCGCCGACACCGGACCGGCTGTGGGTGGCGGATATGACATACGTGTCGACGTGGTCGGGGTGGGTGTACGTCGCGTTCGTGATCGACGCCTACTCCCGGCGGATCCTGGGCTGGCGAGCCGGGACGGCCATGACCAGCCAGCTGGTCCTGGACGCGTTGGAGCAGGCGGTGTGGACGGGAACCGTTACGGCACAGCTGATCTAATGTCGTTGGTGCACCACACCGACCGGGGTCGCAGGGCGGATTCAACTGGTGGTCGCAACGCCTCATGATTGTGGAGGTGCGCGGTGGCACGACGTCAGCAGCAGGTGGATCGGGCTCTTCGGCCGGCGCTGCGGTCTCCGGGTCGGCCGATGCCGGCCCGGCATGTCGAGCGCGCGTTCTGGCGGCTGATCGCGCAAGCACAGAGCACCGAGGACGCCGCCCTCGAGTTGGGCGTGTCGACGCCGGCCGCTTCACGCCGGTTTCGCCACGCTGGCGGCATCCCGCCGCTGAACCTCGCCGAGTCCACCGGCGGCTAGCTGTCGTTGCATGAGCGTGAGCAATTCGCGCTGGTGCGAGCGCAGGCCCTCGGCGTTCGGGCGGTCGCTCGAGAGCTCCAGCGCAACCCCGGTAACATCTCGCGGGAGCTGTGGCGCAACGCCGCGACCGCGGGCCCATGCGGGCACTGGTCGGCGCCCAGGGCGGTGCCGACCAGTGCGATGATCAGGCGTGCGCGGTTGCGGCGTTCGGGCCAGGGGGGTGTACCCATCGGTCAGGACGACGATCACGTCAGGGCTGGGGCGCAGCCGTGCGAGGCGGTGATCCCGACGCGCATGTCGGTGTCGCGCGCCTGGCGATTTGACGTCAACGGTGCTTCGTACCTGCGGAGCTGACTGCGGCAGACACGTCGTCGAGGACGAGGTGCAGGCGCGCGGCGTCGCCGCGCGGCCGGACGAACGCCACCTCGTCCGCGGTGACGAGCAGCGGCCGGTCGACTCCGCGGTGCTCGGCGTCGGTGGCCGCCGCGGCTGCCACGACGAACGCCGGGTCGATGCGCGCGAGGTCGAACCACGCGCGGGTGCGCATCGGCGCGCCGACCGAGCGCAAGCCGACGCCGTCGCCGCCCGCGAGGTGGCGGCGCAGCGTCGGTGAGGCCAGCAGCGTCAGCGCGTCGCAGCCACCGGTGGGGGTGACGACGGTGGTGCCGTCGCGCTTGAGCCGGGCGACCGCAAGAGCGCCGAGCTCGTCGAGCCGTGCGACCAGCGGTGGCCACCAGGAGGCGGTGGCCACGCCGGCGCAGCCGAGCACCCCGGGGGCGAGCGCCAGCACGCGGCCGGGGGCCGCTGCGCCGACCGGACCGGGCAGCCGCAGGCCCAGGCCCAGGTCGAGCACGCCGCCGAGCACCCGCTCGCGCACCCAGGCAGAGCCGGGGTGCAGCACGTGACCCGCCGGCAGCGCCAGCGGGACCACCTGCGCGCGTAGGGCTGCAGCGTCATCGTCGGCGTCATCGTCCGCGTCGTGGAGCAGCCGGGCGACCTCGGCGCATGCCTGCAGCCAGTCGCGCAGCCGCAGCCGCCCGGCGGCCGACTCCGCCGGCGCGCCGGCCAGGGCCCGCACCAGCCGCAGCCAGGGCACCGTGACCGAGCCGTCGCCGCCGACGGTGAGGACGACCCCGCTGTCGGCGGCCACGACCGGGACGTCGTCCAGCAGGGACGCCACGAGGACGGCGCGACGCAGCGCGACGACCTCGTCCACCGCAGCCATGCCGCAGACGCTACGGGCTGGGCGCCCGACGGCGGCCGCACCGGGCCGGACGGGGTGTGCCGACGTGCGATCGCGGACGACAGCTGACGGTGCGTGACCGGCGCAGCGGGACGGTCAGGCGGGCAGCGAGGCTGCCCCGCGTGGGAGGAACCGGCGCCCGGTGACCTGCTCGGAGACGCCCGCGCGGTCGAGGAACGGCGTGATGCCGCCGAGGTGGAAGGGCCAGCCGGCACCGAGCAGCATGCACAGGTCGATGTCCTGCGGCTCGGCGACGACACCCTCGTCGAGCATCAGCCGGGCCTCCTGCGCGAGCGCCGCGAGTGCGGCCTCACGCAGCTGCTGCGACGTCATCGGCGCGTCACCGAGGTGCAGCAGGCCAGCGGTCTCGTCGTCGACGTAGGGCTTGCCCCTGTCGGTCCACGAGTAGATGCCTGGCTTGCCCGCGTCGACGAGGCGGCGCAGGTTCGCCGAGACGTGGTAGCGCTCGGGGAAGGCGTCGTGCAGCGTCTCGGCCACGTGCAGGGCGACGGCCGGGCCGACGAGCTGGAGCAGCTCGAACGGCGACATGGGCAGCCCGAGGTCGGCGAGCGCGCGGTCGGCCACCTCGACCGGCGTGCCCTCGTCGACGGCGTGGGTGACCTCGCCGAGGAACCGCGTGAGCAGCCGGTTGACGACGAACGCGGGGGCGTCCTCGACCAGCACGCAGGACTTCTTCAGGGCGGCGCCGACGGCGAAGGCGGTGGTGAGCGTGGCCTCGTCGGTGCTCTCGCCGCGCACGACCTCGAGCAGCGGCAGCACCGCGACGGGGTTGAAGAAGTGGAGTCCGACGACCCGCTCGGGGTGCTGCAGCCGCGATCCCATCTCGCTGACCGACAGCGAGGAGGTGTTGGTGGCGAGCACGCACACGGGCGACACGACGGCCTCGACCTCGGCGAGCACCTGCGCCTTGACGTCCATGCGCTCGAAGACGGCCTCGATCACCAGGTCGGCGTCGGCGAAGCCGTCCTTGGACGTCGATCCGGTCACGAGCGCGGTGAGGCGCCCGGCCTCGTCGGCGTCGAGCCGGCCCTTGCGCAGCCGCCCCGCGATCTGCTCGTGCACGTGGGCCACGCCCCTGTCGACGCGCTCGGCGTCGAGGTCCGTCATGACCACCGGCACCCGCAGCCGCTGCACCATCAGCAGCGCGAGCTGGCTGGCCATGAGTCCGGCCCCGACGACGCCGACCTTGGTGACGGGGCGAGCGAGCTTCCTGTCGGGGGCGCCGACGGGCCGCTTCGCGCGCCGCTGCACCAGGTCGAAGGAGTAGACGCCGGCGCGGAACTCCTCGCTCATGATGAGGTCGGCCAGACCGGTGTCCTCGGCGGCGAAGCCCTCGTCGCGCGTCGCCGTGCGGGCGAGCCGCACGAGATCGAGGGCGCGGTAGGCGGCGGGCGCGGCGCCGCCGACCTTGCTGTCGGCGAACGCCTTCGCGGCGCGCACCGCCGTCTCCCACGTCTCCTCGCCGCGGTCGACCTCCGGTCGCTCGACCGTGACCGTGCCGTCGAGAACCCTTGCCGCCCACAGCAGTGACTGCTCGAGGAAGTCGGCCGGCTCGAACATCGCGTCGGCGATGCCCAGCGCGTGCGCCTGCGGGCCCGTGAGCATGCGGTTCTGGCTCATGGGGTTCGAGATGATGACCTGCAGCGCCTTCTCGACGCCGATCAGGTTGGGCAGCAGGTAGGCGCCCCCCCACCCCGGGAGCAGTCCCAGGAACACCTCGGGCAGAGCCAGCGCCGGGACGCCGGAGGAGATGGTGCGGTAGTGGCAGTGCAGCGCGATCTCGACGCCGCCGCCCATGGCGGCGCCATTGACGAACGCGAAGGTCGGCACCGGCAGCTCGCCGAGCCGGCGCATCTCGTCGTGCCCCAGCCGAGCCACGGCGAGCGCCTGGTCGCGGTCGGCCAGCCGGCCGACGTCCGTGAGGTCGGCGCCGACGGCGAAGACGAACGGCTTGCCAGTGACCCCGACAGCCGCGATCTCGCCGGCCCGCGCGCGGGCGGTCACGTCGTCCAGCGCCGCGCGCAGGTTCAGCAGGCCGCGCGGGCCGAAGGTGGTCGGCTTGGTGTGGTCGAAGCCGTTGTCCATCGTGATGAGGGCGAGGACGCCGGCTGCGCCGGGTAGCGCGACGTCGCGCACGGCGAAGCGGGTGACCCGCTCGTCACGAGCGGCGGCGGCGGCCAGCTGCTCGACGGTGGTCGGGCGGGAGGTCGTCGTCGTCATCAGGCCGCCGCCTCCTGGCCGTAGTCGCCGTGGTGGGGGTTCTCCCAGATGACCGCGCCGCCCATGCCGATGCCGATGCACATGGCCGTCAGGCCGTAGCGCACCTCGGGGTGCTGCTCGAACTGGCGGGCCAGCTGGGTCATCAGCCGGACGCCGGACGACGCGAGCGGGTGGCCCAGGGCGATCGCGCCGCCGTACTCGTTGACCCGGGGGTCGTCGTCCGCGATGCCGAAGTGGTCGAGGAACGCGAGCACCTGGACGGCGAACGCCTCGTTGAGCTCGAACAGCCCGATGTCGCCGATGGTGAGCCCCGCCTGCGCGAGGGCCTTCTCGGTCGCGGGCACCGGCCCGACTCCCATGACCTCCGGCTCGACGCCGACGAAGGAGTAGGCGACCAGGCGCATGCGGGCCGGCAGCCCCAGCTCGGCGGCGGTGTCGGCCGAGGCCAGCAGGCACGCGGTGGCGCCGTCGTTGAGCCCTGCGGCGTTGCCGGCGGTGACGCGGCCGTGCGGCCGGAACGGGGTGCGCAGGGCCGCGAGGTGGTCGACGGTCGTGCCGGGGCGCGGCGGCTCGTCGGCGGTGGCGAGGCCCCAGCCCTGCTCCTCGTCGCGGACGGCGACCGACACCAGGTCGGGCTGGATCTGCCCGGCCTGGTAGGCCTGCGCGAGCTTGCGCTGGCTGCCGACGGAGAACGCGTCGGCGCGCTCCCTGGTGATGTCGGGGTAGCGGTCGTGCAGGTTCTCCGCGGTCGAGCCCATGACGAGCGCCGACGGGTCGACCAGGTGCTCGGAGACGATGCGCGGGTTGGGGTCGACGCCCTCGCCCATCGGGTGGTGACCCATGTGCTCGACGCCGCCGGCGATGACGACGTCGTACGCGCCGAACGCGATGCCCGACGCGGTCGTGGTGACGGCCGTCATGGCCCCGGCGCACATGCGGTCGATCGCGAAGCCCGGCACCGAGACCGGCAGCCCGGACAGCAGCGCTGCCATGCGGCCGATCGTCAGGCCCTGGTCACCGGTCTGCGTCGTGGCGGCGATGGCCACGTCGTCGACGCGCTCGGGCGGCAGCTGCGGGTTGCGCCGGATCAGCTCGCGGATGCACTTGACGACCAGGTCGTCCGCGCGGGTCTGGGCGTACATGCCTGTCGCGCCCGCCTTGCCGAACGGGGTGCGGACGCCGTCGACGAAGACCACGTCGCGGAGCGTGCGGGGCACGGTGCCTCCTGGGTGAGGGAGCCGCCGAGGCGTGCGCCCGG
The DNA here is from genome assembly GCA_964243295.1 of uncultured Actinomycetales bacterium. Classification (GTDB taxonomy): domain Bacteria; phylum Actinomycetota; class Actinomycetes; order Actinomycetales; family Angustibacteraceae; genus CAXTEJ01. Next base: position 20,092 of record CAXTEJ010000010.1, on the reverse strand, counting down.
CGGTGGGCTGGTGTCGTCGTCCGGGATGCTACTCGCGGGTAACCTCGTGGCGCACCGGAGGCGCTCAGCGGCCCCTCAGGCCCGCGGCCGGCCGCGGACCGGCCAGCCGCGCTCGGCGAGCGCCCGCTCGACCGCGTCGCGGTCACCGGGCACCACCGACCGGCGCACCGGCACGCCGCCGGAGTCGACGAGCACCAGGCGCGCGACGTGGCCCTCGAGCTCGAAGCCCGCGGCCGCGACCTGCGTGCGCTGCACCCGCCACTGCGACCGCCCGCGCGACGACACCAGCTCGACCTCGGTCGCGCTCACGCGCAGCACCTGCGAGCGGCACGTCACCGCGAAGGTGAGGGCCGCGCACGCCACACCGACGCCTACGACCAGCCGCCAGTCGGTGCCACCGGCGACGGACACGACGCGCCACACCACCAGCGCCGTCATCACCAGGACTGCGGCCGACAGCAGCGCGGCGAGCTGCACGGTGGTGCCGATCCGGTCCCGCAGGACGGCGGGTGGCACCGCTGCGGCCACGCGGGGCGCGCGCTCCGGTTCGGGGGTCGGCACCCTTCGACCCTACGGCCGTGCCGCGCCCGCGTCACAGCACGACACCTCCCCGGCAGCCGCGGGGCCCGGTGCTCGTCAGGCTCAGCGCCGGTGCAGTCCGTAGGGTCCTGCCCATGAGCGCGGCCCCGGCAGAGCCGGCAGACCTGGTGGTGCTCGGCGGCGGACCGGCGGGCCTGGCAGCCGCCTGGCGGGCCGCGCGTCGCGGGCTGCGGACCGTGCTGCTCGAGCGCGCCCCGCGCGTGGGCGGCCTGGCGGCCGGGTTCGAGGTGGCCGGCGTCAGCGTCGACCTCGGATCGCACCGGCTGCACCCCGCGACCGACCCCGACGTGCTGACCGACCTGCGCGGCCTGCTCGGCGGCGACCTGCAGACGCGGCCGCGGCACGGCCGGCTGCGCGTGGCCGACCGGTGGCTGGACTTCCCCCTGCGCGCCGGGCAGCTGGCCACCCAGCTGCCGCGCGAGCTCGTCCTGGGGGCAGCCCGCGACGCGGCCCTCGCGCCGCTGCGCCGGCGGCGCGGGACGTCGTACGAGTCGGTGCTGCGCGCGGGCCTCGGCCCGACGCTGTACGACGCGATGTACGGCCCGTACGCCCGCAAGCTGTGGGGCCTTCCGGGCACGGCCATCGACGCCGAGCAGGCGCGCCGACGCGTCGGCGCCGACACCCCGTGGAAGGTCGCGGCCCGGGTGCTCCGAGGTGGCCGTACGTCGCGCGGGACGCACCAGGGGGCGGTCTTCCACTACCCGCGCAAGGGTTTCGGCCAGATCGTCGACGCGCTCGAGGCTGCCGCCGTCGACTGCGGTGCCGACGTCCGCACCGGTGTCGAGGTGACCGCCGTGCACACCCGGGCGGACGGCGTGCGGGTGCTGTGGGACGGCGGCGCAATCCGCGCCCGGCACGTGTTCTCCACGCTGCCGCTGACGACCCTCGGCCGGATGGCCCGCCCGGCGCCGTCCGCCCAGGTCGTGCAGGACGCCGCAGCCCTGCACTTTCGCGCCATGGTGCTGGTCTACCTCGTGCACGAGGGCGGTCGGTGGACCGGCTACGACGCGCACTACCTGCCGGGCGCGCACACCCCGGTGACCCGCATCAGCGAGCCGGCGAACTACCGCGACAGCGCCGACGACCCGGTCGACCGCACCGTGCTCTGCGCCGAGATCCCCTGCGCCCCAGGCGATCGGATGTGGTCGATGACCAACGACGAGCTCGCCGTGCTCGTGCTGGCGGGGATCGAGGACTCGGGGCTGCCGGCCGTCAGGTCACCGTCGTCCGGCGCGGTGCAGGTGCGGCGGCTGCGCCACGTCTACCCCGTCTACGGCGTCGGCTACACCGAGCGCCTCGCCGGCATCGCCGACTGGGCCGAGGGGCTGACCGACGTGACCACGTTCGGCCGGCTGGGGCTGTTCGTGCACGACAACACCCACCACGCGATGCGCATGGCCTACGACGCCGTCGACTGCCTGCACGACGACGGGTCGCTGGACGTCGGCGCCTGGGCCGCCGCCCGCGAGCGCTTCCGGGCCCACGTCGTCGAGGACTGACCGTCGGGGATCCATCGCCGTCGGGGACGGAGCGGGTCAGTGCTTGACGGCGGCTGTCGCAGCGTCGATCCTGATGGGATGGATCCGGTACGCGGTGGGGGCTTCGTCGTGCGCCGGCACGTCGACCTCATGCGGACCTGCAGCGCGGTGTGTCGGGCTTCGGCCGACGTCCACCCCGCCGTCCCCCACCGCTGAGCCGCTCGCGCCGCGGTGGGTTCCTCGCACCGGAGACCGTGATGACCGCTCAGCCCCTGCTAACCGCCCTAGCCGCTCGCCCGCCGCGCGTGGCCCGATCGCGCCGCACCGCTGCCGTGCTGGGCACGTCCGACCTCTCGCTCGTCGTCCGCCGGGTCGCCAGCGTCCCGCGGCTGTGGCGCCCGGCCGTCGGCGTGGGACGACCCGGTGACCGCCCGTGGGTGCAGCTCGACGCCCCGGCCGGGGTCGACCTGCGGCTCGCAACCTGGCTGCCGTCGCAGGCGACCGACCTGCACGACCACGGCGCCGCCGCCTGCGCCTTCGCGGTGGTGCAGGGCTCGGTCACCGAGCTGCGCGCCGACGCGGTGCTCGGCAGCTGGCTCACCGAGCTCGCGGCGCCCGCGGTGCGGGTCGTCGAGCCCGGCATCGTGCACCAGCTGCGCAACGACACGCGCACCCTCGCCGTCACGCTGCACGCCTACTCGCCGCGGTTGTCGCGCACCAACCGCTACGAGCTCGTCGACGACGAGCCGGTCGCGTGCCCGGCCCACGACGGCGGGCTGCTGCGCGACCTCGCCTGCTGAGGCCTGCTGACGCAACGATTTCAGGCCGTGCGTCCGGCCAGCCACCGGATCGCGAGCGGGTAGCCCTCGACGCCCAGCCCGGCCACAACCGCCGTCGCGACGGGGGAGACGTAGGAGTGGCGGCGAAACTCCTCGCGCGCGTGCACGTTGCTGATGTGCAGCTCGACCAGCGGCGCGGTCAGCGCGGCGCAGGCGTCGCGCAGGGCCACCGACGTGTGGGTCCAGCCGCCGGGGTTCAGCACGACCGGGCAGCCGGCGTCGGCCGCCTCGTGCAGCCAGCCGAGCATCTCGTGCTCGGCGTCGGTCTGCCGCACCTCGACGTCGAGGCCGACCTCGGCGCCGGTCACCACGCAGGCGGCCGCGAGCTCGGCGTGGGTGGCCGTGCCGTAGACCTCCGGCTCGCGGGTGCCGAGCCGGCCCAGGTTGGGGCCGTTGAGCACCAGCACCCGTGAGGTGACCGGGGGCGGGACCCGCTCGGCGGAGGTCGTCATGGCAGCAGAGCGTCGCAGACCCCGAGCAGCCGCGCACGAAGGCCCTGGCCGCGCGTCGTCAGGTCGCGCTGGCGGGTGACGTACTCAGCCCGGCCCTGCGGGGTCTCGACAGCCACGGGCTCGTAGCCCAGTGCGCGCAGGTCGTACGGCGACGCGCACATGTCCAGCTCACGCACCTCGCGCGCCAGCACGAAGCACTGCAGCAGCAGGGACGACGGCACCGCGGGCGACAGCTTCCACGCCCACTTGTAGAGGTCCATGGTCGCGTGCAGGCAACCCGGTTGCTCGAGGTCGACCTGCGACTCACGTGTGGGCTGCAGCGAGTTGAGGGGGCGCGCGCTCGCCTGGAAGAAGCGGAACGCGTCGAAGTGGCTGCAGCGCAACGTGCTCGCCTCGACCACGTCGTCGGTCTGCCGCTGCGACAGCCGCAGCGGCCAGTCCTCGTGCCGCGCCTCGCCCGGCGCGAGCCGGTGCACCATCGCCCACTCGTGCAGCCCGAAGCAGCCGAGCTGCGGCGGCCGCGACGCAGTGGCCCGCAGCAGGGCCGTGGTGCGGCGCACCAGGTCGCCGCGGTCGCCGAGGAACGCGGTGGCGTCGAGCACCACCGCGTCGCCGTCCGGTGTCGTGACCCGTCGGTGCCAGCGCCACGCGGCCCGCTCGTCCGCGCGGGCGCCCAGCAGGCCGACGTCCAGGCCGGGGTGCCAGCGGCGCAGCCTCGCGGGCCGGTAGGAGTAGTAGGTCCACAGGAAGTCGTCGACCGGGTGCTTGCCACCGGTCGCCGCGCGAGCCCGTCGTCCGCTGCTCAGCTCGTCGACCTGCACCTCGTGCGCCGCCTGCGCGACGGTCCACGCGACCTCCGCCACGACCTGCGCGGGGACGCCGGTGATGGGCTGGGCGGTCACCTGACCAGGGTAGGCGCCTGCGGTGCCCCGCCCGCGGTGACGTCATAGGGTCGGGGCCGTGCGCATCGCGAGGTACACCACCGGTCAGGACCCGACGTACGGCATCGTGCAGGACGACGAGGACGGCGGCAGGTTCCTCGCCGAGGTGCGAGGCGACCCGCTCTACCAGCCGGTCTCCTACACCGGCAACCGGGTGCCGCTCGAGGAGGCGCGGCTGCTCGCGCCCGTCATCCCGCGCAGCAAGGTCGTCGGGATCGGCAAGAACTACGCCGACCACGCGGCCGAGATGGGCGGCTCCGAGCCGCCGGCCGAGCCGCTGATGTTCCTCAAGCCCAACACCTCGGTCATCGGCCCCGGCGACCCCATCGTGCTGCCGCGGCAGTCCCGCGAGGTGCACTACGAGGGCGAGCTCGCCGTCGTGATCGGCCGCATCTGCAAGGACGTGCCACGTGAGCGCGTGCCCGAGGTGGTCTTCGGCTACACCTGCGCCAACGACGTGACGGCCCGCGACCTGCAGAGCAGCGACGGGCAGTGGGCGCGCGCCAAGGGCTTCGACACCTTCTGCCCGCTCGGCCCGTGGATCGAGACCGACCTCGACCCCGCCGACCTGCGGCTGACCACCCGCCGCGACGGCGCCACCGTCCAGGACGGGCGCACCAGCATGCTCGTGCACGACGTGGCGACCCTCGTGTCGCACGTGTCGGCGGCGTTCACGCTGCTGCCCGGCGACGTCATCCTCACCGGCACGCCCGCCGGTGTCGGGCCGCTCGCCGCCGGCCAGCGCGTCGAGGTCGAGCTCGAGGGCATCGGCGTGCTGTCGAACCCCGTGGTCGCGCGCGACTGAGGCGCGCCCGGACGTGAGGCGGCCCGGTGGTCACCTGACCACCGGGCCTCCTCACATCCGCCGTCAGGGCCGCTGCGGCAGCCGCCTGATCCAGTACGCGGCCGCGTCGGGGTTGGCGACGCCGAACCGGGCGTTGACGGCGTAGAGGCCGCCGGCCGCCAGCGTGGCCGTCGAGGGGACATCGAGGCGCGAGGAGCGCAAGAGGCCGGCGTACGTGGCTCGCCAGCCGGCCGACGTGCGCCGCAGCGTGACGACGGCGACCTCGGAGCGGCCGGTGGCCCGGACGTCGTACAGGGTCGAGCCGCGCAGCTCGAGGCCGTCGCCGCCGGTGAGCCGCGGGCCGCCGGCGACGGGCACGACGACCGCCTGACCGGTGCGGCCGTTGACGGTGTAGAGGCCGCCTGCGGTGCTGTTGTTCAGGATCAGCGAGCCGTCGGGCAGCTGCCGGATGCCGTTGGCGCCCAGGGCGTCACCCACGGTCTTCGGCCACGCGCCCGTGATCGCGAGGAACGTCGGCGCCGCGGACGTCGGCCGGCCCGACGGCGTGACGGTGATCCTCGTCAGGCGGTCGACGCCGCTGTCGGTGACCCACACGGTGCGCGAGCTGATCACGACGTCGTTGAGGAAGGCGCCCCCGGGCACGAGGATCTCGCGCGCGAAGCGGCCGGTGCGGCCGTCGATGGCCCACACCTTGGCCTGGGCGCCGTCGTTGCCCACCACCCACAGCAGGCCGCTGCGGGCGTCGTACTGCATGCCGCGCATCGACCGGCCGGTGCGGCCGAACAGCAGGGCGCTGACCCTGCCGGTGCGCGTGTCGGCTCGGACGATGCTGCCGTCGCCGACCGAGCCGGCGTAGACGGTGGTGCCCGCGCCCGCGGCGACGCCCTCCGGGCGGAAGCCGGTCGGGAGCGCGATCTCGGGCGGGACGGCCGTCGCGGCGGACGTGGCGGCCGGTGCCGGTGCGGGGCTGGCGGCACTCGCGCCGGGGGCGATCGCCACGGTGCCGGCTGCGAGGGCCAGCGACAGGGCCGCACCGAGGCGGCGGGAGAGGGCGGAGCGGGACGTCGTCGTCATCAGGGCCATGCTCGATGATGGCCCATGGTCGTTGCGGGCGCACCTTTCCGGGCGTGGCCGCAGCGGCATCGCGTTCGGGGCAGAGGCCGCCCGTCGCTACCGTGGGCCCATGACCGCCTCGCTGCAGCCGAGCACCACCACCGGACCGGTCCGGCTGCGGGTGGCGCCCTCGCCGACCGGCGACCCCCACGTGGGCACGGCCTACATGTCGCTGTTCAACCTGGCCTTCGTCAAGCAGGTGGGTGGCCAGTTCGTCCTGCGCATCGAGGACACCGACCGGGCGCGCTACCGCGACGACAGCGAGCAGCAGATCTACGACACCCTGTCGTGGCTGGGGCTGGACTGGGACGAGGGCCCCGACCGCGGCGGGCCGTACGCGCCGTACCGCCAGTCGGAGCGGCTCGACCGCTACACCCCGTACGTCGAGCGGCTGCTGGCCGACGGCCACGCCTACCACTGCTGGTGCAGCAGCGAGCGGCTGGCGCAGATGCGTGAGGGGCAGCAGCGGGCCAAGCAGCCCACCGGCTACGACCGGCTCTGCGTCGGCTTGTCGCGCGAGGAGCGTGAGGCGCTGCCCGGCTTCAGCCCCGAGCCGGTCGTGCGCATGCTCGTCCCGGACGACGTGGAGCTGGTCTTCCAGGACGTCATCCGCGGGGAGGTGCGTGCCCCCCGCCCCGACGACCAGGTGATCCTCAAGGCGGACGGCTTCCCGACGTACCACCTGGCTGTCGTGGTCGACGACCACGAGATGGCCATCACCCACGTGGTGCGCGGCGAGGAGTGGATCAGCAGCACGCCCAAGCACGTGCTGCTCTACCGCTGGCTCGACCTGCCGATGCCCGCCTTCGCGCACATGCCGTTGCTGCGCAACACCGACAAGTCGAAGATCAGCAAGCGCAAGAACCCCGCCGCTCGGCTGACGTGGTTCCGCGAGCAGGGTTTTCTGCCCGAGGCACTCGTGAACTTCCTCGGGCTGGTGGGCTACTCGCTGCCGGACGGGCGCGAGGTGTTCTCGTTCGAGGACATGTCGCAGAGCTTCGAGTGGACGCGGGTCAACACGGTCGGGCCGGTGTTCGACCTGGACAAGCTGACGTGGCTCAACGGCCACTACATACGTGCGCTGCCCGCCGACGAGCTGGCCGAGCGCATCACCGACCACCTGGTGCGGGCCGGAGTCCTTGCGCAGCAACCGTCGCAGGCGCACCGCGACCTCGTGCGGCTCGCGACCCCGCTGGTGCAGGAGCGCATGCAGCTGCTGGGCGAGGCCGAGGGGATGCTCGCGTTCCTGTTCGTCGACGACGAGGCGCTGGACGTGGCCGACGACGCCCGCGCGTCGCTGAAGGACGACGCGCCGGCGGTCCTCGACGCGGCCGTGACGGCCCTGGGTGATGTGGGGGAGTGGCGCGCGGCGCCGATCGAGGCCGCGCTGCGGGCGGCGATCGTCGAGGGGCTGGGCATCAAGCCCAAGCTCGCCTTCGGCCCGCTGCGGGTGGGTGTCACCGGTCGTCGGGTGTCACCGCCGCTGTTCGAGTCGATGGAGATCCTCGGCCGTGACGCCACGCTGGCCCGGCTGCGCCGTCTTCGCTCGAGCCTGGGCTGACGTGCGGGCCGACGTCGCCGCCGTCCTGTTGGACGTCGACGACACGGTCGTCGACACCCGTGCCGCCTTCCGCGCGGCCATCCACGCGGTCGCGCGCGCGCACCTGCCTCAGCTGTCGGAGGCGACGCGTGAGCTCGCCTTCGAGCACTGGGTGCGGGACGCCGGCCGGCACTTCGCGGCGTTCACGCGCGGGGAGCTGACGTTCGAGGCGCAGCGGCGCCGCCGTGCCGCGGACCTGCACGACGCCTTCGACGGCCCAGCGGTCGACGATGCGCTCTTCGAACGCTGGAACACGTTGTACAGCAGGGCCTTTCGCGACGCATGGGCGCCGGTGGACGGCGCGCACGAGCTGGTGCGCGGCCTGGTCGAAGCGGGGGTGCCGTTCGGCGCCGTGACCAACTCGGTGGCGTCGTACCAGACCGAGAAGCTGGAGGCCACGGGGTTGGGCGCGCTGCGCGTGCTGGTCGGCACGGACACCTTCGGGGTGGGCAAGCCGGACCGCCGCGTGTTCCTGCGCGGGTGCGAGCTGCTGGGCAGCGATCCCGCCCGCACCGTGTACGTCGGCGACGAGCCGCTCGTGGACGCCGCCGGGGCCGCGGCCGCCGGCCTGATCGGGGTCTGGCTCGACCCTTTCGGTGACGGGCTGCGGCCCGAGAGCGGCCGCACGCTCCCGCCGTCCGGGCTGCCCGTGGTGCGGTCGCTGGCCGAGCTGGCCGCCTGGCTGCAGCTCACGACCTGACGGATTTGGGTGCGACTCCCACGACCGTTATGCTCGGTGGTCGGGCCTGCGGGCGGCGCGAGCCGAGCGTAGATCGCTGTGGGGTATGGTGTAATTGGCAGCACGACTGATTCTGGTTCAGTTAGTCTAGGTTCGAGTCCTGGTACCCCAGCGGCCCCGTTGTGTAGTGGCCTAGCACGCCGCCCTCTCAAGGCGGTAGCGCGGGTTCGAATCCCGTCGGGGCTACATCGACAAGGCCCCCGTCCAGCGGACGGGGGCCTTCGTCGTCTGGCCGGGTCCCGGGGCGACCGATCAGCGCGTGGGCCCCCGTGGACGATCAGTGCCGTCAAACGGCTGACAGCGTCGGGAAGCCGACCTACGGTGATGGCGCCTCGCCCCGAGCACGACCTGGAGCACACGTGAAGATCCGCACCCGCGTCGCCGTCATGGCGCTGGCCGCTGCAGCGCTCAGTCCCGTGGGGCTTGCTCCCGCCAGTGCAGCGGGCGCCTGCGACAACGACACGACCGCGCCTGCCGTCGGCGCCATCACGATCACGCCCGGTGATGTGGTTGTCGGCAAGATCCGGCAGTCGGTGACGGCCAGCCTGAGCGCCACGGACGACTGCGGGGTGAGCAGCTCAGGCATGTACCTGACCTACAGCCGCGTCGGCGACGTCAGCGCAGGGAGCCTGTTCTTCTCCGACTTCCGACTGGTCTCAGGGTCGGGCACGAACGGCACGTGGCAGTCCACGGAGGTGATCAGTGACTACCAGTCGGGGGGACCATACGAGGCCAGCGAGGTGCGGCTGCACGACGATGCCTACAACGTCACCGATGCCACGTACCCAGCGGCCACCCGACTCCAGGTCCGCGGCGCGACCAGCTTCGACCTCGATGCACCGAGCCCCGCGCGGCTCGTAGCGGGCGCGGCCGCCGCCATCACCGGACAGGTCCTGCTACCCCAGAAGGAGGCGACAGGCCGGCTCGAGCTGCAGTCGCTGTCGCCCTCGGGGACATGGGCACGAGTCGCGTCGATCGCCAGGGCAGCGGCGACGACGTACAGCAGCTTCTCGATCACCGTCCGCCCGACCGCGACGACGAGGTACCGCGTGGCCTACCTGGGTGACGCCGTGTCGGCAGCTGCCACGAGCCCGGTGCTCACCGTCTCCGTCGCTCCGTCCATCACCGCGAGGGCCAGCGCCACCCGCGTCGCCGCCCGCCGCCCGCTGGCCATCAGCGGCGTCGTCCGGCCTGTGCTGGCGGGGCAGACCGTCACCGTTCAGCGGCTCGTCGGCTCGCGCTGGGTCAACCTGGGTGCCGCCCGTCTCACGCGCACCGGAACCTACAAGGCTGTCGTCCGACTGCCGGCTCGTGGCACCGCGCTGCTGCGCGTCATCAAGGCCCCAGACCGCGACCGGCTGGCCGGCGTTTCCGCGCCCGTACGAGTGACTGTCGCCTGACCTACCAGGGTTCGGTTCTGTCACGGACTCAACGCGTCCCGCGGACACAGCCGGGCACTCGAGCGGGCCGGGATTGCATGATCACGGCGGGGTGGGGAGTGGGGCGGGCCGGAATTGCATGATCACGGGGGTGGGGTGGTGGCGAAGCGGGCGGCGCTGGCGTCGACCTGGGCGAGGCGGCGCAGGGCGAGGAGCACGGGCTCGTAGAGCAGGGTGCCCATGACGACGTGGCGGGTGGCGTCCTGCGGTGACGTCGTGGGGACGTCGGCGACGTCGAGCTCGCCGACGAGGTGGGCCGCCTGCGCGTAGCCGGCGAGCGTGTCGGCCGGGATGGGCAGGCCGGCGGCCGCCGCGGCGGCGAGGGCCCGGTCGAGCTGCCGCAGCGCGGGGGTCGCGGGGTGGACGTCCCAGCCCAGCTGCTGCACGAGCTCCGAGGCCGCGGACGGCGACGTCGTCACCGTGGGCACCGGCAGCTGCGGTGGCAGCGTGCTGTGGACGGTGCCGAGCACGTCGTGCCACGACCGTGCGGGGGAGTCCAGGCGCGTGACCACCGAGCCGACGTCCGCGATCGACAGGCCGGCCACCTCGACCAGCGCGCGCACCAGCCGGAGCCGCTGGACGTGCTCGTCGGTGTACGTCGCCTGCGTCGGGCCGGTGGCGGTGCCGGCCGGCAGCAGGCCGATCCGCAGGTAGTACTTGACCGTCGCGACCGGCAGGTCCGCAGCGGCGGCGAGCTCGGACATCCTCACGCGGCCCCCTTGACAGTGGAGAGTGGTACTACCCATCATTGATGAGTACTGCTATCCAACCACAGGAGCCGTCATGCCGAAGGTCGTCGCAGCCCGCTCCACCCACAGCCACGACGGCGAGGTCGTCGTGTTCCTGATCGGCATGCGCGTCAACCGGTGGTGGCGGGTGCGGGCGTGGTGGCCCGTGCTGGCGGCCATGGGCCCGATGATGCGCGAGCTGTACGCCGACCCCTCGGCCGGCCTGCTGGGGCACCGGATGACGCTGTCGTCCGACGGACCGCTGCTGGTGCAGTACTGGGCGAGCACGCAGCAGCTGCTGGCCTACGCCCAGGACCGCGACCGCGCCCATCGGCCCGCCTGGCAGGCGTTCAACGCGAACGCGCGGCGCAGCGGAGGAGCGGTGGGGATCTGGCACGAGACCTTCGCCGTGCCGGCCGGGTCGCACGAGTCGATCTACGTCGGCATGCCCGTGCGGGGTCTGGCCGCCGCGACGGCGCACGTGCCCGTGGCAGCGCGCACCGACACCGCGGCGCAGCGGCTGGCGCGGCGTCCGGCCTGAGCCGTCCGAGCCGCTCAGGCGCTGCGGCGCAGCACCTCGGTCAGCTTGCTGGCGCCCGCGATGACCGAGCCGGCGTGCAGCCGGCCGGGCTGGCGCGACAACCGCTCGATCGGCCCGGAGATCGACACCGATGCGACGACGCGGCCGGACGGCCCTCGCACCGGCGCCGAGACCGACGCCACTCCCGCCTCCCGCTCGCCGACGCTCTGCGCCCACCCGCGACGCCGGACGCCGGAGAGGGCGGTCGCGGTGAACTTGGCGCCCTGCAGCCCGCGGTGCAGCCGGTCGGGCTCCTCCCACGCGAGCAGCACCTGCGCCGCGGACCCGGCGAGCATCGACATCGAGCTGCCGACCGGGATCGAGTCGCGCAGGCCCACCGGGCGCTCGGCGGCGGCGACGCAGACCCGCTGGTCGCCCTGCCGTCGGAACAGCTGCGCGCTCTCGCCGGTGTGGTCGCGCAGGGCGGCGAGGACCGGCCCGGCGGCGGCCAGCAACCGGTCCTCGCCGGCCGCCGAGGCGAGCTCACCCATGCGGGGACCCAGCACGAAGCGGCCCTGCAGGTCGCGAGCCACGAGGCGGTGGTGCTCGAGCGCGACGGCGAGGCGGTGGGCGGTCGGGCGCGCCAGCCCGGTCGCCGCGACGAGCTGCGCCAGGGTGGACGGGCCGGCTTCGAGCGCACCCAGCACGACGGCGGCCTTGTCGAGCACGCCGACTCCGCTAGAGTTGTCCATGCCTCGATACTGCCGTCTCAGTGCGTGAGATGCAAGCACCGGGGCACACCACAGGGCGGCGCAACACCGAAGGAGCGGGTCATGGGCAGGACGATGGCGGAGAAGGTCTGGGAGTCGCACGTGGTGCGCCGGGCGGACGGCGAACCCGACCTGCTCTACATCGACCTGCACCTCGTCCACGAGGTGACCAGCCCGCAGGCGTTCGACGGCCTGCGGCTCGCGGGCCGGCCGGTCCGGCGTCCGGACCTCACGATCGCCACCGAGGACCACAACGTGCCGACGGCACCCGGCCCCATAACCGACCCGGTGTCGCTGACGCAGGTGCAGACGCTGCGCCGCAACTGCGAGCAGTTCGGCATCCGGCTGCACCCCATGGGTGACGCCGAGCAGGGCATCGTGCACGTGATCGGCCCGCAGCTGGGGCTGACGCAGCCGGGCACCACCATCGTCTGCGGCGACTCTCACACCTCGACGCACGGGGCGTTCGGCGCGCTGGCCTTCGGTATCGGCACCAGCGAGGTCGAGCACGTGCTCGCCACGCAGACGCTGCCGCTCAAGCCGTTCCGCACCATGGCCATCACCGTCGAGGGCGAGCTCGGCCCCGACGTGACGGCCAAGGACCTCATCCTCGCCGTCATCGCCAGGATCGGCACCGGCGGCGGCCAGGGATACGTGCTCGAGTATCGCGGGCCGGCCGTCGAGGCGCTGTCGATGGAGGCGCGCATGACGATCTGCAACATGTCGATCGAGGCCGGCGCCCGCGCGGGCATGGTGGCACCGGACGCGACGACCTTCGCCTACCTGCAGCAGCGCCCGCACGCCCCGACCGGCGAGGACTGGGACACGGCGGTGCGCTCGTGGCGCGAGCTGCGCACGGACGACGACGCGGTCTTCGACGCCGAGGTGGTCATCGACGCCGCGAGCCTGACCCCCTACGTCACCTGGGGCACCAACCCCGGCCAGGGCCTGCCGCTGGGCGACCAGGTGCCCGACCCCGAGGCCATGGGCGACGACAACCAGCGTGCGGCGGCCGAGCGGGCGCTGCAGTACATGGGTCTGACGGCAGGCACGCCGCTGCGCGACATCAGCGTCGACACCGTGTTCCTCGGCTCGTGCACCAACGGCCGCATCGAGGACCTGCGCGCGGCCGCGGCGGTGCTCAAGGGCCGTCACGTCCGCGACGGCGTGCGCATGCTCGTCGTCCCCGGGTCGGCGCGGGTGCGGCTGCAGGCCGAGAGCGAGGGGCTCGACGAGGTGTTCCGCGTCGCCGGGGCGGAGTGGCGCCTCGCCGGCTGCTCGATGTGCCTCGGCATGAACCCCGACCAGCTGCAGCCCGGCGAGCGGTCGGCGTCGACGTCCAACCGCAACTTCGAGGGACGCCAGGGCAAGGGCGGCCGCACCCACCTGGTCTCGCCGCTCGTCGCGGCGGCCACCGCCGTCCGGGGGACGCTGTCGTCGCCCTCCGACCTCGTCGACGCCTGATGCCGCAACCGAACCCATCGAGAGGCCGAGCATGGACGCGTTCACGACCCACACCGGCATCGGCGTGCCGCTGCGCCGCGCCAACGTCGACACCGACCAGATCATCCCCGCCGTCTACCTCAAGCGCGTGACGCGCACCGGGTTCGAGGACGGGCTGTTCGCCGCGTGGCGCGGTGACGAGACGTTCGTCCTCAACCACCCGGTTTACCGCGCGGGCAGCGTGCTGGTCGCCGGCCCCGACTTCGGGACCGGCAGCTCGCGCGAGCACGCGGTGTGGGCGCTGATGAACTACGGCTTCCGCGTCGTCATCAGCTCGCGCTTCGCTGACATCTTCCGCGGCAACTCGGGCAAGCAGGGTCTGCTCACCGCCGAGGTCGGCCAGGACGACGTCGAGCTGCTGTGGAAGCTGCTGGAGAACGAGCCCGGCACCGAGGTGACCGTCGACCTGGTCGGGCGCACCATCCACGCCAAGGACGTCGTCTGCTCCTTCCAGGTCGACGACTACACGCGCTGGCGGTTGCTGGAGGGGCTGGACGACATCGGTCTGACGCTCGGCCACGTCGCCGACATCGAGCGGTTCGAGGGATCGCGGCCCGCGTGGCTGCCGATCACGACGGTCTGACGGCGGTGGCGACGGGCCCGGGCGGTGCCGGCGTCTTCGACGGCACGCTCTACGCCGCCAACACCGCCCACCACCGCGCGTTCGACGACGACGTGCTGCGGCCACTGCCGCTGCGACCTGGTGCGCGGGTGCTCGACCTCGGCTGCGGCGTGGGCGACCTGACCGCGCGGGTCGCGGACGTCGTCCTCGCCCAGGGCGAGGGGCTCGTCGTCGGCGTCGACCTGTCCCCCTCCAACGTCGAGGTGGGCCGTGTGCGCTGGGGCAGGCCGGGTCTCCAGCTGCGCGTGGGTGCGCTGCAGCACCTCGCGCAGGTGGTGCCCGAGACCGGCTTCGACGCGGTCATGAGCGTGGCGACGCTGCACTGGGTGCCGGCTGACGACCACCCGGCGCTGCTCGCGGCGGTGCGTGAGCGGCTGGCGCCCGGCGGCACGCTGCGCATCGACATGGGCGGGCAGGGCCAGATAGCCGCTGCCAGAGCGGTCCTGGAGCCGCTGCTGCTGGCCGACGGCGCCGAGGCCCCGTGGTGCTTTCCCGACCCCACGTCGTACGCCGGCCTGCTCGCGGCTGCGGGCCTGGCGGTGCAACGCTGCCGGCTGGTGCACCAGCGCCGCGCGATGCCCGACGCCGCCGCGCTCGAGGGGTGGTTGCGGAGCCAGGTGCTGCCGGCCTACGAGCCGTGGCTGCGCGACGACGAGGGGCGCGAGCCGCAGTTGACCCACCTCGTCGAGCGCTGCACCGGTGCGCTGCGGCGCGACGACGGCTCCTTCGACCAGGACTTCGTCCGGCTGGATGTCGTCGCCACCCGCGACGCCGCGTGACCACCCCCACTGGTCCGGACGACGGCCCCGCGGCGCACCGGTCGAGCCCAGTCACGTCGTCCTGCGGTGCCCTCGCGGGCCAGCCGCTGCCGATGGACCTCCAGCAGCTCGCCGACGCCATACTGGTTGTGCAGCAACGGATCCAGCGGGCTGACCTACCTCACGACGTGACGGCGCAGCTGTCGCGCGACGTCCGGCGGGCCGTGCAGACCTCGCGCGCGGACGTCGCTCGCGCGCACGTCGCCCTCGCCCGGCTGCATCGGGCGATGGACGCCCTGGGCTGCTGAGCAGGCCCTCGGAACGGTTGCGACACAACACCTCGAACGGGCGATGAGGTGGACGCGCGAGCGGTGTGGTTCTACCGTCTGGGATCACGCCGGTCCACGAGCCGGCCGCAGTCTGGCGTTGCTGGACGGGCTGCCCGACAGCATCCTCCGAAGGGAAGCACCGTGAACAAGGGACAGCTCGTCGACGCCCTCGAGGCTCGGCTGGGGAGCAAGCGCGCGGCCGCAGAGGCACTCGAGGCCGTGGTCGACACCATCACCGTGACCGTGGCCAAGGGTGAGAAGGTCGCCATCACCGGCTTCGGCACCTTCGAGCGCGCGGCCCGTGCCGCGCGGACCGGCCGCAACCCGCGCACCGGTCAGGCCGTGAAGATCAAGAAGACCTCGGTGCCGCGCTTCCGCGCCGGCACCGCCTTCAAGCAGGTCACTTCCGACACCAAGGCGCTGCGGGCCTTCACGTCCTCGGTGGCCTCGCGCGCCGCCGGCGCCGCGACCCGCATCGCGACCGCGCAGCGCACCCCGGCGCCTACCACCTCGTCCACTGGCGCGACCACGAAGGCAGCGCCGGCGACGACGCGGGCGACGTCGGCGACGGCCAAGACCGCGGCCACGAAGACCGCGAGCAAGACCGCCACGGCGAAGACCGCGAGCACCGCACCCGCGAAGAGCACGGCGAAGGCCGCGCCCGCCACGAGCACGGCCAAGACCGCCAAGGCCACTCCGGCGAAGGCGACCACCGCCACCAAGGCGACCAAGACCGCGAAGGCGACGCCGGCCAAGACCACCGCGAAGGCCGCCGGCGCGCCGGCCGCCACGACGACGAGCAAGACCACCGCCAAGGCAGCGACCAAGCAGGCGGCCAGCAAGACCGCGAGCAAGACCGCCGCGAGCAAGACCGCCGCGACCAAGACCGCCGCCACCAAGGCCGGGCGCGCGCCAGCCAAGCGGGCCTCCGCGCGCAGCTGAGCAGGCAGTGGCTGAGCGGGCAGTGGCTGAGCAGGCAGTGGCTGAGCGGGCACGCTGAGCGGGCAGGGATTGAGCCAGCAGTGCTGAGCAGGCAGGGGCTTGAGCCAGCAGTGGCGCCAGCCGCGCCGCGACACCAGCGCGTCGGCACCCGGAAGCCGGGTGCTGGCGCGCTGCTGCGTCAGACTGGGGGCATGACCGACATCCTCACCGTCGACGGCGGAACCGCGCTGCAGGGCACGATCACGGTGCGTGGCGCGAAGAACCTCGTCTCCAAGGCCATGGTCGCGGCCCTGCTCGGCGACGGCGTCAGCCGGCTGCGCGGCGTGCCTGACATCGCCGACGTCCGCATCGTCTCGGGCCTGCTCGAGCTGCACGGTGTCGCGGTGACGCGTGACGACGCAGCCGGCGAGCTGGTGCTCGACCCGCGCAACGTCGAGAAGGCCCACGTCGCCGACATCGACGCCCACGCCGGCTCCAGCCGCATCCCGATCCTGCTGTGCGGCCCGCTGCTGCACCGCCTCGGCGAGGCCTTCATCCCCGACCTCGGCGGCTGTCGTATCGGCGAGCGACCCATCAACTTCCACCTCGACGTGCTGCGGCAGTTCGGCGCCGTGGTCGAGAAGCGCCCCGAGGGTCTGCGCATCAGTGCGCCGAACGGCATGCGCGGCACCAAGCTCGAGCTTCCCTACCCCAGCGTCGGGACGACCGAGCAGGTGCTGCTCACGGCGGTGCGCGCCGACGGCCTCACCGAGCTGCGCAACGCCGCGATCGAGCCCGAGATCATGGACCTCATCGCCGTGCTGCAGAAGATGGGCGCCATCATCAGCGTCGACACCGACCGGGTCATCCGGATCGAGGGCGTCAGCTCGCTCACCGGCTACACCCACCGCGCGATCACCGACCGCATGGAGGCCGCGTCGTGGGCGTGCGCGGCTCTCGCCACCCGCGGCGACATCATGGTGCGCGGCGCGCGCCAGCCCGAGATGATGACGTTCCTCAACGTGTTCCGGAAGATCGGCGGCGCCTTCGAGGTCGATGACGACGGCATCCGGTTCTGGCGCGAAGGCGAGGCGCAGCGCTCGCTGGTGCTCGAGACCGACGTCCACCCGGGGTTCATGACCGACTGGCAGCAGCCGCTGGTCGTCGCGCTGACCCAGACCAGCGGGCTGTCGATCGTGCACGAGACGGTGTACGAGAACAGGTTGGGGTTCACCCGGGCCCTCAACGACATGGGTGCCACCATCCAGCTCTACCGCGAGTGCCTCGGCGGCCTGCCGTGCCGCTTCGGGCAGAGCAACTTCACGCACTCGGCCGTGGTGTCAGGGCCGACGAAGCTGCACGGTGCCGACATCACGGTGCCCGACCTGCGCGGCGGCTTCAGCTACCTCATCGCCGCGCTCGCCGCCGAGGGCACCTCGACCGTGCACGGCATCGACCTGATCTACCGCGGGTACGAGCACTTCCAGGACAAGCTCGACGCGCTCGGCGCCAACTACCAGCAGCTCTGAGGTGGTGGGGTCGCTGCGCGGCGCTCAGATGCCGTGCAGCGACAGCCCCACCACGAGGCCGTCCTGCACCTCGACGGTCAGCCGCTGACCGGGCCGCAGCAGCCGCAGCCTGCTGCGGGAGAACGCTTCTGGCCCGAAGGGCACGAGCATCCCGTCGTCGGCGAGAAGCGTGCCCGACGCAGTCTCGGGGTCGTAGCTGTGGACGGTGGCCTGCACGCCTCGAGGCTAGCGGCCCAGGGCGGCGCGGGTGGCCGGCCCGACACCCAGCTCGACGGCACGTGCGAGCGCGACGGCGGTGTCGACGTCCCGTCGCAGCCGCGGCAGGGCCAGCACGATCCGCGTGGCACCGGCCTGCTCGTGGCGCGACGCCGAGTCGACCCCGAAGGCGGGGCGCAGGTCGGCCGCCGCCCGGGCAGCCAGCAGCACGGTGCCGGTGCCCTCGGCGTCCGGCACGAACGCGGTGCGGTGCACCGAGACCGCACGCAGGGCCTCGGTCAGCTGCGCCGGTCGCAGCGCGGGGACGTCGGCGAGCAGCACCGCGACGGGCGCACCCGGCCACGCTCGCGCCACGTGGTCGACGCCGCGCCGGATCGCCGCCGACAGACCCTCGCCGGGGTCGGTCACGACGTGGTCGCCCGCCGTCGCCGACAGCGGGCCCACGACCTCGTCGGACGTCACGACGACGCGGTGGCCGACCAGCTCGCTCGCGCGCACCGCGGCCAGGGAGTCGAGCGCGATCGCCCGGGCGAGGCCGGCGTGGTCGACGCCGTCCGGGGCCACGAGCCGCGACTTGGCGCGTCCGGCCTGCTGCACCGGAAGCACGAGCGCCCACGCGGCCGTGGCCGTGGCTGACACCGGGCGCTGCACGCGCCGATCCTTCCAGCCCGGGGGCACCTCGCTCGACACGGCCCGCCGCAGCCGCGAGGATGCGCCGGTGACCCCGGCGCGCGTGGCCGTCCTCGGGGCCGGCAGCTGGGGCACGACGTTCTCCCTGCTGCTCGCGGACGCCGGTAGCCGGGTGACGCTGTGGGGCCGGCGTCCGGAGCTGACCGCCGGGATCAGCGCCGAGCACGTCAACCACGACTACCTGCCCGGCGTGCGGCTGCCCGACGTGGTGACCGCGACGAGCGACGTAGAGCGGGCGCTCGACGGTGCCGATGTCGTGGTGCTGGCCCTGCCGTCGCAACGGTTGCGCGAGCACCTGACCGCCTGGCGCGGGCTGCTGCCCCCCGACGTGCCGGTCGTCAGCCTGATGAAGGGCATCGAGCTCGGGACGCTGCAGCGCATGAGCGAGGTCGTCACCGAGGTCGCGGGTGTCGCGCCCGACCGCGTGGCGGTCGTCTCAGGTCCGAACCTCGCGCGCGAGATCGCGGCGCGCCAGCCTGCGGCGGGCGTCGTGGCGTGCACCGATCACGACGTCGCCGACCGCATCGCGCACCTGTGCGCCACGCCGGCGTTCCGCCCGTACACCGTCGTGGACGTCGTGGGCACCGAGATCGGTGGCGCGGTGAAGAACGTCATCGCGCTCGCCGTCGGCATGGCGGAGGGACTGGGCTTCGGTGACAACTCGAAGGCCTCGCTCATCACCCGGGGCCTCGCCGAGACGACGCGCCTGGGGGTGGCACTGGGCGCCGACCCGCAGACCTTCGCCGGGCTCGCGGGGGTCGGTGACCTCATCGCCACGTGCTCGTCGCCGTTGTCGCGCAACAGGACCGCCGGCCAGCGGCTGGGCCGGGGCGATGCCGTCGCGGACGTGACGTCGTCCACGCGACAGAACGCCGAGGGGCTGACGTCGTGCCTGTCGGTGCTCGAGCTCGCCACGTCGGCGGGCGTCGACATGCCCATCGCCGCCGGGGTCGTCGATGTCGTCCACCACGGCATGCGCCCCGCCGAGATGGGTGTGCGGTTGCTGTCACGGGCGCGGGGGCCGGAGGTCGGCTGATGCGGCAGACCAACAGGTCAAGCCGACTCCTGGCGCTCATCAGCGCCGGCCTCACCCATCGCGAGATCGCCCGGCGGCTGCACCTGTCGATCAGCACCGTGAGGGCGCACGTGAGCGAGTGGCAGCCGTGATCGTGTGCAGGCCGTGATCCTCGTGATCCGTGCCGGCTGGCCTGAGGGCGTCGAGCACCACGCCGCCCGCTCAGGGACGACGGCGCTTGCGTGCCGAAGACGAGGGGTCGGGCACCGTGCCGTCGTCGTGGTTGCGATGGTGCCTGACGCGAGCACGGTTGTAAGACAGCCACAGTGGCTTGTGGATACGTACAGCGGTGAGGCGAGGGATCGTCTACACTAGGACACATGTTCGAATCAGCCATCTCCGACGAGCGGGTCGCTGCTGCCGTGGCGGACCTGTCGGGTGCCGACCTGGCGGTGGCGCTGACGGGGGTGGTTGGCGGTGGGGGG
>CAXTEJ010000009.1:0-89021 GCA_964243295.1 uncultured Actinomycetales bacterium | reverse complement strand
GGCCGGGAGCACTCCCGGGCCGACGGACCTCTAGTCCTCGCTCAGGCGGCGAGGGCGAAGTCGGTGCGCTTGGAATCGGCACCTATTGGTTTGCACGGGGCGTTTACGAGACAACCGTGCGTCCTCGACCCGCTTCTCCTGGATAAACGACCAACGTCGAAACCGTTCACCCCCCTGTTCAGTTGTGCCCCCGAGCATACGCCGTCCGCAGCGCCGGCGCTGGCCTCCGCCACAGCCGACCAGCGCACCGCGACTGCCGCCGAGTCGGCAAGACCCGAACGGCTGGCTCGCCCAGCGCAGTGGCGCCTGGCGGGAGGGACGTCACCGGAGGGCGTCGAGCGCACCCCACGCGCGTTCCCGCGGCTGATGAGCGAGAACAGCACCGGGACGATGCTCGTCCGCCTCGATCCGACGCCTGAGGCCCCGCGAGACCCATCTGTCGCCTTATGCTCCAAGCATGTCTGACGCTCACGTCGTCGTCCTGTTCGGAGCCATGGGTGACCTGGCTCGGCGCAAGCTGCTGCCGGGACTGCTGCACCTCGTCCAGGTCGGCATGGTCACCAACCTGCGGGTGGTCGGCACGTCGCTGGAGGACCTCGACACCGAGGCCTTCGTCAAGCACACCCGCGACGCGGTCCACGAGTTCAGCGGCCGTCCGCTCACGGAGGAGCAGTGGGACGCGTTCGCGGCGATGCTGCGCTACGTGCCCGGCAGCGGCGGCGCGGCCACCCTGCGCGAGACCGTGCTCGACGCCGAGCGCGAGCTGGAGGGCCTGGTCGACGGCGAGGTGCGCCGGCTGCACTACCTGAGCGTGCCGCCCAAGGCGGCCCTGCCCGTGGTGGCGCTGCTCGATGAGGCAGGGCTGGTCGAGCGCAGCCGCATCATCATGGAGAAGCCGTTCGGCACCGACCTCGAGTCGGCCGTCGCGCTGAACCGGGCCCTGCACCAGGTGTTCGACGAGCAGCAGATCTTCCGCATCGACCACTTCCTGGGCAAGGAGGCGGCGCAGAACATCCTCGCGTTCCGCTTCGCCAACGGACTCTTCGAGCCGATCTGGCACCGCAACCACATCGACCACGTGCAGATCGACGTCCCGGAGACGTTGGGGCTCAACAACCGTGCCGCCTTCTACGAGTCGACGGGCGCCTACCGCGACATGGTCGTGACCCACCTGTTCCAAGTGCTGGCCTTCATGGCGATGGAGCCGCCGACGGCGCTGGAGCCGCGCGCCATCAGCGAGGAGAAGAACAAGGTCTTCCGGTCGATGGTGCCGCTCGACCCCGCCGACGTCGTCCGCGGCCAGTACTCGGGCTACCGGGGTGAGGTGGGCGTCGAGCCCGAGTCCGACACCGAGACCTTCGTCGCGCTGAAGTGCTACATCGACAACTGGCGCTGGGCGGGTGTGCCGTTCTACCTGCGCACCGGCAAGCGGTTGGCCGAAGGCGCCCGCATCATCTCGATCGCGTTCAAGGAGCCGCCGCGCAGCATGTTCCCGCGCGGGTCGGGCCTCGGGGCCCACGGCCCCGACCACCTGACGTTCGACCTCGCCGACTCCTCGAAGATGTCGCTGTCGTTCTACGGCAAGCGGCCTGGCCCCGGCATGAAGCTCGACAAGCTCAGCATGCAGTTCGCCATGCGCGAGACCAGCTGGTCGGGCTCGGTGCTCGAGGCCTACGAGCGGCTCATCTACGACGCGATGCGCGGCGACCACACGCTGTTCACCAGCGCCGAGGGCATCGAGCGGCTGTGGGAGGTCTCGACCCCGCTGATCGAGAACCCGCCGCCGGTGCGCCCCTACCCCGCCGGCTCGTGGGGCCCCAACACCATCCACCAGCTAGTGTCCCCCCGCGCGTGGCGACTCCCGTTCGAGCGCACCTGGCGCGACCCGAACCCGTTCAGCGCCTAGCACTCCCCCGTACGTCGGCCCCGCCCCGTGCGGCACGAGCCTGCCGATGCGGGTCCGCGCCCACGCGTGAGCCGGGATCGCAAGATCACGCAGGGGCGGGCGGGACGCCAGTCGGCCCAGCTCTCGTGATCATGCAATCGCGGCCCGGCGGCGTCGTGACCCGGGGGACACCTGTCGCCGAAGCGTGCTGCATCGGTGAGCGGGCCGGGATCGCATGATCACGGCGGCGTCAAGGCCGAGAGCCGGTAGCCGGAGGTCCGCGTCGAGCGAGCTTGCGAGCAGCGGACCGGAGGGTGCCGGCTCTCGGCCGGACCTCGGACCTCGACGACGGGCCGGCATCGCATGATCACGGGACGGTGATGGCGACCTTGCCTCGCACGTGACCGTCCTCGACGAGCTGCTGCGCCGCGGCGGCTTCGGCGAGCGGGAACGTCTGGTGCACCTCGATGTGGAGAGCGCCGGCGTCGACCATCTCACTGAGCGTCTGCAGGCCCTCGGTGTCGGGCCGCACGAACACGTACCGCCCGCCGAGCTCCTTGACGCGTACACCGTCGACGACGGACACGATGCGCGACGGGTCCTTCACCAGCGCGGCGCTGGCGTCGAGGGCGTCGCCGCCGATGAAGTCCAGCGCGGCGTCGACGCCGCCCGGCGCGAGGGCGCGCACGCGCTCGACGAGGCCCTCGCCGTACGCCACCGGCTGCGCGCCGAGCGACCGGACGAACTCGTGGTTGCGCTCGCTCGCGGTGCCGATGACCTGGGCGCCTCGCGCGGCCGCGAGCTGCACGGCGAAGACGCCGACCCCGCCGGCTGCGGCGTGCACGAGCACGACGTCACCCTGCCCGACCGACACGCGCTCGATGGCCTGCAGGGCCGTCAGCCCGGCGAGCGGCAGCGACGCGGCCTGGGCGAAGGACGCGGACGCCGGCTTGCGGGCGAGGTGGCGGGGGGCGACGGCGACGAGCTCGGCGTACGTGCCCAGCTCGATCCAGTCCTTGCGCACGTAGCCGACGACCTCGTCGCCGACCGCCCACTCGGTGACCGCCGGGCCGACGGCCTCGACCACCCCCGCGACGTCCCACCCGCTGATGATGGGCAGGCGGGACGGGAAGGCGCCCTGCAGGTAGCCCTCCCGCACCTTGAAGTCGACGGGGTTGACGCTGGCGGCCCGCACGCGCACGAGGACGCTGTCGGGCCCGACCACCGGGTCGGGGACGTCGGTCAGCTCGAGGACGTCGGGGCCGCCGTAGGACGCGAAGGTGATGGCTCTCATGGCCGGGCCAACGCTCGCGGGCCACAGACCCTTCCGGCGGGACCGGTCAGCCGAGGCGTGCGGGGAAGCCGCCGGTGGCGACCGGGCCCCAGCGGGTGGGTGTGACCCGCAGCAGCGACTTGCCCTGGCGCACCATCGCCTCGCGGTACTCGTCCCAGTCGGGGTGCTCGCCGGAGATGGAGCGGTAGTAGTCGACCAGCGGCTCGACGGAGTCAGGGAGGTCGATGACCTCGCAGGTGCCGTCGACCTGCACCCACGCGCCGTTCCAGTCGTCCGACAGCACCATGACGCTGACCCGCGGGTCACGGCGCGCGTTGGTGGTCTTGGCGCGCTCGGGGTAGGTGGAGATGACCAGCCGGCCCTGCTCGTCGACGCCGCCGCTGACCGGAGACATCTGCGGCGAGCCGTCCGCGCGCCGCGTCGTCAGCACCATGTGGTGGCGCGGGCGCACGAAGTCGAGCAGCCCGGCGAGATCGACGGTGCTCGTGGTCGCGATCGTGGGAGCCATGCCCCTGATCCTCACGACCACCGTGGCTGCGGGCAAGCCGTCCGCGTGCCGAGACCAGCGTCCCGCTGGGCGGACGTCTCGCTATCCTCGCCGCATCGACCGGCTGCGCGAGCGCCGGCCCAGGCACCGGAGGTCTCCGATGTTCCGCAAGGTCCTCGTCGCCAACCGTGGTGAGATCGCCGTCCGCGCGTTCCGCGCCGCGACCGAGCTCGGCGCCCAGACGGTCGCGGTCTTCCCCGTCGAGGACCGCCGCAGCGAGCACCGGAGCAAGGCCGACGAGGCCTACCGCATCGGGGAGGCCGGCCACCCGGTGCGCGCCTACCTCGACCCCGCCGAGATGGTGCGCGTCGCCCGCCTGTCCGGCGCCGACGCCGTCTACCCCGGTTACGGCTTCCTCAGCGAGAACCCCGCACTGGCGCGGGCGTGCGCCGAGGCCGGCCTGACGTTCGTCGGCCCGCCCGCCGACGTCCTGCACCTGACCGGCAACAAGGCGCGCGCCATCGCCGCCGCCCGCGAGGCCGGGCTGCCGGTGCTGGGCAGCGCCCCGCCGTCGACCGACGTCGAGCAGCTGATCGCGGCCGCTGACGGGGTCGGCTTCCCGCTCTTCGTCAAGGCCGTCGCCGGCGGCGGTGGTCGTGGCATGCGCCGCGTCGAGCGGCCTGAGCAGCTGCGCGAGTCCCTCGAGGCGGCGATGCGCGAGGCCGAGAGCGCCTTCGGCGACGCGACGGTGTTCTTGGAGAAGGCCGTGGTGTCACCGCGGCACATCGAGGTGCAGGTGCTCGCCGACGCCGCCGGCAACGTCGTCCACCTCTACGAGCGCGACTGCTCGGTGCAGCGGCGCCACCAGAAGGTCGTCGAGATCGCACCGGCTCCGAACTTGGATCCCGCTGTGCGACAGTCGATGTGCGATCACGCGGTCGCCTTCGCGCGGCACATCGGCTACGTCAACGCGGGCACCGTCGAGTTCCTGCTCGACCCCGACGGCAGCTACGTGTTCATCGAGATGAACCCGCGCATCCAGGTCGAGCACACGGTCACCGAGGAGGTCACCGACGTCGACCTCGTGCAGGCGCAGCTGCGCATCGCGAGCGGCGAGACCCTCGACGACCTCGGCCTTCACCAGGACTCGATCCGCGTCAACGGCGCTGCGCTGCAGTGCCGCATCACGACCGAGGACCCGAGCAACGGTTTCCGCCCCGACACCGGCACGATCACGACCTACCGGTCCGCCGGCGGCGCAGGTGTGCGCCTCGACGGCGGCACGGTGTTCGTCGGCGCCGAGATCGGCGCCCACTTCGACTCGATGTTGGTCAAGCTCAGCTGCCGCGGTCGTGACTTCGCCACCGCCGTACGTCGGTCCCGCCGCGCGCTCGCCGAGTTCCGCATCCGCGGGGTCGCGACGAACATCCCGTTCCTGCAGGCGCTGCTGGACGAGCCGGACTTCGTGGCGGGCCGGCTGTCGACGTCGTTCATCGAGGAGCGCCCGCAGCTGCTGACGGCACGCACCCCCGCCGACCGCGGCACCAAGCTGCTGACCTACCTCGCGCACATGACCGTCAACCAGCCGCACGGGCCCTCGCGCGGGCTGGCCGACCCGGCGTCCAAGCTGCCGCCGGTCGACCTGTCGGTGCCGCCGCCGCCTGGCAGCCGTGACCTGTTGCGAGACATGGGTCCGGAGCAGTTCGCTCGAGCGCTGCGCGAGCAGGCGGCAGTGGCGGTCACCGACACGACGTTCCGCGACGCCCACCAGTCGCTGCTCGCCACCCGTGTGCGCACCCGCGACCTGCTCGCCGCCGCGGGGCCGGTCGCCCGCCTGACGCCGCAGCTGTGGAGCGTCGAGGCGTGGGGCGGCGCGACCTACGACGTGGCGCTGCGGTTCCTCGCCGAGAACCCGTGGGACCGGCTCGCCGCGCTGCGCGAGGCCATGCCGAACCTGTGCCTGCAGATGCTGCTGCGCGGGCGCAACACGGTGGGCTACACCCCCTACCCGACCGAGGTGACGACCGCCTTCGTCCACCAGGCCGCGACCACGGGCGTCGACGTGTTCCGCATCTTCGACGCGCTCAACGACGTCGAGCAGATGCGCCCCGCGATCGAGGCAGTGCGCGACACGGGCACCTCGGTCGCGGAGGTGGCGCTGTGCTACACCGGCGACCTCAGCGACCCGGCCGAGGCGCTCTACACCCTCGACTACTACCTGCAGCTGGCCGAGCGCATCGTCGACGCCGGCGCGCACGTGCTGGCCATCAAGGACATGGCCGGCCTGCTGCGCGTCCCAGCGGCCCGCACCCTCGTCACCGCCCTGCGTGAGCGGTTCGACCTGCCGGTGCACCTGCACACCCACGACACCGCTGGCGGCCAGCTCGCCACACTGCTGGCGGCGATCGACGCCGGCGTCGACGCCGTCGATGTCGCCAGCGCCGCGATGGCCGGCACCACCAGCCAGCCCCCGATGTCCGCGCTCGTCGGGGCGACCGACTTCACTTCTCGCGCAACAGGTCTGCACCTGCGTGCCGTCTGCGACCTCGAGCCGTACTGGGAGGCCGTGCGCCGGCTCTACGCGCCGTTCGAGTCGGGGCTGCCCGCCCCGACCGGGCGCGTCTACGACCACGAGATCCCCGGCGGCCAGCTGTCGAACCTGCGCCAGCAGGCGATCGCGCTGGGCCTCGGCGAACGGTTCGAGCAGATCGAAGACACCTACGCCGCGGCCAACCGCATCCTCGGCAACGTGGTGAAGGTGACGCCGAGCAGCAAGGTCGTCGGCGACCTCGCCCTCGCCCTCGTCGGGCGCGGCGCCGACCCGGCCGACTTCGAGGCCAACCCGCAGGCCTACGACGTGCCCGACTCGGTCGTCGGCTTCCTTCAGGGCGAGCTGGGCGACCCGCCCGGCGGGTGGCCAGAGCCGTTCCGCAGCAAGGCGTTGGAGGGCCGCAGCGCCGTCGCTCGCACCGCCGACCTCACCCCGGACGACGTCGCCGGCCTCGCCGCGTCACCGACCGAGACGCTCAACCGGCTGCTGTTCCCCGGGCCGACCAAGGAGTACCGCACCTCGATCGACACCTACAGCGACATCGCCGTCCTGCCGACCGAGCAGTTCCTGCACGGGCTGACCCGCGGCCAGGAGGTCGAGATCGAGATCGAGCCCGGCAAGCGCCTGCTCGTCGGTGTGCAGTCGATCAGCGACGTCGACGCGCGTGGCCTGCGCACCGTCATGTGCACCTTGAACGGCCAGCTGCGGCCGGTGCTGACCCGTGACCTGTCGGCGGACGTCGACGTGCGGGCCTCCGAGAAGAGCGACCCGTCCAGCCCGGGGCACGTCGCGGCACCGTTCGCCGGGGTCGTGTCCCTCGCCGTCCAGGTCGGGTCGGTCGTGGCGGCCGGTGACACCGTGGCGACCATCGAGGCGATGAAGATGGAGGCCGCGATCACCACCGCGGTCGCCGGCACGGTGCGGCGGCTCGCGATCCCGGGGCAGCGCCAGGTCGAGGGCGGAGACCTGCTGCTCGTCGTCGAGCCGTGAGCGAGGTCGCGATCGACGTCCGCTTCGCGGAGGTGACCGACGAGGCTGCGCTGCAGTCGATCGACGCCCGCACCTGGAGCCCGGCGGTCACGCCAACCCCCGCGCCGCCGGCGGACCGTCCCTTCTTCGATGAGCGGTGCCGGCCCGCCGACGTCCTGGTGGCGGTGCTGGACGGTGTCGTCGTCGGGTACGCCCGCCTGGGACAGGAGGTAGCGGTGCCGTCGCACGAGCACGTCCTGACGCTCACGGGCGTGGCCGTCGACCCCGACCACACCGGCCGCGGCGCCGGACGCGCCGTGGTGGGCGCGGCGGTCACCGAGGCCCGGGCCCGCGGTGCGCGCAAGCTGACCCTGCGGGTGCTCGGCCCCAACGCCACGGCGCGGCGGCTCTACGAGCGCTGCGGGTTCCTCGTCGAGGGCGTGCTGCAGGCGGAGTTCGTCCTCGACGGCCAGGACGTCGACGACGTGCTCATGGCCCAGTCCCTCCCTGCCGACGACCCGGGCACGCTCGACATTTCCCATATGCGGTCCTTGACATCACGTAGATGAAAACGTCAGCCCCCGCCCTGTTACCCATCCTGCGATCCGATGCCGTGGGTTAGCTACTGGCTCGCCTGTACCTCTCACCCGAGCGGCCGTGGACGCTGGGCGAAGGCCATGGCCGCCGTCTTTAGAGCGCAAGGTCTACGAGCCACAGCCGCCGGCGGCCACGTCGTGCTCCATGACGCCGCGCAAGCGCAGTTCGAACCTCCGCTCGGTCACCTCTATAGACCCTTCAACAGGATGCGGGTTCGACGGCATCACGTGGAGTACGCATCTACCGAGAATCCCGAGGTGACCCCAGCAGAGGTGCGCCGGGACCTTGTCAAGGCACACAACCTGATCGAGGACTTCGCCGTCGTGGTCATCGAGCGCGTCATCGTCGACGACTGAGCACAGACAGGGTCAGCGACTCACTCCCGCTTGGCAATGGCGCGCTCGGCGTCGCGGTTGTCCTGGCGCTCGCGCAGCGCCTGCCGCTTGTCGTAGTTCTTCTTGCCCTTGGCCACCGCGATCTCGACCTTGGCGCGGCCGTCGAGGAAGTACAGCGCCAGCGGCACGATCGTCAGGCCGCTCTCGCGGGTGTCGATGGCCAGGCGGGCGATCTCGTGGCGGTGCAGCAGCAGCTTGCGGCGGCGGCGCGGCTCGTGGTTGGTCCAGGTGCCGGCGGTGTACTCGGGGATGTGCACGCCCTCGAGCCAGACCTCGCTGCCGTAGACGGTGGCGAAGCCGTCGACCAGCGACGCCCGGCCGGCCCGCAACGACTTGACCTCGGTGCCGACGAGCACCATGCCGGCCTCGTAGACGTCCTCGACGAGGTAGTCGTGCCGAGCCTTGCGATTGCTCGCGACGAGCTTTCGCCCCTTCTCCTTGGCCACCGCAGGAGCCTACCGCGCAGCGGTGGACGACTCAGAGCCAGCGACGGGGGTTGACCGGGGTGCCGTCCTCGTAGGTCTCGAAGTGCAGGTGGCAGCCCGTCGAGCTGCCCGTCGTCCCGGAGTAGGCGATGAGCTGGCCGCGTGACACCGACCCGCTGTGCACGACGATGCTCGTCAGGTGGTTGTAGGTGGTCGCGAGGCCGGTGCCGCCGATCAGCCCGTTGTCGACGATGACGCGGTTGCCGTACCCACCGGCCCAGCCGGCGCTGATCACGCTGCCCTCGGCCGCCGCGTACACCGGGGTGCCGCAGGCGACCGCGAAGTCGATCCCGGCGTGCAGCCGCCAGTAGTGCAGGATCGGGTGGAAGCGCCGCCCGAACTCCGACGACACGTAGGCGCCGTGCACCGGGGCGCTGAGGTAGCCGCCGCTGACGAACCCGCTCGGGCTGCTGGGCGCCGGCTCGCTCGACCCGCCACCGCCGCCGTCGGACGACACGGCCGCCGACCGGTCACGGTCCTGCTGCTGCTTGAGCCGCTGCGCGGCGGCCTCGGCCGCGGCGACCCGGGCGGCGGCCTTGGCCGCGGCCACCCGGGCCGCCGCCTCGCGGGCGCGGCGGGCTGCGGCCTCACGCGCCGCCTTCTCCCTGGCTGCGCGGATGCGCGCCTGCCGGGCGATCTCGGCGAGCTGGGCGCCCAGCTGCTGGGACTGCACCTGCAGCGCTGCGAGCCGGCGGTTCTCGTCGGCCTTGCGCTGCCCGACGAGCGCGACCTGCTGGCTGCGCGCGGCGGCCAGCGCGTCGACGGCGGCCTTGGCGCGGGCAGCGGTGCTGGCGGCGTCCTGCGCGAGCAGCAGGTTGGCCTCGGCCTGCCCCTTCAGCAGCGCGGTCTGCCGGCGGACGGCGACCAGCCGGGTCTGCGCGGCCGCGGTGTCGGCGCGCAGCACCGACAGCCGGCCCAGCGCGTCACCCTGCAGCCGCAGCGCGGTGTCGACCAGCACGAGCCGGGTGGCGAGGTCGTCCGGGGTGCGCGCCGACAGCGCCACGGACAGCTCGCCCATGCCGTTGCTCTGGTAGGCCTCGCGGGCGATGCCGCCCAGCACGGACGACGTGCTGCGGCTCTCGTCGACCGTGGCCTGCAGCGCGTCGGACGCCTTGGCCTCAGCGGCTTTCGAGAGCGCGAGCTCGCGGCCAAGCTCGGCGTCGCGCTCGGCGGCCTGGGCGACGTCGTCCTCGGCTGCAGCCAGGCGCGCCTGCGCCCCGGGCAGCTGCGCCTTGGTGCGGTTGAGCGAGTCGTAGGCGCTGACGAGCGTCGCGGAGGTGTCCTCGAGCGTCTCGCGCAGGTCGCCGATGCTGGCGTCGACCTGCTTCTTGCGGTCGGCGGGGCCGGGCGGGGTCGGTGCGGCGGTGGCAGTGGGCGCCACCAGCGCCCCAGCCACCACGACCGCTGCTGCCGCCGCTGAGATCGCGCGGAGTCGGGGCAGGCGCATGAGGCCGGCGGTCTCCTTCGACGGGCCGCGACGCGTGCGTCGAGGCGGTCAGCGGGGCGGACGAGGAGTCCGCCGGCCGGGCAGCGCCCGTGCCGTACCCGTTGGTATCACGCACCTGCGCCGCAACCGCGGAGGCGCGCGAGGCTCAGACGCGCAGGTAGCGCCGCAGGGTGACGAACGACGCGACGGCGGCCATCAGCAGGCCGGTGCCGAACAGGGCCGGGGTGATGGCGAGCACGTCGGAGGTGGTCACGAACCGGAAGAACGGGAGCAGGTCGGAGAGGAAACCGGTGATGCCGAAGTGCACGCCGCACCACAGCAGGACGCTGGCGATCGCGGCGCCGATGACGGTGGCGAGCATGGCCTCCAGCACGAAGGGCAGCTGGATGAGCAGGTTCGACGCGCCGACGAGCCGCATGATCCCGGTCTCCCGGCGCCTGCTGAAGGCCGACAGTCGCACGGTCGTCGCGACCAGCAGCAGCGCCGACACCGTCATGACCAGCGCGAAGCCGCGCGCCACCCAGGTGAGCACGTTCAGCACCTTGAACAGGTTGCCCAGCAACGCCCGCTGGTCCTGCACCTCCTCCACGCCCGGCGCACCAGTGAAGGCGCTCGCGATCACCTGGTACTTCTGCGGGTCGGCGAGCTTGACCCGGAAGCTCTCGGGCATGTCGTCGACCTTGACGTTGTCGAGAACCGAGGAATTCTTAAACTGCTCCTTGAAGCGCTCGAAGGCCTGGGTCTTCGACTCGTAATAAACCTGCTGCACCAGCGGTTTCAGCGAGTTCAGCTGCGTCTCGAGCTCGGTGCGCTGGGCGGCCGTCACCTCGCCGTTCGCGCAGTTCGCCTCGGTCGACGTCCGGCCGCACATGAAGACCGAGACCTCGACCCGGCTGTACCAGTAGTCCTTCATGGTGTCGACCTGCTTGCTCGACAGCAGGCCGAACCCGAAGAAGAACAGCGACACCATCGTCACGAGCACGACCGAGGTCGTCATCGACAGGTTGCGGCGCAGGCCGATACCCATCTCGCTGAGGACGAACTGCAGGCGCATGGCTTCCTTCGGGGTGAGGTGACGTACTGGTCTGGGAGGGCGCTGCTCAGCGCTGGTAGCCGTAGACGCCGCGGGCCTCGTCGCGCACGAGCCTGCCGTCCTCGAGCTCGATGACGCGCTTGCGCATCTGGTCGACGATCTCGTCGTCGTGGGTGGCCATGACGATCGTGGTGCCGGTGCGGTTGATGCGGTCGAGCAGCCGCATGATGCCGATGCTCGTGGTCGGGTCGAGGTTGCCGGTGGGCTCGTCGGCCAGCACGATCGAGGGTCGGTTCACGAAGGCCCGGGCGATGGCCACGCGCTGCTGCTCACCGCCCGACAGCTCGTGGGGGTAGCGCTTCTCCTTGCCCTCGAGCCCGACCAGCTCGAGCGTCTCGGGCACCAGCTGGGCGATGGTGTGTCGCGGCTTGCCGATGACCTGCAGCGCGAAGGCGACGTTCTGGAAGACGGTCTTGTTGGGCAGCAGCCGGAAGTCCTGGAAGACCGTGCCGATCTGGCGGCGCAGCTGGGGCACCTTCCAGCTCGACAGCGTGCCGAGGTCCTTGCCGGCCACGTGCACGGTGCCGGACGACGCGCGCTCCTCCTTGAGCACCAGCCGCAGCAGCGTCGACTTGCCCGAGCCCGAGGCCCCGACGATGAAGACGAACTCGCCACGCTCGACCTCGACAGTCACCTTGTCGAGGGCGGGCCGCGCCGCGCTGGCGTAGACCTTCGAGACGTCGTCCAGCCGGATCATTGCTCGATCGTACGTCGGCCCGCTGGGCATCCCCGGCACATCGGGCGTGCGAGCCGGTGACTGGAGGTCACGCGCCGGTCACGCAGTGCTCACCGGTCGGTCAGGAGTCGTCGTTCTCGCCGGTGCGCTTCCAGCGGATGCCGGCCTCGAGGAAGCCGTCGATGTCGCCGTCGAAGACGCCGGAGGTGTTGCCGACCTCGTGGTCGGTGCGCAGGTCCTTGACCATCTGGTAGGGGTGCAGCACGTACGAGCGCATCTGGTTGCCCCAGCTCGAGCCGCCCTCGCCCTTGAGCAGGTCCATGGCGGCGCGCTCCTCCTGCTTGCGGACGGCGAGCAGTCGCGACTGCAGCACCTTCAGGGCTGCCGCGCGGTTCTGGATCTGCGAGCGCTCGTTCTGCATCGACACGACGATGCCGGTGGGGACGTGGGTCATCCGCACGGCCGAGTCGGTGGTGTTGACGCTCTGGCCGCCCGGGCCGGAGGAGCGGAAGACGTCGATCTTCAGCTCGGTCTCGGGGATCTCGACGTGGTCGGTCTGCTCGACGACGGGCAGCACCTCGACGCCGGCGAACGACGTCTGCCGGCGGCCCTGGTTGTCGAACGGCGAGATGCGCACGAGCCGGTGGGTGCCCTGCTCGACCACGAGCGTGCCGTAGGCGTAGGGCACGTGGACCGCGAAGGTGGCCGACTTCAGCCCCGCCTCCTCGGCGTACGACGTGTCCATGACCTCGGTCGGGTAGCCATGGCGCTCGGCCCAGCGCAGGTACATGCGCATCAGCATCTCGGCGAAGTCGGCGGCGTCGACGCCGCCGGCCTCGGCCCGGATCGTGACCAGGGCCTCGCGCTGGTCGAGCTCGCCGTTGAGCAGCGTGCGCACCTCGAGCTCTCCGACGGTCTTCCTGACGGCCGCTAGCTCTCTCTCGGCCTCGGCCAGGGTGTCGGCGTCGGACTCCTCGCGAGCCATCTCGACGAGCACCTCGAGGTCGTCGACGCGGGAGGCCACGCTCTCGACCCGGCCCAGCTCGGCCGACAGGTGCGACAGCCGGCTGGTGACCCGCTGCGCCGCCTCAGGGTCGTCCCAGAGGTCCGGCGCACCCGACTGCTGCTCGAGGTCACCGATGTCGCGGCGCAGCCGGTCGAGGTCCATGACCTGGGTGATGGACTCGATCGTCGTGCGCAGGGCACGGATCTCGGCGGGGAAGTCGACGGCAGCCACGGTCGGCCAGCCTACGCGAGCGGCGGCTGCGTCCCTGCGCGTCCCGCTCAGGGCACGAGGGTGCTGCGCGCGGTCGAGGTGACGGTGACCGTGATGCCGCCGCGGAACGCGTCGAGCACCGACGCGGCGATCGGCAGCCGCACCCGACCGCGCAGCACCACGGTGGTCGTGCCGTCGTCCGACCCGGTGGCGTCGACGAGGGCGATGCCGTCGATGCGGGACGGCGGGGCGTACGCGAGCAGGTAGTCCTGCGCCTGGTCGCGCACCGCGCGCGAGGTCACTGGCAGCTCCTCCCCCACGCCGTCGCGGTAGAGGCTTCGCTCGTCGACCGCGTCGGCGGCCGCGAGCGCCGCGGCGTCGGCGGCGTCGAGCAGCTGGGTGCGCGCGAGGTGGACCGCCGTCGCGTCGACCGCCACGGCGACGAACGACAGGCAGATCAGCGTGTAGCCGAGCACGAGCAGCGAGACCGACCCGTCCTCGCCGTGCGCGGCCAGCCGCGCCCGAAACGCCAGCCGCCTCACCGGTCGAACCTGCCCACCGTCGCGACGTGCTGCGCCCGGACGACGATGCTCGTCGGGACGACGCGAGCCACCAGACGCGGCACCACCGGGAGCGTGACGGCGAGCTGGGCGTGCACGACGACCCGGCTCTCGGGCTTGAGACAGCGCCCAGACGGGCACTGGATGTCGAGGCGCACCTGGCGCGGGTCGTCGAAGCCCTGGTCGGACATCGCCACGGCGGCAGCGGCGTCGGCGCGCTCGCGGCCGGTCGCCTCGTCGCTCGCGGTCACGAACGCGCGAGCCGCCTCGCGGGCGGCGCCCTGCGCAGCGAAGGCGCCCGCCTGCAACCGGCCGAGCGTCGCGACGAGGTAGACGACGGGGACGAGCATGACGACGGCGAGGAAGCAGAACTCGATGATGGCGCTGCCCTCGTCGTCCCGCCGCACCCTTCTCATCACGCTGCCCCGCACGCGGCTCACTGCCGCTCGTCGTACGCGTGGCCGGTGACCGTGAGCCCGCCGCTCGGCCCGATCAGCCCGACCAGCGGCAGCGGGGCGTGCAGCCGGACCTCGACGACCTGCACCCCGCCGCGGTCGACGCGGCTGGCACCGACCCCGCTCAGCCGGCCCGCGAACCCCCTCGACAGCTCGGCCGCCACCAGGTCGCGGGCGCGGTCGGCGCCGTCAGCCGGCTGGCGGTCGGCCCGAGCCCCCAGCCGCGCACCCTCCGAGGCGCAGTCGACCAGCGTGTTGCGCACGTGGACGACGAGTCCGAGCTGCAGGACGGCGACGAGCAGCAGCGTGAGCAGCGCGCCGACCAGGGCGATGTCGACGACCGCCGAGCCGGCGTCCGAGCCGGCGCGCAGCCTGCTCACGGACCGCCGACCGTGTCCTGGATCGCGTTGCTGAAGACGTCGGCGAGCGTGTCACCGGCGAGGGCCCACAGCGCGGCGACCAGGCCTGCGGTCATGACCGTGACGAGCACCCAGCCCGGCACGTCGCCGCGGTCACGGCCGGCCCGGCCGAGCCGGGCGCCTGCCAGGGTGGCGAGTGTCATCAGGTGGTGGTGGACGAACAGCACGGGGTCTCCTCGAGTGGGTCAGATGCTGAGCTGAAGGAAGGCGAAACCCGGGTAGACCGCGAACAGCACGGTGACCGAGAGGATGAGGAAGACGACAGGGATGCGTGTTGTCAAGAGGTACCGTTACAGCCATGAGGCCGCGGGCAGTCATCTATGCCCGGCAGAGCCTCGACCGCTCCGGTGAAAGCGCCACTGTTGAGCGGCAGGTTCAGGACTGCCGGGCGCTGGCAGACTCCCGCGGTTGGGGGGTCGTGGCAGTCGAGCAGGACAACGACGTCAGCGCGTCCACCGGGAAGGCGCGGCCAGGCTACAAGCGGGTGCTGGGCATGGTGGAGCGCCGTGCCGGGGACCGTGTCGTCGTCTGGGCGGTCGATCGGCTCACTCGACGGATGCGCGACCTCGCAACCGAAGTCTGGGCTGTCCCTCCTGCTTAGCTTGCCGCTCGCCGTTCCGCTGGGTGTTGCGGTGGCCCTGCTCGGCATCGCAACCGGTGCAAGCTCGGGGCGTGGCCGGATTGGCTGCGCCATCGGGCTGGTCGTCGCGGCAGGTCTGACGGGCGCCAGCGCATGGAAGCGTGGTGGTGCGTACAAGCGCACGGCTGTGCGCTATGCACGCATCTTCGCCGGTGCAAAGCAGCCAGTTGCGATGGCTCTCGGCGACTTGACTTGTGCGCCGGCTAACGGTGGCATGACCCCGCAAGTGACAGCGCTTCAAGACCGTGTCATTGAGACGGTCTGACGTCAGTGTGGTGGCGCTGAGGTGGGCGAGACACGGGCAGCCATCTACCTCTTCGATGGTACGTCGGACTTGCACCGTGGCGCGTGGGCGGGACGTGAGCGCGTCAGCCGATGGTCGCCACGCGACGCGGCGGTCTCGGTGGCCGGAGTTCGTTGATCTCGAGTAGGGGTTATGGACTTGGTTGGGTCGGCTAGCTCGGCTGCGCGTAGATCGTGCGTAGGGAGTCGGTCCCCACGTAGTAGCGACCGCGGTGACCCCGCCGACATCGACGGGTCAGGTCTACGCTTTGGGGATGAGCGCTCCCGGGAACCCACCCCGCCCACCCGGGCGGGGACAGACCCGGGAAGGACGCCACCATGGCGCACTCACCTCATCGTCACTACAAGGGCTGCCAGCTGTGCAAGCCCCACAAGAACCGCCGCAACGGTCGCGCACGGCGCGAGCCGTGGGCCGTCCTCCGGCAGGTCGGGAAGCGGCGCCGGCTGCGCCGCGGTGACCTCGGGGACGCCTGACGGGATCCGATGGGACCGGGAGCGCTTGTCTCGCTCCCGGTCCCACTTCCCGGTTACGCGCGCGGTCGTGGCTTGCGCGGACGGTCGACTCGTCGTGCCGTTAGGCCTCCCGCACCAGGGCCGCGACCGGCCCCTCCCCCGCGCTGACCGACAGCGAGAGCATCTCGGCGACGGTCGGGAGAACGGTAACTAGGACCACCGGGCAGTCAAGAATGTCCACAGGTGCGGGCGGTCTAGAGTTCAGGGCGGTGAGGGAAGAAGGTCCGGAACCAGGCTCGGCCGAGCGGGGAGAACCGAGTGGGCATCGAGAACGACCTCCGAGACATCCGGGGCTCGCTAGCCGAACGCGTCCTGCTGTGCGTTCACCGCGTCGGCGTCACGACGAGCGGGGACATTGCCAACGCCCTGACCGCGGAAGCAGGCGCCGAGCCCGTCGAACAGATGGCTGTGATCCAGGCGACGTCTTGGCTGCGCCAACTGAACCTCGCTGAGGAGTCCACGAGCCTCGGCGGCGAGTTCGACCTCACCGCTCGCGGCCAACAGGCCGCTCGGCTCCTCACCGAACGGAAGGGCAACACACACATGCGGGTTCAGGAGTGCGCCAACGCGATGCTTAAGTGGCTCGACAGCGACGACAGCGGGCACTTCCCCGGCACAGACGACTTCCAGGGCACGGAGTTCGACTCGATCGCCGGCGGGACCTTTAGTGAGGCAGAGGTGCATCGCACAGCGGCTTGGCTGGAGGGTCATGGGCTTGTCAAGGGAGTCATGGCGAACCAGGCGGACTATCCGCTCAGGGTCGACCTGACTCACGCTGGCAACGACTGCCTACACCGCTTCGGTGGTGACGTCGGCCGGTGGCTCGACCGAAGCCAGGTCAAGGTCGAGGCGGGCGCGTCATACAGCACGACGATCACCGGGTCGCCAGGAGCGCAGTCGATGGCCGGATCGCCTGGTGGCTCTCAGGTGTCGACGACGGCGGTCCGCGCTGAGGCCCGTGGGCCGCTGGCTGACCTCGCGGACCAGTTGCTCAGTCAAGCGCGGAACCTGGGACTCGGAGCCGGGGCAGAGGAGGAGCTCATCAGCGCTGCCGCTGGACTTCGAGAGGTGGCAGACGACCCGAATGGCGACGTAGACCGCGCGAGAACGCTGCTGAACAAGGTGGCCGGCGCGGCGGCGGTAGCCGCGGGCACAGAGGCGGGTCAACATGTCATGCAAATGGTGGCGCAGGGCATAAGCCTGCTGACGGGATGAGGGGACGGGCCGCGGCAGCCCTGGCGCCCGGCCCTAAACGCCTCGATCCGACGGCTTCGATGTGATCTCGGCCCAGCCAGTAGGCATGAAGACAAGCCCCTCGCCGCACTGGCGGCGGGAACGGCAACCAACAAGTGGACGGAGGACAAGAAATTGTGACGGCACCGCTGACCTGGAACGACATACGAGGTGCAGCCAACGCATTCGTCGCCGAGTGGCAGGGCGAATCGCGTGAACGCGCGGAGAAGGACTCGTTCTGGAACGACTTCTTCGCAGTCTTCGGTGTGTCGCGACGACGGGTAGCAGTATTCGAGCAACTCGCCGACCGCCAATCGACCGGACGCCACGGCTTCATGGACTGCTTTTGGCCGGGCCAACTTGCCGTCGAACACAAGAGTCTGGGTGAGAACCTCGACGAGGCTATGGCACAACTGTTGGATTACCTGCCAGGCCTGCCCGACGACCAACTGCCGCGCATGGCGGTGGTGTGTGACTTTGCCACTTTCAAGGTTCACGACTTCGACAGTGGTGACGGCGTGACATTCGCGCTGACTGAACTACCTCGCCACCTGGAACGCTTCGGCTTCATTGCGGGCTATGAGCGGCACGGACCGGACGTCACAGAAGAGGATGTGAACCTGCGAGCGACCGCGCTGCTCGCCGATCTCCACGACGCGCTGAAGGACAGCGGCTACAGCGGGCACCCCTTGCGCGTGTTTCTCGTCCGGCTGCTGTTCGTCCTCTTCGCTGACGACACAGGAGTCTGGGAACGGGGTCTCTTCAACGACTACATCACGCTGAAAACGTCACCTGACGGCCGCGACCTTGGGTCGGCGCTCAACTTCCTATTTCAGGTGCTGGACACCCCCGAAAACCAGCGGGCCAGCACTCTTGACGAGGACCTCGCCGCGTTCACATACGTCAACGGCGGTGTATTCGAAGAGACGCTGCGAACGCCCGCGTGCGACCGGGGAATGAGGACCCGCCTGCTCAAAGCGAGCTCCTTCAACTGGGCCAAGATTAGCCCCGCCATTTTCGGGTCACTCTTCCAGAACGTCATGGAGCCTGCTGAGCGCAGGAACCTCGGTGCTCACTACACGACTGAGGAAAACATCTTGCGGACGATCGAGCCCCTGTTCCTTGATGCGCTGCGTAAGGAGTTAGCGGCCGCCAAATCGCTCAAGGATTTGCGTGGCTTCCGGGACCGTCTAGGCACGATGAAGTTTCTCGACCCGGCGTGTGGCTGTGGAAACTTCCTCGTCATCGCCTACCGCGAGGTAAGGCGACTAGAACTTCAGTGCCAAAAGCGCATTCGCACCCTGGAAGCGGGCGCACGCAATAGGCGCGCCGCAGGCGAGGGCCAGTTGAGCGTCGAAGCCACTCTGGAGTCAAAGGTCGGCGTCGGCCAGTTCTACGGCATCGAGATCGAGGAGTTCCCCGCCCGCATAGCCGAGACAGCCATGCACCTCATGGACCACCTGGCAAACCTCGAACTGTCCGCGGAGTTCGGCGACTACTACGTCCGATTCCCGATTCAAGACACGGCCCACGTGCTGGTGGGAAACGCCCTCCGGATCGACTGGTCGACCCTGCTGCCCCCTTCGCAGTGCACCTATCTGTTCGGAAATCCACCTTTCGTGGGCATTTCTCTCCGGTCCGCGAGTCAGACCGCAGACCTCGAACTGGTCTGGCAACGTGATTACCACGGGTCTATGGACTACGTGACCGGGTGGTACTGCAAGGCGATCGACTACATCGGCTCAGGTAACACCCGAGCCGCGTTCGTCTCCACGAACTCAATTTGCCAGGGTGAGCAAGTTGCGCCCCTCTGGGCGCCCGTGCTCAGTGCAGGCTTTCGGATCGACTTTGCCCACCGGACGTTCGCTTGGACAAGCGAGGCAAGGGGCAAAGCCGCCGTTCACTGCATAATCGTGGGCTTCAGCAACTCAACCAGCCGCGCCAAACGAGTGCTCTATTACTACGTCACACAGCGAGGCGAGCCGGCGGCACGTGAAGTTGCCGAGATCAGCCCATACCTGATCCCCGGCGCACCCGTTCTAGTGCAGCCTCGACGCACGCCGTTGAACCCAGCCCTTGGGGACGTGGCCTACGGCAATAAGCCCAGTGATGGCGGCCACCTCATCGTGGAGCCGGAGGACTACGACGACGTCGTGGCCGACTCCCAAGCCGCGAAGTACCTTCGCCCGTTCATCGGCGCGCGGGAACTCTTGTACGGCGAGGAGCGCTGGTGCCTCTGGCTGACGGACGTCGATCCATCTGACGTGAGGCGCAGCCCGCTCCTTCGAGGACGCATCGAAGCCGTTCGCAAGTTCCGCGAGGCCAGCAAGGCGCAGTCGACCCGCGAGGCGGCTGAGACGCCAACGCTCTTCCGACAGATCGCTCAACCGAAAACCAGTTACCTGGCGATCCCAAGCCACTCCAGCGAGACACGCGCCTACTTCCCAGTGCAGCGTTATGACCGGAACGTCATCTGCAGCAACGCCAACTTCTTAACGCCAGACCCGGACGGGATGATCTTCGCGCTGATGTCGTCGGCCATTTTTATGACCTGGCTGCGGACGGTCGGTGGAGCGCTAAAATCTGACTTGCGTTTCAACAAGTTACTGGTCTGGAACACCCTTCCGGTCCCACGGCTGAGTGAGAAACAACGGCTCGGCATCGTGGCCGCGGGCGAAGGCATCCTCAGGGAGCGAGAGCGCTACGAGGCGTCCAGCCTGGCGGTCCTCTACGACAAGACGGCAATGCCCGTTGGCCTGCGTAAGGCCCACCACGCATTAGACCGTGCGGTCGGGTCCGTCTACGGGCTACGGGACTTTACCGACGAGACGGAGCGACAGGCCGCCCTCTTCCAAAACTATGTCGAATTGACGAATGCCGGCGCTTTCCCGTCAATGTCGCCCAATAAGTCCGCTCGTAAGCGCCTGTCGCCACCCTGACGAACGCGCTGCCGGGCAGGCCAGTGGTGGCCAGCAACGCAGCCGCCAGGCCGACGGCGTGCCCTTCGACGTGGTGCTGTCGGTGGCCGCCTGAGCACGACGGAGGTGCCCATGGCCCTCCCATGCTCGGCGCCCCAGCAGCACCCCAGCTGGCCCCAGTCAGTACCCATGGGGCGCCACAGGCTGCCCAGAGGCGCCCCATGGGGCGCCACAGCACCCCGGTGGGGCGCCCCAACCCGCGTGACGGGTCGCACAACAGCCCCAGCGGGCGCGCCCACCACCCCCCAGTAGCGCGATAGGGGCGTGTTGCGCGCTTCGTACGACATGTGATCATCCGCGCCGCTACGGTGCGGACCGAGCGCTGCGGTCCGCAGACGACACGTCAATCTCCAGGGGGTGCCGTGTGCCCACGGTGACCAAGGTGGTTCGGTTCTACGAACCGATCCGCGTTGACCAGCAGGGTGTGGCCAGCGCCTACCCACCCGGGTACTGGAGGACGCTTCGCAGGTCCGTGCCGCACACGCCGGCTCGCAGACGGAACAACCACAACGGCATGCTGTTCGCCGGTGATGCTGCCGTAGGCAAGGCTCCTGCCTTGCCGTACCTCCGCATCGGACGACTGCGAGCCCGGGCCGAGTGGCCGGAAATCTGGACGGACAGCGGTGGCGCGCAGGGGCCGCTCACAGGCGGTAGTGATGAGACGCGACTCTTCGAAGTCGTCTATCTCGTCCCCTTCGGCGCCAACAACAACGTTGCTGTGATGGCCCCTCAGGCCAGCACCACCAGCCTCTCGGCCATGGAGGCATGGCTGACGGCCATGAGCGGGCAGGTGACAACCGGCTACACCACGGAGCTGCGGCCCCTAGTGGACGCATCGGCCACCCAGAAGCTGGAAGCGGCGGTCGGCATCAGGCGGCTGCACCTCAGGACCGTGCCAGGGTTCCGACCGACGGCCGGTGACCTTCAGCAGGGTGGCCAGGTCGCGAGGGCGCTGGGTGCTGCTCTGGCTGGTGGTGGCGAAGAGATGCAGGTGGAGATGACCATCGGCTTCGGTCACCAGCAAGCGAGTGCTGACGGCCAAGCCGAGCTGCTGCGCGGCACTCGGTGGCTGCGACGTCGTGGAGGCGCCAGCAAGCTTCAGGTGACCATGCTGCTGCCGGATGAGGACACCGGGGGGCTCAAGAGCGAGATGCACGACCTGATCCGCGACAACATCGCCGTGAACACGCGCTTCTCGGTCCCGGAAGAGGTCACGCCCAGCGAAGGAGTCATCCTGACCGCCCTGTCGGATGCCATCGCTATGTTCGAAGGCAAGGCGTAACCTCGCATGGATGGAGCGGTCCCGTGTTGCGTGATCGACCCTGGTTGATCGACGGACTAGTCGTGCTCGTCGGCGCGCTCACCTTCGGGCTGTGCCGTCTGTGGCGCGATCCCTTCGGCGCCCTGGCGCACCGCCTGCTGAGGGCCGACCTCATCACCATCTCACTGGCTACCTCCGCCGTAGCAGCCCTCACCGCCGGCTTGATGAGTGTCGTCGTCGTCTTCGCCTGGCAGTCCGAGGGAGAGCGTTGGGTGACGCTGCGTCACGTGGGCGGACGTCCCCTGCGTGCGAACGCCTTGGCGCCCATCGCGGGTGCCTTCGCAGCAGCCTTCGGTGCCATCGGCGCGGCCATCTCGGCTGCCATGAGAGCGGAAGGGCTGGCCATCGCTGTCGGGGCCACAACGCTGACATTGCTTCTGCATGCCTCGTCCCGCGCCGTGTGGCTGCTCAGCAAACTGATCCAGGTCCGGGCCGCCGAAGATCGAGACGCGGTCAACCGATACCAACCTCGGCGCCGAGCAGAGGCACACATGGGCTTGTACGTCACCGAGCCAGATGACACCGCGCCGTCGCGAGCCGACGACGTCCTCCGCGTGCCGACCTACTAGCTCAAGCTGCGGCCACCCCAGACGCCGTGCCGTTCCCCCAGGGCGAGGGCATCTCGCAGACACTCGGTCGCCACTCGGCAGGCACCGCACACACGTTGCGCCGCCAGTACGTCCGTGGGCGAGTTGCTGAACCACAGGTCTGGCCGAGGGTGGTCGCGGCAGGCGGCCCGGTCCGACCACACCATGGCGGACCGGGTGCCGCCCCCGTTCATGCCCGCGGCTGCGGGGCGCTCAGGTCCGCCACCATGTCCTCCAGCGGCGGCAGGTCGGCCAGCACGTCCGGCAGGTGACCCTTGGCCAGCCGCTGCGCCTCCTTGATCTTCGCCACGGTGCCCCATCCGCCGCGCACCCCGCCCAGGGCCGGGGAACCGACCCAGGCGCCCAGCACGTCGTCCCAGCCCCGCCGCATCGCTTCCGCGGCCAGCCCGCCGGCCAGCGCCAGGTTGTCGCCCTGGTCGGCGTGGCGCAGCAGCCGGTCCATGGTCGCGGTGGCCGCCTCGTTCGTGGTGAGGCCCTGCACCAGCTGGTCGATGCGAGCCTTCTGCGCGTAGAACCGGGCCGGGTCGGGTGCCCGTGCGTCGGCGTGGTGCCGAACAGCCGGTCCGTCTCCTGCTCGACCGCGACGCGCGCGCCCATCAGCGCCCGCTCCCTGTGCCGCTCCAGCGCCTGCTGGCCGTCCCGGTGGGCCCTGCGCGCCTCGCTCATGCCACCAAGGCCGCTCAGGGCCACCACCACCCGCTCCCGCGTCTCCTGCCGCGCCTGGCCAGCAGCTTGCAGTGCGCTGCCCATGACGTCGTTGGGGTTGCTCATCGTCGTTCTCCTTCGGTCGTTCGGACCGGGCAGGGGGTCTGCCCGGAGGTCTGTTGTGGCCGGCGCTGAGCGCTCGGCGGCTGGCACCTGACACAGGCGACGAGTGGCCGCGGTCAGGCGCCAGGGCGAGAGGCCGCTGCTGGCTGCTCGGGGCGACCCTCGGCGCGGTCCACGACCGCCTGCGCTATGGCCGTGATCCGAGGGCTCTTGACGGTCGCGAGCAGCTTGCGGGCCTCGTCAAGGGTCAAGCCCTCGCCCTCGTCCTGGCGCTCTTCACCGCCCTCGGCGTCAGCTGCCGAACCGGGAGGGCTCACCTGGCCCACGTCATCCCGCGCGCGAAGCGCCGGGGAGTAGTTCTGGTCTTGGGGTTGGTCTATGGATTGGTTGTGTGACTCCAGAGTCACGTGGTCCCCGACTCCAGAGTCACGTGGTCCCGACTCCACAGTCACGTGGTCGGCCCAATCTGTCGTCTCACCCGCTGCGCCCGGCTGCGACCACGTGACTCCAGAGTCACGTGGTCCGGGGAGCGTCAGCTGGTGGATGTTGGTCGGGTTGCCGCGCTCGCCCCCGCGCGCCTCCGTGATCCGCACGTATCCAGCGGTCGCCAGCACGCGCAGGTTCCGGCTCACCGTCTCCCGGTTCTTCAGCCCACAGTCGCGGGCCAGCGTGGCCGCGGCCGGCCAGGCGTTGCTCCCGTCGGAGTTGGTGTAGGTGGCCAGGCGCCATGCGAGCGCCTTCTGCGTGGTCGTGAGGGTGGCGTCCTGAGCGACCGCATCGCACCAAGCCACCCGGAAGGGCTTGCCGGTCACTGGGCGCCTCCTAGCGCCTCGCTGAGGGCCGCGGTGGCTCCCCGGCTCAGCCTGCCGTCGTCATCCGCCTGCGAGGCCAGCCATCGCGCGAGAGCGCGGGCCTCGGCGTCCACCCGTGGGTCCGCGAGCACGGCGGCCAGCCAGGCGTCACCGAACGAGCCCGTGCCGTTGCCGCTGCCGCTGCCGCTGCCAAAGAGGGTGGCCGGCTCGGGCCCCCGGTCGCGCTCGACAGCAGCCAGGACCCGCTCGACCTCGGCCCGAGGCACCCGCCTTGCCGACCCCACCTGCACGGTGCTGAAGCGCTCGCCGGCCCACCACTCGTACGCCAGCGACCGCGAGACGCCCCAGACCCGGGCCGCCTCAGCCACTGACAGGTGCGGCGACCGGCGCCACTGCCTGGGCGCCTGCCGCGGTGTCCGACGCCGCTTGCTCAC
Source organism: uncultured Actinomycetales bacterium (assembly GCA_964243295.1). GTDB lineage: Bacteria > Actinomycetota > Actinomycetes > Actinomycetales > Angustibacteraceae > CAXTEJ01. Next base: position 64,882 of record CAXTEJ010000009.1, on the reverse strand, counting down.
GCCGCCACCTGCTCCCGGCACTGCTCCTGCGGCAGCTGCCCGAACAGCAGCGCCAGGAGCGCCTCCCGCTGGCCGGGCACGTCAGCCTCGACCCATGAGGCTGTGACTGCGACGTCGGCTGGCTTCATCGCTGGCTCCGCATGAGCGTCTCCAGCACCTCGCCGTAGCGCAGCGCCGCAGCTCCGTGCGGCCACCGCTGGCCGGCCTCCCAGCGCATGACCGACCGGCTCGCCACGTTGGCGGCGCTAGCCACCTCCGCGACCGTGAGCCCCGCTGCCAGTCGAGCGGCGCGGGCGGTCCCTGCCGACACCTGCGCGCGCACCCAGCGGAGGGTCAGGAGGTCGGTGGTGCTGGTCTCTGCCATGCCCACCACGCTAGGTGTTCGGACCGCATGCTGACCGGATGCGTATGAGACGAAACCTCCGCCTTCGATCTTGTCCGCATGCCCCCCAGGCGCAGGGCTCCCTCCCCCACCGCATCTAGACGCGCCGCCGATAGGACCGTATGGTGACCGCATGCGTACGAAATCTCAGACCCGTGGCGCAGCAGGCACTCTCGCCTTCACGCACGTTGACCGAGACGGGGTGGAGTGGCGCGTGACCGGCCAGTGGTCCGTGGTGGGCGGGCGGGTCGAGTGCTCGTCGCTTCACCTCGACAGCAGTCACTCGGGCGCCCTCACCTCCACGCTGGTCCGGGACGTTGAGCGCGAGGTGCGTCGTTGGCGCGCGGAACACGTGACGTCGGTGCGCCGAATCGCGGAACTCGGCGCCGGGCGAGACTCCGGGCGTCGAGCGCAGCGGCAACTCCCTGCGCTCGATGCGGCTCGTCGGCAGGGCGCGGACCCGGCTCAGCGGGCTGGGCGTCCCGTCGATCACGATCAGTGGAGGCGCCGAGCCGAAGCTCTTCACGCCGCCTACGCCGCCCACCAGCCCCTGCTCGCCGCCCTGGAGGGCTTGGAACCTGGCTACGCCGCGAACACGTACCGCAAGCGCCTCGACCGCACCCGGGACTGGGCGCACCAACACGCCCCAGAACTGACCACCCCCACGAAGAGCCAGCGAGGAACCCGATGACCACCACGCGCGCTGCCATCTACACCCGCGTGAGTTCCGACGAGCAGGTCGAGGGCACCAGCCTCGACACCCAGCGCGAGCGCTGCCAGGCGTTCGTCGCCGGCCAGGGCTGGAGCGCAGCCGAGGTCTACACCGATGAAGGCGTGTCGGGCGCGAAGAGCAGCCGCCCCGCCCTGAACCGGCTCATGGCCGACGCCGCAGCTGGGCGCATCGACGTCGTGGTGGTGTTGAAGGCCGACCGCTTCAGCCGCAACCTCGGGCACCTGTTCACCTCCCTCGACGCTCTCGCAGCGCACGGGGTCGCCTTCCGCTCCGTCACCGAGGCCATCGAGACGGCCACCACGTCCGGCCGAGCCATGACCGGGATGCTCGGGGTGTTCGCCCAGATGGAGCGGGACCTGATCCGGGAGCGCACCCGGTCAGGGGTCAACGCGAAGGTGCGCGCAGGTGGCTGGGGCGGGGGCCACGCGGCACCGTTCGGCTACCGCGTCATGGGCGAGGGCCGCACCGCTCACCTGGAGGTTGACGAGCGGGAGGCGACCGTCGTCCGTCAGGCCGTGGCCCTGGTGCTCGACCACCGCCTGTCCACCCTCGACGCGGCCAAGCGGCTGAACGCCCTCGGGCTCCACCCCCGCTCAGCGCCGCTGTGGACCAGCCAGAACCTGCGTAACTGCCTACGCCGCAGCCAGTGGGACGGGCGTTGGACCTTCGGCAAGCCGGGCGCGCGCAGCAAGGGCTCCGTGCCTGAGCCCATCGTGGTGACCATCGAGCCGATCCTGAGCGCCGACAGGGCTGCTGCCCTCCACGCGCACCTCGGGCAGACCACCATCAAGCGTGGCCGGGACGGGGTGCACCCGCTGTCGGGCCGGCTGTTCTGCACGTGTGGGCAGCCCATGACGGGCATCGCGCGCGGCGACAGGGCCAACCGCCGGTACCGCTGCCGCCACGGGCGCCAGCAGCCCGGCCGGTTGTCTTGCTCGGCGCCCTCCATCCTCGGAGACCCGATGGATGACGCCGTGTGGGCCCAGGTGCTCGCCCTGCTCACCGACCCTGAGCGCCTGCTCGCCATGGCCGCCGAGCGCCTCGGGATGCTCCAGGGCGCCGCGACCGTCACGGCCGACGCCATGGAGGACGCCGAGCGCGCCGTGGCCCGCACCCAAGACGCCCTCTCCCGGGCCGCAGCGCGGTGCATCGCCCTCGAGCTAGACGAGGCCACGACCAGCGCCACCGTGGGCGAACTGCGCCAGCAGCACCTGGCCGCGGTGCAGCACCGCGCGACCGTCGCCGCCATGAGCACCGAGACGGCCGAGGCGCAGCGCCGCATGGTCACCGCCCAGCAACTCGCCCAGGTGGCCCGTGAGCGGCTGCTGGGGGCTGACAGGACGCTCCAGGCCGCCGTCCTTGCCCTGCTCGACGTCCGGGCCGTCGTGACCAGCCAGGGCGACCAGGTGACGGTCCGGCTGGTGGGCTCCGTCGCCCATGACCTGCTGCTCAGCGGGGTGCAGCAGACCCTGGCACCAGGTGGACAGCCCAGTGCTCGCGCGTTACGTCGGGGATGGCGACGTGCAGCCGACTGCCGTCCGGGAGGGTCGCGTCGACGAACGGCGAGCTCAGGTCCACCCGGCGTCCGGACGCCTTGAGCATGCCCTCGACGAGGTCGCGCACCTGACGTGTTGACTGCACTCGCAGGGCCGCTTGCCCGGAGGGTGCAGCGGCCAAGGTCGACACGCCGCTGACCTCCCAAGCGCGCTGCCTGGGACGCTGTACGGTCCGCTGCATGAGCTGCCAGTGCGGGTGCGACGAGCCCCTACCAAAGGGCAAGAAGGCTTTCGTCAACAAGGAACACCAGCTCGACTGGATGGCAGCTGGAGGCGCCAAGCAGCTAAATGCACTGCTGCCGGTGGCGGCACGACAACGAGGCGGTGCTTTGGCTGGTCGCGCCGTCGCCGACTCAGGGCAGCTTGCAGAAGCTGGACGAAAGGGCGCCGCGCGGGCAGCCGACATTGCGGCGAGGTGGCGATCTCGCTCCGCCAGCACCCCAAAGGTCGCGCCCTCGTGCGACTAAAGTCCGTCCATCTGAGGGAGTTCAAGCGCTTCACGGACACTCTCATCACCGCACTGCCCTCCACCACGCGCCTAATTGTACTTGCTGGCCCAAACGGGTCGGGCAAGTCGTCGCTTTTTGACGGTCTCAAGACATGGCACGTCGCAAACGGCCTGGGCGGATACAACTGGGACGAGGCCTACGGGGCTAAAGTAGGCGGCCCGACAATGGGCTGGAGCGAGCACGTCAGCGTCGAGTTCCACGAGGCGCTTCCAGAAGGTCCAGACGAGAAAAAGAAGATGGTCTACGTCCGGAGTGCTTTTCGCAACGAGGCTGACTTCGCGATCAGCAGCTTCAACAGGATGACCTCCCCTTTGGATAGTCCGAGGATCAGCCGCTTGATCGACGCAGATGCCAGCGTCTCAGAAAATTACCAGCGACTCATCATGGCTACGCTTGACGGTGTCTACAGCGAAGAGCTCCCAGAGTCGATGACTCGCGTGGAACTCCGTGACCGCATTATCGGCAGGGTTCGGACGGCGATGCTACGCGTCTTTCCCGATCTGATCCTGACGGGCGTTGGAGGCATGACGACCGGAGGCGGAAGCGTTGGCACCTTCTACTTCACCAAGGGCACTTCGGCGAACTTCCTCTACAAGAACTTGTCCGCGGGGGAGAAGGCGGCGTTCGACCTCATCCTAGATGCAGTCGTCAAGAGCGAGTACTTCAATAACACGGTGTGGTGCATCGACGAACCGGAAACGCACCTGAACACACGCATCCAGGGTGATCTGCTGGAGGCGCTGGTGGAGCTGCTCCCACCGGACTGCCAGATGGTTCTTGCCAGCCACAGCATTGGGTTCATGAGCGCGGCTTGGCGTCGGGCACGTACGACGCCCGGCGAAGTAGCCTTCGTGGACATGCAGGGCGTCGACTTCGACACCCCCGTCGTGCTAATTCCTGCCATGGTTTCCCGGGAGTTCTGGTCTCGAACCTTAGATGTCGCGCTGGGTGACCTCGCATCATTGGTGGCTCCGGAGCATGTAGTTTTGTGCGAGGGACGGCCCACGAAGGGGAACGACGATCGGCGGGGGGAGTTCGACGCGGCCTGCTACCGGCGCATCTTCTCGAGTCAATTCCCGCAGGTGGACTTCCTGTCGGTCGGCAACAGCAGCGACGTGCAAGACAACCGGCTCGAGGCCGGACGAGCCATCCAGACGGTCGCCAGCGGCACTCGAACAACGCGGGTCATCGACCGTGACCTGATGAACCCCACCGAGGTCGCCGAGACAGAAGCAAAGGGCACCCGCGTGCTGTCGCGCCGCAACATCGAAGCCTTCCTGCTCGATGACGAGGTGCTTGCCGCGCTGTGCACGGCGCAGGAACAGCCTGGGCGTGTTGCTGAAGCATTGCAGATCAAGCAATCCGCCTTAGCCGCAAGTGTGCAACGCGGCAATGACTCGGATGACCTAAAGAAGGCCGCGAGCCAGATCTACAACGACCTTCGCACGCTGCTAACACTCACGCAGGCTGGGAGCGACTGGAACGCGTTTGCACGCGGGACCCTAGCAGGGCTGCTGCAGCCGGGCATGAAGCCCTACGAGGATTTGAAGAGCGACATCTTCGAACAATAGAAAGTTGTTGCGGTCGGAGGCCCAACCAGCATCTGAGGGCCGAACGTCGTTGTCTGAGGAACGCGGTTACGACTCCGTATTGCTCGTCAACAGCCTTGGCAGCGTCTCAAAGACAAGTGACGGCGACGGCCCTTGGATGCTGCTTGAGGCAGACGGATCAGTGAACGACTCCGCGGCGGCTTGGCTCAAGAACTGCACGTCAGTGACTATCCCGCCGCCCACATTGCGCTCCCCACGCCTATGACCTGCTCGGCTGGCACCGGTTCCTCTGGGCGGTCGAGACGCCTTGGCAGCAGGCGACCGGGGCTGAGGTTCGGCATTGGTGCGTTGGCAGCGGCAGGTGCCGAACGCTCAGCGCCGGCGCAGCCTCGTGCTCGCGGACCGTCCGGCTGCGGGCTCGGTGAATGCGCGGAGTGGCAAGCCTTACCTTCCTGAGGGGCGTTCCGCGGCCACCATCAACCACGCCCTGTCGGTCGTCAGCAGCTTCTACGGGCACGCGCTGGAGGCTGACCTGGGACCGCTGGTAAGCCGGTGCCGCCTTCCGGGATCGACCGGGAACGCACCTTGGCACACCGCGGTGAGGGCCTGCCCGAGCAGCGCGGACCGCGCACGCCTACCGGCAGAAGGCGCAAGTCCGCCACCCCAAGGCAACTGCCTGATGACCTGTTCAGCGAGTTCTTCGCCCAGCTGCCGAGCACCCGTGACCGCGCCCTGATCGCGACCGCCGTCAGCAGCGGTCCAGGGCCGCCGAGATCGGCCGAAGCACCTCGAGCTGACCCACCTCAGCATCCGGCAGTTCGCCAAGCCCGACGGCGAGGTCTCCTCCCGCTGCTGCAGATCGCCCCCAGCAAGCGCGACCAGGAGCGCATCCTGCCGGCCAGCCCCGAACTGACCGCTGTGCTGACCCGGATCATCGCCCGGTTGACCGCCGGCGGCGGAGCTGTTCCCGTCGCCATCCGCCGAACGAACGTGAGCGCACCCAGTCCCCGCCCATGCCCTTCCTGTTCCACCTACGCGAAGGCGGTCGCTCTCGCGGCATCAGCATGGGCGCGACCCGCAGGTGGCTCATCGATACCGCCAACGCGCTGGACCTGCGGGAGGTGAACGGCACACCCTTGCGTTTCACCCCCCACGACTTCCGGCGGATGTTCATCACCGCCCTGGTCAACGACGTTTACCGATCCACCTCGCCGCGAAGATCGTCGGCCACGCCAACATCGAGACCAAGCGCGGCTACATCGCGGTCTATCAGAGGGACGTCCTTCGTCGCCTACGACAAGTTCATCGCCAGCCGCCGGACCTTGCGCCCGTCACAGGAGTATCGGGAGCCGACGCAGCAGGAGTGGACCGAGTTCGAGGAGCACTTCCTGCGCCGCAAGGTGTCCCTGGGCAACTGCCGCCGCGCCTACGGCTCTGGCTGCAGCCACGAGCACGCCTGCATCCGCTGCCAATTCCTGCAGGTCCACCCCGCGCAGATGGGTCAGCTCAACGCCATCGAGGCCAACTTGCGCGCCCGTGTTGACGAGGCCGGCGCCAACTCCTGGCTCGGCGACGTCGACCAGCTCCTGGTGACTCTCGGTCACCTGGACCGCAAGAAGGAACAGGTCCAGCAGATGCTGGCCTCGCTCCCCACGCCCCTGCTGACCGCGTCTTGCCGCCGAGGCGACTGACAGGCTGCACAGCCATCTCGGATTTGCCTAAACGACTACGACTGCCGGCCGGGACGGCGCTACAGTGGCGATGCAGAGATGAGTCGTCGGTGAAGGCGTCGCACTAAGCGAAATCTGAAGAGCGTGCTTCACGTCAGGCCAGGACTGCGAACTGTGTGGACCTGCACGGTAGTGAGCCGATGAGAGCCGGAGAGCCGATGAGAGCTGAGTATCCATGAATGATGCTAACGTCCCCGCCACGCCCTCGCCAGAAAGCATCGCCCTGAAAGAAGAAGAGAAGGCAGCTCGGGACCACGAGTTGCAGACGTTTCTTCGGCAGGACCTTGCGGAAATCGCTTCGGAGTACAAACGAATATATTCGCGCGCCACGGAAGACCCAGGCACGGCAGGAGACGAGGGCGAGGAAAATTGGAAGGCGCTCTTGTCGCAGTGGTTGCCGGACACCTATAAACTCGTTACGAAAGGACGGGTGCTCGGTGTCAACGGTACGGCAAGTCCGCAGGTTGACTTGCTCGTCCTGCAAGCGGGCTATCCTGCTCGACTCCTCAACAAAAAGGTGTACTTGATTGACGGCGTGGTCGCAGCATTTGAATGCAAGACGACGCTTAAGGCGGCACACCTGTCGGAAGCGGCGCTCACGGCAAAGGCCATACGCGCGCTGGCGACGCCGCGGACCGGTTCCCCTTATCGAGAACTCTTCAGGCCGCCGATATATGGGGTTTTAGCGCACAGCCATGCATGGAAATCCGCCGCGTCAACTCCTCTCGAGCACATCGATCGCCGACTGGCCGAGGCGCACCTGGCCGCAGATCACCCTCGAGACCTCGTGAATCTAGTCTGCGTGGCAGATCTCGCGTGCTGGCAACTTGGTGCCCTGTCCTACCTGGGGAAGATTTACTTCGACGCGAAGTGGCCGGAGATGCGTGAGCATTTCCAGCTTCCTGACGAGGGCGGCCCGCAAACTACGTACTCCCGATGGCACGAATCCGACACAACGAGGCAGCCCCCCAATCCAGTGGCCGTTCTTGTGGCAAACTTGTTTCAAGAGATCGCTTGGCAGGATCCGTCGCTTCGCACGCTGGCCAACTATTTTCAACTTGCTGGGCTGACGGGCCCGAGTCAAGGCACACTACGACCCTGGCCGCTTCATGCTGTCTACAGTCCCCAGGTTGCGGATCGGCTTCAGACAGGCGCAGCGGTAAACGGTGTGCGGTGGGACGAGTGGGGAATTCACTTGCCATAACTTCCAGGCCAGCAGGTCGGGGAGCCGACGGACTACGTTCCTGATCACACGGACGAAGATGTCCGCGGTTACGTCGCCCGCATCGTCCAGGCGGCGAGCAACCTACTGACGGACGAACGGCAGGTGCTCACGATAGAAGGCCTCGAGCTGCTCGGGTTGGGTCGCGGCGGCCCGCACGTCGCGCCCCTGGTCGTGGTCATCACACCCCTACTTCCCCCTCGCAGGCCCGAGCGTTACAAGCGAGCCAGTCCCACGATCCAACACGCAGCAGCATCGTGGCGGAGGCAGCATAGGGCATGTGTGGGTATCTGGTGGGGAGTTCGACTCTGGCCTGGGGTATTGCAGCAATAATCTTTCTGCTCAGTTTGACCCCTCTGTTGGTGGCAGTCGCACGCCGCTTGACAACCGGTAATAACGCCAACGAAATGGATCAGTTCAGAAAGGAAGGTCGCATGAAAGATGTCATCAATGCCCTTATTGAGATGGCTTCGAACATCGGCTGCAGTGCACTAAGCACGGTGCTTTTTGCGGAGCCAGCTGCCCAGACCTAGCCCGACGTGACGCCTCCACCGGCCATGCCCGTTGCGACTACGCCCTCGACGCATCGGCTACAGAGAAGGCCGTCGGTGAGGTTCGTCGTGGTGAGCTCGGCCACGCCCTAACGGGCGACGAACAACTTGCCGGGCTCGTTGATCCAGACTTCCTCGACCTTCGGATCGTCGAGAGACCGTTGCAGCGCACCGGACTCTGCAACGTTGTGCCACACCTGGTGGGCAGCCGCGCGGATCGGGCCGTGCCGGCAGACCGCCCGACAGCGACCGCTCGTCGTAGTCGGCGACGACCTCGCGCACCAGGGCGCGGATGGCGTCGCCGTCGCGCACCGGGTCGACGCCCGACCGACGGATGAGCTCGCGGACCTCCAGCTCGACCTGCGCCACCGCGTCCACGACACCACCCCCGAGTCGACGGGGGCGACCCCCTGCCGCCCCGGACGGAATCTGGGTGCCCGGACGGTGTCGGCGTCGGTGTTGCACCCAATCTGTGGACAACCCGTCCGCATGGGTCACGTGCGCTCACCCGTCGTGACTCCCTCCAGACCCTCGCCCGGACGCCGGAGCTGCTTGCACCGTCGCCGGCGGATGCGGCACGCCGCGCAGGCGCGCCTCAGCGCCTCGCGGCCGCCGACGCGCTACCAGGCGTCAGTGAGGCATCCGCTCGGTCGGGGCAGTGCTGCCGCGGCAGCACTGACGAAAATCACCAAGGCCGGTGAGAGGTCACAGGAAGCGCGACGGCCGGAAGGCGGCCAGCATCGGTGACGGCGCGCCGCCCAGGACCTCGCCGGCGAGCAGGTCGCCAGCGACGAGGGCGAGCGTGGCGCCGCTGTGGGTGAAGGCGACGTGAAGTCCGGCGACCCCCGGCACCTCCCCCAGCACCGGCTCGCCGTCGCCCGGGACCGGCTTCGGGCCGACGCCACAGGACTCGACCGTCAGCGAAGGATGGCCGTCGAGAACCGCGGACGCCTCCCGGAGCAGGCCCTGCACGGTCGACTCGTGCACCTCGACCCGGCCGTCCGGGTGTGTCACGACCTCCCGCTCGGACCAGCCGGCGTCCATCACCAGGGACCCACCGGGGGCGGGCCGCATCGCGACGCGCGGCGTGTTGAGGACGGCCCGCAGCGTGGTGGCGACCGGCGCTGTGCGCACCAGGAGGGCGGTCGGCGTCGCCTCCGGCAGGTCGAGGCCCCACTGCGAGACCGTGACCGGCACGCCTGCTCCGGTCGCGAGCACCACGTCGTCGGCGCCCAGGACGTCGCCCGATGCAGTGCGTACGCCAGTGACCCGGTCACCGGCCACCTGGACCTCGACCACACCGGCGTGCTCGACGACGCGGCCGCCGCGGTCACTGACGGCCCTCGCCAGGTGGTGGACGAGCCAGGGCAGGTCGACCCAGCCCTCGTCGGCGTTGAGCACGGCGCCGGACTCGGGCACAGCCGCGGGAGCGACGCCAGGAGTGCGGCCCGCCACCTGCGCGCGCGTCAGCCACTCGGCCGAGTACCCGATCGCCTGCATGTGCTCGAAGGCGCTGCGCATCCGCTCGAGCCTGTCGGGACCCGCCCAGGTCAGACCGCCGTCGAAGCGGAGCGGCGCGGCGTCGTCGACCCGGGTGGCCAGTGCGCGATACCGGGCGAGGCCAGCGAGCCGCAGCTGGTGATACGCCTGGGACCGCTCGCCGTAGGAGTTCAGCCACGAGAGCGAGCGCCCCGACGCACCGCTGGCCAACGCCGCCTCCGTCACCAGCACGACGTCGGCGCCACGCTCGGCCAGGTGAGCCGCCGTCGACGCGCCGAGCGCTCCACCGCCGACGACGACCACCGTGCGGGCAGCTGGTCGGTCGCTCATCGGCTTCCGCTCCTGCGCTGATGGTCCACGCCGCCGCGACGGCCGCACCGTGGCCTTTGCTCGTCCCGCCGCGGCTCCGGCACCAGCGCTTCGAGCTCTCGCGTCATGACGCCACCGCCGTGCCCGTGCTCCGAGCTGCGGGCGGCGCCACGGAGTCCCGCGGGACCCACTGCGTGGCCAGGACGAAATTCTTGGGACGCACGACCTTGCCGCGCACCCGCGCGATCAGCCGCTCGGCGGCCAGCGCGCCCATCTCGTACACCGGCTGCACCATCACGCTGAGCTTGGGCCGGACGACCGTCGTCCAGTCGTCGTCGTCGAAGCTGACGAGCGAGACGTCGTCCGGTATCCGCAGGCCGAGGTCCTGGAATGCCTCGAAGGCGCCGAGCGCGATGACGCTGTCGGTCGCGAACACAGCGGTCGGTCGGTCGCGGGGGTCCATCAGCGCGAGCGTCTCCTGGCGAGCTGACTCGCGGTGGAAGTCCCCGGCCCTCACGTAGTCGGGGCGGAAGGCGATGCCGGCGGCCTCCAGGGCTTGGCGATAGCCGAGGTAACGGTCTTCACCAGTGGCGACGAGGCGGTCGCGGTCGATGTCGGCGGAGCCGCCGCTGCCACCCGTGACGAGGGCGATCTTGCGGTGCCCGGCCTCGACGAGGTGCTCGACGATCTGCCGCGTCGTCATGATGTTGTCGACCTGCACGGTGTCGATCTTCAAGCCGGGGACCGGACGGTCGAGCAGCACCATGGGCGGTCCGGTGCGGTGGGCAGCGATGATGTGGTCGCACTCGACCAGTGACGCGGGCGAGAGCATCAGCCCGTCGACCCGCTTCTCCAAGAACACTTTCAGGGCCGAGCGCTCCATCTCGACCTGCTCGTCCGTGTTGGCGAGGATGACGTCGAAGCCCTCCTTGCGGGCGACGTCCGTGAAGCCGCGCATGGCCCGCGCGAAGAACACGTTCTCCATGTCGGCGACCACCGCGCCCAGCGTGTTGGTGCGCCCGGTGATCATCGACCTCGCGAGACCGTTGGCGCTGTAGCCCAGCTCACGCGCGGCCTGCTGCACACGTTCGCGCGCGGACTCGCTCACCACGCCGTAGCCCCCGACAGCACGTGCTGCCGTCGATCGGGAGACGCCGGCGACCCGGGCGACGTCGTGGATCGTGGCGGCGGCGTGGCCCCGCCCAGATGTCGTCATGGATTCAATCTACCGCTACCCCCTTGACACCCACCAGACGTGGTGAGAACGTTCCCAACACCGCCAGTGAGCACGTTCCCAACAGTGCCGTTCCACCAGTCTCAGTTCACGAGAAACGGAAGGTCACATGCCTGACACCCTGCCGCTGAAGCCGGTCGACGAGGACTTCGAGGAGAAGACGCAGGCGACCATCGAGCAGTACGACGCCATCCGCGAGGCCGTCCAGGCCGTCGTCGCGCGGGGGCTGCGCAACGTCTACTTCGTCGGTGCGGGTGGCTCGATCATCTGCAGCTACCCCGCGGCCTACGTGCTGCAGCGTGAGCTCTCGCTGCCTGTCTTCCAGGTGCAGAGCGATGAGTTCAACACCGCTCCCCCCGCGCTGCTGGGCGAAGGCTCACTCGTCGTCCTCGCGTCGTACACCGGCACGACGAAGGAGACCGTCCAAGCCGCGAAGACCGCCAAGGCCAAGGGGGCCACGGTCGCCGCGGCCGCGAAGGCAGGCACCCCGCTGGCCGACGCGGCCGACCTCGCCTTCATCGGGGGCAGCGACGTCGTCGAGCTCCTGTTCGCCTACGCGCTGCTCGAGGCGACCGGTGCACCGCGGAACTTCGACGAGGTGCGCTCCGCTGTGGAGGCACTGCCCAAGGCACTGCTCTCGGCGCAGCAGGACAGCGAGGATCTCGTGCGCGGGATCGCCGAGGCGATCAAGGACGAGCCGATGGTCTTCGTCCTCGGTGCGGGACCCAGCTACGGCTGGGCCTACGGCCTGGCGATGTGCTACCTGCAGGAGATGCAGTGGATGAACGCCTCCGGCTACAACTCCGGCGAGTTCTTCCAGGGCGCGTTCGAGATGATGACCGAGGAGACCGCCGTGGTGAACATCCTCGGCGAGGACGCCTCGCGCCCCATGGCCGAGCGCGCACAGGTGTTCCTGGACAAGTACACCAAGAAGGCGCACCGCATCGACGCCGCCGACCTGACGCTCCCCGGAGTTCCGACGACGATCCGGGCTGACGTCTCGCCCATCGCGATCGCCGTGGTCATCGGTCGGCTGGCCAAGCACCTGGAGGCGGCACGACAGCACGACCTGGACACCCGCCGCTACATGTTCAAGGTGGACTACTGACCGCTATGAGGTAGCCGCCCCGGGGGGGCGTGCGAGCCGGACCCCGTTGCCTCTCACCCACACCGAAAGGAACCGCTGGTGCTGAACTTCGACGAGGCGCGCTTCCTGCGCATCCAGACCGGTGCGCTGGCTCAGGGCCCGCGACTGCACGCAGTGATGCACGACCTCCTCGCCGCAGGCGCCACCGAGCTCTTCTTCCTGGGGGCGGGTGGCGCCGGGCTCCTCATGCAGCCAGCAGCACAGCTGCTGCAGCAGAACTCGACGTTCCCGGTGCACCTGCTGCTGCCGGCCGAGCTGGTCGAGACCGGGTCGGCGCGACTCGGTGAGCACTCGATCGTGGTCATCCCGTCCCTGTCGGGCACGACGGCCGAGAGCGTGGCTGCACTGGCGTACTGCCAGGCGCGCGGTGCGACGGCGCTCGTGCTCACCGGCCACGCGGAAACCCCGCTGGCGCGCGACGCCGACCACGCGTTCGTGAGCTTCGCCGAGGACGACACGTCCTGCGAGTCCTTCTACCTGCAGTCGCTGGCCATCGCGCTGGCCGTCCTGGAGCAGCGTGGCGAGATCGATGACCACGACGACGTCGTCGCGCAGCTCGACCGGCTGCCGGCACTGCTGGTCGAGGCGAAGCGGGCCTTCGAGCCGCAGGCCCGCACGGTGGCAGAGCACCTGGCCGCCCACGACTACCACGTGATCACCGGCGCCGGCGGCTCCTGGACGCCGGCCTGGTACTACGGCATGTGCATCCTCGAGGAGATGCAGTGGATCCGCACGCGGCCCGTGCACGCGTCGGACTTCTTCCACGGCACCCTCGAGCTGGTCGAGGACGGCGTCAGCGTGGTGGTGCTCAAGGGCGAGGACGCCACGCGACCACTGCTGGAGCGCGTCGAGAAGTTCGTCCCGACGGTCAGCAGCAGCATGCTCGTGCTGGACTCGGCCGACGCGGAGCTGGCGGGCGTCCCGCAGCGCGTGCGGGCACTCGTGTCGCACGTCGTCCTGGCGACGCTGCTCGAGCGGGTCAGCGCGCACCTCGAGGTGCTGCGTGACCACCCGCTCACCACCCGTCGCTACTACAAGCGCGTCCAGTACTGAGGGCGCCATGAGCATGCCTCACCATCCCGCTGCGGTGCGCCTGCTGGCCGTCGGCGACAACGTGGTCGACCAGTACCCCCAGCAGGGCGTCATGTACCCCGGCGGCAACGCCGTCAACGTCGCCGTGCACGCGAGGCGTCTCGGGGCGGACGCCGCCTACCTCGGCGCCGTCGGCACCGACCACGCCGGTGACGTCGTCCTGGAGGCGCTGCGCGCCGAAGGCGTCGACACCGGACGCAGCCGGGTCGTCGACGGCCCCAACGCCGCGGCCGTCGTGCACGTCGTCGACGGCAACCGCGTGTTCGTCGCGGGCGACGTCGGCGTCTCGGTCTTCCGGCTCACCGCCGACGACCTGCGCGCGGCGTCGACGTACGACGTCGTGCACACCGGCGAGTGCTCGAACCTCGAGGAGCAGCTGCCGCTGCTGCGACGGGCTACGCGCCAGCTCTCGTTCGACTTCTCCGAACGGCCGTGGGACTACGTGCAGCAGCATGCTCCTCACGCGACCGTCGCCATCTGGTCGGCGCCGGACGGCGACATGTCGCGAGCCCGACGACAGGTGGAGCTGCTGCGCGAGCTCGGGCCGCAGACCGCCGTCGTGACCATGGGGTCCGGGGGGGCCCTGGTCCTCGAGGAGTCGCTGATCCATCAGCCGGCGCCTCCCGGGGACGTCGTCGACACCCTGGGCGCCGGCGACGCCTTGATCGCGCGGCTGCTCGTCGGCCTGGCCCGACACGAGGACGTCGGCACTGTCCTGGGCGAAGCCACCGCCTACGCCACCCGCAGCTGCGCCGAGCACGGCGCCTTCGGCCATGAGACCACCCTGACGCCCACCGGCATCTCCCTGACAGCTCAGTGACCTCGCAGTGACCTCGCCGTGACTCGGCAGTCACACCCCTGCAGATTGGACGACACCATGAAGCGCAGCACCCCGACCAGCGCCGTGCTCAGCCTCGCGGCCACCCTCGCCCTGGTGGCCGCCTGCGGCACACCGGGCACCGGCAGCTCGTCGTCCGCGAGCAAGCCTGCCGACCTCGCGAGCCCCGCCAGCAAGACCGGCACGGTGAGCATCCTGACCAAGTTCGCGGACCCCAAGTACGCACCCTTCTTCGTCGACATGGCCAAGGAGTACCAGGCCGCGAACCCGAAGGTGAAGATCGACCTGCAGCAGGTGGGCGACCAGCCCTACAAGGACAAGATCCGGGTGCTGTCGGCGTCGAAGAACCTGCCGGACATCTACTTCTCGTGGGCCGGCGACTTCGCCAACAAGTTCATCCGCGGCGGGCTGGCGACCGACCTCACCAGCGCCGTCGGTTCGTCCACCCCCTGGGGTGGGAGCTTCTCGCCGGCCGCGCTGAAGGCCTTCGAGTACCAGGGCAAGAACTACGGCGTCCCGATCGACCTGGATGCGAAGTACATGGTCTACAACGAGATCGCCTTCACGAAGGCGGGGCTGTCCGGCCCGCCGGCCACGTTCGAGGACCTGCTCACCTCGTGCGGCAAGCTCAAGGCGGCCGGCTACACGCCGATTGCCTTCGGCAACCAGTACGGGTGGCCCGCGATCCACTACCTGACCCAGCTCAACAGCTACGACGTCCCGCCGGCGACCCTGGCCAAGGACTACGACCCGAGCAGCGGGCAGTTCACGGATCCCGGGTACGCCAAGGCGCTCACCCAGTTCCAGCAGCTGGTTCAGCAGTGCAGCAACCCGTCCGTCAACGGTCTGGCCCACGAGGGCGCGCAGGCAAACTTCCTGAGCGGCAAGGCCGCCATGCACTACCTCGAGCTGCTGGAGTTCCCGGCGATCACCACCGAGGGAGGCGCGACGAAGAACGTGGCCGACAACTGGGACTTCTTCCGGCTGCCCGCGCCCTCCGACGCCGCGGGCGACAAGAACGCCTTGACGGGTGCGCCGGACGGCTTCATGGTCAACAGGGGCAGCAAGAACGCCGCTGTGGCGGTCGACTTCCTCAAGTTCATGACCACGCCGACCAACGCCAAGAAGATGACCGAGCAGATCGGATACCCCAGCCCCATCCAGGGCTCCGCGACCGAGGCGAACTCCGTCCCGCAGCAGCGCAAGGCGCTCGACGACATGGCGAAGGCCAGCACCTACTCGATCTGGCTCGACACCGTGACGAACGCCGACGTCGCAAACGCCTTCCTCGCCGGAGCCGAAGGCATCGCCAACGGCTCACAGACCCCCGACCAGGTGGTGAAGGCCGTCCAGAAGGCGGCCGCGAAGGTGCGCGAGCAGAGCTGACCGCAGCTGCGCCACCCAGTCGACGCGGCCGGGCAGGGACGGTGTCCACCGCATGGCAACGAGCAGGAGGTCCTCGTGAGCAGAAGCCTCGAGCGCTGGCGGAACGTGGTGTGGGTGCTGCCCGCCCTGGCACTGCTGGTCGTGTTCGTGTACTACCCCATCGCCGACAACGTGCGGTTGAGCCTGTTCTCCTGGAGCGCGTTCTCATCGGCGCCCGCCTTCGTCGGGCTCGACAACTACAGCACCGCAGTGCACGACCCCGTGTTCTGGCACTCGTTGTGGAACAACGTGCTCTACGCCGTCGTGTCGCTGGTCTTCCAGGTTGGCCTGGCGCTCGTGCTGGCGGCGGTGCTGGAAGAGGTGGTGCACCAGCGGCTGCGCGGGTTGCTGCGCACGATCTACTTCATCCCCGCCACCATCTCCATCACGGTCGCCGGCATCTTGTTCTCGTTCGTCTACAACCCCCAGATCGGCCTGCTCAACCGAGGACTCAGCGCCGTAGGCCTGGGCTCGCTCACCCAGGACTGGCTCGGGGAGCCGAGCACCTCCATCTGGGGCATCATCGCGATGAGCCAGTGGCAGTCGATCGGCTACACCGCTGTGCTGTTCGTCGTCGCCATCCAGCGCGTCCCGCGCGAGCTGTACGAGGCCGCCAAGGTGGACGGGTCGGGCCACCTGCGGACGTTCTTCTCCATCACCGTCCCCCTGCTGCGCGAGATGACCACGCTCGTCGTCATCCTCACGATCTCGGGCGCCTTCCTGGTCTTCAACGAGGTCATGGTGATGACAGGCGGCGGACCGTCGAACAGCAGCCACGTACTGGGCACGTGGCTGTACTACAACGCTTTCCTGGCGGACAACATGGGCTACGCGTCGGCCATCGCCACCGTCATCTTCGTGATCACGTTCGCGATCTCGGCCATCCAGATCATGGTGACCCGCCGCCGGAGGGTCCAGTGGTGACCACCGACCGAGCCGTCGTCCTGCGGCCCGCTCGCGTGGCGGGCGTCCCCCCGCGATCGGCGCGACGTCGTCCGCCCGTGCTCGCGACCATCGGGCGCCTCTTCACCTTCGCGGCGCTCGGCGTCCTCGCGCTGCTGGTGGTCTATCCGTTGCTGTGGATGGTGTTCAGCAGCTTCAAGGACAACGCCGAGGTGTTCGGGCAGCCATTCGGGTTGCCGAGCGAGCTGCGGTGGCACAACTTCGTCGATGCGGGCAACGCCGGCGTCGTCAGGTTCTTCACCAACAGCGTCATCGTGACGTCCACCTCGATCCTCACGACGACGCTGTTCAGCGCCTGGGCGGCGTACGCGCTCGTGCGGCTCAAGATCCCCTTCGGTGGACCGATCCTGCTGCTCCTCCTCGGTGGGCTGATGCTGGCCCCGACCGTGGCGCTGGTGCCGCTGTTCGGCCTGCTGCAGCAGCTGCACATCTACAACACGCACTGGGCGCTGATCGTCCTCTACACGGCGTTCCGCATCCCCTTCACGACGTTCCTGATCCGTGCCTACATGGTCGACTTGCCACCGGACGTCGACGAGGCGGCGCTCATCGACGGCGCCTCGCGGGCGCAGATCTTCTGGCAGGTCATCCTGCCGATGTGCCGGCCGATCCTGGTGTCGGCCGCTCTGCTGCAGGCGCTGTTCGCCTGGAACGAGTTCGTCTTCGCACTGGTGTTCCTCAGCGACACCGACCTCAAGACCCTCCCGGTCGGGCTGATGGACATGCAGAGCCGGCTGCTCACCAACTGGCCGGTGCAGTTCGCCGGCCTGACGATGGCTGCGCTCCCCATGCTCGTCCTCTTCCTCATCGGTCAGCGCCAGTTCCTCCGCGGTCTCGCCGACGGCATCGGGAAGTGACCGAGCCCGGCGGCCTCGTGGTCTTCGACTGCGATGGCGTGCTCGTCGACACCGAACGCATCAGCGCCGTCGTCGGGGCGCAGGTGCTCACGAATCTCGGCTGGCACCTGACGCCGCAGGAGGTGCTCGACCGGTTCCTCGGCTGCTCCGACGCGTACTACCGCGAGCAGGTGGAGCGGCGGGTCGGACCGCTGCCCGACGGGTTCGAGGCGGCGACGGAGCCGCTGTACGACGCCGCGTTCGCGCGGGAGCTCGCGCCCGTCCCGGGGGTCGTCCCAGTCCTGGACGCGCTGCAGGCCGACGGCGTCGCCATCTGCGTCGCCTCGAATAGCAGCCACGACAAGATGCGCCGGACGCTCGGCGTCACCGGCCTGCTGGACCGCTTCGCCGGACGCCTCTTCAGCTCGCAGGACGTCGCGCACGGCAAGCCCGCCCCTGACGTCTACCTGCACGCGGCGAGCAGCATGGGGGTCAAGCCCTCACGATGCGTCGTCGTCGAGGACAGCGCGCGCGGGGTCGAGGCTGCGCGAGCCGCCGGCATGCGGGTCGTCGGCTACGCCGGCCTGACGCCGGCCGATCAGCTGGCCGGGCCTGGCGTCACCGTGTGCGGCGACATGCGCGCGGTGCTGGCCGCGGTGCGAGGTCGACCGGCGACCTGAGCGAGCACAACCACTTCGTGCAGCTCGGCTGAGGCGCCGACCTCCCGTGCGCCAGCCCCTGTGGACGACGACAGCGGGCTCAGGCTCGGATCGGGCACCCTCGTCGGATGCCCTCCTTGCGCTGCACCGTCGTCGACGCCGGCCGGCCCGCCGCGCCCGTCGACCTCGAGGTGTCCGCGCCCATGGGCACGCCCTGGTCGGCGGTGTGCGGGCAGGTGCTGGCAGCGGCCGACGTCCGGGGTGACGCGCCCGTGCAGGTGGGCGGTCAGCCCCTCGCGCCGGACGCCGAGCTCGGGCAGCCGCCCCTGCTCGACGGGGCCCTGCTCCTCGCGGGCGCCACCGCGAGCGGTCGCTCGCCGCGCGGCATGCTCGAGCTGCACGTCACCCACGGTCCCGACTGCGGGCGCGTGCACCCGCTGCGCCCGGGCCAGCACCTGATCGGGCGCGCGCCCGGGTGCGACCTCACGCTGGACGACCCGCAGGCGAGCCGCCGGCACGCCGTCCTGCATGTCGGGCCGGACGGCCTGCGGCTGCACGACCTGGGTTCGGCCAACGGCACGCGGCTCGACGGCCGGCCGGTGACGTCGACCGGGTCGTCCGTTGCCGTCACCGTCGGGCAGCGGCTGCGACTGGGCGCGAGCACGCTGGTCGTCAGGCCACCGGCGGTGCGCCGCGCGACCTGCCGGGTGACCGGCGAGGGCACGGTGGAGGTCAACTGCCCGCCCCGTCCGGCGCCTGCGGCGCACCAGGTCCGGCTGCGCAGGCCGACGGCGGTCGCCGCGCCGACCCGGCACCGGTGGCCGCTCGCCGCGATGCTGGTGCCCCTCCTCGTCGCCGTCCCCATCGCGCTGCTGCTGCGGCAGCCGGCCTTCCTGCTCTTCGCCCTGATGACCCCGGTGATGATGGTCGCCAGCGCCGTGAGCGACCGCTCCCGCGGGCGCCGCGACCACCGCGACGCCGTGAGCCGGCACGACCAGCGGGACGCCGACGTCGACGCCCGCCTCGCCCAGGCGCTGGTGGCCGAGCTCGCCGCGCGCCGAGCCGCCGCGCCCGACGCGGCCGAGCTGCTGCGCGCGGTGACCCGGCCGTCCGCGCGGTTGTGGGAGCGGCCGGCGGCCGCGGACGACGCGCTCGCCCTGCTGGTCGGCACCGGGCGCGTCGCGGCGGACGTCACCGTGACCGATGCCGACGGGGTCGAGCAGCCGGCCTTCCTGGCCGACGCCCCGGTCGTCGTGCCGCTCACGGGATGCGGGCACCTCGGGCTGCACGGGCCTCCAGAGACCGTCGCGGGCGTCACGCGGCACCTGCTGTGCCAGCTCGCCGCCTGGCACAGCCCTCGCACGCTGCAGCTGATAGTGCTGTGCGGCAACGACTCCCACGCCACGAGCTGGCGGTGGACCCGGTGGCTCCCGCACGTGGCCGGTGACGTCGTCCACGAGCCGAAGCAGGTGCAGGACGTGGTCGCCCGGCTCGTCGAGCAGGTGGCCGAGCGCGCCGAGCAGCGGCACGACGCCTCCGCCTGGTGCGGCCCGCGCACCGTCCTGGTACTCGCGGGGGCGAGCCGGCTCCGCGGCGTGCCGGGCATGGCCGAGCTGATGTCTCGCGGCCCAGCGGTGGGCATCCACGCCATCTGCCTGGCCGACCGTCGCGCAGGCCTGCCCGGTGAGTGCGGCGCCACGCTGTCGGTCTCGGAGACCGACCATGCGGAGCCGGGCGCCCTGCTGCAGCAGGACGGGCAGCCCGAGCAGCGGTTGCAGTGGGACGCCGTCCGGGCCGGGTGGGCCGACCGGGTCGCCCGCGCGCTCGCCCCGCTGCGCGACGCCACACCCGACGGCGGGACCGTCCTGCCGTCGGCGGTGCGGCTGCTCGACCTCCTGGCCTGTGACGCCACCGACCCGGCGGACGTGCTGCGGCAGTGGCGCGAGCAGCCGTCGTCCACGTGCGCGCCGGTGGGTGTCGACGCGGAGGGGGTCGCGACCCTCGACCTGCGCACCGACGGGCCGCACGCGCTGGTCGCGGGCACGACCGGGGCGGGCAAGTCCGAGCTGCTGCGCACCCTCGTGGCCGCGCTGGCCGTCGGCAACCGGCCCGACGAGCTGTCGATGGTGCTCGTCGACTACAAGGGCGGTGCCGCCTTCGCGGCGTGCGCGGGGCTGCCGCACGTGTCCGGGGTGGTCACCGACCTCGACGCGGCCCTCGCCGAGCGGGCCCTGCAGTCGCTGGGCGCCGAGCTCACCCGCCGTGAGCGCCTCCTCGCCGACGCGGGCGCCGACGACCTCGACGCCTACGACCGGCGCCGCCGTCACGACCCGACGATGCCTGCCATCGCCAGGCTCGTCGTCGTCATCGACGAGTTCCGGGTCCTCGCCGAGGAGCTGCCCTCCTTCGTCACCGGGCTGGTGCGGGTCGCCGCGGTCGGGCGCAGCCTCGGGGTCCACCTCGTGCTCGCGACGCAGCGGCCGGCCGGCATCGTCAGCGCCGACATCAAGGCGAACGTGAACCTGCGCATCGCGCTGCGGCTGCGCGACCGCAGCGACTCCGACGACGTCATCGAGGCACCCGACGCCGCACGCCTCGACCCCGCTGCTCCCGGGCGAGCGGTGTGGCGCAGCGGTTCTGGTGGTCTGCGCACGGTCCAGATCGCGCGTGTCAGCGGCACCTCGGACGCCGACGGGCCTGGCGTCGTGTCGGTGCGCGTGGCCGGCGCCGCCTCCGCCGGTGACATCCCGACGTCCGTCCCCGAGGCTCACGGGTCGGACGACCTCGCGGCGGTCGTGGAGGCGGTGCGACGCGCCGCGGCCGAATCAGGACTGCAGGCGGCACCCGCCGCGTGGCTGCCTCCGCTGCCCGAGGTGGTGACCGACGCCGACCTGCGCCGGGTCGCGGCCGCCGACGGCGTGCCGTCGTCCACCGGTGCCGAGGTCGCGCTCGGGCTCGTCGACCTGCCCGCCTTGCAGCGGCAGCCCGTGCTCGCCTGGCGCCCAGGGTTCGACGGGCACCTCGGCGTGCACGGACCGGCCCGCAGCGGTCGCACCACCGCCCTGCTGGGCGTGGCCGCACGGCTGTCGCAGCTCGCGTCCCCGGACGAGCTGCAGCTGCACGTCGTCGACGCGGCTGGCGGTGGGTTGCGGGGGCTGGCGTCCCTGCCGCACTGCGGCACCGCGCTCACCCGCGACCAGCCACGACTGGTGGCACGGCTGGTCGAGCGGCTGACCGAGCAGGTGCGCGCCCGCGCGCTCGCCCTCACGCCGTCGCCGCAGCCGGTGCCGCAGGTGGTGCTGCTGATCGACGGCTGGGACGCGCTGGTCGAGGGGCTCGACGAGCTCGACCACGGCCGCAGCTCGGACGCCCTGCTGTCGCTGCTGCGCGACGGGCAGAGCGCCGGCCTCGGCGCGGTCGTGGCCGGGGGGCGGGCCCTGCTGGCCTCACGGCTGACCGCGGTGCTGGGCGAGCGGCTGCTGCTGCGCGTCAACGACCCGACCGACCTGCTGCTGGCCGGCGTCGCGTCCTCCTCGGCCTCGCCGTCTGCTCCTCCCGGCCGTGGGGTCCGGGTCAGCGACGGCTCGGCTGTGCAGCTCGCGGTCGTCGGGCAGGCCGACGTCCCGCAGGCCGTCGCGGCCGTCGTCGCCGCTGCGCGAGCCCGGTGGGCGGGCCGGCCGGGTGACGTCGCGCCTGGCACCCCCTCGACCGTGGCTCACGACCGGGTGCGGGTCGCCGAGCTGCCCACCACCGCCAGCCTCGACCAGCTGGTGCGCCGACGTGACCGTGGGTCGCTGGCTGAGCTGTCGGTGCTGGTCGGCGTCGGCGGCGACGACGCCACTCCCGTCGGGCTCGACCTGCATCGCGACCCGGCTGTGGTCGTCGCCGGCGAGGCCGGCACAGGGCGGTCGACGACCCTGCTGTCGATGGCCCGCGCGCTGCACGCCGGCGGGGCTGAGGTCCTCGGCATCTGCCCACGGCACTCGGTGCTGGGCGACGGACCGTGGCCGGCGCTGCGGCCGGACGACCCGACGCTCGCCGCGCGGCTGCGCTCGGGGCCGGGGTGCGTGCTCGTCGACGACGCCGACCTGCTGTCCGGCAGCCCTGTCGACGCCCTGCTCGACGAGCTCGTACGCCGGCGCAGCACCACCGCGGTCGTGCTCGCCGGGACGCCGTCCGCCCTGGTCGGCAGCTACCGCGGGGTCGTGGCGTCGGTCCGAGCGGCTCGCACCGGCCTGCTGCTGAGCCCCACCGGCTCAGCGGACGGCGAGGTGCTCGGCGTCCGGGTGCAGCCGCCGGACCGGCTCGTCCCGGGGCGAGGCGTGCTCGTCGTCCGGGGACGTCAGACGCCGGTGCAGGTCGCCTGCTGACCGGCGTCCCCCTTCCCCCGTGACCGGGCATCGGTGGGTCGTCCGAGCGGTGGCGCACGAGCACGACCCACGCCCTCGCGGCGCTGCGCGACGCCGCCACTGGCACCCGACGCACCCTCAGCCGGTGGGGTCGGGTGGGCCGGGATCGCAAGATCACGGTGGGGTCGGGTGGGCCGGGATCGCAAGATCACGGTGGGGTGGGGGTGGGTGGCCTACGGTCGGGGCGTGGCCACCACCGTGATCCGCCCGGCGGAGCTGTCCGACGTCCCGCAGCTGCTGGCGCTGGTGCGCGAGCTCGCGGAGTACGAGCGGGAGCCCGACGCCGTCGAGGCGACCGAGGAGCACCTCACCCAGGCGCTGTTCCCGGACGACGTGGCGACCGCTCGCAGCCACGCGCTCGTCGCCGAGGTCGACGGCGAGGTGGCCGGCATGGCCGTCTACTACGTGACCTTCTCGACGTGGACCGGGCGGCACGGCATCTGGCTCGAGGACCTGTACGTGCGTCCGGCGCTGCGCGGCGCGGGCGTCGGCACGTCGCTGCTCGCGCGCCTGGCCGCGACCGTCGTCGAACGGGGATGGACCCGGCTGGAGTGGTGGGTGCTGCGGTGGAACGAGCCGTCCATCGCCTTCTACGAGGCGCTCGGCGCCTCAGCCATGGACGAGTGGGTGCACTACCGCGTCGACGGCGACCGCCTGCGCGACCTCGCCGCCCGGGACGCGTGACCGCGACGACGGCCGACGTGGAGGTTGACGGCGCGCGTGACGTGGACGCGCGGGCGGCAGGGGTCCACGATGGACCCGGCGGTGTGACCGTCAGCGACGGGACGACCACTGCGCAGCCCGGCGCATCAGCTCACCACGGAGGACGTGCCCCATGCCCGGCAGGACCATCACCCGATGACCGCCCTGACAGCCGTCGCCTCCGACGGGGTGCTCGGCGACGTCGTGCTGCTCGACGTGCCCGCCGCCCCGGCGTACATCGCCGTCGTGCGGACGGCGGCCGCCGGGTTGGCCGCGCGGGTCGACCTGACCCTCGACCGCATCGAGGACGTGCGCATCGCGGTCGACGAGGCCTGCGTGATGCTCGTGGTGCCCGGGGAGGACGACCCCGCGACGCTCAGCTGCGAGTTCACGCTCGAGGACGAGTCACTCGAGGTCGAGGTCAGCCGCTCCGAGATCACGCTGCCCGACCGCTCGGCGTTCGTGTGGTCGGTGCTGTCGGCGCTCGTGGACAGCCTGCAGGACGGCGTCGAGGACGGCCGCACCTGGGTGAGGCTCACGGTGCGCCGCGGCAGCGGCACCTGGCAGTGAGCGCCGGGCTGGGTTGGAGCGAGGGGTAGGCGGTCAGCGGCGGTTGGGGGCGACGCCGACGATCAGCCCGACCAGCGCGAGCACCGAGAGCAGGCCGATGGGCACCCCGAGGTACCACCGGCCGGCCTGCAGCAGTCCCCAGGCGACGGGGAGGCACACGATCTCCCACGTCAGCGCGGGTGAGCGCGCCCAGCCGCGGCCGTCGACCAGCCCCTTGGCCACGAGCAGCAGCCCGGCGCCCGAGAGCAGGAACAGCCCCGCGGAGACCAGCACGTTGAAGATCGAGTAGGCCTTCGCGTACTCGGCCAGGTAGTAGACCGCGAAGGCGACGACGACCAGCCCCTGCAGGCCCACGACCAGCGCCGCGACCATGGCCCACGTGCCGGGCCTCGCGTCGTCGGCCACGCCGCCAGCCCCGACGTCCGGGTGGCCGTCGTCGCCGGTGCGGGGGTGTGGCACCACGCCACCGTAACGCCCTCTACCCTTGCTGGCCGTGCGGGTCGTGCTGATGCTCAACCCCCGCTCGACCCGTGCCGATCCGCGGGCACTGCGGGGGGTCGTCGACGCGCTCGAGTCCGGCGGCGCCCCCGGCACGCGGGTGGAGGTGGCGCAGACGACCGGCCGCGGCCACGCCCGTGACCTTGCGGCGGCCGTCCGCACCGATGATGTCAACGCGGTCGTCGTGATGGCCGGCGACGGCACGGTGGGCGAGGTCGTCGACGGCCTGCTCACCGCAGGGCCCGGCACCGACGTCCCCGCGCTCGGGCTGGTGCCCGCCGGGGGGACCAACGTGCTGGCCCGCACCCTGGGCCAGCCGCTCGGCACCCTCGGGTCGGCGCAGCTGGTGGCCCGCGCGCTGCGGGAGGGCAGCAGCAGGCGTCTCGGGCTGGTGCACATGACGGTGACCGAGGTCGCGGGTCGCCCGGTGGCCGACCGCTGGGTGGTGCTCAACGCGGGGCTCGGGCTCGACGCCCTCGCCATCGCGCGCGTCGAGGCGGCGCGCACCCGCGGCCATCGCGCCACCAGCCTGCGCTACGCCGCGTCGACGGTGAAGGCGTGGTGCGCCCTCGACCGCACCGCCACGCCCATGAGCCTCACCAGCCCGCTGGGGTCGGTCACCCGGCTGCCCATGGTGATCATCACCAACACCGACCCGTGGTCCTACCTCGGCCCGCACCGGCTGCGCCCCACCCCCCAGGCGTCGTTCGACCTCGGCATCGACGTGTCGGCGCCGCGGGGGCTCGAGGCGCACCAGGTCGTGCAGAGCCTGGGGCGCATGCTCAGCGGCCGGCCTGCCGGCACCGACCGCACCTACACCGCGCACGACCTGGCGTGGGTGCACGTGAGCTCGACGCAGGAGGTCGCGCTGCAGGCGGACGGCGACTACCTCGGCCGGGTGCTGGGCGTGCGGCTCACCGCCGTCCCCAAGGCCCTCGAGGTGCTCACCGCCGACCACGCCTGACGGCGCGGGGCCGCCGAGTCTTCATCCACTGGTCACGGAGGTGACCGCAGCCTGTCATCACAAGATGATCACGACTCACCACTTGTGCGACCTGGCGGAAGGTGTGAGGCTGGAACACCGAGCCTGACGACGGCGTTGTCGTCCTGCTGCCCGCCATCGCCTCACCGGCCTGATGCGGAGCAGACGGCCGAACGGTCACCGACCGCTCGCGAGCCGTGCACCGACCGTCGCACACGCACCCCTGACAGGAGACCGATCCCATGGACTGGCGCCACCGCGCAGCCTGCCTGGACGAGGATCCCGAGCTGTTCTTCCCCATCGGGAACACCGGGCCCGCGCTCATGCAGATCGAGGAGGCGAAGGCCGTGTGCCGTCGCTGCCCCGTTCTCGACACCTGCCTGAAGTGGGCGCTGGAGTCCGGCCAGGACGCCGGCGTCTGGGGCGGACTGTCCGAGGACGAGCGTCGCGCGCTCAAGCGCCGCAACGCCCGCGCCCGCCGGGCGGTCTGACGCACCGCGCTCTCGCGCCCGCACAGCGAACGCCCCGGCCACCGGCCGGGGCGTTCTGGCGTGCTCGACCCGGTGAGCAGGCCGCCGGTCAGGACGGCAGCGGGCGCGGCCGCACGGTCATCACGACCTCAGTGCCGCCGGCCTCGCGCCGGTGCCAGGCGATCGTGCCGCGCAGCTCGGCGACCAGCGAGCGCACGATCTGCGAGCCGAGGCCGCTGGGCAGGACGCCGTCGTCGGGCAGGCCGACCCCGTCGTCGATCACGCAGACCGTGAGCTCGTCGCCCGACCCCCCGAGATCGTCCGGGACGGCGACAGCGCGCTCGGCGTGGACGGTGACCACGCCGCCACCGGCCGCCAGCCCGTGCTCGACGGCGTTCTGCACCAGCTCGGTGAGGGCCAGCGACAGCGCCGTGGCGTCCTCGGCGCGCAGCCGGCCGAACTGGCCGGTGTGGCGCAGCCGGGTCTTGCCGTCCGGCGTCGCCGCCTCGACGAGCGCCGCGAGCGCCCGCGTGGCCACGTCGTCGAAGACGACCGTCTCGTCGAAGCTGGTCGACAGCGTCTCGTGCACCAGGGCGATCGCACCCACCCGGCGGCCGGCCTCGTCCAGCGCGGTGCGGCCGGGGCCGTCGTCCAGCCGTCGCGACTGCAGTCGCAGCAGGGCGGCGACGGTCTGCAGGTTGTTCTTGACCCGGTGGTGGATCTCGCGGATGGTCGCGTCCTTGCTCAGCAGCTCGCGCTCGCGACGGCGCAGCTCGGTGACGTCGCGCACGAGCAGCAGCGCGCCCACCCGCTGCTTCTGCTCGACCAGCGGGATCGCCCGGACGCTGAGCATCGTGCCGCGCCCCTCGACGTCCGAGCGCCACGGCGCCTTGCCGGTGAGCACCAGCGGCAGCCCCTCGTCGACCTGCCCGCGGCCGCGCAGCAGACCGGTGGTGATCTCGGCGAGCGAGGCGCCGACCAGCTCACGCTCGTAGCCGAGCCGGTGGTAGGCCGACACGGCGTTGGGGCTGGCATAGCTGACGACGCCGTCGACGTCCAGGCGCAGCAGGCCGTCGCCCACGCGCGGAGCCCCGCGGCGTGAGCCGGTCGACGCGCCCGCCACCGGGAACGCCCCCTCGGCGATCATCGAGCCGAGTGCGTCGGCGCAGCCGATGTAGGTCAGCTCGAGCCGGCTGGGGCTCAGCATGGTCGCCAGGTTGTTGACCCGGCTCAGGACCGCGATGGTGCGACCGTCGCGCACGACCGGGATCGTCTCCTCGCGCACCGGCACGTCCTCGTGCCACAGCGGGTCGCGGTCGCGCAGGATCCGTCCCTGCACCAGGGTGTCGTCGAGCTGGCTGTCCTCGCCGGAGACGACGAGCTCGCCGACGATGTCTTGGAAGAACACCGTCGCGCCGGTGGTCGGCCGCACGTGGGCCACCGTCAGCCACCCCTCGGGGGTGAGCACCCACAGCACCAGGTCGGCGAACGCGAGGTCGGACAGCAGCTGCCAGTCGCCCACGAGCTGGTGCAGCCACTCGATGTCGGCCTCGTCCAGCTCGGTGTGGATGTGGACGAGGTCGTTGAGGGTTCCCACGCGAGGATCCTAAGCGGCGCCGGCCGGGGCCCCGCTGCGGACGACGGCACGCAGCCCCCGCAGCGCGACCGACACCGCCGCGATGCTGCTGTGGTCGAGGGCGCTGACCTCGCCGAGCAGGTCGCGGGCGCGGCGCAGCGTCTCGCCGTTGACGGCCTCCCAGGCGGCGACCCGGGCGGCCGGGTCGTCCTCGTGCGCGTCGACCGTGCGGATCACCGACACGGTGAGGGCCTCCAGCGCGGCGTAGAGGTCGTAGCGCAGCGCCGCGCGGGCGAGCGCGTCCCACCGGTCGGCGCGCGGCAGGTCGGTGATGACCGTGAGCAGGGCGTCGACCTGGAACCGCTCGGACAGCGCGAACGAGATGCCGGCGACCTCGCGGGCGCGCCGACCCGTCGACCTGGCGACCTCGCAGACGTCGAGCAGCGCGTAGACGTCGAGCAGCGAGGCGGCCGTGACGGCGAGGTCGTGCGGCGCCCCGAGGTCGACCAGGTGCTCGGCGTGGCGGGTCATGCGTTGGCTGTCGCGGCCGACGAGCAGTGTGCCGACCTGCGGCCCGAGCTCGGCGACCGTGCCGCGGTAGCGCTCGATCTCGGCGGCGACGTCGACCAGGTCGGTGCGGGTCTGCAGCAGCCAGCGGGTGGCGCGGTCGACCAGGCGGCGCAGCTCGAGGTAGAGCGCGTCCTGCGCCGCCGCGGGCACCGCGGTGTCGAGCGTCTCCACCCGGTGGGCGAAGTCGACGAGGCCGAAGACCTCGCGCACGACGACGTAGGCGCGCGCCACCTGGACGGCGGAGGCCGCGGTCTCGTCCTGCACGCGGAAGGCGAAGGTGACGCCGGCTCGGTTGACCATGTCGTTGACGACCGAGGTCGTGATGATCTCGCGGCGCAGCGGGTGGGCGTCGAGCCGGTCGTCGTAGCGGCGGACGACCTCGTCGGGGAAGTACGCCCGCAGCCGCGTGCGCATGAACGGCTCGTCGGGCAGGTCGCTGCCGAGCAGCTGGTCGGTGAGCCCGAGCTTGACGTAGGCGACGAGCACGGAGATCTCGGGCGAGGTCAGGCCGATGCCCTCCTCGCTCCGGCGCGCGAGGCCCTTGGCGTCGGGCAGGAACTCCAGCTGGCGGTCGAGGGCGCCAGCGCGCTCGAGGGCGCGGATCAGGCGGCTGTGGACCGGCAGCATCGAGGGGGCCTGCGAGCGGGCGACGCCGAGCAGGGCGTTCTGCTCGTAGTTGTCGCGCAGCACCAGCGCGCCGACCTGGTCGGTCATCGACGCCAGCACCGCGTTGCGGCCCGCGACGTCGAGCTCGCCGTCGGCGACCACGGCGTCGAGCAGGATCTTGATGTTGACCTCGTGGTCGGAGGTGTCGACGCCGGCGGAGTTGTCGATGGCGTCGGTGTTGAGGCGCACGCCGTGCAGCGAGGCCTCGACGCGACCCAGCTGGGTCAGGCCCAGGTTGCCGCCCTCGCCGACGACCGTGCAGCGCAGGTGGGCACCGTCGACGCGGATGGCGTCGTTGGCGCGGTCGCCCACGTCGGCGTGGGACTCGGTCGACGCCTTGACGTAGGTGCCGATGCCGCCGTTCCACAGCAGGTCGACCGGGGCCAGCAGGATCGCCTGCATCAGCTGAGCCGGCGTCATGGAGCGGGGCTGGTCGCCCAGCCCGAGGGCCGCCGCGGCCTGCGCGCTCACCGGCACCGACTTCAGGGTGCGGGCGTAGACGCCGCCGCCCTCGCTGAGCAGCGTGGTGTCGTAGTCGGCCCACGACGAGCGCGGCAGGTCGAACAGCCGGCGCCGCTCGTCGAACGAGGTCGCGGCGTCGGGCGCGGGGTCGAGGAAGACGTGCCGGTGGTCGAAGGCGGCGACGAGCCGGGTGTGGCGCGAGAGCAGCATGCCGTTGCCGAAGACGTCACCGCTCATGTCGCCGACGCCGGCGACCGTGTGCTCCTGCGACTGGGTGTCGACGCCGAGCTCGCGGAAGTGCCGCTTGACCGACTCCCACGCACCGCGCGCGGTGATGCCCATCGCCTTGTGGTCGTAGCCGACCGAGCCGCCCGACGCGAAGGCGTCGCCGAGCCAGAAGCCGTACGACGTCGCCACCGCGTTCGCGATGTCGCTGAACGTGGCGGTGCCCTTGTCGGCCGCGACGACCAGGTAGGTGTCGTCGCCGTCGTGCCGCACCACCCGCTGCGGCGCCACCACCGTGGCCTGGTCGCCGGTGCCGACGATGTTGTCGGTGAGGTCGAGCAACGCGCAGATGAAGGTGCGGTACGACGCCACGCCCTCGGCGAGGAACGCCTCGCGGTCGCCGGGATCGGGCAGCTGCTTGGCGACGAACCCGCCCTTGGCGCCGGTCGGCACGATGACGGCGTTCTTCACCATCTGCGCCTTGACCAGCCCGAGGACCTCGGTGCGGAAGTCCTCACGCCGGTCGCTCCACCGCAGGCCGCCGCGGGCGACCGAGCCGAAGCGCAGGTGCACGCCTTCAACGCGCGGGGAGTACACCCAGATCTCGTACGCCGGTCGCGGCGCGGGCAGGTCGGGCACCGCGTGGGGGTCGAGCTTGACGGCGACGTACGGCAGCGGCTGCCCGTCCTCGCCGCGCTGGAAGAAGCCGGTGCGCAGCGTCGCGCGGATCGTCCCCAGCAGGGCGCGGAGGATGCGGTCGTGGTCGAGGCTCGCGACGTCGTCCAGCTCGGTGCGGATCTCTTCGACGAGCGCCTCGCAGGTCTCGACGCGGGCCTGGCATCGCGGGTCGAGACCGAGCCGGTCGGGCTCGAACCGCGCCTCGAACAGCTGCACCAGCGAGCGGGCGACGCGCACGTTCGCGAGCAGGCACGTCTCGACGTAGCGCTGGCTGAAGGTGAGTCCGGCCTGGCGCAGGTAGGTGGCGTAGGTGCGCAGCACGAGCACCTGCCGCCAGGTCATCGACGCAGCCAGCACCAGGGCGTTGAGGCCGTCGCTCTCGGCGCGGCCCTCCCAGACCGCGGCGAAGGCGTCCTCGAACGGCGTGCGCGCCGCCCCCTCGGGCGCCGGGCCCCAGCCGCGCGGGCCGGACGCGCGCAGCCCGAAGTCGTACAGGTGCACGCGCGGCCCCGGCGTCGCGCCGCCCGGCGGCGCCAGCTGGTAGGGCCGCTCGTCCATCACCTCGACGCCGAGGTCGCCGAAGATCGGCAGCACCGAGGTGAGGGACAGCGGCTCGGCGCGGTAGAGCATCAGCCGGCGCTCGTCGTCCGGGCTGTCGGCTTCGCGGTAGAGGCGCATGCGCAGCGGCGCGCCCGGCGGGTCCTGCTCGAGCTCGCGCACACGCTCCAGGTCGCCGAAGGCGACGAGGGGCGTGAAGTCCTCCTTGTAGGCCTCCGGGAACGCGGCGCCGTAACGCCCGGCGACGTCGGCGCCGACCTCCTCGCCGAGGCGTGAGCGCAGCAGCTCGGCGAGGTCCTCCTCCCAGGTGCGGATGGCGCTGACCAGGCGCGCCTCCAGCTGGGCGACGTCGACCGCCGGCAGCGCCTGGTTCGTCGGGGTGCGCACCACCACGTGCAGCCGCGCGAGCACCGACTCGGTGACCCGGGTCGTGTACTCGACGCTGACGCCGCCGAGGCCCTCCAGCAGCACCCCCTCGATGCGCAGCCGTACCGCGGTCGTGTAGCGGTCGCGGGGCAGGAACACCAGGCAGGACATGAAGCGGCCGTAGTCGTCGCGGCGCAGGAACAGCCGCGTGCGGCGGCGCTCCTGCAGCTGCATGACCCCGAGCGCGGTGTCGAGCAGGTGGGCGACCTCGCTCTGGAACAGCTCGTCGCGGGGGAACGTCTCGAGCACGGCGACCAGGTCCTTGGCCGAGTGGCTGTCGGGGGTGAAGCCCGACAGCCGCAGCACCTCGTCGACCTTGCGGTCGATGATCGGGGCGGCCCGCACACCGGTGCGGTAGGCCCCGGTCGTGAACAGGCCGAGGAACCGGCGCTCGCCCACGACCGCGCCCGAGGCGTCGAAGACCTTGATGCCCACGTAGTCGAGGTAGGACGGCTTGTGAACCGTGGCTCGCGAGTTGGCCTTGGTCAGCACCAGCAGGTGCGGGTCGCGGGCGCGCTCGCGGGCAGCAGCGGGCAGCCGGCCGAAGCTCTGCGACATCTTCTGGTCGTGGCGCAGGATGCCGAGCCCGGTGCCCGTGACCCCGCGCAGCACCAGGCCGTCGTCCTCGCTGTCGAGGCGGTGCTCGCGGTAGCCGAGGAACGTGAACGCCCCGTCGGTGAGCCAGCGCAGGAACCGCTGCACCTCGGCCACCTCGGTGGCGTCGCGACCGACCGGTGGCGTGGCCCCGAGGTCGTCGGCCACAGCCAGCGCGGTCGCCCGCATGCGCGGGTAGTCGTCGACGGCGTCACGGACGTCGCCCAGCACCCGCCGCAGGTCGGCTGCCAGCTGCTCGAGCACCGCGGGGTCGCTCTCGCGGTCGACCTCGACGTGCATCCACGACTCGGCGTGCACGCCGTGCCCGAGCGCCTCGGGCGCCTCGGGCGAGACGTCGTCGGGGCGGGCCCGGCCCTCCACCTGCACCAGCACCCCTGCCGCGTCGCGGCGCACCAGCAGCTGCGGGTGCACCACCAGGTGGATCGCGCGCCCGATGCGGCTCATCTCGGCGGTGACCGAGTCGACCAGGAACGGCATGTCGTCGGTGACGACCTCGACGACCGTGTGGCCGTCGGACCACCCGTCGTCCGCGCCGATCTGGCCGGGTGTCTGCACGCGGACGACGGCGCGCCCGACCGGACGCCGCTCGGCGAGCGCGCGGTGGCTGAGCACCGCCGCGAGCAGGTGCTCGGGCTGGCGCGTCAGCACGTCCTCGTCGGGTACGTGGCGGTAGTAGTCCTCGAGCAGCGCCGCGAGGCCGGGCGGGGCGTCGGCGGGTGCGAGCGCCGCCACCTGCGCCATCGTGGCGGCGCGCAGGCGCCCGACCTCGGCTCGCTGGTCCGACCCCACCATGACACCCGCGCCCTCGTCGCTGGCGGCCGCGGGCACGAGGCCCCCGCGGGCGTGCTCCGTCGCACGCGCTCTCCAACCTACCCACAGCGGACGGGCGCGCCGCCGCGCGCACCGCGCCCACCACCCGATCGGTCATCCGACCGGCCGGCGCGACTAGCGTGTCGCCGGCACCCCACCACGACCAGGAAGCAGGCCCACCCGTGCAGCTCACCGCTCAGGTCGACTACCCGGCCGGTCCCGAGGCGGTCTTCGCCATGCTGACCGACCGCACGTTCCTCGAGCAGGTGTGCGCCGCGACCGGTGCCCTCAGCTCGACGGTCGAGGTGGTCGAGGCCGGCGGCGGCGCCACGGTCACCAGCCGCCGCGACCTGCCGACCGACGAGGTGCCCGACTTCGTCAAGCGGTTCGTCGGCCAGACGCTCACCGTCGTGCGCGTCGACCAGTGGAACGCCGCGCAGCCGGACGGCTCGCGCACCGGCACCATCACGCTCGAGATCGGCGGCGCGCCGGTGCGGCTGACGGGCACCCTGGCGCTGCGCGGGTCGGCCGGGCAGTCGGTCGAGGAGCTCACCGCCGACCTCAAGGCGTCCGTGCCGCTCGTCGGCGGCAAGATCGAGAAGGCCGCCGAGCCTGCCATCCGCGCGGGGCTGCGCACCGAGGAGCGCCTCGGCAAGCAGTGGCTGGCGCGCTGACCGATCGAGCTCGCCGCTAGTCGGTCGCCGGCCGCGGCCGGGGCACCGGGGCGTACGTCGACGTCGGCCCGTACACCGGCGGCCGCCCGCCGTGGAAGCAGCCGCACGCGCCCTCGGGGTGCTCGAAACCGGGGTAGCGCACGCACGGGACGACTGTGTCCGCCGCTGCCGGCTGCGCTGCCATGAGCGTGGTCTCGGCAGCGTGGATCAGGAAGTTGACCCGGTGGTGAGCGTCACACCCGGGTGGAGCACGACGGGCAGACCGTGGTCACCGACCGTGCCAAGCTCGTGTCGGACGCCGTCGGGCCGGCCGTCGCGCCAGACGCGGACGTCGAGGGTCGGGTGCTCACCGCCGAGGTCGGGGTACTCCATGCTCACGTGCGCGAGCGGGATCCGGCGTCCGGCGGCGGCGACCGCGGCCTCGACGCGCGCGACCTCCCCGGCCGGCCAGTACAGCCGGGTGATCGACTGCCATACGACGGTCAGGACGCCGGGGCCGGCCGGCTCGGCGAGGACGCGCTCGAGCCACTCCCCCGCCGGCGCCGCGTCGACCGTGACCGGGTGGGCCTTCGCCTCGGCCAGCGCGAGGCGCAGCCGCTCGAACCGCTCGACCTGGTCGGGCCACACGTACGACGTGAGCAGCAGCCGCCCGTCCTGCGTGGTGGCGTCGACCGGCGCGAGGTCGCAGCCGCGCCGCTGCACCACCTCCACCTGCGGCCGCACCCCGTCGACCAGCAGGGCGCCGCGGTCGTGCCGGACGGCGTCGGCGAGGTGCACCGCGGCGTCCGGCGGCCCGAAGGACCAGTCCGGCCCGTCCACGCGGTAGCGGTCGACGAGCAGGTTGAGGCCGGCGCTCGCCCCGACCTCCAGCAGCCGCACCCGGTGCAGCCCGCTGCGGTGGACCGCGTCGAGCAGCCCCACCACGAGCGGGGCAGAGCGCCCGACCTCGTTGGTCTGCGGCGCGGTGGCGAGCGAGCCGCGCAGCTGCTCGACGTGGGTCGCCATGACCTCGCGGGCCACCGGCCACGCGCCCTCGGGTGAGCCGTGGCCGCCGGCCGAGGGGTAGAAGGTCGCGAGCTGGGGCGCCTCGCGCAGCAGCACCAGCCGGTGCAGCCCGGCGAGCACCCGCAGCTGCACCATCGAGCCGGCCGGAGCGTCCTCGTGACCGGCCACGACCTCGCGCACCGGGCCACCGGCGTCCCAGTCGTCGGCCATGCCGGCCAGCAGACCGGCGTACAGCGGCGACGTGCAGACCGCCGCGTGACGGCGGAAGCGCTCGCCGAGGGTCAGCGCGTCGTCGACACCGGTCATGGCGGGAAGGTAGCCACCGGGGCTGCCCCGACGGGGCGGGGGGTGCCACGATGGGCCGGTGACCGACGAGCAGACGCAGCGACAGACCGGGCAGCAGACCGAGCCGACCGCGGGTGAGCAGACCGCCCCCGAGACGGCGGCGGCAACGCCGGTGGAGGACCACCGGGAGCGGCCGACCTCGCCCGCCTTCCGCGAGTTCATCGCCCAGGGGTGGGCGCCGCGCACGGAGGCGCTGCCCGAGCGCGCCGCGGTCGCGCCGTACGCCGAGCAGCGCCGCGCGAGCGTGTCGGCGGCGTTCCCGGGCGAGCGGGTCGTCGTCCCGGCCGGCGCGCTGAAGACCCGCTCCAACGACTGCGACTACGTCTTCCGGCCGCACTCGGCGTTCGCCCACCTCACCGGTCTCGGTGCCGACCGCGAGCCCGACGCCGTGCTGGTGCTCGAGCCGGTCGAGGGCGGCGGCCACGAGGCGGTGCTGTTCTTCCGCCCGCGCGCCGGCCGCGACACCGAGGAGTTCTACGCCGACGCCCGCTACGGCGAGCTGTGGGTCGGCGTCAGGCCCAGCCTCGCCGAGATCGAAGCCGAGCTGGGTCTGACCGCCCGCCACCTCGACGAGCTCGCCGACGCCGTCGCCAAGGACGCCGGCGCTGTGGCCGTGCGCCTCCTGCGCGAGGCCGACCCCGCGGTCACCGCCACGGTCGACCGGGCCCGGGCGGGCGCACAGGTCGAGACCGAGGCCGCCGAGCAGGCCGACACCGAGCTCGCGGTCATGCTCTCCGAGCTGCGCCTGACCAAGGACGAGTGGGAGGTCGAGCAGCTGCGCGAGGCGTGCGCTGCGACCGCCGAGGGCTTCGAGGCGATCGTCCGCACCCTGCCGGACGCCGTCGCCAAGGGACGCGGCGAGCGCTGGGTCGAGGGGCAGTTCGGGCTCGTCGCCCGCCACAGCGGCAACGGCGTCGGCTACGACAGCATCGCCGCCGCCGGCGACCACGCCTGCACGCTGCACTGGATCCGCAACGACGGCGACGTGCGCGAGGGCGACCTGATCCTGGTCGACGCGGGCGTCGAGGTCGACTCGCTCTACACCGCTGACGTCACGCGCACCATGCCGGTGAACGGGCGGTTCAGCGAGGTGCAGCGCCGGGTCTACCAGGCCGTGCTCGACGCCCAGGAGGCCGGCATGGCGGCGGTCCGGCCGGGCAACAAGTTCAAGGACGTGCACGCCGCCGCCATCGCGGTCATCGCCGAGCGGCTGGCGCAGTGGGGGCTGCTGCCCGTCGACGCCGAGACCTCGCTGTCGGACGAGGGCGGCTACCACCGCCGGTGGATGGTGCACGGCACCAGCCACCACCTCGGCATCGACGTCCACGACTGCTCGCTGGCCCGCCGCGAGAACGCCCGCGAGGCCGACCTGCTGCCGGGCATGGTGATCACGGTCGAGCCGGGGCTGTACTTCAAGGCCGACGACCACTCGATCCCCGAGGAGCTGCGCGGCATCGGCGTGCGCATCGAGGACGACGTGCTCGTCACCGAGGACGGCTGCGTCAACCTGTCCGCGGCGCTGCCGCGCGACCCCGACGAGGTCGAGGCGTGGATGGCCCGGCTGAGCGGCTGAGCGCGGGACGCCGTCGGGTCGCCAGCCGGGTCAGGCGACGCTCTGCGGGCGGTTCGGCATGCGAAGCAGCATCTCCTGGGCCTGCGCCAGGAGCTTGTGCTCGACGAGCACCTCGTAGCGCGTGGCCACGACCTGCGACACCGAGGTGAAGTCGCGGCGGCCGCCGGTCGCGGCGTAGCTCGCGATCCCGAGCGCCATGCCGAAGACGACGCCGAACAGCACACCGGTCAGCACCGCGGCGACCGCGCTGCCGCCGTCCGAGAAGAGGCTGAGCAGGATGCCGACGAACAGCCCCATCCAGGCGCCGGACGCCGCACCCGCGATCGCCGCCCGGGCGTAGGTGAGGCGGCCCGTGACGCGCTCGACCTGCTTGAGCTCGGTGCCGACGATCATGCAGTTCTGCACCGGGAACTCCTGGTCGGACAGGTAGTCGACGGCGCGCTGCGCCTCCTCGTACGTCGCGAGGACGCCGAGCGACATGGGGTAGTCGAGGGCGAGGACGGGGCGGGCGCCCGGCCGGGTGGTGGGGCTGCTGGATGCCATCGCGATCTCCTAGGACGGTGCCGTGAGCGTCCATCGTGGCACGCGTCGCTGGACGTCTCCTGGGACTCGCCCGGACGCCGGCTGCCGCGGCGACGTCCGCCGAATGTTCGGCACAGCCGAACGCTGACCCTTGTGGCCTCCGGGCGGCCGCCCTAGCGTCAAGATCGCGTCGGGCAAAGAGGCCCGGCTTCAGCGAGGGGCGGACCATGTCAGACATCCTCAAGCGGCGGTCCTTGGCGGCTGAGCTCAGCGCCGAGTTCGCCGGGACGTTCATCCTCATCCTGTTCGGTGTCGGCGTCGTGGCGCAGGTCGTCGCGGGCGGCATCGGCGACCACGACTCCATCGCCTGGGCGTGGGGCCTCGGCGTGACACTCGGCGTCTACGTCGCCGGCCGCATCTCCGGCGCCCACCTCAACCCCGCGGTCACCATCGCGCTCGCGGCGTTCCGCGGGTTCTCCTGGAGCAAGGTCGCTCCGTACGCCGGCGCCCAGCTGCTCGGCGCGTTCGCCGCTGCGCTCGTGGTGCGGTGGAACTACACCGAGGTCATCGCCACGTTCGACCCGGGACACACCATCAAGTCGCAGGGCATCTTCTCCACGCTGCCCGGCAACGGTGCCGCGGACGTGCACACCGGAGGCGCGCTGCGCGACCAGATCATCGGCACGGCCATCCTGATGCTGCTCATCCTCGCGGTGGGCGACATCCGCAACTCGGCCCCGGGCCTGAACCTCACGCCGTTCATCGTCGGCCTCATCGTCGTCGCGATCGGCATGGCGTGGGGCACCAACGCTGGCTACGCCATCAACCCGGCGCGTGACCTCGGCCCGCGCCTCGCCTCGTTCATCACCGGCTACGGCACGGCGTTCCGCGACCAGTACGGCGACCTCTACT
This sequence comes from uncultured Actinomycetales bacterium, assembly GCA_964243295.1. Lineage (GTDB taxonomy): Bacteria > Actinomycetota > Actinomycetes > Actinomycetales > Angustibacteraceae > CAXTEJ01. The sequence continues at coordinate 27,398 of CAXTEJ010000009.1, read as the reverse complement.
TCTGGGTGCCGATCATCGGGCCCATCATCGGCGCGCTGATCGGCGCGGCCCTCTACGACGGCCTGATCGGCCGCTTCCTCCCGGTGTCGGACGACGACGCCGAGCCCGGCCGCACCGACACCGAGGACGACGCCGCACGCTCCCCCGAGCCCGGCCGCGGCGCGCACGCCCGCGCGTGAGCACCGCCGGCGTCCACCTGCACCACCACCCGCACCACCACGATGACGTGAAGGGAACCACGACGTGAGCGACGAGCCGCAGTACGTAGGAGCGATCGACCAGGGGACGACGAGCACCCGGTTCATGGTGTTCGACCACAGCGGCAACGAGGTGGCCAAGCACCAGCTCGAGCACGAGCAGATCCTGCCGCAGGCCGGCTGGGTCGAGCACGACCCGGTGGAGATCTGGGACCGCACCAGCTCGGTGGTGCAGACCGGCCTCAACAAGGCGGGCCTGACCTACCGTGACCTCGCGGCCCTCGGCATCACCAACCAGCGTGAGACCGCGCTGGTCTGGGACAGGCGCACCGGTCGCCCGTACTACAACGCGATCGTGTGGCAGGACACCCGCACCGACCGCATCGCGACCGCGCTCGACCGCGACGGCCGCGGTGACGTCATCCGCCGCAAGGCCGGCCTGCCGCCGGCGACGTACTTCTCGGCCGGCAAGGTGCAGTGGATCCTCGAGAACGTCGACGGCGTCCGCGAGGCCGCCGAGGCCGGCGACGCCATCTTCGGCAACACCGACTCGTGGCTGATCTGGAACCTCACGGGCGGCAAGGACGGCGGCGTGCACGTCACCGACGTCACCAACGCCAGCCGCACGATGCTGATGGACCTGGAGACCCTCGACTGGGACGACGAGCTGCTGTCGTTCTTCACCATCCCCCGGTCGATGCTGCCGCAGATCCGGCCCTCCTCGGAGCCCAACCACTACGGCACGACCCTCGCGAGCGGCCCGCTCGGCGGCGAGGTGCCGCTGTCGGGCATCCTCGGCGACCAGCAGGCGGCGACCGTCGGGCAGGTGTGCTTCGCCCCCGGCGAGGCGAAGAACACCTACGGCACGGGCAACTTCATGCTGCTCAACACCGGTGAGGAGCTCGTGCGCTCCAACGCCGGCCTCCTGACGACGGTCTGCTACCAGTTCGGCGACGCCAAGCCGATCTACGCCCTGGAGGGTTCGATCGCGGTGACCGGCTCGGCCGTGCAGTGGCTGCGCGACCAGCTTGGAATCATCAGCGGCGCCGGTCAGGTCGAGACGCTGGCCCGCCAGGTCGAGGACACCGGCGGCTGCTACTTCGTGCCGGCGTTCTCGGGGTTGTTCGCCCCGTACTGGCGCTCGGACGCCCGCGGCGCCATCGTGGGGTTGTCGCGGTTCAACACCGGCGCGCACATCGCCCGGGCCACGCTCGAGGCGATCTGCTACCAGAGCCGCGACGTGACCGAGGCGATGGAGAAGGACTCCGGGGTGCACCTCGAGGTCCTCAAGGTCGACGGCGGCGTGACCGCCAACGACCTGTGCATGCAGCTGCAGGCCGACATCCTCGGCGTCCCGGTCAGCAAGCCGGTCGTCGCCGAGACCACTGCCCTGGGCGCGGCCTACGCGGCCGGACTCGCCGTCGGGTTCTGGAAGGACACCGACGAGCTGCGCGCCAACTGGAACGAGGACAAGCGCTGGGAGCCGCAGTGGAGCGACCAGCAGCGCAGCGACGGGTTCGACGGCTGGCACAAGGCCGTCGAGCGCACGCTCGACTGGGTCGACGTCAGCTGACCAGGCCCGCTCGACCCAGCACCACCGAACGCACCGACAAGAAGAGGTACTGACGTGACCGACCTGTCCCCCACCCGCCGCCAGGAGTCCATCGACGCTCTCGCGAACGGGGACGAGCTCGACGTCCTCGTGATCGGCGGCGGCGTGGTGGGGGCCGGGTCGGCCCTCGACGCCGTCACGCGCGGGCTCAGCACGGGCCTGCTCGAGGCGCGCGACTTCGCCAGCGGCACCTCGAGCCGCTCGAGCAAGCTGCTGCACGGCGGCCTGCGCTATCTGGAGATGCTGGACTTCGCGCTGGTGCACGAGGCGCTGCGCGAGCGCAACCTCATCCTCAAGACGCTCGCGCCGCACCTCGCCCGCCCGGTGCCGTTCCTGTACCCGCTGCAGCACCGCGGCTGGGAGCGGCTGTACGCCGGGGCCGGCGTCGCGCTGTACGACGGCATGGCGATGACGTCGGGCCTGTCGGCTGGGCTCCCCCACCACCGCCACCTCACCCGCAAGGGCGCGCTGCGCGCGGCGCCCGCGCTGAAGAAGAGCTCCCTCGTCGGCGCCCTGCAGTACTACGACGGCCAGATCGACGACGCGCGCCACACGATGGAGATCGTGCGCACCGCGGCGGCGTACGGCGCGCTGGTCGCCAACCGGGTCAAGGTCACCGGCTTCCTGCGCCAGGGCGAGCGCGTCACCGGCGTCAAGGCCGTCGACGTGCCCACCGGCCGCGAGCTCGAGGTGCGCGCCAAGCAGGTCGTCAACGCGACCGGGGTGTGGACCGACGACACGCAGGGCCTGATCGCCGAGCGCGGCCAGTTCCACGTCCGCGCGTCCAAGGGCATCCACCTGGTGGTGCCGCGCGACCGCATCCAGTCGACCACCGGCATGATCCTGCGCACCGAGAAGTCCGTGCTGTTCGTCATCCCCTGGGGCCGGCACTGGATCGTCGGCACGACCGACACCGACTGGGCACTGGACAAGGCGCACCCCGCGGCGACGGCGTCCGACATCGACTACATCCTCGACCACGTCAACTCGGTGCTCCACACCCCGCTGACGCGCCAGGACGTCGAGGGCGTCTACGCCGGGCTGCGCCCGCTGCTGTCGGGCGAGTCGGAGTCGACGTCCAAGCTGTCGCGCGAGCACGTGGTCGGGCACCCGGTGCCGGGCCTGGTGGTGGTGGCCGGCGGCAAGTACACGACGTACCGGGTGATGGCCAAGGACGCCGTCGACATGGCGGCCGACGCGCTCGACGGCCGGGTGCCGGCGTCCACCACCAAGACCGTGCCGCTGCTCGGCGCGGTCGGCTACCAGGCGGTCGCCAACGGGCGCAAGCGACTCGCGGCGAGCAGCGGGCTGCACGTGGCCCGCATCGACCACCTGCTGGGCCGGTACGGCTCGCTCATCAGCGAGGTGCTCGAGCTCGTCGCGGCCGACCCGAGCCTCGGCGAGCCGCTCGACGGGGCGCCGGACTACCTGCGCGCCGAGGTCGCCTACGCCACCTCCCACGAGGGCGCCCGGCACGTCGAGGACGTGCTGGCCCGCCGCACCCGCATCTCGATCGAGACGTGGGACCGCGGCCTGGAGGCGGCCCGGCCGACCGCCGAGCTGATGGCCGGCCCGCTCGGCTGGACCGCCGAGGACGTCGACCGCGAGGTCGCGCGCTACACCGCCCGCGTCGAGGCCGAGAAGGCCAGCCAGGAGATGCCGGACGACACCTCGGCCGACGCCGCTCGCCTCAGGGCTCCTGAGGTCGAGCCGATGAGGTCGTGATCTCGGGCCCCAGGGTCTGAGCCAGGGCGGCCCGCCAGCCTGCCCGCTGAGCCGCACGTCGCTCGGCGGGCATGCTGGGCTCCCAGCGCGCGCCGCGGTGCCAGCTGCGCCGCAGCACGGTCAGGTCGGGCCACAGCCCGACGCTCAGGCCCGCCGCGTACGCCGCGCCGAGGCTGACGGTCTCGTGCACCATCGGCCGCTCGACGGGCACGTCGAGCAGGTCGCTGATCGTCTGCATCAGCAGCATGTTGCTGGTCATCCCGCCGTCGACGCGCAGGGTCGTGAGGCGCAGTCCCGAGTCGGCGTCCATGGCGTCCACGACGTCGACGGTCTGCCAGGCGGTCGCCTCGAGCACCGCCCGCGCCAGGTGCCCCCGAGTGATGTACGACGTCAGCCCGGTGATCACGCCGCGGGCGTCCGAGCGCCAGTGGGGGGCGAACAGCCCGGAGAAGGCCGGCACGATGTAGCAGCCGCCGTTGTCGTCGACCGTGCGAGCCAGCGTCTCGATCTCGGGGGCCGTGCGCACCATCGCGAGCCCGTCGCGGAACCACTGCACCAGCGAGCCGGTCATCGCGATGGAGCCCTCGAGCGCGTAGACCGCGGGCTGCGTGCCCACCTGGTAGGCGACGGTCGCCGCGAGGCCGTGGGTCGAGCTGACCGGCGCCTCGCCGGTGTTGAGCAGCATGAACGCGCCGGTGCCGTAGGTGCACTTGGCCTCGCCGGGCGTGAAGCAGGCCTGCCCGAACAGCGCCGCCTGCTGGTCGCCGATGGCCGCGCCGATCACCACGCCCGGCAGCACGCGGGTGGCCGTGCCGTGCACGGCGGCGCTCGGGCGCACCGTCGGCAGCATGGCCCGGGGCACCTCGAAGCGGGCCAGCAGCTCGTCGTCCCAGTCGAGGGTGCGCAGGTCCATGAGCATGGTGCGGCTGGCGTTGGTGACGTCGGTGACGTGCTGGCCGCCGTCCGGGCCACCGGTGAGCTGCCACACCAGCCAGGTCTCCATGGTGCCGAACAGCACGTCACCGGCCTCGGCGCTGCGGCGCAGGGCGGGGTCGTGCCGCAGCAGCCACGTCAGCCGCGGCGCGGTGGCGTAGGTGCTGAGCGGCAGCCCGCACCGCTCGCGCAGCGAGCGCCCCTCGTCGTCACCGGCGAGCTCGGGCAGCAGGTCGGCCGACCGGGTGTCCTGCCAGGTGGCGGCGCGGGCGACCGGCCGCCCGGTGCGCCGGTCCCAGAGCACGGCGGTCTCGCGCTGGTTGGCGATGCCGAGAGCGGCGACCTCAGCCACGCAGATGCCCGCGCGGGCCAGCGCCACGGGCACGATGCGCTCGACGTTGGCCCAGATCTGCTCGGCGTCGTGCTCGACCCAGCCCGGCTGCGGGAACCACTGGCGGTGCTCGCGCTGGGCGACGCTGACGAAGCGGCCGAGGGAGTCGAAGACGATGCAGCGGGTGGACGTCGTGCCCTGGTCGATGGCGACGACGTAGCGCCCAGCACCGGGTGTCACGAGGGGACCGTCACAGCGACGACGCCACGTCGCCGGAGATGGACGCGGCCGTCGCCTGCACGTGGCCGAGCAGCGCCGGCCGAGGGCGGCGGCGGGAGTCGGTGAGGCGGTCGATGGGGCCGATGACCCCGACTGCGGCCACCACGAGTCCGCCACGACCGCGCACCGGGGCGGCGATGCCGGCGAGCTCGGGCTCGTGCTCACCGGCGGCGCACGCCCACTGCTGCTGGCGAACGAGGCTGAGCCGGTCGGCGAGGCCCGCGGCGTCGAGGGTGCGGCGGGTCAGCGGCTGCGGGGTGAGCGTGCGGGCCACCGCCTGCCCGGCCGGGTCGAGCGCGAGCAGCACCTGGCCGAGGGCGCTGGCGTCGGCCAGGTGGCGCGCGCCCACCTGCAGCCGCTGCGGGGTGTCGTCGGGCCGGAAGACGTGGTGGACGATCTCGACCTCGGCGCCGCGCAAGACCCCGACGTACGCGCTCTGACCGGTGCGGGCGGCGAGCGCGTCGACCCAGTTGGTGGCGAGCGAGCGCAGCAGGTTGACGTCGAGGGGGCCGTGCGCGAGCCGGCGGGCGGCCTCACCCAGGCGGTAGCGGCCGGTCGCGTCGTCCTGGTCGAGGAAGCCGACGTCCTGCAGGGTGCGCAGCAGCCCGTGGGCGCTCGACTTCGCCACACCGAGGGCGGCGGCCACGTCGGAGACACCCACGGGCTCGTCGCGCGCCGCCACGAGCTGGAGCAGCACGACGGCGCGCTCGACGGACTGCAGGGTCACGGGGCGCTCACGCGCCGACCGTAGCCCCGCGACCGCCGCCGCGTCAGGGGTTGGTCAGGTCACTCGTTGCGGTCGTCGGCGGATCCGGCCTGCTGGGCGGCGTCGACCTCGGTGGTCGCGCCCTCGGTGGTGAGGTGCCCGCCGGCGTTCTCCAGGTGGGCGCGGATGAACCAGTGGAACAGCTCGAGCTGGCGCAGTTGGCCGATCACGAGGTCCTCGGTGATCGGGTCGAGCTCGGAGGTCTTGTCCTGCGCGTCGCGGTGGCTGGTGATGACGCCCTCGTAGACCAGGTCGAGGGCCCCCAGGTGCTCCTGGGTGATGGCGCGGCCGATGGAGTAGTCCTTCCAGGTGCGCTGGTCGACGATGGCGCCGGGGGTGCCCTGCGGCGAGCTGCCGAGGGTCGCGATGCGCTCGGCGGCCTCGTCGGCCATGCCGCGCACGGCCTCGATCTGCGGGTCGAGCATCTCGTGCACCGCGATGAAGTTGGGACCGACGACGTTCCAGTGCACGTGCTTGAGCGTCAGCGCCAGGTCGTTGAGGGCGTTGAGCCGGTCCTGCAGGATCGTCACCACGGCCTGGCTGTCTTCGGCCTCCATGCCCGGGATGGTGTAGCTCGGCGTGCCTGCCATGTCGCTGTCCTCTCGTCGGTCGTGCGACCCGCCGTGATCAACGGGCTCCCTTACCGTATTGAGAGCGGCAGCTGCCCGCCCGTCGAGCGGAGAGCCACCGAGCCGGGGTCAGCCCGCCGGCCGCGGCGAGGTCAGCGTCACGTCGTCCGGCTGCGGGGGTTCGGCGCCCTCGGCCTGCCTGCCGCGCGAGCGCTCGCGCGCCGACGCCCGGACGACGACCGCCAGCCCCAGCAGCACGAGCCCGGCCCCGGGCAGCACCGCGACCGGCGGCTGCTGGTCGAGCCAGACCCACGCGACGAGCGCAGCCCCCGGCACCTCCAGCAGGATGGCGAGCGAGACCGTGGTGGCCCCCGCGGCCCGCAGCGCCCGGTTGAGCAGCGTGTGCCCGAGCAGCTGGGCGGTGAGCGTGAGCAGCAGGATGTCGAGCCAGCTGCGGGCCGACAGGTGCCACGCGTCGGTGCCGGCGACCAGGCACACCGGCACGAGAGCGAGCGCGCAGGTCGTGTAGGCGATCAGCGTGTACGACGCGGTGCTGACCGAGCGGCGCACCACCTCGCCCGACGCCACGTAGCCGGCTGCGGCGACGCCGCCCCCGAGCGCCATGAGGTCGCCCCGCAGCGCGCGGGCCGAGCCGCCGGCGTCCACGCCGGTGACGACGAGCACGCCGGCCGTGGCCACCAGCACGCCGACGAGCACACCCCGCCCGACGGGCAGGCCCCGTGCCCGGGCGAGGGCCACGGTCCACAGCGGGGTGGTGGTCACGAGCGCCGTCGACGCGGTGACCGAGGTCAGGCGCAGGCTGGGGATCCAGAGCCCGAAGTGCAGCGCCAGGAACAGCCCGGCCACCACCGCCGCGCCCAGCACCCGCCGGTCGTGACGAACCAGCCGCGACAGCTCGTCACCGCGCCGCAGCAGCGTGTACGGGGCGCTCAGCGCGGCGCCGAACGCGTTGCGCCACAGCGCGATCGCGAGTGCCGGCGCGAGGGTCGAGGCGGCGATGGGCCCCGAGAACGACACGGCGAGCACGCCTGTCGCGATGATCGCGCCGGTCACCAGGGGCGGGTCGACCGGCTCATCGCGCACGCCGGCAGGCTCCCACGGGCACGCTGCTCGCGGTGCGCGTGACCACGAGGTGGCCTCCCCCGCCCGGGCTCCCGCGGCGCGACGCAGCTCGTCAAGATCAACCGAAGGGACCATCAGGGTCAGGGCGCCACCGTCCGACACAGCGTCCATGACCGCCCTGCCGCTGCCCCTGCCCCGTCTGCCCAGCCACGGTCTGGCCGCTCCGACGGCGGACGACTGCCGCGCGGCCCTGCGCACCGGTGACGTGGCTCGCGACCGCACCACCTGGGCGGCCGTGTGCAGCGACGCCGGCGTGGCCCCCACGTCGTACCTGCTCGACGTCCGGCAGCTCGAGGCGCTCACCGCGGCCATGAGTCGGCTGCCCGGCACCGCGGGCCTCGCCGGGCGCGCCCTCGCCCTTCGCGTCGGCACCTACCAGGCACTCGCGCCCGGCGCCGACACCGCCGTCCGCCAGACAGCCGACTGGGGACGCCACGCGCTGGAGGCGCTGCTGCAGCACCGCCCGACCAACCCGGCCCGCAACGCCGAGATCGCCGACCTCGACCTGTTCAGCGACGAGGCTCGCCGGGAGTTCGACAAGGCCGCGACCCGTGCGGCAGAGCGCTTTGACGTCCCGGCCGCGCAGGTCACCGTGGTCCTGGAGGGCGCGCAGTACATCGCCGGCCAGTTCGGCCTCGACGCCTGGGTCGACGTCGTCCCCGGCCTGCCGGTCGAGTGGTCGTTCTGCGCGACGCTCGTGCGCACCCGCGAGCCCTACGTGGTGGCCGACGCCTGCGCTGACGTGCTGCAGCGCACCAACCCCGCCGTGGAGAAGTGGGGCGTGAGGTCGTACGCCGGTGTGCCGCTCATCACCTCGCGCGGGCACGTCCTCGGGGCGCTGTGCCTGACGACGCACGAGCCGCGCACGTACGCCGAGGACGAGCTCGGCGAGCTCGCCGCGATGGCGAGCGCCGTCGTCGAGCAGATCGAGCGGGGCCGGCTGTCGACACGCCGACAGCAGTAGCGCCCGCTCGCTGCTGTCGGCGGTGGTGGCCGTCGTGCAGACCGTCACCGGCCCGTGGCCCGCCGCCGCGGGACGACGCACGGATCCGCACTGACCATCACGCTCATCCCGGACGATGGACCTCACAGCTGGTCCCAGGCTCGTGAGAGCGTCACCCAGTTGGGCCAGTCGTCGTCGGTGACGGGGAAGGCCGCCGCGACCGGACCTTGCCCGGTCTGTACGTCGGCGAGCAGCAACCGCACCCGCCGCCGGGTCTGCAGCATCACCAGAGCACGACCCTCGTCGAGCAACCCCAGCAGCTGGGGGCCCCGCGGTGGGTCGACCCGCCGGCCCGGCAACCACGACAGCTCCTCCAGACGCTGTTCGCGCACGTGCAGGATCCGTGGCTCGTCGGCATGCGCCATCACCGCCAGCCGGTCACTTTCCGACGACCAGGACAACGACCCCATCAACGCCCCGTCGCGCAACCAGTACACCGTCTCCAACGTGGCCGCGTCCACGATGATCAAACTGTCGTACAGCTCGTCGGGCTCACGAAGCTGCAACGCCAAGAACCGACCGTCCGGCGACCACTGCAGCAACTGGTCCCCGTGCGAGTGCCAAACTCGGCAACCAGGGAAGCGGCGCTCCACGACAAGGCTCATGTCCGTCCCGCGACGCAGGCTCAACGTCAGAGTTACCGACCCGCTGTCGCTGGCACCGACCTCGCTCAACGCCACCGCCACGGTCTGGTCGTCGGCCGACAGCGCAGAGGTCAGTGTCTGGAAGTTTCGGTCGAAAACGACGTCGGTGTGCATCACGTCCCCACTCGCGACATCGATCACGATCAGGCGCTTGTGGAGGTGGTTCAACCCGTCACCCACGGTCAAGGCTGACGTGCTGATGACCTTGCGCCCAGACTGACTCATCCGGTTGGCCCACCACACCGCCCCGGGCGCCTCCAGCACGTGCGCCGAACGACGCGGCGCAATCCCGTCCGCGCCCTGTATCAGCAGGTGTGACGACTCCTCTAACCGGTTCCCAAAACGTTCGCGCAGTCGCACGATACCAAGGGCAATCTCGTCGGTCGTCACTACGTCCCCTCGCGGAGGCTTACCCGTGGGTGAACCAACCGGACGGTCACGACCTTCACAGCTGGTCCCAAGCGCGTGAAAGCCTCACCCAGTTGGGCCAGTCGTCGTCGGTGACGGGGTAGGCCGCCGCGACCGGACCTTGCCCGGTCTGTACGTCGGCGAGCAGCAACCGCACCCGCCGCCGGGTCTGCAGCATCACCAGAGCACGACCCTCGTCGAGCAACCCCAGCAGCTGGGGGCCCCGCGGTGGGTCGACCCGCCGGCCCGGCAACCACGACAGCTCCTCCAGACGCTGTTCGCGCACGTGCAGGATCCGTGGCTCGTCGGCATGCGCCATCACCGCCAGCCGGTCACTTTCCGACGACCAGGACAACGACCCCATCAACGCCCCGTCGCGCAACCAGTACACCGTCTCCAACGTGGCCGCGTCCACGATGATCAAACTGTCGTACAGCTCGTCGGGCTCACGAAGCTGCAACGCCAAGAACCGACCGTCCGGCGACCACTGCAGCAACTGGTCCGTACTGGACTGCCCGATGTAGCACCCAGGAAAGCGGCGCTCCACCACGACGCTCATGTCCAGCCCACGACGCAGACTCAACGTCATCCTCAGCGGCGCAGTCCCGCCGTCATCAAGGGCGACCTGCTCACTCAAGCCCACCGCGAGGGTCTGGTCGTCGGCCGACAGCGCATAGGTCAGTGTCTGAAAGGTTTTGTCGAAGACGACGTCGGTGTGCATCACGTCCCCACTCGCGACATCGACCACGATCAATCGCTGGTGAAGGCGGTCCGACCCGTCACCCACGGTCAAGGCTGACGTGCTGATGACCTTGCGCCCAGACTGACTCAGCCGGTTCTCCCACCACAGGGCCCCGGGCGCCTCCAGCACCGGCGCCGAACGACGCGGCGCTATCCCGTCCGCGCCCTGTATCAGCAGGTGTGATGACACCTCTAACCGGGTCCCAAAACGTTTGTAAAATCGAACGATACCAAGGGCGATGACCTCAGCGTCCGTCATGTTCCTCCCATCGGCGCTCCGCCTGTGCGCGCAGGCTACAGCTACTAGCAGTGTCTGGTGAGGCGCCGTCATACCCGGCCGGACGCTCGGTGTTCACTCGTTCGGCCCTGACTGCGGCACCGTCCCAGGGCTTACGGTCTCCGAAGCGCATCAGGGGGATGGGCACTTCTGTGAAGGGCCAACATGCGTTCCACGCGAGTGATCACCTGGCATGCGACGACGTCGTTCCTGTGCGTCACGGTGATGTGTTTGAGCTTTGTGCTTTCCGCTACCAGGGCGATGGCGTCCGTCGAAGCCGCCGTCGGCGGCTCGACCGCACCCGCATCGACGTCAAACAGCGCGCCTGACATCAGGCCACCCGGAGCTGCTGCTACCTGCGTCCCTGGGGGACGTTGCTCCCAACAATAGTCGTGACAGTTATTGCATCAACGGAACGAGACTGAGGTCACGTGGTTATAACCGCTGTCTCATCACGAAGCGTCTCCCGTTAAACACGGTATACCTGCCCAACGAGTGCTATGGACCGAACTCGGAAAATGACTACATTGAGGCCATCGCTCAGGCCCGCCTGGTCCAAAGGCTTGACGGGAACTCGACCGCCGGCGACATTTCGGCCCCCTTTCAATGGGAGACCAACATCGGTGGCGCGTACTTGGTGAACATGTCAGGCCGCAGCCGCGCGGACATCGCCGCCCTGCTGGACGTCGACAAGCAGTCGCTACGCACGGACGTTCTGGTCATCGGTAACAGCCCGCAGACTCCCGCGACTAACCCCGTTGGGGTTCTTGAGGTCAAAGGCGCCTGGAACGGCGGAGCGACGGCAGCAGCAACCTCGGCAGCTACGTACGTCGCGGCCTTGCACCTGGCGGGGTGGGCCGCTACCACGGCGTGGAACCTCACGGGCTATGTCGACACCTTCCGCGTCGCCTACAGGTGCCAGGACCGCCTGATCTACCGGGACTTCGCCGTCACGGGGATGCCGCTGGGTGCTGTGCTGGTCAAGGAGGCGGCGTCTGAGGCGTGCGAGACCGAGCGGAAGCGCATCCCGGAAAAGAACATCAGGGATGTCGACATTCCTGAGCAGGACAAGATCCCGGCGCCTGATGCCCATGTCGACGACTCGTCGATCCGGGACGCCCTCGCAAGCGTGCCGGGGGCTGCGGCGGCGGCGGCGGCGGCCGGCGGCGCCGACGCCGCAGCCCGGTACCTCGCCGAGCGTGCCGCCGCCCGTGCCCTGGCACAGGGTATTGAGGACTACGTGAAGAAGACCGCGGCCGAGCAGGCCGCTGCCAGGGCGGCCGCGGCGGCGCAGGCTTTCGACACCGCTCGCGACGAGATCTGTTTGGGGCCAGTGAATGCTGCGACGCGGGGCCCCGGGGACGGCAGCGTCTCTGCGGCTGCTTTGGAGTGCCTCCAGCTCACCAGGCCTGTCCAGCTGGTCCTGCTGCTGGACGATCTCAACATCGCGCTCCCGGCGGATCAGGTAGTCACGTGGGGGCCGGGCAGGGACGACGACCCGCACGCTCCAGGATCGACGACGAGCCCGGGCATGGTGCGAGCCGATCCTCGACTAGCGACGTTGGACGGCCTCAACTACGACTTCCATGGCGTCGGTGAGTACGTGCTGCTCGATCACCGGGCGAGCGGGCTGCAGGTCCAGATGAGGACGGTTCCTGCGCAGAACGACATGTCGAGCGTGGGTGCCATGACGGTCAGCAGCGGCGGCACGGTGGTCCAGCTGGAGGCAGACGGAACCGTCCTGACCAACGGCGAGACTTTCGGCCTGCTCGAAGGTGAGCTCGCCGACCTGGGCGACGGCATCCTCATCTCTCGCTACGGCGGTGTGATCTCGCTGCTGAGCGCGTTCGATGATGCCGGCGAGCAGGCCGTCATCTCGTGGACCCCGCAGCCGGGCGACCGCGGTGACTTCAGCATCGCCGTCCCACGATCTTGGGCAGGCCAGCTGACGGGCATGCTGGGCAACCTCGACGGCGACCCGCGCAACGACCTGGTGTCGGCGCAGGGCGTCGACGTGACCGGTTCGCTGAAGTTCGGGGCTGCCTCCTCGGTGTATGCCCAGCGTCTGTACGCCACTTTCGGCGACTCCTGGCGCGTGACAGAGGACTCCACGCACTTCACCTACCCCTCGGGGAAGACCACCGCGGACCACACCGACCGCAGCCGCCCCTTGGGTGCAGTGAGCCTGGCCGACCTGAGCGACGCAGCCTTGACGAACGCCAGGGCCGTGTGTGAAGCCGCGGGGATCACCGACGGGCTCAGCCTGACCGACTGCCTGCTCGACGTCGGCTTTTCCGGCGACCCCTCCTTCGCGAAGAGCCTGGCTACGCGGGACACCTTCGGGATCAGCGCCGAGGACGCCGTCCTGGGTGACACACCGCTGACCGTGGCCTTCAACGGAACCGTGCCAGCCAACTTCTTCCCAGGGCGCATCCGCTCGCTGGGCTCCGGCGCCAACTACGCCGGTCCCTTCTCCGGAGACAACGGTTACTCCTTCTACGTCAACGAGCTGCCCGGCCACCGCGCCTTGAAGGTTTCCGCGACGGTCCTCGTCCCGGCCGACGCAGACACGGACGCGCTCGACCTCGTCGTCGACGGGCAGCCCTACCCGGCCGTCAGCGAAGCACCTGCAGCCGTGACGATGGCCGACGGGTCCCCTGGGCTGCTCGTGCCCGTCACGTTCACCGTGCCGCACGCGGTGCGGCAGGTGCAGGCGACCATCCTCAGCCGCTCGACGTGGTTCGGCGTCAGCTCGATCACCGTCGACGCCGACCGCGTCCCCTACCAGCAGTTCGACGTGACGCTGTCCAAGGGCACCACCTTCGACCCGAGCATCGACCTCCACGACAACGGCGCGGGACTGATCGAGGAAGCAGGCGCGGCGGACCGGTACTGCTTCACCGTTGCTGGGCCCACCGACCTGATGATCGACCTTGATGATGCGCCCACTGGGCTGCAGTGGCGGCTGTGGTCGACCACGGGCGGGTTCGTCGATCATGAAGGGGTCGCAAGTCGCGCGACCACGGTCGCCGGCGTTGATGGTGCGAGCTGTCTCGAGGTCACCGCAGGATCCTCCACGGAGGAGAACCTGGAGTACCGCCTGAACCTGGTGCTGGTGCCGGATGCCCAGTCGTTCGAGACTCCCCTTGCGGCTGGTGCGGCCACCATCACCGACGGGAAGATCAATGGAGTGCTCACAGCAGGAGCCGGTCACCTCGAGACCGTGGCCTCGCGCGATGTCTACCGCTTCACCATCCCCGACGACGGGCTACGCCTCTACGAGCTCAAGCTCACCGTCCCTGCCGCGACCTGGTCGCTGACCGGGCCGGGCCAGCCCATCGGTCGAACCATGCAGGACTCGGATCAGTGGGAAGGAGCCCTCGACCCCGGTCAGTACGAGCTCGTCGTCCAGTCAGCGGAGCGGTTCGCGGGGCCGTACGACCTGCAGCTCGCGTCCTTCTCCTCGACGGTGACATTGTCCACCGCATCGGTGGTGTCCTCGGCGGCACCGGTGAAGGCGACCATCAGCTGGAACCGGGACCTCACCGGCACCCGCTACGCCGCCGAGCTGGTCGACGCCAACGAGAACACGATCGGCGGGGCCAGGGACGGGACCACCGCGGTGATCGACATCGACGTCGACAACGTCAGCAACGCCGAACAGCGCCACTACGTCGTGCGCATCACCGACATCTACTCCGGCGACGTCATCGACGTGTCCCCTGGCGCAGCGCTGCAGGTGCAGCCGATGTCCTTCGAGCCCGCGGTGTCGTTGTCGACCGCATCGACGGTGTCCTCGGCGACGCCGGTGAAGGCGACCATCAGCTGGAACCGGGACCTCACCGGCACCCGCTACGCCGCCGAGCTGGTCGACGCCAACGAGAACACGATCGGCGGGGCCAGGGACGGGACCACCGCCGTGATCGACATCGACGTCGACAACGTCAGCAAGGCCGAACAGCGGCAATACGTCGTGCGCATCACCGACATCTACTCCGGCGACGTCATCGACCGGTCGGCCCCCGTGTTACTGGAGGTCAAGCCGATGTCCTTCCGGCCGACGGTGACGTTGCCGACAGCAACAGTCGTGTCGTCGGCGACGCCAATCAGGGCCACCCTGCGATGGGTTCGGAACCTGACGGGAACTCGCTACGCAGCATCCTTGGTCGACGCGGACGGCTTAGCCGTAGGCGCGGAGGTGCGCAGTGGGACCTCAGCCACGATCTCCATCAACGTCGACAACGTCAGCACGATGCAGCAGCGGCAGTACACGGTACGCATCACCGACATCTACACCGGTGAGGTCGTCGACCAGTCGCCAACCGTCTCGCTCGAGGTTCAGCCGATGTCGTTCACGCCGACGGTGTCCTTGTCGAGTGCCACCGTCGTGTCTTCCGCGACGACGGTCAAGGCGACCATCGCCTGGAACCGGAACCTGACAGGGACCCAGTACGCGGCCTCCCTGGTCGACGCAGAGGGCATCATCGTCGGCACCGAGAAGCGCAGCGGAACGTCCGCCATCATCTCCATCAACGTCGACAACGTCAGCACGATGCAGCAGCGGCAGTACACGGTACGCATCACCGACATCTACACCGGTGAGGTCGTCGACCAGTCGGCAGCCGTCTCGCTGGAGGTCCAGCCGATGTCCTTCAAACCGACAGTGACTTTGTCGGCCACCTCCGTCGTGTCGTCCACGACGCCGGTCAAGGCCACCATCGCCTGGAACCGCAACCTGAGCGGGACCCAGTACGCGGCCTCCCTGGTCGACGCCGACGGCATCATCGTCGGCACTGAAAAGCGCACCGGAACGTCCGCCATCATCTCCATCAACGTCGACAAGGTCACCACGCTCCAGAGAAGGCAATACCACCTGCAGCTGACGGACATCTACTCCGGAGCCATCGTCGACACCTCGGCTGTCGCGCCCCTCGAGGTCAGACCGAAATGAGCTGACCGGCACAGCCGAGCACAGGGGTGGCCTGCAACGCGACGTCGGCGATCAGCCGGCGTCCCGGTGCCGTCTCAACGCGTTTTGTCCGACGTGCCCGCCGCAGAACACTGACGGCCGCGCGACGGCCCGGCCAACCCTCGGCCTGCAGCTACGCTGCCGCGCATGAGCAGCGAGCCGTCGGTCGAGTCCGAGGCGGCGCTGCTCGCGGAGGCGGCGTCCAAGACCGGCCTGGTCTGGCTGCGGCCCGCCGGTCAGCAGCGCGCCTGGCCCGCGTGGCACGTCTGGCACGAGGGGGCCGTGCACCTGGTCAGCGGCCCGGGCGAGCAGCAGCTGCCGCCCCTGGCCGGCGAGGTCGACCTGCTCGTGCGCAGCAAGGACACCGGGCAGCGGCTGCTCACCGTCCCCGCCCTCGCCACCACGCTCAGCCCGGACGACGAGCGCTGGCTGCCCGCGGCCACGGCCCTGGCGGCGAGCCGGCTGAACTCGCCTGTGCCACCCGCCGAGCTCCCGGCGCGCTGGCAGGCCGGTGCCACCGTCACGCGGGTCGAGGCCCGCGGCGCGGCGACCGAGCGCCCCGGCTCCTACGACGACGCCAGCGGTGCGGCCGAGCCGCCGCCGGCCGAGGGCACGACGTCCACGTGGCGGCCGTGGCACCTCGGCGGTCGTCGGCGTCGGCGCTGACGGGCGGTGAGCCGACTCGGCGCTTGGCGTGCCGGCGACGCGAGCGGCTCGATGACCACTGCGGTGCGAGAGCTGGACTGACCGGCAGGCGATCGGTCAGGGCGCGCCGGCCACCGGGGGCAGCAGCTCGTCGACGAGGGCGCGGACGCGGGCCTCGATCTCGTCGCGGATGGGGCGCACGGCCTCGACCCCCTGCCCCGCGGGGTCGTCGAGCGCCCAGTCGAGGTAGCGCTTGCCGGGGAGGAACGGGCACGCGTCGCCGCAGCCCATGGTGATGACGACGTCGGAGGCCTGCACGGCGTCGGTCGTGAGCACCTTGGGCTGCTGGTGCGAGATGTCGATGCCGACCTCGGCCATGGCGGTGACGGCGGCCGGGTTGACCCCGTCGGCGGGCAGCGAGCCCGCCGAGCGCACCTCGACGCCGTCACCGGCGAGGTGGGCGAGCCAGCCGGCGGCCATCTGGGACCGGCCGGCGTTGTGGACGCAGACGAACAGCACGCTGGGCTTGTCGGGCATGACTCTCCTCGTCGGTCAGTCGGGGGCTCGCATCGTCCCGGTGGCGACGGGCACCACCTGGCCGCCGACCCGGCAGCGCGTCGCCGCGCCGCCCGAGGCCTCGACGACGCAGTGCAGGGTCGAGGGGCGGCCGAGCTCGAGGCCCTGCCGCACGGCGTAGCGGGACTCGCCGTCCGGCGGCAGCAGGCCGTGGTCGACGAGCGCGACGGACAGGCCCAGCGCGGCCGAGCCGGTGGCGGGGTCCTCGAGGGCGCCGATGTCGTCGGTGAACACGCGCACGCGCGCGGCGCCGTCGTGCCACCCCACCACCGACACGCCACCGATGTCGGGGCCGAGCGAGCGCAGCCGGCGCAGCAGCCGGACGTCGGGCACCGCGCGGGCGACCGCACCCGGGCGCACCATCAGGTAGCAAAAGTCCAGGCCGGTGCCGGCGAGCACGGTCGGCAGCCCGACCAGGTCGGTCGACGACAGCCCCACGGCCGCGAGCGGCTCGTCGGGCGAGAGCCGGTCGCGCACCCGCGGGGCCGCGCCGGTCAGCCAGGTGATCGCGTCGGCGCCCTCGCCGGCCCCGACGACGAGCCCGACCGGCCCCGCCCCGCAGTGCTGCACCAGCTCCGGCCCCTGAACGAGGCCGCGCTGCACCAGCGTCCACGCCGTGCCGATCGACGGGTGGCCGGCGAACGGCAGCTCGGTGCGCGCGGTGAAGATGCGCAGGGAGTACTCGCTACCGGGCGCACCGTCGTCCGGCACGGTGGGGAACGCGGTCTCGGACAGGTCGAACTCGCGCGCGATGGCCTGCAGCGCGGCGTCCGGCAGCCCGGCCGTGCCGTGGACGACGGCCAGCGGGTTGCCCGCGAAGGGGACGTCGGTGAACACGTCGACGACGTCGTACTCCAGGCGGACGTCCATGGGCCGCAGGGTAGTGGGGCGCCCCGCGGCGCGGCGATAGCCTGGGCTCCGTGAGCGGCTCCCCCTCGCGCGTCTTCGTCGCGCGCATGTCAGGACTGGCCGTCTTCGACCCCCTCGGAGACCAGGTCGGCCGGGTGCGCGACGTCGTCGTCGTGCTGCGACCGGGCAGCGTGCCGCCGCTGGTCATCGGGCTCGTCGTGGAGGTGCCGGGGCGCCGCCGGGTGTTCTTGCCGATGACCCGCGTCACCAGCATCGACGTCGGCCAGGTCATCACCACCGGCGTGGTCAACTTGCGCCGCTTCGAGCGGCGACCCACCGAGACCCTCGTGCTCGCCGAGCTGCTCGACCGCGCGGTGACGCTGCAGGACGGCACCGGCGACGTCATCGTCGAGGACCTCGCGGTGTCGCAGCAGCGCACGCGCGACTGGGTGGTGTCGAAGGTCTTCGTGCGCCGCGGCGTGCCGGCGCGCGGGCTGTCGAGCCGGCTGCGCAAGCGCGGCGAGACGCTGCTGCTCGACCCCGACCAGGTCACCGGTCTGTCGGTCGCCACGACCGGCCAGGGCGTGGCCAACCTGCTGTCGACGTTCGACTCGCTCAAGGCCGCCGACCTCGCGGACGTCATCCGCGAGCTGTCGCCCAAGCGCCGCGGCGAGGTCGCCGCCGGGCTGGACGACGAGAAGCTGGCCGACGTGCTGGAGGAGCTGCCTGAGGACGACCAGGTGCAGATCCTCAGCCAGCTCGAGAACGAGCGCGCGGCCGACGTCCTCGAGGCGATGCAGCCCGACGACGCCGCCGACCTGCTCTCCGAGCTGTCGGAGGAGGTCGCCGAGCGGCTGCTGCAGCTGATGGAGCCCGAGGAGGCCGAGCCGCTGCGCCGGCTGCTCACCTACGACGAGAACACCGCCGGCGGCCTGATGACGACCGAGCCGGTGATCCTCGCGCCCGACGCGACGATCGCCGAGGCGCTCGCCGTCGTGCGCCGGGCCGAGCTCAGCCCTGCGCTGGCCTCGAACGTCTACGTCTGCCGGCCGCCGCTGGAGACGCCGACCGGGCGGTTCGTGGGGCTCGTGCACATCCAGCGGATGCTGCGCGAGCCGCCCCACGCGGCGATCGGCGGCATCATCGACAAGGACATCGAGGCGCTGCCGCCCCACGCGACGCTCGGCCAGGTGACGCGGTTCCTCGCGACGTACAACCTGGTGGGCGTGCCCATCGCCGACGAAGACGGCCACCTGCTCGGCGCCGTCACCGTCGACGACGTGCTCGACCACATCCTCCCCGACGACTGGCGGGAGGTGCCCGAGCCTGAACGCGCGCCCCGACCCCGCGCGGTGACCGCCCCGACCGGGGCGACGGCCGCACTGGCCACCGACCGACGTCCGAGGAGGCTGCGCCGTGGCACGTGAGCCCCGCCGCCGGACGACGCGCGCGGCGCCGCGCCTGGACCAGCCTCGCGAGCTGCGCCGCGCCCTGATCACCCCGCCGAGCGTCGACCCGGAGGCGTTCGGGCGGCTGTCCGAGCGCTTCGCGCGCTTCATGGGCACCGCGCAGTTCCTCGTCTACATGACCGCGTTCGTGCTGGCGTGGCTGGCGTGGAACACCTTCCTGCCCGAGGCGGCGCAGTTCGACCCGAACGCGACGAACTACACGCTGCTGACGCTGATCCTGTCGCTGCAGGCGTCGTACGCCGCACCGCTCATCCTGCTCGCGCAGAACCGGCAGACCGACCGCGACCGGGTCATCGGCGAGCAGGACCGGGCCCGCGACGAGCGGGGCCTCGCCGACACCGAGTACCTCACCCGCGAGGTGGCCTCGCTGCGCATCGCCATGCGCGACATCGCCACGCGCGACTTCGTGCGCTCCGAGCTGCGCGCGCTGCTCGAGGAGCTCGACGAGCGCGGCACGCTCGCCGTCCGGACCGAGACCGAGAGCGACCAGCCGGCGGCCGAGCGGGGCTGAGGACGGCAGGTCGCGGAGCCGGACGACAACTCAAGGTCCATCGCTTCACCCGAACGGCGCACGTGCCGATGACCAGCTCATGTCGCCCCCCGCCGAGACCGCGCCGCTGCCTGCGCAGTACCGCCCCGAGGCTGCCGCGGCGCCGCTGGTGGCCCAGCCGCTGTCACGCACGAGCAGCGGCCCGGTGCGCCGCCGGCTGGGGCAGGTGCTGCTCGAGCAGGGCGTCATCACCGACGTCCAGCTCGAGGCCGCCCTCGAGGCCCAGCGGGGTGACCCGCCACCGCGCCGGCGCCTCGGCCAGGTCGTCTCCGACCTCGGGTTCACCAGCGAGCGGGCCGTCGCCGAGGCGCTCGCCACGCACCTCGGCATGGACGCCGCCGACCTGTCGCGCGCCGTCCCCGCACCGGACGTCGTCCGGCTGCTGCCGCGTGCGGTCGCCGACCGCACCGGCGTCCTCGTGCTCGACCGCCACCCCAGCGGCGGCCTCATCATCGCGACGTCCGACCCGACCAACGTGCTCGCGCTCGACGACGTGCGCATGTACACCGGCGCGCCCGAGCTGTTCGTCGTCGTCGCGCCCGCGACGCAGATCCGCGACCACCTGACCCGCGCGTGGTCGCTGTCGGAGAACAGCGCCAGCGTCTCGATGATCGGCGAGGACCTCGAGGAGACCGTCCAGGAGGACTTCTCGGCGAACTCCGCCGAGGACGCGCCGATCGTCAAGCTGGTCAACCAGGTGCTGTCGGACGCCGCCCGCATGCGCGCGTCCGACATCCACATGGAGATGCAGCGCGACGGGCTGCGCATCCGCTACCGCGTCGATGGTCTGCTGCGTGACGTCATGACTGCCCCGCGACGGCTCGGCCCCGCGGTCATCAGCCGCGTCAAGATCATGTCGGGCCTCGACATCTCCGAGCGTCGGGTGCCGCAGGACGGCCGCAGCCGCATCGTCGTCGACGGCAGCTCGATCGACACCCGCGTCAGCACCCTGCCCTCGCTGCACGGCGAGAAGATCGTCGTCCGGCTGCTCACCCGGGCCGACAGCGTGCCGTCGCTGGAGTCGCTGGGCTTCGCGCCCGACCAGCTGCAGACCTTCCTCGAGGCGCTGGCCGTGCCACAGGGCCTGGTGCTCATCACCGGCCCCACCGGCTCGGGCAAGACCAACACCCTGTACGCCGCCATCCACCAGACGATGTCGCCGGAGAAGAACATCGTCACCCTCGAGGACCCCATCGAGGTGCAGCTGCCCGGCATCACGCAGGTGCAGGTCAACGAGCGGTCGGGCATGACCTTCGACCGCGGGCTGCGCTCGATCCTGCGCCAGGACCCCGACATCATCCTGCTCGGCGAGGTGCGTGACGCCCAGACCGCCGAGATGGCGCTCAAGGCCTCGCTCACCGGCCACCTCGTGCTCACGACGCTGCACACCAACTCGGCCGTCGCGGCCCTCACCCGGCTGGTCGACATGGGCGTCGAGCCGTTCCTCGTCGCGTCCTCGCTGACCGCCGCGGTCGCCCAGCGCCTCGTGCGCCGGCCCTGCGAGTCGTGCGCCGCCGGCTACATACCGGACGACGGCACGCTGGCCCTGCTCGGCCTGACCCTGCACGACATCCTCGACGCGACCCCCCTCAAGGGCACCGGCTGCCCGGAGTGCGCGGGCACCGGCTACCGCGGCCGCACCGCCGTCTACGAGGTGCTCGAGGTCGACGCCGCCATGCGCACCGTGCTGATGACCTCCGCGACCGAGGCGGCCGTCAAGGCGCAGGCGCTCGCCTCGGGCATGCGCACGCTGCGCGCCAGCGGGCTGGAGAAGGCCCGCCGCGGCGAGACGACGTTCGAGGAGGTCGTGCGCGTCACCCACAGCGACGAGGCCGGCGGCGAGCACTGCCAGGCGTGCTCACGCGCCGTTGAGCGCGGCATGGTCGCCTGCCCGTGGTGCGCCGCGACGATCGACACCGGCGCCTGCTCGGGCTGCTCGCGCCGCCTGGAGCCCGAGTGGCTGGTCTGCCCGTGGTGCCGGGAGCCGAACGGCGCGCGCACGGACTGACCGACCCGGTCGGGCTCAAGCCGGCCGGACCGGGTGGCCGTCCGTGACGATCTTGGCGCAGGCCCGGCCCAGCGCGGCGAGCTCGTCGTCGGTGAGCGGGGCGACCACGTGCTCGGCGATGCCGCGCAGGTGGGTGCGCGACGCCGTCCGCAGCGCGGCGAGCCCCGCGTCGGTGAGGACGGCGTTGACGCCCCGCGCGTCGCCCGGGGACGGCTCGCGCTCGACGTACCCCTCGGCCGACATCCGGTCGACCAGCCGCGTCAGGCCGCTGCGCGAGAGCAGCACGGCGTCGGCGAGGTCGGTCATCCGCAGCCGCCGCCCGGGCGCCTCGACCAGCTGCACCATGACGTCGTACATCGCGAGCGGCGGCTGGCCGGCCTGCAGCAGCTCTGCCTCCAGGCGCCGCATCACGAAGGCGTGGGCGCGCAGGAACGAGCGCCAGTGCGCGGTCTGCTCGGGGCGCAGCGCGGGCACACCGGTGCGGGGCTCGCCGCCGCCGCCCGGGCGAGCCCGCCCACCGTCGTCCGTCGCGAGCCCGGCGTCGTCCCCTGCGTCAGCCGCGCCGCCCACGCGTCGATGCTAGTGCGGCGAGCGCCTAGGCTCGTGCCATGGCAGTCCCCAGCAAGGAGCAGGTGCTCGAGGTCCTCGTGACCGTCGACGACCCCGAGATCCGCAAGCCCATCACCGAGCTCGGCATGGTCAAGGGCATTGACGTCGGTGCTGACGGCACCGTCACGGTCGCCGTGTTCCTCACCGTGGCCGGCTGCCCGCTGAAGGACACCATCACCCGCGACGTGACCGCGGCCGTCACCTCGCTGGGCGACGTCCGCGCGGTGCGCGTCGAGCTCGACGTCATGAGCGACGAGCAGCGCAAGGGGCTGCGCGAGCAGCTGCGCGGGGGGCAGACCGAGCGTGAGGTGCCGTTCGCGGCGCCGGGGTCGCTGACCCGCGTCTACGCCATCGCGTCCGGGAAGGGCGGCGTCGGCAAGTCGTCGGTGACGGTCAACCTGGCCGCGGCGATGGCGGCCGACGGGTTGCGCGTCGGCGTCGTGGACGCCGACGTCTACGGCTTCTCGGTGCCGCGCATGCTGGGCGTCGAGCAGCGCCCCACCCAGGTCGACGAGATGATCCTGCCGCCGCTCGCGCACGGGGTGAAGGTGATCTCGATCGGCATGTTCGTGCCCGCCGGCCAGCCGGTGGTGTGGCGCGGGCCGATGCTGCACCGGGCGCTGCAGCAGTTCCTGTCCGACGTCTTCTGGGGCGACCTCGACGTGCTGCTGCTGGACCTGCCGCCCGGCACCGGCGACATCGCCATCTCGACCGCCCAGCTGATCCCCGGCGCCGAGATCCTCGTGGTCACCACGCCGCAGCGCGCCGCCGCCGAGGTGGCCGAGCGCGCCGGCTCCATCGCGCTGCAGACCCACCAGCACGTCGTCGGGGTCGTCGAGAACATGGCCTGGCTCGAGCAGCCCGACGGCTCGCGCATGGAGCTGTTCGGCTCCGGCGGCGGTCAGGCGGTCTCCGACTCGCTGTCACGGCTGACCGGCGCGCCGGTGCCGCTGCTCGGTCAGGTGCCGATCGACGTCCGGCTGCGCGAGGGCGGTGACGCGGGCACACCGGTGGTGCTCAGCGATCCCGACTCGGCCGCCGCGGTCGCGCTGCGGGGGGTGGCGCGGTCGCTGTCGCGCCGCGCCCGGGGGCTGGCGGGGCGCCCACTCGGGCTCACGCCCGCCGCGCGGGGCTGACCGTCCGAACCGGCGCGCGTCCGCTCGGCAGCGGCCAGGTCGATCTCGGGTCAGGTGGCGTCGTCGTCGTAGGTGGGCCGCTCACGCGGCGCGTCGGCAGCGGTCGCCCCGTGCCGTAGGTCGGACGCACCGGCCGGCTCGTCCGGCTCCGGGCGCATGGCCGCGGGCACGTGCGGCGCCGAGTCGCTGACACCACCTCGGGCGCCGCCGTGGCGCGGGTCGTCGTCGTCGTCCAGCAGGGCGTCGCGCACGATCCGGCGGGGGTCGTAGCGGCGCGGGTCAAGCGCCTGCCAGTCGATGTCGTCGAAGTCCTCGCCCATCTCCGAGCGCACCTGCTCGCGGGCGTTGCGGGCGAACGTGCGCGCCTCACGCGCCCACGTTCCCAGCTGCGCGGCATAGGTGGGGAGGCGCTCAGGACCGAGGACGACGATCGCGACCGCACCCAGGACGAGCAGCTCGCCGCCGTTGATGTCCAGCACCCGCCCATCGTCCCTCACGCCGGCCCCCACGTCGACACCCCCCGCCACATCGGTCCGCTGACCGGAACAGCCGCTCGCCGGTCGCGGTTGATCGACGGGTGGACAGCGACGTGACCGGTGTGAGCTTCGCGGTGCTGGGCGACTCGATCGCCTTCGGCACCGGCGCCGACAGCCCGGACGACGCGATCGGGCCGCGGCTGGTGCGGGCGCTCGCCGAGGCGGGTGTCGACGCACGCCTCGCAGTGCACGCGGTGCCGGGCGCGGTGTCGGCCGACCTGGCCGGCCAGGTGGCGCGGGCCGGGGCGCCCGACCTGGTGCTCGTCGTCGTCGGGGCCAACGACCTGACCCGGATGGTGGCGCCCGCCGTGGCCGCTGCCCAGCTCGGCGCGGCGGTCGGCACGCTGCGCCGCCGCGGCGCCGACGTCCTGGTGGCGCCGGCGCCGGACCTGTCAGCGGTGCCGTGGGTGCCGGCGCAGCTGCGCGCCGCGGCTCGTGCCCTCAGCGACCAGCTGCACCGGCGGCAGGCCGAGGCCGTCCGCGCGGCGGGCGGTGTGGTGGCCCCGATCGCGGTCGCGATGTCGCAGCGCTTTGCCGCCCAGCCCCGGCTGTTCGCCGCCGACCGGTTCCACCCCTCGTCGTCCGGCTACGGCCTGATCGCGGCGGAGCTGGCGCCGCTCGTCGTGTCGGTGGCACGCAGCCGGCTCACTCCTCGGAGGCCTGCAGCGTCATCGTGACGGTGCGCTCGCGCCCGTCGGTGCGGACGGTGAGGCGCACCCGGTCGCCCGGCGCGTGGGCGCGGATCGCGACGACCAGCTCGTTGGGGGCGGTGACCGGCCGGCCCTCGAAGGCGGTGATGACGTCGCCAGGCTCGATGCCGGCGCGGTCGGCCGCGCCACCGGGGGTGACGGGCGGCTGGCCCTCCTGCGGGTCCTGCCGGATGCGCACGCCCTCACCGGTGTAGTCCTGGTCGAGCACCACCCCGATGACCGGGTGCACGGCCTTGCCCGTCCGGATCAGCTGCTCGACAGTACGCCGGGCCTGCTGGCTGGGGATCGCGAAGCCCAGCCCGATGTTGCCCGACTGGCTCAGGCCCGTGCCGGGGACCCGCGCGATCGCGGAGTTCACGGCGACGACGCGGCCGGTCATGTCGACCAGCGGACCGCCGGAGTTGCCGGGGTTGATGGCGGCGTCGGTCTGGATGGCGTTGATGAAGGCGGGCGAGCCCTCCTCGCCGCCGGCGGTCACGGGCCGGTTGAGGGCGCTGACGATGCCGGTGGTGACGGTGCCCTGCAGGCCGAGCGGGGCGCCGATCGCGACGACCTCGTCGCCGACGACGACCGAGGTGGAGTCGCCGAAGGCGAGCTCGGCCAGGCCCGTGCGCCGCACCTTGATCGCGGCGAGGTCGTAGGACTCGTCGCGGCCCACCACGGTGGCCGCCGTCTGCGAGCCGTCCTGGAAGACCACGGTGATGCTGCCGCCGCCACCCGCCCCCGCCACCACGTGGTTGTTGGTGACGATGTAGCCGTCGGAGCGGATGACGAACCCCGACCCGGTGCCCGAGCCCTCGGCGCCGGTCACCTTGATGGCGACGACGCTGGGCAGCACGGCACGGGCGACGCCGGCGACGCTGCTGCCGGGGCGGGCCGTCGTCCCGGACGCCGGCGCCGGGAGGGTGACCGCACGGTTGGTGTCGGGGCCGGTGCGGCTCTGCCACCAGGCGCCGGCCGTGCCGCCGAGCAGCCCGGCCACCAGCGCGATGGCCACCGCCCCCGCCACCAGCAGCCCCACCGAGCGGCGCGGCCGTGCCGACCCGGGCGCCGGCGCCGCACCCCCCAGGGTGTCGCCGGGCGCCTGCCACCCCTGCGGCAGCACCTCGGTGTCGCTGCGGCCGTCACCCTCGGGCGGGCTCGGTGGCGTCTGGCTCCACCAGACCGGCTCCTGCGGGGACCGCTGCGGGTCGCTCATCCCCTGATCCTGCCTCACGCGCGCGGTGCGAGCCCACGGTGGAACGCTCGCCGCCCGAGTGGCCCACGGGCTCGAGCAGCGGCCGCCGCAAGTCTCTCTCCGTGGTCACCGACCAGGTGGTCGTCATCACAGCCGCTGCGTCGCCACCACGCTCAGCGCAGCGGGGTGAGCCAGCGCGCGGCCGACAGCACGCGCCGCGAGGCTGTCGACATCCACCCGCGTGCGGCGGCCGGCGCCGGGGGCAGGGCGGCGACGACGGCCGGCAGCTGCTCGTCCGGCCGCTCGGCGACGACGGTCAGCACGGTGTCGCCGGCGTCCCAGACCGCACGGGTCACGAGCCCGGGCTGGACGGTGATGTCGTGCCCGGCGACGCGCTCGACGCCGTACCCCGCGAGGGCGTCGTGGTCGAGGTGGCCGTGCTGCTGGTAGACGCTGAGCGTGCTGAGCCCGTCGGTGTAGGTGAGGTGCAGCACGGCCGAGCCGCCGGCGCCCCCCGCCGTCATCGTGCGCGCGTCCGACAGCGGCAGGTCGGCGACGTCGTCCGGGAAGCGCCAGCCGCGCTGGCGCAGCTGCGCGACGCCCGCCGAGCGGGCCGCGGCCACCTCAGCGGCGTACTGCGGCAGGGTGTCCCCGGTGTACAGCGAGGGAGTGAGGTCAGCCGGGGCGGTGGTGGGGGTGACCTCGACGTCGAGGTAGCTCATGGCCTGCACGGTGCGACCGGTGGCGTCGTACAGCTCGCGGCGCAACACCAGCCCGGTGCCGGCGTCCAGCCACAGCCGGGCGGCGATCGTGCCGCCGCGCCGCAGCTCGAGCGTGCGCGCCCCGCGCCCCGCGACCTCCCCGGCCCCGGCGTCGGTCACGTCGTAGCGCGAGAGCAGCACCGACAGCGCGCCGTCGGCGCCGTCGGGCAGGTCGACCCAGGAGGTGCCGGCGGGTTCGTCCGCGACGGTGATCGCGCCCGCCGGTGGGTCGCCCTCGCCGACGCCGTGGGCCCAGGTGGTCAGGCCCTCGCCAGGCTGGTGCACCACGTCGAGCATCGCCGAGGCGGTGCCGTCGTGGTCCCAGGTGCTGACCAGCTGGGTGCCGCGGTAGGCGAGGTCGGTGCGCGCAGCCGACGACCGGCGCAGCAGCGCCAGGACGCCGGGGTCGACCTCACCGGCGGCCTCGGGCGCGCCACCCTCGAGGGCCGGGCGGGCGGCGGCCGGCGCCGCAGCGGTCAGCACGAGAACCAGCACCGCGACCTGCAACGCCTGCGCGCGCGGTCGCACGCGCCGGTTCACCGGCCGGTGGTCGTCCGGCGCAGCAGCGGCAGCGCCGTGGGGCCGGACGTCGGCACCGGCGACAGCACGCGCACCAGGACCGACTCGGTGAACGGCCCGCCGGCGGCGGGGGCGTCACGCTGGACGACGAGCTGGCTGACCGGGGGGACGACGTCCGGCGCGTCGGACGGCAGCGTGCTGCCGATCGCGGTGACGGCGATGACGCCGGCGCCCAGCACGCCGGCCGCGGCGACCG
>CAXTEJ010000008.1:0-91294 GCA_964243295.1 uncultured Actinomycetales bacterium | reverse complement strand
GCGCGCGATCGAGTAGGCGGCCGGCAGGCCGAGGTCGGAGCGGTTGACGTTGATCATCGTCGGCAGCGTCGCCATGTTGCCGTTGAACAGGTCGGCGGCGATCGAGCTGTTGTAGGGCCCGAGGATCAGCAGCGGCGCGGTCTCACCCATGACCCGGGCGACGCCCAGCATGATGCCGGTGATGATGCCCGACAGGGCGGTCGGGATCACGATGCTGAGGATCGTCTTCCACTTGGGCACGCCCAGCGCGTACGACGCCTCCCGCAGCTCGTTGGGCACCAGCTTGAGCATCTCCTCGGTCGACCGCACGATGACCGGCACCATGAGCAGCACCAGGGCCAGCGAGACCGCGAAGCCGACCCGCTGGAAGCCCAGGGTGGTGACCCACACGGCGTAGATGAACAGGCCGGCGACGATGCTGGGGACGCCGGTCAGGATGTCGACCATGAAGCTGACCAGCCGGGCGAGCCGGCCGCGGCCGTACTCGATGAGGTAGATGGCGGTCAGCACGCCGATCGGCACCGAGATGAGCGCGGTGACGCCCGCCTGCAGCAGCGAGCCGAGGATCGCGTGGTAGGCACCGCCGCCCTCGCGGCGGGTCGTGATGCCGCGCTGCGACTGCTGCCACCAGTCGGCGCTGGCCAGCAGCCCCGCGCCGCGGCGGACGACGGTGTAGAGGATCCACACCAGCGGGATGAGCGCGATGACGAACGCGACGGTCACGAGCACCGTGGCCAGCACGTTCTTGACCGCGCGTGATCCGGACGGCTTGGTGATCAGCAGCGGCTCGGTGGGCGCGGCCTGCAGGTCGACGACGGTGCTCATTCGGTGAAGGCCTTCCGACGCTCGACGATGGCCCGCGCTGCCGCGTTGACCACGAAGGTGAGGACGAACAGCACGAGCCCGGCGGCGATGAAGGCGCCGGTCTTGGCGGGGTTGCTGAACTCGCCGGAGTTGTTGGCGATCTTGGAGGCGAAGGTCTCGCCGCCGTTGAACAGCGACAGGTTGAACGCCGAGCTCGAGTTCAGCCCGCTGACGATGATCGTGATGGCGATGGTCTCGCCGAGCGCTCGGCCGAGCCCGAGCATCGACCCGGAGATGACGCCGGGGCGGCCGTAGGGCAGCACCGTGGTGCGGATCATCTCCCAGCGGGTGGCGCCCAGCGCGAGGGCCGCCTCCTTGTGCACGGCCGGCGTCTGGGTGAAGACGTCGCGGGAGATGGCGGTGACGATCGGCAGGATCATGATGGCGACGACGATGCCGGCGACGAAGATGCTGCCCGTCACCCCGGTGCCGGTCTCCTTCAGCAGCGGGACCCAGCCGAACGTGTTCTGCAGCCAGGTGCCGATGCCGCCGACGTGCTTGGCGAAGACCGACAGGCCCCACAGGCCGTAGATGATCGACGGGACGGCGGCCAGCAGGTCGATGATGTACGCCATCGGGGTGGCGAGGCGCCGAGGGGCGTACTGCGTGAGGAACAGGGCGACGCCGATGGCGAGCGGCACGGCGAGCACCATGGCCATGACCGCGATCGCGATCGTGGTGTAGAGCAGCTGGGCGATGCCGAAGCGCAGGTTGTTCACGTCGTCGACGTTCCACTCCTGCGAGGTCAGGAAGTTGACCTTGTCGTCCAGCAGCGAGGGCAGCGCCTGGCTGATGAGGAAGACGGCGAGCAGGGTGACGATGCCGACCACGAGGACGCCGGCGCCGGTCGCGGCCCCTGCGAACGCGCGGTCGGCGAACCTGCCGGTGCCGCCGCCGGTCGGCTCGGCACCGCCGCCGACCGTGTCGACGGTGGAGACCCCGGTCACTGAGGACATCGGCTCACCTCTCGCTGTGCATGGCTGGTCGACGGCAGCTGGTGGCGGCACGACGCCCTGCCCGTGGCCGGGCCGCGGGCAGGGCGTCGTCGCTCACCAGTGTGGAGCAGATCAGGACAGGGCAGCGATCGCGGTCTGGACCTTCGTCTCGACCTCGCTGGGCAGCGGGGCGTAGCCGATGTCCTCGAGCGAGGTCTGCACCTCGGGGGAGGAGAAGTGGGTCAGGAACGACTTGATCGCCGTACCCGTGGCGGCGTCCTTGTTCTTGGAGCAGACGATCTCGTAGGTCACCAGGACGATGGGGTAGGCGCCCGGGGCCTTGGTCGTGTAGTCGAGCTTCAGCGCCAGGTTGTTGCCCTCCCCGGCCACCGTCGCGGCCGCGACGGCCTTGCCGGCCGACTCGCCGGTCAGCTCGACCGGGCCCGCGCCGTTGTCGACCTGAGCGTAGGTGAGCTGGTTGTCCTTGGAGAAGGACAGCTCGACGTAGGTGATGCCGCCGTCGGTGTTCTTGACGCTGTCGGCCACGCCCGAGGAGCCGTCGCGGCCCTCGCCGATGCCGGCCCACTTCTGCGAGCTCTCCGCCGTCCAGGCGTCGGGCGCGGCGGCCTTGAGGTACTTGGTGAAGTTCTCGGTGGTGCCCGACTCACCGGTGCGGAAGAACACCTTGATGGCCGTGGCGGGGAGGTTGGCGTCGGCGTTGATCGCCTTGATCGCCGGGTCGTTCCAGGTCTTGATCTTGCCGCTGAAGATGTTGGCCATGACTTCGGGGGTCAGCACCAGCTTGTCGACGCCCTTGACGTTGAACGGCACCGAGATCGGGCCGGTCACCATCGGGATGTTCCACGCCGGCGAGCCGCAGGCGGTGTCGGCGGCGGTCTGCTCGACGACGCCGTCGACGTCTTCGGTCTTGAGCGCGGAGTCCGAGCCGGCCCAGGCGGCCTGGCCGGCGATGAACTGCTTGCGGCCGGTGCCCGAACCGGTGGCGTTGTAGTTGATCGTCACGTCGGGGCACTTCTCGGTGTAGGAGGAGATGGCCTCCTCGATGGCGTTCTTCTGCGCCGAGGAGCCCTCGGCGGCGAGCTCGCCGGTGCCGCAGTCGGCGGTGGCCGAGCTCGAGCCGCCAGCCGACGGCGTGGTCGTCGCGCCGGACTCGGTGGTGTCGTCCGAGCCGCAGGCCGTCAGGGCCAGTGCGCCGAGGAGGGCGACGCCGGTCAGGCGTCCAAGGGGCTTGAAGGTCACGGTGTGGATCTCCTGTGCAGAGCGGGAGGCGGCGGTCGCCGCATCGCTCGGAACGGTAGGCAGAGGCGGTGAAGCGCTGGAAGGTGCCAGGTGAACCAGGGGTGAACGGGCGCTGTCGGGATCCACAACCTCGGGCGGACGCCGGGCCAGCAGCGGGTGAACGGACCCGCGATCGGTGCCCGTGCGACGCCCGTCAGCGGGTGTCGTGCCGCTCGGCGGCGACCACCTGGGCATCGTTCCCATGCCCCACGACGTGCGCCACCAGCACCTCGCCCTTGACCAGCCCGGGGCCTGCCGACTCGCGCAGCGCGCCTGCTACGACCGCGTCGGCGCACCGGTCGGCGAGGGCGCTGAGCAGCGCCGGCAGCACCGGGCGGTGTGAGCACAGCGCGGTGGGCAGGCCCTTGCCCAGCGCCGCGTCGACCACGGTCGCGGCGGACGTGGGCTCGTCGGCGAAGCCCTCCTCGCTCAGCTCGTCGCGCAGCCGCATGCGGGCGCCGATGGACGCGGCGTAGGGGTCGACGGTCTGGGTGCAGCGCGCCGACGGCGAGCTGAGCACCTGCCTCACGCCGTACGCCGCGAGGACCGGCACGATCGCGGCCGCCCGCTCACGACCGGTGTCGGTCAGCGGGCGGTCGGCGTCCTCGTGCTTCCAGCGGCTGCGGGGCACCGACTTGGCGTGCCGGACGACGGCCAGCGGCCAGGTCTCGAGCCGGCCGAGGGTGTCGGCGGCGGCGAGCGCCTGCAGCTGGGCGCGGTCGCGGTGGTAGTCCAGCCGCCGGGCGGCGTCGGCGACGCTGAGCCAGGTGACCTGGTCGACCTCCTCGGTGTGGCGGTCGCCCTCGTCGGCGACGGCTCGGGCGGCCCAGTAGCGCACGACCTTCGGGCGGCTCGTGCCGTTGTGGCCGATCTCGTAGGTCGCGTCGGGCAGCGGCATGCCCAGCACGACCTGCAGGCCGGTCTCCTCGCGCACCTCGCGCACGCCTGCCCCCGCCCAGGACTCGCCGGCGTCGAGCTTGCCCTTGGGCCACGACCAGTCGGCGTACTTCGGCCGGTGCACCAGGGCGACCTGCAGCTCTGGGTCGCGGCGCCAGAGCACGGCGCCGGCCGCCCGCACCGAACCCTTGCTGATCTCGGTGGCGGCGGACGTCGTCCAGGCGGAGCCGACGGCGGAGTTCTGCGGCAGCGCGGTGGAACGCGCGGCGGACTCGCTCCTCACCGGCGTCGGGCCTTGCGGCGCTGGCGGTGGCGCAGCTCGGCCACGTGGGTCTGCAGGTCGCGCAGCGGCTCGCCGTCCTCGCCTCGGTGGTGCCGGGTCCAGGCGCCGTCGGCCGCGAGGTGCCAGGACGACGTGCCGTCGTCCATCGCGGTGTCCATGAGGGTGCGCAGCTCGGCGACGTGCACGGCGTCACCCAGGCGCACCAGGGCCTCGACGCGACGGTCGAGGTTGCGGTGCATCATGTCGGCGCTGCCGATCCAGCACACCGGGTCGCCGCCGTTGTCGAACACGAAGATGCGCGAGTGCTCGAGGAAGCGGCCGAGGATGCTGCGCACCCGGATCGTCTCGGACAGCCCGGGGACACCCGGCCGGATCGCGCAGATGCCGCGCACCACGACGTCGACCGGCACGCCGGCCTGCGAGGCGCGGTAGAGGGCGTCGACCACGACCTCGTCGACGATCGAGTTGACCTTGATGCGGATGGCGGCCGGTCGCCCGGCGCGCGCGTGCTCGATCTCGGCGTCGATCTGCTCGACCAGCCCGTTGCGCAGCGAGCGCGGCGCGACCAGCAGCCGCTTGAAGCGGGTGCGGGGGGCGTAGCCGGACAGCTGGTTGAACAGCCGGGTGAGGTCCTCACCGATCTTCGGGTCGCAGGTCAGCAGCCCGAGGTCCTCGTACAGGCGCGCGGTCTTGGGGTTGTAGTTGCCGGTGCCGATGTGGCAGTAGCGGCGCAGCCCGTCGGACTCCTGGCGCACGACCAGCGACAGCTTGCAGTGGGTCTTGAGCCCGACGATGCCGTAGACGACGTGCACGCCGGCCTGCTCGAGCTTGCGCGCCCAGCTGATGTTGGCCTGCTCGTCGAAGCGGGCCTTGATCTCGACGATCGCGAGCACCTGCTTGCCGGCCTCGGCCGCGTCGATGAGGGCGTCGACGATGGGCGAGTCGCCGCTGGTGCGGTAGAGCGTCTGCTTGATGGCGAGCACGCGCGGGTCGGCCGCCGCCTGCTCGAGGAACGCCTGCACGCTCGTCGAGAACGAGTCGTAGGGGTGGTGCAGCAGCACGTCGCGGCTGCGCACGGCGGCGAGGATGTCGCCCGGCTTGGACGTCTCGACGCCCTCGGTGAGGTCGCTGTGGGTCGTGGCCACGAAGCGCGGGTACCGCAGCTCGCTGCGGGACAGGTCGGCGACCAGGTTGAGCCCGCGCAGGTCGAGCGGGGTGGGCAGCTGGTAGACCTCCGAGTCGCTGACGCCGAGCTCGCGCACCAGCAGGTCGAGGACGTGGTCGTCGATGTCGCTCGCGACCTCCAGCCGCACCGGCGGCCCGAACCGGCGGCGCATGAGCTCCTTCTCGAGGGCCTGCAGCAGGTTCTCGGCGTCGTCCTCCTCGACCTCGAGGTCCTCGTTGCGGGTGACCCGGAAGGTGTGCGACTGCAGCACCTCCATGCCCGGGAACAGCTGGTCGAGGTGGGCCGCGATGATGTCCTCGAGCGGGACGAAGCGGGTCTTGTAGGGGTCTGCCGCGGTGGGGTCGACCCCGGTGGTGGCGCCCTTGAGGTCGGCGACGGCCACGAACCGCGGCAGCAGCGGGGGCACCTTGACGCGCGCGAAGTGCTCCTTGCCGGTCTTGGTGTTGCGCACGATGACGGCCAGGTTCAGCGACAGCCCCGAGATGTAGGGGAACGGGTGGGCCGGGTCGACGGCCAGCGGCGTGAGCACCGGGAAGATCTGGTCGCGGAACATCCCCTGCAGGCGCTCCTGCTCGACCGGGGCGAGCTGGTCCCAGCGCACCAGCGTGATGCCCTCGTCGGCCAACCGCGGCCGGACGTCGGCGTGGAAGCACGCGGCGTGCCGCTCCATCAGCTGGTGGGCCACCGTCGACAGGTGCTCGAGCACCTCGCGCGGCTCGAGCCCGGACGCCGAGCGCACAGCGAGCCCGGCTGCGATCCGGCGCTTGAGGCCGGCGACGCGCACCATGAAGAACTCGTCGAGGTTGCTGGCGAAGATCGCGAGGAACCGCGCGCGCTCGAGCAGCGGCGCGTCGACGTCCTCGGCGAGCTCGAGCACCCGCTCGTTGAAGCGCAGCCAGCTGATCTCGCGGTCGAGGAACCGGTCGACGGGAAGGCCGTCGGCGCCGGGGTGCTCGGGGTCGAAGGGCAGGAACCGGCCGTCGGGGCCGCGGCGCGCCACCGCCCCCGTCGGGCGGCCGGGCGGCACCGGCTGGGCCGGCCCGGCGTCCGGCAGCGCGGCGACGGCGTCCGGCGAGGCGGCCTGCTGCGGTGAGGTGGCGTCGGCCTGGTCGTCGGTGGGGTCGATCCGCTCCTCGAGCGCGTCCCCGCCGGCCCCGGTGACCTCGCGGACGGCGTCGGCTCCGTCGGGCCCGTTGGCCGCGTCGCCCCCGGCGGCCGCGGGGTCGGGCGTGGACGTCGGCTCGGTGACCGCTGCGGTGGTGTCGGAGACGCTGGTCATAGCGCGATGGTGCCACTGGTGGTGGACGACGGGTAGCCGGGACGGTGACCGTCCGGCGTCCCGCGCGTGGCCGGGCGGTGTCGTGCGGCGGTCGCCGGGCGCTGCCAGCCGGGTCAGCGGTGGGGGCGGGCGAACATGGCGTCGACGTCCCAGCGGGTGAAGCCCAGCGCCGTGTAGGTGTGGATGGCGGCGGCGTTGTCGGCGTCGACGTACAGCATCGCCTGGGGCAGTCCGCGCTGGCGCAGGTGGCGCAGCCCGGCGATCGTGAGCGGCCGGCCGAGGCGGCGTCCCTGGTGGGCGGGGGCGACGCCGACGACGTAGACCTCGCCGATCGGGTCGTGGCCGTGGCCGTCGGGCAGCTCGGCGCCGTGCGCGTGGGCGGTCGCCTCGGGCGAGCTGCCGCCGTGCACCTTGGTCCAGTGGAAACCGGCCATGGTCGCGTCGGGCGCGTCGACGACCAGGAAGCCGGCCGGGTCGAACCACGGCTCGGCGGTGCGGCGGCGCAGGTCCTCGAGGGTCCAGCCGCCCTGCTCGGGGTGGTGGGCGAAGGCCGCGGCGTTCACGGCCACCCAGGCCTCGTCGTCCGCGCCGGGCACGAAGGTGCGCAGCGTGTAACCCGGCGGCAGCTCGACCACCGGCAGCGTGCCGTAGAGCGAGCGCCGCATCTGCCACAGCTCACGCGCCGACCGGTAGCCGAGCGAGGCGGCGAGGGCGCGGGCGCCGGGCAGCTGGCCGTGCGCCCACAGCCGGAGCCGGCCGTCGGGTGAGGCCTCCTCCAGGCTGTGCACGACGAGCCGGCCGATGCCGTGGCGGCGCAGCCGGGGGTGCACGACGAGCTCGGCGCTCGAGCCCTCGACCTCGTCGGTCGGGTCGAGGTGGGCGTAGGCCGCGAGCTGCTCGGGCTCGTCGCTGTCGGCGGACGTCGCGAAGACGAGCAGGTGGCGCGCCGGGCCCTCGCCGCCGTAGCGCAGGTGCAGCATCACGTGCTCGCTGAGCGGGTGGAGCCCGTCGGACTCGGTGGCCGCCTCGACCAGCAGGGCGACGGCCTCCAGGTCGCTGGTGCCGAGCCGGTCGCTGGTCTCGACGCGGGCATCGAGCATCACGGCCATGGCGCTCACCCTAGGTGCAGGGCCCTCGCCGGACGACGGCCATCCGGGGGGTGGGGACGCCTGCCGCACCGCGCGCCCGGACTGTCAGACCGTCATGGCACGGTCACGAGGACGCCACCCGCAGGCCTTCTGCGGGCGCCGCTGCGCCGTTACCGTCCACGCAGTCCCACCCTTCTCACCCCAGGAGCATCATGTCCCCCTCCTTCGCTCCGCTGCGCGGCCCGTCCGCGGTCACCGCGGCCGTGGCCGTGGCCGTGGCGCTGTCCGCCGGCACCGCGAGCGCCGGCCCGGGCCACGGCAAGCCGCACCCCAAGCCCAAGCCCCGGTCGACCACCTCGGTGCAGCTGCTGTCGTTCAACGACTTCCACGGCAACCTCGAGGCCCCCAGCGGTTCGGGCGGCCGCATCACGACCGGTTACACCGAGGGGCCCGGCACCACCGCCGGCAGCTACGCGGCCAAGCCGACCGAGGTGCTGGCCGGCGGCGCCGAGTACCTCGCCACCCACCTCACGCAGGCCCGCCGCGGCGAGCGCAACAGCGTCACCGTGGCAGCCGGAGACATCATCGGCGCCTCGCCGCTGCTGTCGGCGGCCTTCCACGACGAGCCGACCATCGAGTCGATGAACGCACTGGGCCTGGAGGCCACGGCCGTGGGCAACCACGAGTTCGACGAGGGCTACCGCGAGCTGCAGCGCATGCAGTACGGCGGCTGCATCGAGGACGGCGAGGGCGCCGACAACCAGAACTCCTGCGCCGACCACGTCTTCACCGGCGCGAACTTCTCGATCCTCGCCGCCAACGTGAGGTACGCCGGGAGCACGAAGACCATCCTGCCGCCGTACTGGATCAAGCAGTTCGACGACGGCGCGCGCATCGCGTTCATCGGCATGACGCTCAAGGAGACGCCCGGCATCGTGTCGCAGGCGGGCATCCGGGGCTTGGAGTTCACCGACGAGGTGACGACGGCCAACGCGCTGGTGCCGGTGCTGCGCAAGCAGGGGGTCAAGGCGATCGTCGTGCTGGTGCACCAGGGCGGCGTGCCGGCGACCACGCGCTACACCGCCGAGCACGGCAGCTACACCGTCGCCCCGCCGTACGACGCGACCTGCTCGACCGAGACCCGCAGCGGCATCTCGGGCGCCGAGCTCACCGACGACAGCCCGATCCTCGACATCTCGCGCCGGCTCGACCCGCAGATCGACATGGTCGTCTCCGGCCACACCCACCAGCCGTACGTCTGCTCGGTCGCCGACCCGAGCGGCCAGCGCCGCCTGGTCACCAGCGCGTCCTCCTTCGGCCGGCTGTTCACCGAGACGAACCTGACCTACGACCTGCGCGCCGGCGACATCCGGCGGTCGTCGGTGAAGGGCAGCAACATGGTCGTGACCCGCGACGTCACCAAGGCCGCCGCGCAGAGCTCGATCATCAGCACGTACGGCGCGCTCGTGCGCCCGATCGCCGAGCGGGTCATCGGCCAGGTGGCGACCTCACCGCTCGTGCGCCCCGGCGGCGCCGACCCGGAGACCGC
The DNA here is from genome assembly GCA_964243295.1 of uncultured Actinomycetales bacterium. Classification (GTDB taxonomy): domain Bacteria; phylum Actinomycetota; class Actinomycetes; order Actinomycetales; family Angustibacteraceae; genus CAXTEJ01. Next base: position 81,914 of record CAXTEJ010000008.1, on the reverse strand, counting down.
GCTCGGTCGCCTGATCGCCGACGCCCAGCGCGCCGACGCCAGCGTGGTGAGCGGCGGCCGCGCCCCGCAGGTGGCGTTCATGAACCCCGGCGGCATCCGCACCGACCTCGCGGCGGCCGCGAACGGTGACGTCACCTACGCCCAGGCGTTCGCGGTGCAGCCGTTCAACAACTACGTGGTGTCGATGGACCTCACCGGCCAGGGCATCTACGACGTCCTCGAGCAGCAGTTCTCCGGCGGCAACGCCGGCTCGAACAGCAAGCTGCTGCAGGTCAGCGACGGCTTCGCCTACACCTACAGCGCCTCGGCACCGGCCGGGTCGAAGGTCGTCGCGGGCAGCGTCACGATCGGCGGCGTGCCGGTCGACAAGGCGGCGACCTACCGCGTGGCGGCCAACAGCTTCCTCAGCGACGGCGGCGACGGGTTCGCGGCCTTCGCGGCGGGCACCGACAAGTACATCGGCGGGATCGACATCGACGCGTTCGCGGCCTACCTCACCGCCAACGCGCCGTACGCCCCGGTGGCGCAGGACCGCATCACGATCGCGCCCTGACGGGCGACGCACGACGAGGGCCACGACCGGCGCCCATCGCGCAGGTCGTGGTCCTCGTCCGTGGTGCCGGTGGCCCGACGCCTCAGGCGTCGACCGGTGCGCCGTCGCGCAGGTCGAGACCGGTGCGGGCCGGCGGGACGAACCGGTAGCCGACGTTGCGCACCGTGCCGATCTGCTGCTCGAACTCGGGCCCGAGCTTGGCGCGCAGCCGGCGCACGTGGACGTCGACCGTGCGGGTGCCGCCGTAGTAGTCGTAGCCCCAGACCTCCTGCAGCAGCTGGGCTCGCGTGAAGACGCGCCCGGGGTGCTGCGCGAGGTACTTGAGCAGCTCGAACTCCTTGTAGGTGAGGTCGAGCGAGCGGCCGCGCACCTTGGCCGAGTAGCTCGTCTCGTCGATGACGACGTCGCCGGCGCGGATCTCGGCGGCGAGGTCGTCGTCGGTCTCGTCGACCGCGAGGGCGCGCCCGATGGCCAGCCGCAGCCGCGCCTCGACCTCCGCCGGGCCGGCGGTGACGAGGACGACGTCGTCGACGCCCCACTCGGCGGTGACCGCGGCGAGGCCGCCCTCGGTCACCACGAGCAGCAGCGGGGACGACACCCCGGTGGTGCGCAGCAGGCGGCACAGCGACCGCGACGAGGCCAGCTCACGTCGTCCGTCGACGAGGACGACGTCGGTGGGTGGGGTCTCGACCAGGGCGGAGGCCTCGGCGGGCAGCACGCGCACGTGGTGGCCGAGCAGGCCGAGGGCCGGCAGGACCTCGGCGCTGGGCGTCAGGTCGTTCGTCAGCAGCAGCAGTCTGGCCATGATGGGCCCCTTCGCAGGCGAACCGGTCGGGCCGCTGACTGACCAACCGGTCGAGGCGGCCGCGACCCTGGGGTCGGGCGGCGGCGGCCGACTGCCGCACCATAGCCTGCGGCATCTCGTCGTGTGATCCCCTCGACCGCATCCTGAGACACAGGCGACGTCGAGCAGTCACCACATAGCAACCTGGAGGACCCGTGGCTGACGTCATCGTGCGGTACTGGGCCGGCGCCCGGGCGGCAGCCGGCCGAGCCGAGGAGCCGGTGGCCGCGGCGTCCACCGACGAGCTCGTCGCCGTCATCACCGCGCGCACGCCGGCGCTCGCGGGGGTGCTCCCCGTGAGCTCGCTGCTGGTCGACGGCCTCGTCGTGCGCGCCGACAGGCCGCTGGCCGACGGCCAGGTGGTCGAGGTGCTGCCGCCCTTCGCCGGAGGCTGACACCCGCGCCACGATGGCAGGATGGCGCGCGTGAGCGGCGACCCCACCCCCGCGGCGGGCCGACGCCACCGGCTGGTCCCCTCGCCGCCGAGCGGCCCGGACGCCGTCCCGCACCTGCCCGTGCTGCCGACCGGCCGGGTGCGCTGGTCGACCTCCGGCGCCACCGCGGTGCTCGCGGCCCTGCTCGCGCTGGCGGCGTACGCCGGCCCCGGGCCGCTGACGACGGCCGTCGTCCTCGTCGTCGTCGTGGTGGCCACGGGCTGGGCGTCCCTGCTCGCCCTGCCCAGCCCGCGCGGCACGGCAGGCGTGGTGGCCCTCGCCGGCACGCTGTGCGCTCTCGCGGTGGGGCTGACGACGAGGGAGCCGCTGCTGCAGTGGCTGGCACCAGCCCTCGCGGCGGGGGTGCTGGCGGAGTTCGTCCACCAGCTGGGGCGACGTGACGGCCGCCCCCGCATGGTCGAGTCCGCCACCGGGGTGCTCGCCGCCGTGTGCGTGCTCGCCTCGCTCAGCTCACTCGTCGCCCTCTCGCGCACCCAGGTGGGCGGGCACGGCGTGCTCGTCGCGGTGGGCCCGGTCGCCCTCGCGCTCGTGCTGCAGCTGCTGCCGCTGCCCGCGCGTCAGGCCGCGGTCGCCGGGCTGGTCGTCGCGGTCACCGCCGGGGGACTGCTCGGCGGGCTGCTCCCGACGGTGGCGGTGCTGCCAGCGGCCGCCGTCGCGGGCGTGGCCTCGGTCGTGGCGCTGGTGCTGCACCGGCTGCTCAGCGTGCAGCCGGCCGCCGGCTGGGCTCCCGGCTGGCTGGCGCTCGCCGCGGTGCCGCTGGCGTCGTCCGGGATGGTGTCGTACGTCCTGCTGCGCCTGCTGGTGCGCTGAGGGGGGTCAGCGCGACCAGACGCGCACCGGGCCGAAGTCGCGTCGGGTCGGCAGGTCGGCGACGACGTCCGGGCACTGCTGCAGGCAGACCACGACCTGCGGGGCACCCGTGGCACCCCGACCCGAGGCGAAGGCGGCGTCGACCTCCCGCAGCTGGGGCGAGCCCGGGCGCTGCTGCAGCAGCGCCCACATCGGGTACGCGAAGGCGTTGGAGCCGCTCAGCAGCCCCACGGTCTGCGGTTCGAGCCCCCGCACGTACGCCGCTGCGGACTGGTACGGCACGCGCAGCTCGGGGCGCACCGCGAAGTAGGCGTCGTCGCGGGACTGGGTCAGCAGCGACGGTGCCCCGCTCGCGTGGAGCCAGCGCGAGCCCGCCAACGGGCGCAGGTCGGCGGCCACCACCCACAGCAGCGACGAGCAGCAGACGGCGGCCAGCACGGCGGTGCCGAGGCGACGGGGGAGGCGCAGCAGGAACGCGGCGGTGACCGGCGCCAGCAGGACGAACCAGGTGAGCAGGTAGCGGCTGAGGTAGGGGGAGAACGGCTGGCCCACCGCGCGCAGCAGGAAGCCGAGCATGGCCATGCCGGTCACGAGCAGCAGCCCGCGGTGTCGCCGTCCGCGCACCAGCAGCCACCCCGTCGCCAGCAGCCCGAGCACCGTGGCGGCGAGGCTGCCCGCGTTGTCCTCGCGGGTGCTGAACCCCACGGTGAAGTCCTCGCCGGGCTTGGTCGTCGCGGGGTCGGCCGCGCTCAGCCCCACGGCTTCCAGCGCCCCGGTCGCGACGCGCTCGGTCGCCCGGTTGGCCGCGTCGACCGGGGTGCCGAGCTGAACCGCGACGCTGCGCACCGAGTTCTCGACCAGCGCGCGCGAGGCGGACGACGGCGCCGCGACGTTGGTCTCGTCACCGAACAGGTCGCCGAACGTCGCCACGTTGCGGCCGAAGAACACGCCGGTCAGGGCCACCACGGCGACCGTCACGACGAGGGCGTCCTGCAGCACGGCCCCGGGCCGGCGCGAGCGTGAGCGCAGCTGGCGCCAGACGAAGAAGAGGACGACGGGCGTGGCGAAGAACCAGGCGGTCGGCTTGGTGAGGAGCGCGAGGCCGAGGAAGCAGCCGAACCCGGCGCAGCGCCAGCGGCCGGCCGCGCCGGACAGGTCGACGCGCGCCACCACCAGCAGGCAGACGACCCACATCGTGAGGAGGTAGTCGGTCTGCGTCGTCGGCGCCTCGGCCACGCCGATGGGCACCGCGAGCACCAGTGCCGCCGTGACCGCCTGGCCCGCCCGGCCGAGCCCGGCCTGGCCGGCGACGAGCGACGTCGCCGCGGCCGTCACGACCATCGCACCCGTCTGGACCAGGTTGAGCCACTGGTCCGTGCCCGCCATGACCTGCAGGTGCAGGGCGGCGTACTCGGCCCACGGCGGCATGTAGAGCTGGCGCGGGTCGTCGGTGGCGAAGAAGGCGACGGTGTGGTTCTGCGCCCACTGCGCCACCCGCGGCAGGTGGTAGGCCATCGAGTCGAAGTTGTTGGGCGGGCTGAGCACCGCGACGAGCACCACGAGGGTCGTGACCAGCCCGGCGTAGCCGAGTGTCACCGCGACCCCGCGGCCCCGCGGGCGGTCCAGCAGCGGGCGGGTCAGCACGTCGTCCGGGCCTCGGCGCGCGACCTCGACCGCGACCGCCCCGAGCACCGCCCAGCAGGCGGCGACCGGCCACGGCCGCACGCCGTGCACGAGCGACAGCAGCTCGGTGCTCACGCCGACGAAGACCCCGACGACCCCGGCCGCGACGACGAGCCCGAAGCGTCGACCACCGGTCCGCCCGGCTGCCGCCACCCAGACGGCGCAGCAGACGGTCAGGGGCAGGGCGAGGGCGAGGGCGACGCGAATCGCGAGCATCGGGCCTCCGTGCGTGGTGGCGCTGGCCGACTGCCGCACCGACGCCACATCCTGTCACCGAGCGCGCACCCAGGGTGAAACACGATGCCGGGAACGTGCCAGTGAGCCCGGGTAGGGTGACCCCATGAGCACGCTCGAACTCGCGTACTACGCGCTCCTGGTCTCGACGGCGGTCATCATCACCTGGTTCTCCGTGTTCGTCGTCTACCGCCTGTTCCGCGGGCAGCGCTGAGCCCGGTGGAGCTGTCCGCCGATCTCCCGCCCGAGCTCGTGCCCGTCGCCTGGCTGCTCGGTCGCTGGGAGGGCGCCGGTGTCGTCGGCTACCCCACGATCGACTCGGCCAACTTCGGCCAGGAGCTCGAGTTCAGCCACGACGGGCGCGCCGTCCTGCACTACCGCAGCCAGACCTGGCTGCTCGACGACGACGGCGCCAAGACCCGGCCGATGGCAAGCGAGAGCGGGTACTGGCGGGTCGGCGCCGGCGGTGACCTCGAGGTGCTGCTGGCCCACGCCGTCGGGTACGTCGAGATGTACGTCGGCACCGCCGAGGGTCCGCGGGTCACGCTGCAGACCGACCTGGTGGCCCGCACCGCCACCGCCAAGGAGTACACCGCGGCGACGCGCATGTACGGGCTCGTCGAGGGCGACCTGATGTGGGTCATGGACATGGCCGCCGTGGGTCAGCCGCTGCAGTCGCACGCGTCCGCGCAGCTCAAGCGGGTGGGCTGAGGCTCCCGGCGAGCCCAAGCGTCGACCCCATGCCTCGCCATGTGAGGTGCGCCACTGCGGCCGGGCGAGCAGGGGACGTCGCGAGCTTTCGCCCAGCACGGAAACGGGACATACCCGTCCGTACTTCACGCAACGTGTCCGATATGCCACTACCTGTTGACCGACGTGGCTGTTACCCTCGCCCTGCGGCGTAGCGGGTCGACATGACCCGGCGCCTCCCGGCTCGTGGCGATGGCGCCGGTGCTCAAGGGGAACATCGAGCGAAAGCCTTCGCAGGGGGATGTCCATGGTTCGTCGTCTGACCGGTGGCCTGATCGCCGTCCTTGCCGTCGCGGGACTCACCACGGCCGCGCAGCTCGCCAGCAGCAGTGCTGTGGGCGCGCCCGCCAAGACCGCCGTCGGCACCGTCCTCCCGACCACGCTGCAGCCCGGTGGCAGGACGCGCTTCTGCGGCGCCGGCTTCGCCGCGGGCACCCCCGTCAGCGTGAGCGTGGGCGGCACCGCCGCCGCGAGCGCCGTCAGCCGGACCGACGGGCGCTTCTGCGTCTCCCTGCAGGCCCGCGACACCGCAGCCGGCAACTCCCGCCTCGTCGCCTCCGGTCGCGACCCGCAGGGTGCGTGGCTCAACGTGACCGGCGGGGTCGCCATCGAGCGTTCCTCGCTGACCAGCGCTCCCCCGCGCTCCGCCGTCGGCCCCCTGGTCAGCGACAGCCGTCCGCTCGTGCTCGAGGCGTGGGCCGCAGCCGGCATGCTCGCCGTCGCGGCCGGTGCCGTGTCGATCGCCACCCAGCGCCGCCGCACCGGCGCCCCGGTGAAGGTCACCGTGCACGGTCCGTCGGCCCGCCCCGTCGCGGCGGAATGACCGGCGCCGTGTTGGCGCTGCACCGAGCGTGACCACCGCCCTGCCCACCGCCCCCACGTCGAGCCCTGCTGCCAGCCCGCTGCTGCGGCGGTCCGGCGCCGTGGCCGGCGAGGGCGTCGACGCCGGTGTCGCGTGGCACTACGGCGACCCCGTCCGCGAGCAGCGGCTGCTCGCCGAGGGTCTGGCCGTCACCGATCTGTCCCACCGCTCGGTGGTGACGGTCACGGGCCCCGACCGCCTGACGTGGCTGCACTCGATCACCACCCAGCGGCTCGCCGACCTCGCGCCGCGCACCTCCACCGAGTCCCTCGTGCTCTCGCCCAAGGGACACGTCGAGCACGCGCTGCACCTCGTCGATGACGGCGTGACCACCTGGATCACCGCCGAGCCGGGCACCGGCGCCGAGCTCACCCGCTGGCTGCGCAGCATGCAGTTCATGCTGCGCGTCGAGACCACCGACCGCACCGACGACGTCGCCGTGCTCGGTGAGCCGCTGGCGGCTGAGGGCCTCGAGGGTGAGCCCGCCACCTGGGTCGACCCGTGGCCGGCCGTCGCGGCGGGCAGCGTGTCGTACGCCGTGGTGCCCGACACCGAGCACCCCGGCCGCTCCCGCGCCTGGCGCGAGGTCGTCGTCCCCCGTGAGCAGCTGGACGCGGCCGTGGGTGACCGCCCGCTGGCCGGCACCTGGGCTGCCGAGGCGCTGCGCGTCGAGGCCTGGCGTCCGCGGCTGGGTTTCGAGACCGACCACCGCACCATCCCGCACGAGGTCGACTGGCTGCGCACCGCCGTCCACCTGCGCAAGGGCTGCTACCGCGGCCAGGAGACGGTGGCCCGCGTGCACAACCTGGGCCGGCCGCCGCGCCGCCTGGTGGCGCTGCACCTCGACGGCTCGGGGCACCTGCTGCCGGCCCGCGGCAGCGACGTCACGCTCGACGGCCGCCGGGTGGGTCACCTGACCTCGGTCGCCCGCCACCACGAGCTCGGCCCGATCGGCCTGGCGATGGTCAAGCGCTCGCTGCCGGTCGACGCCGAGCTGGTCGTCGACGGCGTCAGCGCGGCCCAGGAGGTCGTCGTCAGCGGTTGACGCCGCGGCCGACGCCGACGCAGCCGCTAGGGTTTCGGGACCACACGAGGGGGCTGGCATGAGCTCGGCGCAGACGGTGATGACCCCGGACGACGAGCGCGAGCCCGCCCTCGCCGCCGAGGAGGGTGCCCGCTGGACCCGCCGCTACGCCGACCGGCTGCTGCTCACCGACCTGCTGGTCGTCGCCTGGGCGCTGATCGGCGCCTTCCTGTGGCGCTTCGGCTGGCAGTCGGACTCGCTGCTGCAGCCCCTTGACGGGGCCGTGGCGTCCGGCCAGTCCTACGTCTACCTGTCGGCGGGCCTCGGCATCGCCTGGATGCTCGCGCTGTCGCTGAACCGCTCCCGCGACCACCGCGTCGTCGGGCTCGGGCCCGAGGAGTACAAGCGGGTGATGGCCGCCAGCTTCCAGCTGTTCGGCGTCGTGGCGATCGCGTCGTACGTCGGCAAGCTCGAGCTCGCCCGCGGCTACGTCGCCGTCGCCTTCCCGCTCGGCATGCTGGGCCTGCTGCTCTCGCGGTGGATGTGGCGGCAGTGGCTGCACGCCGTGCGCCGCGGCGGCGGGTGGAGCGCCAAGGTCGTCGCGGTCGGCGGCGCCGACCACGTCCGCAGCCTGGTCAAGGAGCTCGACCGCTCGACGTTCGCGGGCTACCACGTCGTCGGCGTGTGCGTGCCGCCCGGCACGGGCGACCTCGAGGACAGCTTCGGCACGGTGCCGGTGGTCGGCGGCCTGCACGACGTCGCCGAGTCGGTGGCCCGGGTCGGCGCCGAGGCCGTCATCGTCACGGCCGCACCCGCGTTCGGGCCGACGTCCCTGCGACGGCTGGCGTGGGCGCTGGAGGGCAGCGGTGTCGAGATGATCGTCGCGCCCTCGCTCATCGACATCGCCGGCCCGCGCATCCACAGCCGCCCCGTCGCCGGACTGCCGCTGCTGCACGTGGAGGCCCCGCAGTACGAGGGCCCGCTGCGCCTGGTCAAGGACGTCTTCGAGCGGCTCGCCGCCCTGCTCGGCCTGCTGGCTCTCACTCCGGTCTTCGCCGTCGTCGCGGTGCTGATCCGCAGCGGCAGCAAGGGCCCGGTCTTCTACCGGCAGACCCGCATCGGCAAGGGTGGCAAGCCCTTCCAGATGACCAAGTTCCGGTCGATGGTGGCCGGCGCCGACAGGCTCGTCCCCGATCTCGCCGAGCGCAGCGAGGGCAACGAGATCCTGTTCAAGATCCGCGCCGACCCCCGCATCACCCCGGTGGGGCGGGTGCTGCGCCGCTACAGCATCGACGAGCTGCCCCAGCTGATCGACGTCCTGCGGGGCGACATGAGCCTGGTCGGTCCTCGCCCGCCGCTGGCCACCGAGGTCGCGCAGTACGGCGACGACGTCCACCGCCGGCTGCTGGTCAAGCCGGGCATGACGGGCCTGTGGCAGGTCAGCGGCCGCAGCGACCTGTCGTGGGAGGACAGCGTCCGGCTCGACCTGTACTACGTCGAGAACTGGTCGCTCACCCAGGACCTCATGATCTTGTGGCGCACCGCTGCCGCCGTCCTGCACGGCGGCGGGGCGTACTAGCCGCGACCAGCGTCGGCACGTCGCACGGCTGACAAGATGCGCGCATGCTCGCCCGCACGCTGATCACGGTGGCACCGACGGGGGCCGAGACGGCCAAGGCCGACTGCCCCCAGCTACCCACGACCCTCGACGAGCTGGTCGAGACCGCCCGCGCCTGCCAGGTCGCCGGAGCGGGCCTCGTCCACGTCCACGTGCGCGACGCCGACCACGCGCCGACGCTCGACCGGGGGCTGCTGCGGGCGAGCGTGGAGGCGCTGCGCGAGCAGACCGACCTCGTGGTGCAGCTGTCGACCGGCGGCAGCGTGCACGACGCGCTGGACGACCGGCTGACCGTGCTGGACGCCGAGCCGGACTCGTGCTCGCTCACCTGCGGCACGACCAACTTCGGCGACGACGTCTTCCTCAACCCCCACGGCTTCATGAGCCGGTTGTACGTGCAGGCCCAGGAGAACGAGGTCGTGCCCGAGTTCGAGGTGTTCGAGCTCGGCCACGTCGCGGCGCTGCGCCGGCTGATCGACGCCCACGGCCTGCCCTACGGCGGCAAGGTGCACGTCGACCTGGTGACCGGCGTCCCGGGGGCGATGCCGGGCACGCCGCAGGCCGTCGTCGCCGCCGTGGCGATGCTGCCGCCGGAGGTGACGTCGTGGTCGGCCACCGGCATCGGGCGCACCCACCTGCCGGTGATGGCGACGGCTCTCGCCCTGGGCGGTCACCTGCGGGTCGGTATGGAGGACAACCTGGTCTACGCCCGCGGGGTGCCGGTCACCCACAACGTCGAGCTCGTCGAGCGTGCGGCGCGGTTGGCGACGCTGCTGCAGCGTCCACCGCTGGACTGCGAGGAAGCGCGTACCCTGCTCGCAGTCAGGGACCGCCGTGCTCGAGCGCGACGCCGCCCAGCCGCCGAGTCAGCCGCCGACCGAGAGGCCCGTGCATGACCACCCAGCCGCGAAAGGACGGGCGCCGTCCGATCGACCGCGTCCTCGCGCCAGGCTTCACCGACGACCTGGCCGACGTCGACGGCGACGAGCTGCGTGCGCGCCGCCTGCTCGCCGAGCAGGAGGAGGTGGACCTCAGCTACGCCCGCCGGCTGCTGCAGGGGCGCATCGACCTGGTGCGTGAGCAGCAGAACCAGCTGGCCAGCGGCCGCCCCGCCGGGTCGCGCACCGACGCCGAGCTGGTCAAGGACCTCGCCGCCGTGCTCGCCGACAGCGGCCCGCGCTCCGACCACGGGCTGGGCCGGCACCTGCACCTCGACCCCACCCGCGTGGGTGAGCACCGTCGCGCCGCCGAGCAGGCCGTCGCGTCGCTGGAGACCACGGGCGACCAGGACGCCGCGCACCTCGACAGCGTGGTCGTGCGGCTGCACGAGCTCGAGCGCGACGTCAGCGAGAGCCGCCACCGGGTGCAGCAGGTCGTCGACGTGCTCACCGCCGAGGTGGCTCGGCGTTACAAGTCCGGCGAGGCCCACGTCGAGGACGCGATCCCCGAGGACGCACCCGCCTCCTGACGCGCGCTCAGAACGGCTCATCGACCTCGCGCGAATCGGCCTGAACCTGCTCCTCGCCGGGCTGCGACTGCAGGCTGGTCGCTGACAGGCCCCGCTCGGTTCGCCACGCCCAGGTTGCTGCCGGTGCGGCAGGCGCGAAGACTGCTGGTGTGGCCGACTCTCCGCAGCGTGACCTCGGCAGCTACCTGCGCGAGCGACGCGAGCAGGCCCGGCTGTCGTTGCGCCAGCTCGCCGACTCGGTCGAGGTCGGCCGGGCCGCCGACGCGGGCAACGCCTACCTCGGGCAGCTCGAGCGCGGCCTGCGGGGGCCCAGCGCCGAGCTGCTGCAGGGGCTCGCCAAGGGCCTTCGGGTCTCCGCCGACTCCCTCTACGAGCGTGCCGGCGTCCTCGACGAGCGTGACCCCGACCAGCTGGCGCTGCAGGCGGCTATCCTCGCCGAGCCGGTGCTCACCGAGCGCCAGAAGCGTGCGCTGCTCGACATCTACGCCTCCTTCCGCGCCGAGAACGCCCGGCTGGCGCAGCCGGAGGGCGAGTCAGCTGACGAGGGCTCTCAGCCGGGCGAGACCCCGGCGTAGACGCGTTCGACGGCGCGCAGCCACGCTGCCCGCGAGTACGTCGACCGGTGCACCGACCGCGCACGCTCCGACAGACCCGTGCCTCCGCTACGCACCCGGGTCAGCGCCTCCCGCAGGGCCACCGTCCCCGCGGCCGGGTCGTACGTGACCGCGGCACCGGCCTCCTGCAGCGGGCCGCTGGCGGCGACGGCGGTCGACACGACCGACGGCGTGCCGGCAGCCATGGCCTCCAGCACCACGGTCGGCAGCCCCTCGGCCCACACGCTCGGTAGCACGAGTCCCTCGTAGCGGCCGAGACCGGCCACCAGCTCGGCGCGGGGCAGCGGCTCGTGCACCGTGACACCGGGGCGACGGCTCGCGGCCTCGCGCACCACGTGGTCGTCGGGGCCCGAGCCGACGACGTCCAGCTGCTCGCCGGCAGGCCAGTGCTCGATGAGCGGCACGACGCCCTTCTCCTGCGTGAACCGCCCGACGTAGACCCAGCCGCGCCGCGTCGCAGCCAGCTCGTCGGGGGCGTCGTCGACGAAGTTGGGGACCAGCTCGACCGGGCGCCCCAGCTGCTCGCGGTAGACCTCCCGCGCCTGCTCGTTGAGCACCAGGACGGCGGCGGCGTCGCGCAGCAGGCGGCGGGCAGGGCCACCGGGGCGGGTGCCGAGGGCGACGGGGACCGAGGCCGGCCTTGAGCCGCGGTAGCACGCGTGCTGGATCGCGGGCAGCACCGGGCGCCGCAGGCACGCGGTGCACGCGCCACCGTCGCGGTAGAGCGTCGCGGCGGCGCAGACCGGCCGGAAGTTGTGCACCGTCACCACCGTGCGCGACGACCAGGGCAGCAGTCCGCGGGCCCCCCAGTTGGGGAACGTGTTGTGCACGTGGACGACGTCGGGGGCGAAGGCGGCGAGGGCGGGCCCGGCGTCCGGGCCGACGCCTGTCGCGGCGGTGACGGCGCTGCGGAGCGCGTAGCCGCGGGTGCGCTGCAGGTCGTCGGTGCGTCGGGCCACCAGCTCGACGTCGTGCCCCGCGTCACGCAGGGCAGCGAGCTGGTCGGCGACCACGGCGTTCTCGCCGCTGGGCTGCGACGAGGAGTAGAAGCTGTGGACGAGGGCGACCCTCAAGCCCAGGACCGCGGGGGCGAGGCGGGGAACAGCTTGGGGCGGAACTTCGAACGCACCACCAGGTAGACGAACCGGGTGTTGCCGAACAGGTAGCGGCGCCACAGCCGACGCGGCTCGCTCCAGAGCCGGAAGCACCACTCCATCGAGTGGTCGCGCAACCACTGCGGCGCCTCCGGCTGGGCGCCGGCCAGGAAGGCGAACGCCGCGCCCACACCGGCTGTCGTGATGCCGTGGGTGTCGGTCAGTCGCTGGGCCTCGAAGTCCTGCTTCGGCGTGCCCAGCCCCACCCAGACGATGTCGGGCTGCGTCGCCAGCACCGCGGCGTCCTGCTCGGCCAGCTCGTCCGCGGTCAGCTCGCGGAAGGCCGGGGAGTAGCTGCCGCAGATCTCGATGCCGGGGAAGACCCGGTGGCACTCGCTCACCAGCGCCTCGAGCAGCTGCTCGGTGCCGCCGAGGAAGTAGTGCCGGACGCCGTGGTCGCGACCACGGTCGAGGCACTCGACGAACAGGGACGGCCCGCGCACCTGCTCGAAGTGGTGGGCACCGGGCACCAGGGCGTTGAGCGACTGCACGAGCGGTCGGCCGTCCGGGAAGTTGACGCCGTGGTTGCGCAGCAGGTGGTGGTAGGGCCGCATCTGGTCGGCGAGCGCGAAGGTGTAGGAGTTGACCAGCCGGAAGGTCGTCGGGTTGGCGTGCCCCTTGGCGGTGCTCAGCACCTCCTCGCACGCCTCCGACAGCGTCGTCCGGGTCACCGGGATGCCGGCGAAGTCGCCGGTGTCGGCGCGGCTGATGCTCGGACGCTCCTGCGTCATCGAACCAGGCCCCGTGCGGCGGTCTGCTCGCGGTACCACGCGTAGGTGCTGGCGATGCCGTCGCGCAGACCGATCTCGGCCTGCCAGCCGAGGGCGTTGATCCGTGAGACGTCGAGCAGCTTGCGGGGGGTGCCGTCGGGCTTGCTGGTGTCCTGGACGACGTCCCCCTCGAAGCCGGTGACCTCGGCCACCATCTCGGCGAGCTCGCGGATCGTGACGTCGGTGCCGACGCCCACGTTGATCGTGTCGTCGCTGTCATAGCCCTCGAGCAGGAACAGGCTGGCGCGGGCGAGGTCGTCGACGTGCAGGAACTCACGCCGTGGCGTGCCGGTGCCCCACAGCACGACCTCGGGCGCGCCGGTGCGGGCGGCCTCGTCGAAGCGCCTGATCAGCGCGGGAAGCACGTGCGAGCCGTTGAGGTCGAAGTTGTCGCCGGGGCCGTACAGGTTGGTCGGCATCGCGGAGATCCAGTGGCGGCCGTGCTGGCGGCGGTTGGCCTGCACCTGCAGGATGCCCGCGATCTTGGCGATGGCGTAGGCGTCGTTGGTGGGCTCGAGCGCACCGGTGAGCAGGCTCGACTCGCGGATCGGCTGCTCGGCCAGCTTGGGGTAGATGCACGACGAGCCGAGGAACAGCAGCTTCTCGACGCCGTGGTCCTTGGCCGCGTCCATGACGTTGACCTGGATGCGGAGGTTGTCGCTGAGGAAGTCCGCCGGGTAGGTGCTGTTGGCGAGGATGCCGCCGACCTTGGCTGCGGCGTCGATGACGACGTCCGGGCGGGTGCGCGCGAAGAAGGCGAGCGTCTGGTCGCGCTCGCGCAGGTCGACCTCGGCGGACGAGGCGCCGACGAGGTCGCTGAAGCCCTCTGCGAGCAGGTGCCGCCAGATCGCCGAGCCGACCAGGCCCCGATGACCGGCGACGTAGATGCGGGCGGAGCGGTCGAGCGGTCGACGCGTCGACGCGTCAAGGTCGTTCACGGTGCTCCCCTCGGAGTCGGACGTCCGCACCACGCTACCTGCTCAGCGAGCAGGGCCCGATCAGGCGGCGCCGTACGCGCGCGCCAGCTGCTCGTGCGGGTCGTCGGCGCTGATGACCGCCCGGACGCGGTCGGCGGCCACCTGCCCGGCTTGCCAAGCCCGCGACGGGTCGCACCAGCGCGTCATGGCCGCGACCGCCTCGGGCAGCTCGGGCGCCCACTGCGCGGCGTCGCCGGCGAGGTGCTGGTTGCCCGCAAGCGGCGTCAGCACCGGCGCCACCCCCACCCACATCGCCTCCTGCAGCGAGAACGGGATCCCCTCGAAGTGGCTGAAGAGGCAGAACGCCCAGGCCCGTCGCAGGTGCTGCTCGACATCGGGCACGTCGCCGAGCAGCTGCACCGGGTGGCCCAGCTCGTCGTTGAGCGCGCGGACGGCGTCGGTGTCGGGCCCGTCCCCGAGCAGGACGCCGCGCGCGCCCGGCACGCGCTCGCGCACCGCCGCGACCGCCTGCACGAACAGGTCGGGGCGCTTCTGCGGTGACAACCGCCCGACCCACACGAACAGCGGGTCGGGGGCGAGCTCGTCTCGCGTGCGCCGCTCGAGGCCGGCGAGGCGGGGGCTGGCGCTCAGCAGCGTCGTCCAGCCAGGACCGGTGCCGGGGGCGACCGAGAACGCCTGCCGCGCGAGCGTCGGCGCGACCAGGAGGAAGCCCCCCCGCAGAGCGGTTCCCACCGTCGACTGGCCGGGAAGCCGGCCGGCGCCGTGGAAGGTCACGAAGGGGCGTGACCGGAAGGCGAGCAGGCACAGCGCCTGCGACCGCGTTCCGTGGGCGTGCACCACGTGCGGGCGTGGCGACCCGGCCAGCACGCGCAACCGGCGCGCGGCCGTGAGCATGCCCCGCAGGTCGAACGCCGATGGTGGCGCCGCGAGGTCGACGCCGGCTTCGTCCGGGGGGAGTGACCGCGCCCCGGGCGCGGCGAGCCTCACCGACCAGCCGTCCCTCGCGAACGTGCGCACGTGGTGGCGCGCGGCGGCCCCCAGACCACCGTCGAGCGTGTCCGCGACGACGAGAAGGCTGCGCGGCAGGCTCACGCGCGCTCGAGCCGGCCCCGCGGGCGGCTCGTGTCGAGCTTGTGCCACACCCGGCTGGCGAAGGTCGCGACGCGCTCGTTCAGCGGGTCGAGCGGCCGGGCGGGACGCGAGCGCCGCTGCACCATGCGCGCCTCCTGCCGCGACTGGGCGAAGTTCGTCAGGCTGAGCGTGTCGTCGTGCACGCGGTAGCTCGCAAGGACGTGGCTGGTGCGCACCAGCGGCCCCCACCCGCGCAGCCGCAGGAACAGGTCGAGGTCCATGGTGAGCCGCAGCTGCTCGTCCAGGGAACCGACCGCGTCGACGGCCTCGCGTCGGAACAGCGTGCCCGGCTGGCTGATGCGGTTGCTGCCGTACGACAGCAGCCACCTGGCGTCCATGCGGCCCGGACGGCTGACGAAGAGCTCACGACCGGTGATGTCGATCATACGGCACGCACCGAAGACCATCGAGGCCCGCGGAGCCCGCTCGAGGCACGCCAGCGCGCGGGCCAGTGAGCCCGGCTCCAGCAGGTCGTCGTCGCCGAGCCAGGCGAGGTACGTCGTCCCCGGCCCGGCCAGGGCCCACCCCTCGTTGATGGCGGCGCTCAGGCCCGGCCGGGTCTGGACGACGACATCGGCCCGCTCCCCGGCCAGCTGCTCGAGCCGCTCCCGCGCCACAGCGGAGGTGACGATCACGACCTGCGGCTGTGGCGTCTGGGTGGCGAGGGAGGTGAGGCAGTCGTCGAGCAGCTCGAGCCGCTCACCGAGCGTCGGGACGACGACCAGGGTGGAGCTCATCGGTGGATCCTGTCCTCGACGGCCGAGGCGCAGTCGCCCCGCGGACGGCGGCCGGTGCCGCCATCGAGTCGACGAAACTAGCACCCCGGCTCGCGGCGAGATGTCTGATGTCATCGGGTGGGGCCCGCCGAGCGGGCGCCCTTCCGGCTCCGCGGTGGACGGGGAGGCCCGTCGGCTCGGGCTAGGGTGGACGCCGTGCCGAGGACAGCCGACCGCCGAGCGCGCCAGGCGCCTGTCGCGCCAGGGCCGCCGGCATGACGGTGCCCTCCGCCGCGGTCGACGAGCGACGGACCGGCGAGGTCGGTCGCGAGGGCGGTCGAGGGGCGGCGCTGGCGCTGTCCGCGTTGGTCTGCTGGCTGCTGGCCTCCGGCCGCTGGGGCTCCTACGTCGGCATACCCCGCACCACCGTCTACCTGACCGACCTGGTGCTCCTGGCGGTGTCCGTGGTGGCCCTGGTCCGGGCGCGGCAGCTGGTGGCCGCCTGGCGGACCGCCCTGCGCTCGCCTGCCGGCGTGGCGCTGGTCGTGCTGCTCGGGTGGTCGGTCGTGCGCCTGGTGCTCGGTGGCGTGCCGAATGCGGTGGGCCTGCGGGACTTCGCGCCCTACCTGTACGCCGCGACGGCCCTGCTCGCGACGGCTCTGGGGGCGCGGCTGCGGGTGGGGGTGCTCACGGGGGTGCTCGCGGCGCACTCCGCCTGGGTGCTCGTGACGCTGGTCGGCTGGGGTCCGACGTCCATCGCTCTCGGTCCGACGGCCGTCTTCGCCCTGCGCAACGACTTCGACTCCGGAGTCTGCGGCATCGCGGTGATCTGGTGCGTCATCCGGCTGTCGGACGCCGCGACCCGCGCCCGGCAGGCCGGGTACGCCGTCCTGCTGCTCGTCTCCGCGTACCTGGTCATGAACCTCGAGAACCGGGCAGCGCTCATCGCGACGCTGGTCGCACTCGCTCCGGTCATGCTGCGGCATGTCCGACTGCTGGCAGGCACCCCGGCGGGACGGCGCCGGCTGGTGCTGCTGGGCGGGTCGGCGGCGGTGCTGCTGCTCGTCGGCCTGGTCTTCACCTCGACCGGCGCCAGGCTGGTGTCGACCGTCACCGGCTCGGAGCAGGCGACCGGGTCGATCTCGGCGCGCAGCGCGGTGTACGAGTCCATCACCTCCTACGTCACCGACGAGCCCGGCCGGCTGGGATTCGGGGTGGGCTTCGGGCCGGACTTCATGCACATCACCGGGGCGGACGCCCGCTACGAGGGCACCGAGTACACCGGGGTGCGCGCACCGCACAACTTCGCGCTCAACACGGTGGCGAGGCTGGGCCTGATCGGGCTGGCGGCCCAGCTGGTGCTGGTGGTGGCCGTGGGGGTGCTCGCCTGGCGCTCGCTGAGCCGCGGTGACGCCCGCACCCCCGCGCAGACGCTGGCTGCCGTGACGGTGCTGCTGGTGCCGGTGCTCGCCGCCTTCGGCGTCATCCTGGAGTCACCGTTCGGTGCCGTCCCGTACTACTGGGCCGTGGGGATCGTGCTGGCCTGGACCAGGACGACCTCGCCCACGGCCACGCCCGACGGCGTGTGGCCGAGGTGGGGTGGGCTGCGGGCCAGCCGGACCGCCTCGGCGGGCCACCGCAGGTAGCAGCCACGTTTGGTGCCGAGCGAGATGTCGAACCCGGCGCCCACGGCAGCCGATCAGGTGCGCCGGCCGACCGGCGGCGGCGGGCTAGGATGCCGGGGTGTCAGCAGACGTGCCGGTTCATCCCCTCGCGCCCCCGGCCGCCCACGGGGGCGGTGCCGTGACGGTGGTCGGGTGACCTCCGTCGGGGTCCTCGATCTGAGCTCGACGGCGTGGACGGCAGGCGGGGCGTACTCCGTCGTCACCGCCCAGAGCCTGGTCGCCGCCAGCGCGCCGGGCGACGAGGTGCTGTTCGTCGGACGTCGGCCCGGCCTGGTGGTCGAGGGCACGCGGCCGGTGCGGGTGGCCGACGTCCGCCCCGTGCCGGGGGAGGCCCGGCTGCGCCGGCGCCTCGGCCTGCCGGCCCGGGCGGGGGGCCTGCCAGGCGAGCGACGGGTGCGCACGCTCGCGCGGCTGCCGCAGCCGCACGACCCCGAGTGGGCGGCAGAGCGTGCCGGGGCCGACGTGGTGTTCCCGGTCACCGCGCTGCCGGTGCGCCCGCCGGGCCCGATGGCGCGGGTGGCATGGATCCCCGACTTCCAGCACCTGACCAACCCCTCCTTCTTCACCCCGGCCGAGATCGCGACACGCGACGTGCAGGCGCGCCAGCTCGCCGAGCACGCCCACGTGGTGGTGCTCTCGAGCGAGGCGGCCAAGGCCGACTTCCTCGGGTTCGTCCCCGAGCACGCCGACAAGGCCCGCGTCGTCAGCTTCCCCTCGCGGTACGCCTTCGACGCCCTCGGCAGCGACCCGGGCGCGAGCGTGCAGCGATACCGCCTACCCGAGCGCTTCCTGCTGTGCGCCAACCAGTTCTGGTCGCACAAGAACCACCGGATGCTCGTCGAGGCGCTGGGGCTGCTCGCCGACCGCGGCGTCCGCATCCCGGTGGTGATGACGGGCATGCTCGCCGACTACCGCGACCCCAGCAACGCGCTGCTGTCCGAGCTGCTGCAGACCGTCGCCAGCTCGGGCGTGCATGACCTGGTCCACGTGCTGGGCCTGGTGCCGCGCGCCGACCTCGAGGGTCTGCTGCGTGCGTCGGTCGCCGTGGTGCAGCCGTCCTCGTCCGAGGGCTGGAACACGACCGTGCAGGACGCCGTCGCGCTGGGCCGCCCGCTGGTGTGCTCCGACATCGCCGTCCACCGCGAGCAGGCGCCGTCGGCGACGTTCTTCTCCCTCGACTCCGTGGCCTCCCTCGCGGCGGCGCTCGAGGTGGTGTGGGACTCCGCCGGGACGTCGCCGGAGGCGGAGCCGCAGGCGCTGCAGCGTGAGCGCGAGCTCGCGGCCGCGCACGGCCAGGCCCTGCTGGCCGCCTGCCGCGACGCCGTCGAGCGGGCGCGGCGGTGAACCCGCGCCACGCGCTGGGGGCGGCGGTGCGACGCGCGCGCCGCAGGCGGCTGGGTGATGCGGTGACCGTCGGCCCGGGCAGCCAGGTCGACGCCATGAGGGTCGAGCTTCGGGCGCGTCCCGCCACCGTCCACGTGGGGGCCTCGAGCTCGGTGAGCGGCGTGCTGGTCGTCGAGCGCGCCGGCGCCGGCATCGTCGTCGGCGACCGGACGTCGATCGGGCACGGCACGATCCTGGACGCCGCGACGGGCATCACGGTCGGGGACGACGTCCTCATCAGCTTCGACGTGCTGGTGTTCGACCACGACAGCCACTCGCTCGACGCCGAGCACCGCTCGGGCGACGTGGTGGCCTGGATGTCCGGCCGCAAGGACTGGACGCACGTGCCGTCGGCGGCCGTGCGGTTCGGCGACCGATGCTGGGTCGGGGCGCGCGCCATCGTGCTCAAGGGCGTCACGGTGGGCGAGGGCGCCGTCGTGGGCGCCGGGGCGGTGGTCACCCGCGACGTCGAGCCCTTCACCGTCGTGGCCGGCAACCCCGCCCGCGTCATCCGGCAGCTGCGGCCGACCGCATGAGCGCCGCGGGCCGGCTGCTGGTGACCGGCGCGAGCGGCTTCCTCGGCTCGTCGCTGGCCGCCCGCGCCGAGGCGCAGGGCTGGCAGGTCACGCGCGTCGTCCGGACGCCGGCGCCCGGGGCGCACGTCGCCGACCTCACCCGCGACGACCTGACCGAACTGGTCGCGAGCTGCGCGCCGCACGCGGTGGTGCACGCGGCGGGCAGCGCCTCGGTCGCGGCCAGCGTCAGCGACCCCGCGGACGGCTACGCCCGCAGCGTGCTGACCTTCCGCACCGTGCTCGAGTCCGTGCGACGCGCCGGCACCGGCTCGGTGGTGGCCAACCTCAGCAGCGCGGCGGTCTACGGCCAGCCCGAGCGGCTGCCCGTCGGTGAGGGCGACCCGACGCGGCCGCTGTCGCCGTACGGCTTTCACAAGCTCGCCGCGGAGCTGCTCGCCGCCGAGTACGGCCGGTTCCACGGGGTTCCCGCGCTGAGCTGCCGGTTGTTCTCCGTCGTGGGCGCGCGCCAGCGCCGGCTGCTGACCTACGAGATCGCGGCGCAGGCGCTCGACCCGGAGGCCACCGAGATCGTGCTGCGAGGCACCGGTCACGAGGCGCGCGACTTCCTGCACGTCGACGACCTGTCGGACGCCGTGCTCGGGCTCGTCGCGCTGCCGGTCGACCGGCTGCCGCTGGAGGTCAACGTGGCGACGGGCGTCGAGACCTCGATAGCCGACTTGGCGCACACCGTCGCCGACGCGGCCGGCACGGCCAAGCACGTGCGTTTCCGGGGTCAGGTCTCGACGACCGACCCCGAGCGGTGGGTCGCCGACATCGGCCGGCTGCGCGGGCTGCTGCCGCACTGGCAGCCCCGCCCGCTGACGAACGCCGTGGGCGACTGCGTGCGCGCGTGGTGCGACGACCAGGCCCTCACCGCCGGTCGGGCCTGAGGGAGCGCCTGTGCGGAAGGTGATCGAGAGCATCGGGGTGCTCACCGCCGAGCGGGTGATCCAGCTCGTGCTGAGCGCGGCGGTGTCCGTCGTGCTGACGCGGGCCTTGGGGCCGAGCGGCTTCGGCACGTACGCGTTCGCCGTCAGCTCGGTCGCCCTCGTCGGCCCGCTCGTCGACGTCGGCCAGTCCATCCTCGTCCGCGACCTGGTGAGCCAGCCGCAGCGGACCCGGCAGCTGCTGCGCACCGCCGCGCGCCTCGCCGCCATGCTCGCCGGCGGCATCCAGGTGCTGGCGATCGGCTTCGCCCTGGTGCTGCCCGCACACCTCTCGCAGGCCGGCTGGCCCGTCGTCCTCACGGCCTTCGCGCTGCTGCTGCGCCCGGTGATGGTGCTCGACTACTGGTTCCAGTCCCGGCTCGACGCCCGGCGCGCTGCCGGCGCCCGGCTCAGCGGGACGGTCGTCAGCAGCGCCCTGCGCTTCGGGCTCGCGCTGCACGGCGGCGACCACGTGCTGCCGCTGCTGGCCGCGACGGCCATCGTCGAGACCGCCGTGACGGCGCTGGTGATGCTCCTGCAGTTCCGCCGTCACGAGGGCGAGCCCGGCACCGAGGTGCTGGCGTCGGCGACGACGTACGACTAC
The DNA here is from genome assembly GCA_964243295.1 of uncultured Actinomycetales bacterium. Classification (GTDB taxonomy): domain Bacteria; phylum Actinomycetota; class Actinomycetes; order Actinomycetales; family Angustibacteraceae; genus CAXTEJ01. Next base: position 61,117 of record CAXTEJ010000008.1, on the reverse strand, counting down.
TTCAAGAAGACGGCGCCGCTGATGGTCGCCGCCCTGTCGATCGCGATCTACATGCGGCTCGACCAGGTCATGCTGGGCTTCTTGGCCAGCACCGACCAGGTCGGGCAGTACGCCGCGGCAGTGCGGCTGTCGGAGTTCACCTACTTCCTGCCCGTCGTGCTGATGACCTCCCTCGCCCCCGGGCTGACAGCGATGTTCGTCCGCGACCGCGAGGCCTTCGTCGCCATCTACGACCGGGTGGTCAGTGCGTTCATGGGCGTGGCGCTCGTGCTGGTCGTCACCCTCGTCGGGCTGTCGTCGGTGCTGGTCAGCATCATCTACGGCTCAGGTTTCGACGACGCGGCGGCCGTGCTTCGGGTGCACGTCCTGAGCATGCCGTTCGTCTTCCTCGGCGTGGCGCAGACGACCTGGACGGCGGTGTTCGACCAGCAGGGGCTGTCGATGTGGCGCACGATCTCGGGCGCCGTCATCAACACAGCGCTCAACTTCGTGCTCATCCCGCCGCTGGGAGCGCTCGGGGCGGCCTACGCGACCGTCGCGGCCTACGCGTTCTCCTCGGTGCTCGGCAACGTGATGTCGCCTCGCACGCGCCCTTTCCTGTGGCTGCAGCTGCGGCAGTTCAACCCGGTGCACGTGACTCGCAACCTGCTGCTGCTGCGCCACGACGTGATGGCGAGGCTGGCCGCGCGCCAGCCGCAGCCGGCGTCGACGCGGGGCGACTGACCGTCGGCTCAGCCTGCGGCGTGGCCGCGGGCCTCGTTCAGCACCCGGCGGAGCCGGCGGACGGCGCGCATCGGCAGCGGCGGCCGCTGCCCGGTGCGCGCCCGCTCGAGCACCTGCCACTGGAAGTCGTGGTCGAAGACGAGCGGCTCGTCGTGCGGGCGCAGCGGGTGGGTCAGGCGCCCGAAGGGCATCTCGGCGAAGTACTTGTGGTAGGCCGTGTGGGTGCCGTGGGAGCCGAAGCCGATGTTGGCCACGAGGTTGACCGCGGGGAACACCGTCAGCGCCTCGTGGCACGCGCGGGTGAACGCCCACTGGTAGTCCCAGACGTCGTCGACCGCGGAGTCGGCGGCAGCAGCGAACTCGGGCGCGAGACGCTCCCACGCGAGGGGGCCCAGGAAGCGCTCGGCGGTGGCGCGCGCCTGCGGGTCGGCCCACAGCCGGCCGTCCATGTCCCGCTGCTGCCAGGCCCGCCGCCAGCTGGCCCAGCCCCAGATGTCGCCGCCGCTGGAGAACAGGTAGTCGCGGTCCTGCGACTGCCACTCACCCATGAGGTTCGATCCCGACACCTGCCACACCCGCTCGTCGTCCCGGAACCGCTCGAGCATCGCCGCGGCGAAGCCGAACAGGTCGGGCGCGGGCACGCAGTCGTCCTCGAGCACGATGCCCTCGGGCACCTGGTCGAAGAACCAGTCGAGCGCCGTGACGACACCCGCCTTGCCGCCGAGGTTGGTCTCGCGCCGCAGCAGGTGAAGGCGCCACGGCTCGTCGGCGGCCGTGACGAGCTCGAGCACCTCGGCGCACCCGGCCGCGTCGCGGGCGTTGCCCGGGCGCGGCCCGTCGAGGGCGACGTACAGCTCGCGGACGCCGCCCCCGCGGATCGCGTCCAGGACGCGGCGGGTGGTCGCCGGCCGGTTGAAGGCCAGCAGCAGCACCGGTGGGCGCGCGGCGGGGTCGCCGCCGACGTCCGGGCTCATCGGTCGATGCGCACGCTCTTGCCGGTGAGCTGGTCGTCCAGCAGCGCGCGGTCGGCATCGACCATCAGCTCGGCCAGCGCACGCCAGTCCGTCTCGGCCTTCCAGCCCAGCTGGCGCTGCGCCTTGGAGGAGTCACCGATGAGGGCGTCGACCTCGGAGGGCCGCTCGTACCGGCTGTCGGTGCGCACGTACTTCTCGTAGTCGAGGTCGGCGCGGGCGAACGAGACCTGGCAGAAGTCGCGGACCGTACCGGCCTGGCCGGTGGCGACCACGTAGTCGTCAGCGGTGTCCTGCTGCAGCATGAGCCACTGCGCCTCGACGTACTCCTTGGCGTAGCCCCAGTCGCGGACGGCGTCGAGGTTGCCGAGGTAGAGCGCGTCCTGCATGCCGGCGGCGATGCGCGCCACGGCGCGCGTGATCTTGCGGGTGACGAAGGTCTCGCCGCGACGGGGGCTCTCGTGGTTGAACAGGATCCCGTTGGTGGCGTGCATGCCGTAGGCCTCGCGGTAGTTCACGGTGGCCCAGTAGGAGTAGACCTTCGCGCAGCCGTACGGGCTGCGGGGGTGGAACGGGGTGTCCTCGTTCTGCGGCGGCGGCGTCGAGCCGAACATCTCCGACGAGCTCGCCTGGTAGAACCGGGTGTCGACGCCGGACGCGCGGATCGCCTCGAGCAGCCGGATCGTGCCGACGCCCGTCACGTCGCCGGTGTACTCGGGCATCTCGAACGAGACCTTGACGTGGCTCTGCGCACCCAGGTGGTAGACCTCAGCCGGGGCGACGTCGCGCATCAGGTTGACCAGCATGACGCCGTCCGACAGGTCGCCGTGGTGCAGCACCAGGCGCTGGTCGCGGTCGTGCGGGTCCTGGTAGATGTGGTCGATCCGGTCGGTGTTGAAGGTGGACGCGCGGCGGATGATGCCGTGCACCTCGTAGCCCTTGTCCAGCAGCAGCTCCGCCAGATAAGAGCCGTCCTGACCGGTGATCCCGGTGATGAGGGCCTTCTTGGTGGTCATGATCAGCTGCTCCGGTTCTGTGGCGGTCCAGGACGCGCGCGGTCTTTGTGTCGACCGCGACGCCGTGCCAGGGTACGCCAGTCGATCTGCCCTCCCGGCGCGGACGCGCCGCGCGCGCCGCCGTCCGGGACGAATGCGTCGGCGCAGACCGCGGGCCGGGCGGCTCACCTAGACTGACGACATGGTGGATGTCTCCTCGGCGCAGGCCGTCGTGTTCCTGGTGCTGGGGATCGCGGCGTTCGCCACCCAGGCCTACGCCCTCGTCGACTGCATCCGCCGCCGTGCCGACGCGTTCACGGCCGCGGGCAAGCTGACCAAGCAGAAGTGGCTGATCATCCTGGCCATCGCGACGGCGATCGGGTTCATCTCGTTCAACGGCAACGCGCTCGGCTTCCTCAACATCATCGCCTTCGTCGCCGCTGCCGTCTACCTCGTCGACGTGAAGCCGGCGCTGCGCAACATGCAGGGTCGTGGCGGTGGCAACGCTGGTCCGTACGGGCCCTGGTAGCTGTGAACGGCGCCCACGCCGCAATTCCCTCGTCTAGCCTCGTGACCTCATCGAGCCACTCAGGGAGCCCTGCATGACCACCAACGACGCCACCACCTCACCCGTGGCCGACGTGTTCGCCGTCGAGCGCCCGTGGGGGTCGTTCCAGCAGTTCGCGACCAACGTGCAGTGCACCGTCAAGGTCATCACCGTCAACGGCGGCGACCGGCTGAGCCTGCAGAAGCACGAGCACCGCGGCGAGATGTGGCAGATCCTCGACGTGCCGTTCGAGATCACCGTCGACGACCGCACCTGGACCGCCGAGGTCGGCGAGATGATCTGGGTGCCCGTGGGGGCCGAGCACCGCATGGCCAACCTGAGCGGTGACCGCCCGGGCCGGCTGCTCGAGGTCGCCTTCGGGCACTTCGACGAGGACGACATCGAGCGGCTCCACGACGACTACGAGCGCTGACGCCCAAGGCTGTTTCGACGTGGATCCTGACCGGGCGCGCCTGCTCGTCGTGTGCACCGGCAACGTGTGCCGGTCTCCGCTCGCCATGCTGCTGCTCCGGCGCCGGTTGGGCGCCCTGGGGCCTGCCCTCGAAATCACGTCGGCCGGCAGCCGCGCCATGGTCGGCCACCTGATGGCCAACCGTGCGGCGGCAGAGGCCAGACGGCTCGGGCTCGACCCGATCGGTGTCGTCGCCCACCAGCTCGAGCCCGCCGACGTCGCGGACGCCGACCTGGTGCTCACCGCGACGCTGGAGCACCGCTCGCTGGTCGTCGCGTCGCACGTCCCGGCGCTGCGCTACACGTTCACGCTGCTCGAGCTGGCCCGGCTGCTGGGCTCGCAGCCGCTGCCGCAGCTGCCGGAGCCGGTGGGCGAGCGGGTCCGGGCCCTCGCCCGGCTCGGGGTGGCGCGGCGCGGTCAGGTGGCGCCGCCCCAGCCGGGCGCTGACGACGTCCCCGACCCCATGGGGGGACCGCCGCGACTGTTCGCCGAGGTCAGCCGACTGCTCGAGCCTGCCGTCGAGACCGTCGCCGCGGCGCTGCTGCCGGGTGGGTCGGTGCCAGACCCACTGGCTGACCCGCAGCGACTACGGTCGTGACGTGCTGACGACCCCCGCGACGCCGCTGACCACCACCACGACGCCGGGGCAGGCCACCGCTGAGCCCGCCGCGACCAGCGCGGCCCTCACGGCCGCCGTCCCGCTCGCCGAGGTCGTGCGCTCAGGCTTCGTCGAGTCGGTGCACCACGGCTCGCTCGTCGTGCTCGGGCCGGACGGCGTGATCCTCGCGCTCGGCGACGTGACCTCGCCGGTGTTCCCGCGCTCGACCAACAAGCCGCTGCAGGCGGTCGCCATGCTGCGCGCCGGGCTCGACCTGGACGGCGAGCTGCTGGCCCTCGCGTCGTCGTCGCACTCGGGCGAGCCGTTCCACCTCGACGGGGTGCGCCGGCTGCTCGCGTCGGCTGGGCTCGACGTCCAGGCGCTGCAGAACACCCCGGACCTGCCGTCGGACGAGATCGAGCGGCAGGCGTTCGTGCGCGCCGACCAGCCGCCGAGCTCGCTCGCCCAGAACTGCTCGGGCAAGCACGCCGGCATGCTCGCGGCCTGCGTGGCCGCCGGCTGGGACACCGCCACCTACCTCGAGCCCGACCACCCGCTGCAGCAGCTGATGGCCACGACGCTGGCCGACCTCGCCGGCGAGCCGGTCAGCGCCACCGGCGTCGACGGCTGCGGCGCGCCCGTCATGGCGCTGTCGCTGGCCGGGCTCGCCCGGGCATTCGCGCGCGTCGCCACCGCTGACCCCGCGGCGCCGGAGGGCCGGGTCGCCGCCGCGATCCGCGCGAACCCCCGCTGGGTCGGCGGCACCCGCCGGGACGTCACCGCACTGCTGGAGGGCGTGCCCGGCCTGATCGCCAAGGACGGCGCCGAGGCCGTCTACGCCGCCGCGCTGCCCGACGGCCGCGCCGTGGCGCTCAAGATCGCCGACGGCTCGCAGCGCGCCCGGCCCGTCGTCATGGCCGCCGCCCTGCGCGCCGCCGGCGTCACCGCGCAGGTGCTCGACGACCTCGCCGAGACCCCCGTCCTCGGTCACGGCCAGCCCGTCGGCACGATCCGCGCCCTACCGCTGGGCTGACGCGCTGCTTCCCGTGCGAATGGTGGCCTTGACGCGTGCCCGGGAGTCCGTGCGATTTCGGCGGGACACTGGCGTGGGCGACGGTGCGCCCGGGACGGCGGTCGCTTCGGGGGTGCTTTCCGCGCGGAGGGTGGACTTCACGCGTGCTGCAGGGCGCGGGAAGTACAGGCTCGTCGCGGGAAGGGCGCGTCATCTCAACCGGCGGACGGCGAGGCCATCCCGGACGCCGGCAGGACCTCGGAAGACGTTCCAGCTGTAACACGCCTAACGCACCCGCCCAGCACGGGACGTCGGCACCCGCCCAGCACCGGACCTCCGCACCCGCCCAGCGACCGGACGCCGCCACCGCAGCTGAGGCCACCGCAGCTGAATCCACCGCAGCTGAGGCCACCGCGAATCAGGCCACCGGGTCGCCTGTGACGCGGTTGCGGCCGCCGTTCTTGGAGGCGTACAGGCGCGCGTCGGCGGCGCTGAGCAGCTGGCCGGGGCTGGCGGCACCGCCGAACGAGCCGGCGACGCCGGCGCTGACGGTCAGGCCCATGCCGCCGAGCGCCTCCCAGGGGTCGTCCTGCACCCGCTGGCGCAGCTGGTCGCACAGGCCGACGGCGGTGCCGACGTCCAGGCCGGGCAGGACGAGCAGGAACTCCTCGCCGCCCATGCGCGCGACGAAGCCGTCCGCGAGGCCCGGCTGCAGCAGCTCGGCCAGCCGGCGCAGCACGACGTCGCCGACATCGTGGGACAGCCGGTCGTTGACCCGCTTGAAGTGGTCGACGTCGACGAGCGCCACCGACAGGGCCGAGGCCTCGTCGCGCGAGCGGGTGATGAGGGCGGGCAGCCGGTCGTCGACGTACCGGCGGTTGTACAGGCCCGTCAGCGGGTCGCGCAGCGACATCTCGCGGAACTGCCGGCTGCTGCGCTGGGCCTCCTCGGTCTCGAACACGGCTTCGAGGGTGCGGGCGCGGGCGTCCCGCTCGCTGGAGTTCAGCGCCTCGGTGGCCTCGTGGAACTGCACGTGCTGCTCGTACGCCTCGGGGAAGCGGCCCTGCGCGGCGAAGACGGCCGCCTGCTCCTGCATGATCCGCGTCAGCACGTCCTGCAGGTCGCGCTCCTCGCACAGCGCGACGGCCTGGTCGAGGCTGCGTTGGGCACGCTCGGTGTCACCGACCATCCGCTGGCACTCGGCCAGCGTGAGCAGCACCTCCGCCACGTCGTCGCTGTCGGCGATCAGCCCCTCCTGCCCCGGTGCGCCGGGCAGCAGGGGCAGCAGCGTCCGCTCGGCGGCGGCGTACTGGCCGAGCAGCATCTGGGCGCGCGCGACGGTGTCGAGGTAGGCGGCGTCCAGAGCCATGCCGTGCCGCTTCGCGACGTCCTGCATGCGGCGGGCGGCCACCATCGAGGCCTGCGGCTCGCCGGCCCAGTACTCGATGAACGCCAGGTTGTTGAGCGAGGCGAGGCGCAGCAGGACGTCGTCGGCGGCGTCGGCGATCCGCAGGACGGCCCCCAGGCGGTCGCGCGCGGCGTCGAAGGAGCCGGTGCGCGCCAGCGCCACGGCCAGCGTCATCAGGTGGTCGGCGCGCAGGCGGGGCAGCGCGTCCGGACCGAGCAGCTCGTTCGCGCGGACCGCGTGCTCGAGTGAGGCCGTCATGTCGCCGACGCGGGAGAAGAACGCGCTGAGCAGCCGCTGCGCCCGGGCCTGCAGATGGGTGTCGGCGTGGGCCACGGCCCACGCACCGACCTGGCGGACGATCAGGGCCGCGCCCGCGGTGTCGCCGCCTCGGCCGATGACGTCGGCGTGCACGAGTCGCGAGCGCTGCACGAGGTCCTCGCGGCCGAGCGCGACGGCCAGCCGACCGCAGCGCAGGGCCGGCTCGCCGGCGGCTTCGGGATCGTCGTACGGGAGCAGCTCGAGGTCGTCGAGGTAGGCCTCCAGGTCGGGGCCTGTCGTGATGTCCCTGGCTGCCACGGCGCCGGCGCTCACCCGCCGCACCGGGGTGCCGTCGGTTGGATCATGGCGCCCAGTATGGGTCTTGCGGCGCGCGGCGGGGCAGCTGTCGATGTCGCGTTCGCGGATGGCACGATTCGCCCATGCGACGCAGCGGTGCCTTCGCCCCGACACCGCGTCGCCCCGGCCGCTCGCCGCTGCGGCGGGCCGCCACCCGCGTGGGTGCGGGGGCCACCGGCGCCACCCTCGTCGCCGCGGTCCTCACCGTGGCCGGCACTCCGGCGCAGGCCACCGACCAGACCACGCAGCTGGGCAACGTCGCGATCCGGACGTCGGCACCGGCCGCCGCCGTGACACCGACCGCCACGCCGGCCCCGGCGCTGCCGACCCCCACGACGCTGCCGACCCCCACGACGCTGCCGACGCTGCGGCCGACGCCGACGCCAACGCCAACGCCGACGCCGACGCCAACGCCAACGCCGACGCCGACACCGACACCGACGCCGACACCGACTCCGGCACCGGTGCTCTCGGCCGCCGACGCGCGCATGGCGCGGGCGCTGACCGCGCGCGCCACGCCCGCCGCGTTCGGCGACGGCCTCGCCGGCCAGGTCGTCGACGTCGCGTCGGGGCGGGTGATCTGGTCGACGCGGGGCACGGCGATGATGCAGCCGGCATCGACCACCAAGCTCGTGACCGCGGTCAACGCCCTCGGCGGCTACGGCCCCGGCCACCGCTTCGCGACGACGGTGCGCCGCGGCACGTCATGGGGCCAGGTCGTGCTCGTCGGCGGCGGCGACCCGAGCCTGCGCGGCGCCGACCTCACGACGCTCGCGACGACCACTGCCGCGACGCTGCGGCTGCACGGCGTCACGCGCGCCCGCGTCTGGGTCGACGACTCGCTGTTCCCGGCCCCCTCGAACGCGCGGGGCTGGAAGCCCGGCTACGTGCCCGGCGAGGTGCGCGCCGTCCGCGCCCTGGTCGTCGACGGGCGCAACACCGCCGACACCAGCCTCGACGCCGGGGCCGCCTTCGCCGCCCGGCTCACGGTGGCCGGCATCGCGGTCGCCGGTGTCGGGCGTGGCCGCGCGGTCGCCGGGGCACCGGCGATCGCCTCGGTGCGCGGGCAGCGGCTCGATGCGATCGTCCGGCAGATGCTGCTGACCAGCGACAACGACGTCGCCGAGGCGCTGCACCGGCTCGTCGCGGTGCGCGCCGGCCAGCCACCCACCTGGTCGGGCGCCGCGCTCGCCCAGCAGCAGGCCGCCGCGAGCCAGGACCTGCTGCTTCGCCCCACCCAGCTGTACGACGGCAGCGGGCTGTCCTACGCCGACCGGCTCAGCCCCTCCCAGCTGGTCGCCCTCGTCACCCACATGCTCGACCCGGGGCAGCCGGCGCTGCGGGCGGCGGCACTGACCGCCCTGCCCGTCGGCGGCGTCTCGGGCACGCTCGAGGGCCGCTACACCAGCGGCTCGGCGCGCTGCGCGGTCGGCCGGGTGCACGCCAAGACCGGAACGCTCGGCCAGGCCGTCGCGCTCGCCGGCTGGACCACCGACGCCGCGGGCCAGGTCAAGGCCTTCGCGTTCGTCGTCAACGGCCGTGGCGCCGGGGCGACCCTGCGGGCCCGCGTCGACGCGCTCGCCGCGACGGTCACCGGCTGCTGCTGACGGGCGGCTCCCGCTGAACCGGTCGCTGAACCAAGGGCGCCACCGCGTCCCACGCCACGCCCACCTCGCCCAGCCGCCACCGGGCTGCGCTCCCCAGCACCGGCCAGCCGTCGGTGCGCAGGGCACCGACCGCGGCGGCGAACCGCTGCCGAGCGCCGTACGGCTGCAGCGGCGAGGCGTGTGCAAAGGCGCGGTCGAGCGCCTGCAGCCACGCGTGCACCGGCTCGCCCGGCACGTTGCGGTGGATCAGCGCCTTGGGCAGCCGCTCGGCCACCTGTGACGGCTTCTCGAGCCCGGTGAGGCGCATTGACAGCGTGAGCGAGACCGGCCCGGCGCCGGGCCGCACGTCGACCCAGCTCGCGAGCCGGCCGAGCTCGTCGCACGTGCCGTCGACCAGCAGGCCGCCGGTTGCGAGCCGGCCCAGCACGGTGTCCCACGCCGCTGCCACCTGCGACTCGTCGTACTGGCGCAGCACGTTGAACGCCCGGACGACGACCGGCCGGCGACCGCCGGGCAGCGGCACCTCGAAGCCGCCGAGGGCGAACGTCAGGCCCGGCGCGGTCAGCGGGCGCGCCGCGGCCACGCGGGCGGGGTCGATCTCGATGCCCACGACCTCCACGTCGGCGCGCACACGGCGCAGTCGGTGGAGCAGCTCGACGGCGGTGACGGGCGTGGCGCCGTAGCCGAGGTCGACGACCAGCGGGTCGGCGGCGGCGCGCAGCCGCGGCGCGTGCGCCGAGCACAGCCAGCGGTCGGCGCGGCGCAGCCGGTTGGGGTTCGTCGTGCCCCTCGTGATGGTGCCGACCGGGCGCTCGCGCTGCTGACGTGCCACGGCTGACGAGGGTGACATGCTCGGCGGGTGCGTCGCTCACCGCGGGTCCTGCTCGCCGCGGTGGGCGCGGTCGTGGCGGTCGCCGCGGGCGGCACGGCGGTCGGGGTGACGCAGTACCCGCGGCTGCGCGAGGCCCGCGACGCCACCGATCTCGAGCCGGGGCTGCTGCAGGTCGCCGACGGCGCGACGGGGGAGGTCGCGCTGGGCGAGGGCGTCTCCGTGCTGCTGGCCTCCGGCGGGCTCACCATCAGCCGGCGCGCGGCGGTCGTGTGGCGCAGCGTCGACCGGGGCGCGCTCGTGACGGCCGGGCTCGGGCGCCTTTCCTGGCGCGGCGCCGACGCGGGCGGTGCCGGTGTGCTGCGGGCGCGCGAGCAGGTCACCGACGTGCTGTCCGACGTCCGCATCACCGGGCGCGAGCTCGACGGCGACACCGTCACCTACACCGGGCGCGTGTTCGACCGCGACCCCGCCGCCGCCACCGCACGCGACCTGACCATCACGATCACCCGGCGCCCCAGCGACTCGCGCGTGCTGATGGACGTCGAGGTGCCCGGCGCGGACGTCGTCGCGGTGCACGAGTTCCGGCGTCCGGGGTTCCTCTACCGCGGGGTCGGCGAGCAGTTCGCGCCCTCGGGGATGAGCGGCGGTCGCTGGCCGGTCGTGACCCGCGCACAGGGCATCGGGCGCGGCGAGCAGCCGCTGACCCTCGCCCAGGACCTCGCCGAGCCGACCGCCCGCGGCGGCGACCTCGCGACCACCCCCGCACCCATGCCGTTCTACCTGTCGAGCGCGCTGTCGGGCGTCGGGCTCGACAGCACGGCCTACGCGGTCGTCGACCTGTCGCACGGCGGCCGCGTCGACCTGTCGGTGTGGGCGCCGTCGATGCGGCTGCGGCTGTACGACGCCGACACCCCGACCGCGCTGCTGCAGCAGCACACGGCGGACGTCGGCCGCATGCCCGCCGCTCCCGCGTGGTCGGCCGCGGGGGCCGTGGTCGGCGTCCGGGGCGGCGAGCAGCAGGTGCTCGACGCCGTGACCGCGCTGCGACGCGACGGCGCGGTCGTGGCCGCGGTGCTGGTGCGTGACGGCGGTGACCGCCGGCTCTACCCCCGCTGGAACATGCTCGTGCGGCGGCTGGCCGAGGTCGGCGTCCGCACCCTGACGTCGGTCTCCCCGAGCCTCGCCCCCACCCGTCGCCCCGGCGGCCCGGACGACGAGCCGGCCCTACACGCCTACGCGCGCTCGCGGGGGTGGCTGGTGACCACCCCGGGGGGAGCGGTCGCGCAGGTCGCGACCGGCGGCGAGGGGGGGGCGGGCAGCGTGCCGGGCGGGCTGGTCGACCTGACGAACCCGCAGGCGGTCGAGTGGTACACCGGCGTGCTGGCGGCGCGGATGCGCGCGGACGGCGTCGCGGGATGGGTGGCGCCGGGCGGCTCGGACCTGCCGATGGACGCCCGGCTGCACGCCGGCGAGGGCAGCGACGAGCACGGCCAGTGGCCGCTGCGCTGGGCCCAGCTGACCGACGCGGCGTGCCGGCGTGCCGGCGTCGACGACTGCCTGGTGCTGCACGACAGCGCGAACGAGCGCTCGCCGGCCGTGACGCGGGCGATGACCCAGGCCCAGCAGGTGACCGACTGGTCGTCGCAGGACGGCCTGGCCAGCGTGCTGCCCGCCAAGATCGGCGCCGGCATGTCGGGCATCACGGCGATCGGCTCGGGTGTGGGCGGGTGGTCGTCGCCGTCCGTGCCGGTCGTGGGCGGCCCGCGCCGCAGCGACGAGCTGCTGGCGCGGTGGGGCGAGCTGGAGGCCTTCGGGTCGCTGCTGCGCAGCGAGGACGGCGACCGGCCCGCGACCATGCCGCAGGTCTACGACTCGCCCGCCCGCCGGGCTGCCTTCGCACGCTCCAGCCGGCTGTTCGCGGCGACCGCCTCCTACCGCCGGCAGGCCATGGCCGCTGCCGCCGCGACCGGCGTACCGGTCGTGCGTGCCTTCTGGCTGGAGGACACCGACGCGCGGCAGGCCCGCGCCGACCAGGAGTACTTCTTCGGCGGCTCGCTGCTCGTCGTGCCCGTCGTGACCGACGGCCAGCGGTCGGTGCGCGCGGTGCTGCCGGCGGGCAGGTGGGTCGAGCTGTTCACGGGCCGCACGTACGCCGGCCCGCCCGGTGCCGTCGTCTCACGGCCGACGCGCAGCGGCGACCAGCCGGCGCCGCAGCCGCAGGGCGACGTGCCCGCCCGGCCCGGCGACGACCCCGACGCCGCCGCGCCGGCGCCGCCGGTGGCCGTCGACATCCCGGCGCCGCTCGGGCAGCCGGTCGTGCTGTACCGCGCCGGCGACGGTGTCGGGGCGGCGCTGCGTGAGGCGCTGCGGCGGCAGGGGCTGCTGATCGCAGCGGAACAGGGCCGCGGGTGACGGCGTTGTCGGTCGGTGTGACCGTGCAGGCCAGCGCGCAGCCCGCGCCGCACCGCGCGCTCGAGCGGCCGCACCGCATCGCGATGCTCGCCGTGCACACCTCGCCGTTCGAGCAGCCGGGCACCGGCGACGCCGGCGGTCTCAACGTCTACGTCGTCGAGACCGCCCGTCGCCTCGCCCGTCGCGGTGTCGAGGTCGAGGTCTTCACCCGGGCGACCAGCAGCGGCGCGAGCGCGTCGGTGCCGCTGGCCGACGGGGTCCTCGTGCGCCACGTCGCGGCCGGCCCCTACCAGGGGCTCGGCAAGGACGACCTGCCCGGCCAGCTGTGCGCCTTCGCGGCCGGCGTCCTGCGCGCCGAGGCCGCCCGGCCGCCGGGCTGGTACGGCCTCGTGCACTCCCACTACTGGCTCAGCGGGCAGGTGGGCTACCTCACCGCCGACCGCTGGCGGGTGCCGCTCGTGCACTCGATGCACACCATGGCCCGGGTCAAGAACCGCTTCCTCGCCGACGGCGACGCCCCAGAACCGCCGGGGCGCGAGATCGGCGAGGTGCAGGTGGTCGAGGCCGCCGACCGGCTGGTCGCCAACACCGCCGAGGAGGCCGCCCAGCTGGTCGACCTCTACGGCGCCGACCCCGGCCGCGTCGCCGTCGTCGCGCCCGGCGTCGACCTCAACCGCTTCTCACCGGGGACGTCGGCCGAGCGCGCGGCTGCGCGGGTGTCGCTCGGTCTGCCGGCGCACGCCCTCGTGCTGCTGTTCGTGGGCCGCATCCAGCCGCTCAAGGGGCCCGACGTGCTGGTGCGGGCGGTCGCCGAGCTGCTGGCCCGTCGTCCGGCGCTGCGGTCGCGGCTGGTCGTGCCGATCGTCGGCGGGCCGAGCGGGACGGGACTGCGCGAGCCGGAGTCGCTCGCCCGGCTGGCGCACGCTCTCGGCGTCGACGACGTCGTGCGATTCGAGCGGCCCGCCGGCGGTGACCGGTTGGTGCGCTGGTTCCGCAGCGCCGACCTGGTGGCCGTGCCGTCCTACAGCGAGTCGTTCGGGCTGGTCGCGGTCGAGGCCCAGGCCTGCGGCGCCCCGGTCGTCGCGGCATCCGTCGGAGGGCTGCGCGAGGCCGTGCGCGACGGCGTCAGCGGCGTGCTGCTCGCCGGTCACGACCCCGGCCGCTGGGCCGACGAGATCGGCGCCCTGCTGACGCGTCCCGAGCGGATGGCTCAGCTGTCGCGCGGGGCCGTCGACCACGCCGGCGGCTACGGCTGGGACCGCACGGTCGACGCCCTGCTCGACGTCTACGCCCAGGCGAGGGCGTCGCGGTGACCACCCGCGAGACCGTGACGCAGCTGGTGCTCGAGCACCTGGTCGAGGCGGGGGTCGAGCACGAGCGCGGCGCCCGGCCGGGTGAGGTCGTCGCCTCGCTGCCCGGCGAGCACAAGCTGCGCACCAGCGTCTCGCTGCTCGTCGGCGACCACTCGCTGTCGGCGTCCGCCTTCGTCATCCGCCGGCCCGACGAGAACGCCGAGCAGGTGCAGCGCTGGCTGTTGCGGCGCAACGCCGGGCTGCAGGGCGTCGCCTTCGCCCAGGACGTCGAGGGCGACGTCTTCCTGGTCGGCCGGCTGCCGCTCGACGCGGTGACACCGCAGACCCTCGACGCGCTGCTCGGCGCCCTGCTCGACACCGCCGACAGCTCGTTCGACCCGCTGCTCGCGCTGGGGTTCCTGTCGTCGATGCGGCGCGAGTGGGCCTGGCGCGTGTCGCGCGGGGAGTCCACGCGCAACCTCGACGCCTTTCGCCACCTGCTGCAGGACGACTGACCCGTCGCGATCACGATCGCCGCAGCCGGGGCGCTGGCCCCCGCTCGATCATGCGCCGCCGCCACACCAACGGGCAGAAGTCGCGCTGACCCTGGCCGTCGAGCTCGAACGCACACGGCGGCCGGCACTTCTGCCCGCCGCTGTGGCGGTATCTCCTTCACATGCCGGGCCCTGCGCCGCCGCCCGGGCCATCGCGACCGCGTCGGCCCGCGCTGCGCTCACGCCCTGCGCGCCGCGTCGGCCCGCCCCAAATGCATGGGGGCGCCGGGGTCAACCGGCCCGGTGCGAGCCCACCCACAGCGGCGGGTCGAGCGGTTCGGGCAGGCCGATGCCGGCGTCCGCCAGGAGCACCCGGGCGAGGTCGGGGCGGTCGGTGCAGACGCCGTCGACGCCGAGCTCGATGATGCGCTGCAGCGTCGGCTCGTCGTTGGCGGTCCACGGGATGACCGGCAGTCCCACGTCGTGGCAGCCGCTCACCAGGTCGGCCGAGAGCAGGTCGGTGCCCGGGGCCACGGCGGCGGCATCGAGCTCGAGGGCCAGGTCGACCAGCACCTGGGCCGGCGTGCCCGGGTCGACCGCCAGCTCGGGCTCCACGTCGTCCGCGACGGTGCCGGCGAGCAGCACGCACGGCAGCTGCGGGCTCTGCCGCCGGGCCTCCCGGACGACGTCCGCGTCGAAGCTGCGAAGGCTGCACCTGCGCAGCGCCCCGTGCGCCCGCACGACGGCCAGGACGTGCGCGACGACGTGCGCGGCGTCCCAGCCGGGGTCGCTGTGCCGGGCGCTCTTGATCTCGACGTCGAGGCGCACGCCCGCGGCCCCGTAGACCTCGAGCAGCGCCAGCACCGACCCGAGCGTCGCGAGGCGCATCCCCGGCGGCGCGACGTCGGCCAGGTGCAGGTCGGCGAGCGCGAGCCCCTTCACCGCGACCGGCCCCGCGGCGTCGAGCAGGTAGCCGTCGTGCGTGAGCACCACCACGTCGTCCGCCGTGAGCGCCACGTCGCACTCGATCGACGACACGCCCACCTCGAGCGCGCACGCGACCGCGGCGAGCGTGTTCTCGGCCCGCAGCCCGGCCGCGCCGCGGTGGCCCTGCACCTCGAACACCGCGCCGGGGTGCCACAGGACCGGTACGAGGTGGCCGGCGACGGCCGTGGTCGTGCCCGTGCGGGAGCGCGCGCTCATGCCGCGGATCCTTCGTGCAGGAGGTGTGGGGACGCGATCGACGTGCGGACGGCATGATCACCTCGGCGGGATCGCCCCCCAGCATGGGGCTCGGAGGGCGTTCGCGGTGGGCACTACGCTGACGAGCATGAGCGATCTCGCGCACACCCTGGTCCTGCTGCGCCACGGCGAGAGCGAGTGGAACGCCAAGAACCTGTTCACCGGCTGGGTCGACGTCGCGCTCAGCGACAAGGGGCGCGCCGAGGCCACGCGCGGTGGCAGCCTGCTGCGCGACGCCGGGCTGCTGCCCGAGGTGGTCCACACCTCGCTGCTGCGCCGCGCCATCACCACCGCCCACCTCGCGCTCGACGAGGCCGACCGCCACTGGATCCCCGTCCGCCGCAGCTGGCGCCTCAACGAGCGCCACTACGGCGCGCTGCAGGGCAAGGACAAGAAGCAGACGCTCGAGGAGTTCGGCAACGAGCAGTTCATGCTGTGGCGCCGCTCGTACGACGTCCCACCGCCGCCGCTCGAGGACGGCAGCGACTTCTCCCAGGCGGGCGACCTTCGCTACGCCGACCTCGGCGCCGACGCTCCGCGCACCGAGTGCCTCGCGGACGTCGTCGCCCGGCTGCTGCCCTACTGGGAGTCGGCGATCGTCCCCGACCTGCAGACCGGCAAGGTCGTGCTCGTCGCCGCGCACGGCAACTCGCTGCGCGCTCTGGTCAAGCACCTCGACGGCATCGACGACCAGACCATCGCCGGTCTCAACATCCCGACGGGCATCCCGCTGGTCTACCGCCTCGACGCCGACCTGCGCCCCCTCGAGCGCGGTGGCCAGTACCTCGACCCCGACGCTGCCGCCGACGCCATCGCCGCCGTCGCCAACCAGGGCCGCTGACCACCACCCGCCCCCCGGTGATCATGCGATCCCGGCCCGCACCCCTGCCGTGATCATGCGATCCCGGCCCGCACCCCCGCCGTGATCATGCGATCCCGGCCCGCACCCCCGCCGTGATCTTGCGATCCCGGCTCATCAAGCCGTTCACGTCGCCTTCGCGCGACGGCGGGTCCGGGCTGAGGCACCCGCTGAGCCGGAGCTGCATGATCACGGCGGGTCGCCGGGCCGCGATTGCATGATCACGGGAGGGCGGTGGGCCGGGGTTGCATGATCACGGCGGGGGAGGGTCAGCTGGCGGTCGGGCTGGGAACGTAGGACTCGTGCCACTCGCCGGTGACCAGGAAGACGACGCGGCGGGCGACCGACACGGCGTGGTCGGCGAAGCGCTCGTAGTAGCGGGCGATGAGGGTGATGTCGACCGCGGCCTCCATGCCGGCGTCCCAGCTGCCACCGAGCAGCTGGGTGAAGATCTGCCGGTGCAGGCGGTCCATCTCGTCGTCGTCCTGCTCGAGCTCGATGGCCGAGGCGAGGTCCTTGCTGGCGATGACGCTGCCGGCCTTGGAGACGATGCGCTCGGCGACCTGGCCCATCTCGAGGATGGTCGACCGCAGCACCGGGGGCACCGCGGAGTCGGGGTAGCGGCGACGGGCGACCTTGGCGACGTGGCGCGCGAGGTCGCCCATGCGCTCGAGGTCGGCGCTCATGCGCATGCCGGTGACGATGATCCGCAGGTCGGTGGCGACCGGCTGCTGGCGCGCGAGCAGGTCGAGGGCCGTGTCGTCGAGCTCGCGCTGCATCCGGTCGATCTGCTCGTCGGCGGCGATGACGCTCTCGGCGAGGTTGAGGTCGGCGTCGAGCAGCGCCGTGGTCGCGCGGGCCATGGCCGAGCCGGCGAGCCGGGTCATCTCGACCAGCTGGTCGGAGGTCCTGTCGAGATCCTCGTGGAAGGCGTCGCGCATCTGCGGCCTGGTCCTCTCCGTCGTCGAGCACATCACGTGCCCGTGGGTCGACGCGTGCGCGCCTAGTGTGCAGCCCTGACCGTGGCAGCACCCGGTGAACGCGTTCCCGCCCGCAGGTGAACATCGGCTGAAGGCGGGAACGGACGGCGCGCTGCCGGCGAAGGAGGCTCCGGTGCGCTGCGTACCCTGGCCCACGTGGACCCCTCCGCCCTGACGCTGCTGGTCGGCGCCGCCGGCGTGCTCGCCGGGGGCGGCGCCGTCGCCGGCCTGCGTCGTCCGGCCGCCGCTGCCGGCCGCGCCACCCGCAGCGCCTCTCGAACCGCCGTCCGCACCACCCGCCCCGCTGCGCTGGCCCCCGGCGTCGCCGACGTCCTCGGCGTGCTGCGCAGCAGCGCCGTGGTGGTCGACCGTGACGACGCCGTGGTCAAGGCCAGCCCCGCGGCGTACGCCTACGGCATCGCCGCGGGCACCGAGCTGACCCACCCCGAGCTGCGCCACCTCGCCCGCACCGTGCGCCGCGACGGCGTCATCCGTGAGAGCGAGCTCGAGCTCGCCCGCGGGCCGCTCGGCCGCGCCCAGCTCGTGGTGCGTGCCCGGGTCGCTCTGCTGGGCACCGACCACGTGCTGCTGCTCGTCGACGACCTCACCGAGACCAGGCGGGTCGAGGAGGTGCGCCGCGACTTCGTCGCCAACGTCAGCCACGAGCTCAAGACACCCGTCGGCGGCATCGCGCTGCTCGCCGAGGCGGTGCTCGAGGCCAGCGACGACCCCGAGGCCGTACGTCGGTTCGCCAGCCGCATGCAGGTCGAGTCGACCCGGCTGACCCGCCTGGTGCAGGAGATCGTCGACCTGTCGCGCCTGCAGGTGGCCGACACCCTGCACCAGCCCGAGCTGGTCGAGCTGGAGCCGGTCGTCGCGGACGCGGTCGACCGCTGCCGCCTCGTCGCCGCCGCCAAGGACATCCAGGTCGTCGTGTCGGTCGAGCCGGCCGCGAGCGTCTTCGGGGACGCCGGGCTGCTGATGACCGCCGTGCGCAACCTCGTCGACAACGCCGTCGCCTACTCACCGGGCGGCACGCGCGTGACCGTCGCGGTCACCCGCCACCACGGCCTGGTCGAGGTCAGCGTCAGCGACGAGGGCGTCGGCATCGGCGAGGACGACCAGGTGCGCATCTTCGAGCGCTTCTACCGCGTCGACCCGGCCCGGTCGCGCAGCACCGGCGGCACCGGCCTCGGCCTCGCGATCGTCAAGCACGTCTGCGCCAACCACGGCGGTGAGGTGACGGTCTGGAGCCAGCCCAACCAGGGCGCCACCTTCACGATGCGGCTCCCGGACGCCGCCTCCTTCGCGGCCACCCGGTCCGGTGCTCGGCCCAGCGACGAGCAGGCGACCGGCCCCTCGCCGTCCGACCCGCGGCCGTCCGACCCGGTGGCAGGAAGAGCCGTCGGGCCCGTCGTCCCGTCCACCGCCCGTCACGCGCCGGTGTCAGCCGCCGGTGCGCACACCCCGGAAGAGGCCCGCGGATGACCCGCATCCTGATGGTCGAGGACGAGGAGTCCTTCAGCGACCCGCTGACCTACCTGCTGCGCAAGGAGGGGTACGAGGTCGCCGTCGCGGCGACCGGCCCCGCGGCGCTGGAGGAGTTCGACCGCGGGGGCGCCGACCTGGTGCTGCTCGACCTGATGCTGCCTCAGCTGTCCGGCACCGAGGTGTGCCGCCAGCTGCGGCTGCGCAGCTCGGTGCCGGTCATCATGCTGACCGCCAAGGACGGCGAGATCGACAAGGTGGTCGGCCTGGAGATGGGTGCCGACGACTACGTCACCAAGCCGTACTCCAGCCGCGAGCTGCTCGCCCGCATCAAGGCGGTGCTGCGTCGCGGCACCGACCACGAGCGCGACCTGCTGCCGGCCACGCTGGAGGCCGGGGTCGTGCGCATGGACGTCGACCGCCACGTCGTCACCGTGGGCGGCGAGCACGTGCCGCTGCCGCTCAAGGAGTTCGAGCTGCTCGAGCTGCTGCTGCGCAACACCGGCCGGGTGCTGACCCGCATGCAGCTGATCGACCGGGTGTGGGGCAGCGACTACGTCGGCGACACCAAGACCCTCGACGTCCACGTCAAGCGGCTGCGCGCCAAGATCGAGCCCGACCCGGCCAACCCGACGCTGCTGGTGACCGTCCGCGGGCTGGGTTACAAGCTCGAGGCCTGACCGCCGCACGCACGAGGGGGACCACCCGGCTGGGTGGTCCCCCTCGTGCGTGCGGGCTACTGGGTCGCGGTGACGTTCGGGTCGGCGCTGGCGGTGCCCTCGGGGGCGGACGTCGGCGTGGCCGGGCGCGTGGTCGTGCTCGTCGGCGGCTCGGCGGTCTCGCCGGGCGTGCCGGTCACCGAGATGGACGGCTCGGTGGTGGCGGAGCCTTCATCGGACGTCGGCGTGCTCGTCGGTGTCGTGGTGGGCGAGCCGCCGGTGGGGGTGATGCTGGCGTACTCCAGGGTGGCGGCGAGCACGGGGACCAGGACGTTCGTGCTGCCACCATCCGGGGTGCTGAGGGTGACGGTGACGCTCGCGCCGGGAGGCTGCGGCAGCGACTCGATCTGCACGATCGCCGCCACGGCCTCGCGCAGCCCCGGGCTGGCCGACGGCTCACCAGTCTGCGAGCCCAGCAGCACGCTGCCCTGCGCGGGCACCTCGACCTGCGTGCCGGCGGCACCCTCCAGACCCACCGTGACCGTGACCGGCTCGGTCGCCTCGTTGAGCAGCGCACCCGAGACGACCCCCGGCGCGTCGGCGGCCGAGCCCACGACCAGCAGGTTGCGGACGTCGACGGTGCCGACCCGCGAGCTGATGCCGTCCGAGGGGTCGTAGGGCTGGGCGGTGCCGGAGGGTGACAGCCCGCAGCCGGCCAGGACCGGCACGGCGACGACCAGGGCGAGCCGGGTGAGGACTCGGCGGGTGGGGCGCTTCACGGGCGCGCTGCCTCCTCGTGCTGACGTCGCTCGGCGCCGGTGCGCCGATCGGGTGGTCGACGCCGGTGCGCCGTTGGGGAAACAGTAGCGGCGACGCCCCCGGCGCCCCACCGCAGGCGCCTCAAAGCACGCGCTCACCGTTCCTGTCAAGCCCTCATCGAGCGGTCTCATGCCGCTGACCTGCACAAACGCCACCGTGACCCTTCTGCGACGCGAGCACTGCGTGCTAAAGTAGGTGGTCGGAAAGGGGATACCTCCACATGGTTTTCAAGGTCGGCGAGACGGTCGTGTACCCGCACCACGGTGCGGCCCTGATCGAGCAGATGAAGACCCGCACCATCAAGGGTGTTGACAAGATCTACCTGGTGCTGAAGGTGGCTCAGGGCGACCTGACCATCGAGGTGCCCGCCGAGAACTGCGACCTGGTGGGCGTCCGTGACGTCGTCGGCCAGGAGGGTCTCGACCGGGTCTTCGAGGTGCTGCGCGCCCCGCACACCGAGGAGCCGACCAACTGGTCGCGCCGCTACAAGGCCAACCTCGAGAAGCTCGCCTCCGGCGACGTCATCAAGGTGGCCGAGGTCGTCCGCGACCTGTGGCGTCGTGAGAAGGGTCGTGGCCTGTCGGCCGGCGAGAAGCGCATGCTCGCCAAGGCCCGCCAGATCCTCGTGAGCGAGCTCGCGCTGGCCGAGACCACGACCGAGGACAAGGCCGAGGCCATCCTCGACGAGGTCCTCGCCTCCTGAGCCGTCCGGCCCGGCGCCCCCACGGGGTGCCGGGCCGCTCTGCGTCCGGAGCAGTACGCCGCAGTCAGCGCTCGGGCGGCTGGTCGCCGCCGACGGTGACCCAGTACTCCACCCCTTGCAGCAGCAGGCCGTCGCGGACCTGCCAGAACCCCGCGCAGCCGAAGGTGGCCCCTGGCGCGACGACCTCGACCTCCGCAGCGACGGCGACGCCCGCCCCGGCGTCCGCGGACGCGTCCGACCCGACCACCTGCAGCACCGCGAGGTCGCCCCACGGCTCGGGGTAGCGCTCCATGAATGCCAGGATCGCCGCGCGGCCCTGAATCAGCTCCACGGTGGCCGGCAGTCGCAGGCTCGCCTCCGGGTGCAGCACCTCGCCGGCGCGGGCCCAGTCGCGCGCCTGGAACCGCTCGTACATCGTCCGTACCAGTGTGCTCGCGTCCGTCATGTCCGCGATGGTGGCAGGGCCCAGCGACAGCACGGTGCGACAGCCGGCTGACCGGCGCGCCCACGGGCGTCCAGGCCCGGCGTCCTAGGGTGGCGGCATGAGCCTGCGCGCCGCGGTTGTGCCCGTGCTGGAGGCACGCGGGCGCTGCGACGCCGAGCCGCTGTCGTCGACGCTGCTGAACGGCGAGCCGCTCTACGTCCACGCCGCCCGGGCGCTCGCGGCGCTGCCCGGCGCCCGGGTGCTCGTCACGACGACCCCTGACCGCGCGGACGGCGTCCGCACCGCGCTCGGCCGGGCGGGCATCCCCTGGGCCCGGGTCGCGGGCATCGCGCCCGGCGTCGGGCCCACGCTCGTGCAGGCGCTCGACCAGCTGCCGAAGGTCACCGGTCCCGCTGCCGGGCACGAGGTGGGCGTCGTGCTGCTGCACGACCCGCGCTGCCCGCTGGTGCCGGCGTCCTGCCTGCACGAGGTGCTGCAGCGTGCGCAGGCCGAGCCGGAGGCGCTGCACGCGGCCGCCCGCCCGGTCACCGACACGGTCAAGTCGCTCGACGACGGAGCCGTGCGCGCCACCATCGACCGCGACGCCCTGCGTGCCCTCGCCTCGCCGCTCGCGATCCCGGTGCGGCTGCTGCGCCGGCTGCTGGCGGGTGGTGCGCTCGCCGGCTGCGTCGAGCCCGGGGACGTGCTCGACCTCGCGCTGGCGGCCGGTGCGCCGGTGCGGTGGGTCGCGGCGCCGAGCCTGGCCCGCCGGATCGCCGACGCGGCCGAGGTCGGCGTGCTCGAGTCGTTCGCCGACGTCCGGGCCGGTCGCTAGGTCAGCGACGCACGAGCGTCCACAGCTCGGTGGCGAGCTTCACCGGCTGCCGGACGACGGCACCGGGCAGGCCGCGCACGAACGCGTGCGGGTCGCGGGCGGCGGCGCGCGCGAGCCGGCGCGGCTTGCTGGCGAGACGGTGCTCGAGGTCGCGCAGGTAGGCCACGTAGAGGTCGCGCTCGTCGTGCCGGACGACGTGCCCGCACTCCGTGCAGCGGGTCGAGTGCAGCAGCCGCCCGGTGTAGCGCAGCTCGTGGTCGGCCTGCACGCCGCAGGCGCTGCAGGTCAGCACCGCGTGCTCGGAGCTCACGGGATCCTCCATCCGGCATCGGCCAGCAGGCGCTCGACGACGAACAGGTCCTCAGGGAAGGTGATCTTGACGTTGCGCGGCTCACCGGGCACCCCGCGCACCACGACGCCGCTGGTGAGATCAGGATAGGCCTCGACGCAGGAGGCGGTGTCGCTGCCGACGAAGCCGTCGCGGGCGGCCGCCTCGTAGGCCGCGAGCAGCGGGACGGCCGAGAACGCCTGCGGCGTCTGCGCCGCGACCAGCCGCTCGGCGACCGGGGCGCCGTCCTCGTAGACCAGTCCGTCGGTGTCGAGCACCGGCAGCGCGCCGCCGTGGGTGCGGGCGGCGTCCGCCACGGCCGCGAACAGCCGGGCGGAGGCCAGCGGGCGAGCAGCGTCGTGGATCATGACGAGGTCGAGCTCGCCGGACGCGATGCGCGGCTGGAGCAGCCGCAGGGCGGCGAGCTCGGAGGCGTGCCGGGTCGCGCCGCCGAGCACCACCTCGACGGCCCGGCCGGGGGCCTCGCGGTGCAGGACGGCGTCCAGGTGCTCACGGTCGTGGTCCTGCAGCACCACCACGGTGGTGAGGAGGCCAGGCAGCCGCTCGGTGGTGTCGAGCGACCAGGTGAGCACCCGCCGGCCCGCGAGCGGGAGGAAGACCTTGTTGGTCTCACGCCCGACACGGGTGCCGGCGCCGGCAGCGAGCAGCACGAGCGCCGTGCCGCCGGGCGCGCGCCCCGGTCCGCCGGCACGACGTCGGGGAGGTCGGGCAGGCACACCGGGACGCTACTCGATCGTGGCACCGCTCCTCCTCACGCCGGGTGCGCCCTGCCCGCGCCGACCTGGCCGGCGCGGGCAGGATGGCGGCTCAGGCCGCGCCGAGCAGCCGTCGCATGGTGGCGGCGGTCGGTGCGTCGCTGGTCACCAGCCGGTCCTGCAGCTGACGCAGCGCCACGATGGTCGACGACTGGTCGAGCTCGACGTCGTCGGTGGTGAGCAGCGCCCCCTCGCGCACCGGCTTGACCAGCCGCGCACCGGCCAGGACGCCGAGCGGCACCAGGCCGTCGCGCCGGAAGTCCGCGGCCGCGTCGATCAGGCCGGCCACGGTCGAGCCGCCGACGCCGTCGATGGCCTCACCCGGCGCGAGGTCGCGCTTGGCCACGGCCCCGACCTCCGCCGTCCAGTGCTCGGCGACCATGCTCGGACGCCGGTCGAGCACCATCTCGTAGACGGTGAGCGGTGCCTCGATGCTGGCCAGGTGGTAGGGCCGGTAGAGGCTGAAGTAGGGGCCGTCGCCCATCTTCAGGTAGCTCATCTCGTGGTTGACGTAGTCGTCGTCGGTGCGGATCACGACGAACACGCCCGGCGCCACCGGGCCGGTGCAGTAGTCGACGACGCCGCCGCGCTCGAGCACGCCGCCGTCGGCCTGCAGCGCGAAGGTGCGGTGCAGGTCGGGCACCGTCGACGCGGGACCGTGCATGCCGCGGGTGCTGACGCCGAGGCCCGTGGTGTTGGCCAGCGCCGCCATCTCGATCATGGCCTTGCTGCCGTCGACGAAGCTGCAGAGCATCTTGGGGTTCATGCCCTTGGCGGTCGCCTCGGCGGTCAGGCTGGCCGGGGTGGCCCGCTGGTCGAGCGGGTTGTTCTTGCCCTTGCCCGCGCAGACGACGTCGAAGCCGAGGTCACGGGCGTGGTCGACGAGGATCTTGGTCTCGACCGGCTCGTCGCCGCGGCACACCGAGTAGACGTTGCCCGTGCTGGCTGACAGCCGGTGCAGCAGCGCCCCCACGGTGACGTCGCACTCGACGTTCAGCGTCGCGACGTCGCGACCGGCCAGCAGCGACGACATGATCACCTGCGCCCCGATCTCGGGGACGCCGGTCGCCTCGACGACGACGTCGATCGCCAGCTCGACCAGCTCGGCCGCGTCGTCGACGGCCACCGCGCCGCCGTCCTCGACCGCCCGGGCGCGGGCGGCGGCGCCGCTCGCCTGCACCTCCCCGGCGCCCAGCCCCGCCAGGGCCTCACGAGCCCGGTCGAGCGCGACGTCGGCGATGGCCGACACCTGGACGCCGGGCGTCCGGCCGAGCTGGGCAGCGAACCCGCGGCCCATCTGCCCGGCGCCGACCAGACCCACACGCAGGGGTCGACCTAGCCTGGACTGCCTGTCCTGCAACCGATCCCGGTAGCTCATGGCGTGCCCTCCTTCGGCTCGGCCGAGGCCGGGCGGACGATCGTGATGGTCTGGCCGACCTCGACGACCGGAAGCGAGCCGGTGGGCACGCACAGGTCGCCCGGCATCGCGGGCTCGGTGCGCCCGTCCGCCTTGAGGTCGAGGTGGCCGAGGTTCAGCAGGTTGGCGGCGACGACCGACCCGACCGCGAGCACGGGAAGCTCGACCCCGCCGAGCCGGACGACGTCACCGGCCCGCGGGCCGTCACCGTCCGGCTGGGCGGCGGGGTCGACGCGGTGCAGCACCGAGAACTCGTGCAGCTCGCTCGGGGCCTGCTCGCCGAACAGCACGAGCACCCCCGCCGCCACGAACTCGGTCACCATCGGGCCGACGGCCGTGATGGTGGTGGCGTACACCGTGCGCTCGCCGGTCGCCGTCGCGGCCGGCACGGTCCCGCTCACGACGGGATCACGTCGTCCGGCTTCACGCCGGAGACGAACAGCTGCTCGGTGATGAAGCTCGCGAGCGGACCGGCCGGCGACGTCGCGTGGATGTCGACGGTCAGCACCTTCTTCATCGGGTAGACCCCGATGCGGGCGGTGCCGCCGCAGTCGATGACCGCCACGGCGATCTTGTCGAACGGCGCCGAGCTCTTGAAGCCGTCGAACGCCTCACCGCCGGTCAGCTCGGCGATGCGTGCCGCCACCGGGTGGATGCCGCCGCCGGTGACCGAGTAGATCAGCGGCTTGTCGGGCGTGGGGGTGATGGTGAGGGGTCCGCCCCAGCCACCCTTGCCCTTGGCCACGGTCACGGTCTTGTAGTCGCTCATCTGCTCGTCTCCTTCGACGGTCGTCCTGGGTGGGTTGGGGTTTTCAGCTGGACTGGTAGAGGCCGAAGCTCGCGACGTAGGCGATGACGACCGAGATCGGCCCGGTGATCAGCCGGGAGAACAGGACTGCCGGCACCCCGACCTCGACGGTCTCGGGCTCGGCCTCGCCGAGCGCGAGGCCGACGGGGATGAAGTCGCAGCCGACCTGGGGGTTGATGGCGAACAGCGCCGGCAGCGCGTACTGCGGGGCGATGTCGCCGGCACCGATGCGGGTGCCCAGCAGCACGCCGACGATCTGCGCGATGACAGCGCCCGGGCCGAGCACCGGCGAGAGCACCGGGATCGCGCAGAAGACCGAGATGGCCAGCAGACCGGGCAGGCTCTCGGCGAGCGGGCTGATGAAGTTGGCGAGGGCCTCGCCGACGCCGGTCTTGTTGATGATGCCGACGATGACCGAGATGAAGGCCATGAAGGGCAAGATGTTGCGGATGACGGTCTCGATCGTGTCGCGGCCCGCCTGGTACATGACGCCCACGACGCCGCCGACGGAGCGGCCGATCTTCACGAGCAGGGCGTTGAAGCCGTCCAGGCCGGAGCTCGCCCGGCTCGTGGGACGGTCGGTCGTCGACGTCATGCCGCCACCTCCTGGTTGCGGGTGCGGCGGGCCATCATCCGCGCGGTGATGAACTCGGTGAGGATGCCGCGCATGAGGATCACGATCATGCCGACGACGAGGTAGCGGCCCGCGAGGTCACCCAGCGGCAGGCCCAGCTGGGTGATGCCGGCGGCGATGCCGAGGTAGACGAACAGCTCACCGGAGTTGGCGTGCGGGAACAGGCCGGTGATGGGGTGCACGAAGCTGACCGCGCTGTCGTAGAAGGCCGGCTTGAACCGCTCGGGCAGGAAGCGGGCCATCGTGTACGCCATCGGGTTGGTGAAGAAGAACACCGCCAGGATCGGCAGGACCAGGTAGCGCACGGGGTACCACCCGATGCCCGGACGGGCGGCGGCGACGCCGAGGCGCTCGATCCGCTCGGGGCCGACCAGGCGGACGATCGCGTTGACAGCGGTCAGCAGCACGATCAGCAGCGGGATGATTCCGGTGACGAGGCCGACGAAGAAGGTCGCGCCCTCCTGGAACGTCGAGATGAACGCCTCGGCGCCTTGCGCGAGGACGCCGAAGAACCCGCCGGGGTCCTCCACGGTCGGTGGGGTGGTGGCAGTCACCAGAAGGTGCGCTGCGCTGTCGAGTGGCATCATTGCCTCCATCGAGAACGGGTGGGTGGGGTGACGTCTGCAGGGTGTCGCTCGCGCGCCGACTCGGCGCTGACTCGCTTCTCGGGACCCGCGGCGGGGGTGGGCGGCAACCCACCCCCGGCGCGGGGGTCACGTCGTCGTCGTCGTGGCCTCCCGCTCGCGAGGCGTCCGTCGCGCGCTGATCATCAGCTGCGCTGCCTGCCGCGCGGCCTCACGTGCCGACCCCGTGAGGTCAGCGAGGTCGCCGTCGCGCGACAGCTGCTCGACGCGGCGTCCGAGCACCTGCGGTAGGGGCTTGGCGCGGGCGGTCGTCGTCCAGCCGCGCAGCACGAGCGCGTCGCGCACGGTGCCGCGCTCGTCGACGGCCACGGCCACGAACGCCCGGCCGCCGCGGTAGCGGCGCCCACCGGAGCCCACGCTGACCTGCCCGCTCTCACGCAGCCGGGCGGTGTCGCGCGTGAACGCGCGGGCCTGCCGCCACGACAGCAGGGTCTGCACCACCCACCCGGCCACGACGGCGCCGAGCAGCAGCAGCGGTGTCGGGACGTTCACGCGAGCACCTCCTGGAGGTCTGCGGCGGCGCCGGCCTCGGTCGTCGGCCGGCTGTCGGCGGCCAGCACCGCGCGCGCCAGCCCCTCGTCGCACACCAGGACGTCGAGCAGGTGGCCGCGCAGGGCGCCCAGCACGCCAGGGGCCTTGATGCGCCCGCTCGCGACGCCGACCACCGTGGGGATGGCGTGCAGGTCGGCGGCGCTGACGGCCAGCACGCGCTCGGCGACGGCACCGGTCACCGGGCGGCCCTGCGCGTCGACGTAGCGGGCGGCGACATCGCCCACCGGGGTGCGCGACCAGAAGTCGATGGCCTCGGACTCGCTGAGCGACAACGACTCCAGCACCGCGGACGACGACCCGTGCGCCGGCGTGCCGATGCCGACGAAGGCGATGTCGGCGCGTCGGGCGTGGTCGAGCGCCTGGGCCACCGACGCCTCGGTGAGCAGGGAGTCACGCGCCTCGCGGGTGGTGAGCGTCGCGGGTGCGTGCAGGTAGTTGACGTGGGTGGCGCCGAGCCGCACCGACAGCTCGCGCAGCAGCTCGTGCCCGCTGATCTCGTTGCGGATGGCCGACAGGCCACCGACGAGCTGGGCCAGCTGCACGGCGTACGGGCGATCGGTCTGCACCGCCCAGACCATCGCCTGCAGCGCGGTGCCCCAGGAGAGGGCGACGGTCATGGAGTCGGTGACGCTCTCGACCAGCAGCCGCGCGGCGAGCGTGCCGACGGCGGCGAGCGGGTCACCGGCGCCCGGGGTGCGCGGCCGGGCGGCGACGCGGGCGTCGCGCAGCCCGAACGTCGAGCGCAGCCGGTGCTCGAGCTCGCTGTCGCGGCCGGCGGGGTCGACGACCCGGATCTCGACGAGGCCGGCGTCGCAGGCGGCCGTGAGCATGCGTGAGACGTTCGAGCGGCTGGTGCCGAGGGCCGTGGCGATCTGCTGCTGCGACTGCCGGTCGACGTAGTACAGCCGGGCGACGCGCAGCAGGTCGCCGGTGTCGCGGGGAGCGGGCATCGTCACATCCGTTCACTCGTCTGCACGATCGTGTGCACAGGTATAGCGTGAGACGTGCGTCACGATCAAGGGTCCGGGCGTGCACGTCGGTGACGACGGCGCTGCGGCGGACCTGGATCACGGGCGCGGCCACGGCGTGACGGGGGCCGAGGTCCCCCTGCCACCCGCTGGTCGGACCCGCCGACAGCGACCGACGCCACCCCCGCCGTGGCCACGTCGGGTGGCTGCTGCCCCTGCCAGGTGCGTCAGGCGGACGCGCTGGTGGCGCCGGCCGCCTCCAGCACGGACCGGGCCAGCCCGTCGTCGCACACCAGCACGTCGACGATCTCGCCGCGCAGGGCGCCGAGGACGGCCGGCACCTTCGCCTGGCCGCACGCCACGCCGACGACGGTCGGGACTGCGCGCAGGTCAGCGATGGTCACCCCGACGACCTGCGCGTCGACGTCCCCCTGGATGGGGCGGCCGTACGCGTCGTAGTAGCGCGAGGCGACGTCGCCTACCGGGCCGGCGGCCCAGAACCGCCGTCGCGCAACGGTTCTGGTGCCGATGGCGGCGTCGAGCACGCGCGAGGACGAGCCCTGCTGGGGTGAGCCGATGCCGACGAACGCGACGTCGGCCTCGCGGGCCGCCTGCAGCGTCTGCGCGACGGACGACTCGGTGAGCAGCGCCGCGACGGCGGCGGGGCTCGAGAGCACGGCGGGGGCGTGCAGGTAGTGCTGGCTGCGAGCGCCCAGGCGGCCGGCGAGGTCGCGCAGCAGCTCCTGACCGCTGGTCTCGTGCGGCACCGAGGGGAGGCCGCCGACCAGCTGGACGAGGTCGACCGCGTGCTCGCGCCCGGGCCGCACGGCCGCCACCATGGCCTGCAGCGCGTGCCCCCACGACAGGGCCAGTCGTGCGCCGTCGACGGCGGTCTCCTGCAGCAGCTCAGCAGCCAGCTGGCCCACGTGCGGGTGGGGGTCGTCCCGGTCACCACGGTCAGCCCGGTCACCGCGCAGCGCCACCCGTGCCTCCCGCAGCCCGAATGTCTGCGCGAGCGCCTGCTCGAGGTCGTCGTCGCGGCCCGAGGGGTCGTGCACCCGGATCTCGACGATGCCCCGCTCGAGCGCCGCGGTGAGCATGCGAGAGATGTTGGAGCGGCTGATGCCGAGCTCGTCGGCGATCTGCTGCTGGGACCTGCCCCCCAGGTAGTAGCGCCGGGCCACCGCGGCCAGGGCCTGGTCGTCTCGGGGGGTCGACACCGTCACATCCGCTCGTCGCACGTGCACAAGGCCCGATCCATGATGCCACCCCACCGGTGCGCCGGCGAACCGCCGCTAGGGCTGCCCGAGCAGCCCCGTCAGGGCGGCCGCGAGGGCCTGCGGGTCGTCGACACCGGCCAGGACGTCGGCGAGGTCGGGGCGGCGCAGCGCGGTGATCAGGCTGGCCAGCAGCCCCGTCTGCGCCGCCGGGTCGGTCACGAGCAGCACGACGACCAGCCGGACGTCGACCGCGCGGTCGGTGCTGCCCATCTCACCGAAGGGCACGGCGGGGTCGAGCAGCACCGCCGCGAGCCCGGGACGCAGCACGTGGGCGCAGTCGGCGTGCGGGATGGCCACGGGCACCGGCGTGGGCAGGCCGGTGGGGTAGCTGGCCTCACGGTCGAGCAGCGCCTGGGCGAAGGTGGGCGTGGCGTAGCCGGCGGCGGCCGCGCGCTCGGCGACCAGCCGCAGCAGCGTCTGGGCGTCGGCCACCGGTGGTCGCACGAGCGAGAGCTCGGCGACCACCGCGATGGCCTGCGCGGTGCCGTCGGTTCCGGTCATCTGGGTGCCGAGGGCTCAGACCGGCGCCGTCGCACCGGTGGGGCCGCTGGTGGCGTGCCGCCCGGCCGGCGCGGTCACCGCGCCCGCGTCGACGTCGCCGTCGTCGTCCCGGCGACGCACGATGCGGCGCACCCAGGTGGCGAACAGCAGTGCGAGCAGCGCCAGCACGATGATCGCGGCGTCGCCGATCTTGCTGACGCCGACGAGCAGCCCGGTCAGCGGGTTGGCGCCGTCGACCAGCGAGGAGATCTGCGACGAGCCGGTCGTGTTCTCGAAGCCGGACGCCAGCGCCACCCGGGTGAAGGTGGCGGCCAGGGCGGTGGCGATGAACAGGCCGCCGCCGATGACGATGGCGCCACCGATGACGGAGCGGACGATGTTGCCGCGGAAGATCGGCACCATGATGGCCACGATGAACGGGATCGTCGCGAGGTCGACCAGCGGCAGCACCTGGTTGCCGAGCGGGGCGAGGGCGATCGCGACCAGCAGCGTGACGGGCACGAGGATCAGCGACGTGGCGATGACCGCGGGCTGGCCGACGGCGATCGCGGCGTCGAGGCCGATGTAGAACTTCCGGCCGGGGAAACGCTTCTGCACGAAGGTGCGTGCTGCCTCGGAGACGGGCACGAGGCCCTCCATGAGGATGGCGACCATGCGCGGCAGGATCACCATGATGGCGGCGACGTTGATGCCGAGCGACAGGATCGCGATCGAGTCGGCGCGCGGCTGGTCGAACCCGTAGCCGGCAAGACCGAGCAGCAGGCCGATGCCCAGGCCGAGGAACAGCGTCTCGCCGAACACGCCGAACCGGCGGTTGATGGTGGCCGGGTCGGCCTCGAGCTTGTTCAGGCCGGGGATGCGGTCCATGAGGGCGTTGAGCGGCAGGGCGAACAGCACGTACGGCGCGCTCGTGCCGTGCGGGAACGAGATGTCGGGAAAGCTGAAGTACTTCTGCACCAACGGTGCGGACCAGTCCGCGAGGGCCAGCGTCACCACCATCGCGATGCAGGCGCCGAGAACGCCCCACCAGAAGCTGCCGGTCACGGAGGCGACGAGCGCGCCCCCCAGGGCGAAGTGCCAGTAGTTCCACAGGTCGATGTCGAACGTCCGGGTCAGCCCGATGGCGAGCAGCACCACGTTGAGCAGCAGGCAGACGGGAATGATGACCGCGCCCACCTTGGAGCCGAACGCGATCGCCGCGCTCGACGGCCAGCCGACGTCGACGACGTCCAGGTCGACCGAGAACCGCCTGGCCAGGGCTTCGGCCACCGGGCTGACCTGACCGAACAGCAGGCCAATCACCAGGTTGATGCCGACGAAGCCGACGCCGATGAGGATGCCGGAGCGCAGGGCGCGCGTGAAGCGCTGGCCGAGCACCACCGCGAACAGGGTGATGAGCACGGGCAGGACCACGGCGGCGCCGAGGTCGTTGAGGTAGGCCGAGACCGCTTCCATGGGGTGTCTCCTTTGACAACCGGGTGAACTGGTGGACGGACCGGCGCGACCTCAGTCGCGCAGGTGCTGGACGACCTCGTCCAGCGCGGCCTCGCGGCCGATCCCCGTCAGGAACGGCAGACCGGGGACGACGGGCACCGTGACCGTGTCGGGCACGGTCGTGGTGGCGACGATGACGTCGACGTCGGGCGAGCCGGACAGCAGGTCCATGACCTTGCCCTGCCGGACGTCGACGTCGATGCCGAGCCCCGCGCAGTGGTCGCGGACGCTGGCGGCCACGACGGTCGACGTCGCGACGCCGGTGCCGCAGATGACGAGGACGCTCTTGCGGGCCACGGAGGGCTCCTGTCGGGTCAGGTGGCGGCCGTGACCGGCACGCCGTCGGGGGTCGCCGCGGCCACGGGCGTGGTCGCGGTGTGCGTGCCCGTCGCGGCTGGTGCCGCGGCGGGGGACAGGTGGGGCGCCGCGGCCTCGCGGGCGGCCTCCGGCGACGTCGCGGCGACTGCTGCGGCCGCGGCGTCGCGGCACTGCTGCAGTGACACCGCAGCGAGGCAGCCGGCCACCTCACCCAGCACCCCGGCGTCCGCCGACAGGCTCGTGACGCCGAGCCCGACGAGCACGGCGGCCAGCGCCGGGTCGGCGGCGGCCTCGCCGCAGACGCCGACCGGCTTGCCGTGCCGAGCGCCCGCGGACGCCGCCATGGCCACCAGCCGCAGCACGGCCGGCTGCCACGGGTCGTTGAGGGCAGCGAGCGGACCCGCGACGCGGTCGGCCGCGAGCGCGTACTGGGTGAGGTCGTTGGTGCCGATGGACAGGAAGTCGACCACGTCGAGCAGCTCGTCGGCCAGCAACGCGGCCGACGGCACCTCCACCATCACGCCGACCTTGGCCGACCTGCCCGACTCGTCCTGTTCGCCCGCCAGCCCGTGCCGCTCGCAGCGCTCGCGGAACCAGCGCGCCTCCGCCACGGTCGCCACCATCGGCGCCATGACCCACACCTCGCACGCCGCGTCGGCAGCTGCGGCGGCGACAGCCGTGAGCTGGTCGGTCAGCACCTGCTCGTCGACCAGCGCCACGCGCAGCCCGCGCACGCCGAGCGCGGGGTTGGGCTCGCCGTCCAGGCCCAGGAAGGGCAGCGGCTTGTCGGCGCCCGCGTCGAGGGTGCGGACGACGACCCGGCCCGGCAGCGCCCGCAGCACCTCGGCGTAGGCCCGCTGCTGCTCCTCGACGGTGGGCGCCGTCGTCCGGTCGAGGAAGCCGAGCTCGGTGCGGAACAGCCCGCTGCCGCGCGCGCCGAGGTCGTGGGCTCGCCGGGCCCCCGCGCCGTCGCCGACGTTGGCGAGCAGCGTGACCTCGTGGCCGTCGGCCGTGGTGTGGGGGCCCGAACCCAGCGACGTGCGCGCCCCGGCGGCCGGGACGGTGACCGGCGTGGCGGGGTCGATCCCGGTGGTCACGGTGCCGGCCGCACCGTCGACGCGCACCAGCTCGCCGTCGGTGAGGGCGCGCGCGGCGGGGCAGGCGACGATCGCGGGCAGGCCGAGGCTGCGGGCGATGATGGCGGTGTGGCCGGTCGGCCCACCCTGCTCGGTGACGAGCGCGAGCACCAGGCTCGGGTCGAGGCCCGCGGTGTCGGCCGGTGCGAGGTCGTCGGCGACCAGCACGTGCGGGCCGCCGGGGTCGGGCAGCCCGGGCGGCGGCGTGCCGTCGAGCCGGGCGACCACCCGGTCGCGGACGTCGCGCACGTCGCTCGCGCGCTCGGCCAGGTAGCCGCCCAGACCCGCCAGCGTGTCGGCGTAGTCGCCGGCCACGACCCAGACGGCGCGCTGCGCGCTCACCCGGTGGTCGCGCACGAACTGCCGGGCACCGTCGGCCAGCGCGGTGTCCTGGGCCATCATCGCGGTGGCGGCGAGGATGTCGGCGATCTCGCCGCTGGCCGCAGCCGCGCGCGCGGTGAGGTCGTCGGCGACCTCGGTGAGCGCACCTGTCAGGCGGCCGGCCTCCGTGTCGACGTCCGTCACCGTCTGCGGTGTGGGCTCGCCGGTGCGACGCACGACGCGCGCCACCGGCCCGACGACAGGCACCCCGCCGGCGCCGGCGCTGACCCCGACACCGTGCAGGGCAACGGTTGTCACGTCCGTCGCCGCCCCGCTCACCGCCGCACCCCCGTCGGGCCGAGCAACCGCAGCGGCTCGGCGCACGACTGCGCGAGCGAGGCGAGCACGCGCGCACCGTCGGCGCCGTCGGCGACCCGGTGGTCGACCGTGAGCCCGACCGTCACCCGCAGGCCGACGCCGAGGCCGCCCGGCACCGCGACCGGACGCCGGCTCGACGCGCCGGCCGACAGCACGCTGGCCTGCGGCGGGGTGACGAGGGCCTGGAAGCGGTCGACGCCGAGCCCGCCGAGGTTCGACAGGGTGCCAGTGGCCGAGAGCAGGTGCACGGCGTCGATCTTGCCCGTCCGGGCGGTCGCTGCGGTAGTGCGGACGTCGGCGTCGAGCACCTCGACCGGCACGAGGTCGGGATCGGCGAACACCGGCACCAGCAGCCCGTCCGGGGTGTCGACGGCCAGGCCGACCGCGATCTGGTCGACGTGCGCGGCGGCGGTGCCGTCCCAGCGGGTGCGCAGCGCAGGCACCTCGCGCAGCGCCGCGGCGTAGCCGCGCAGCAGCAGGGTCGTGTACGAGATCCCCCGCCGCGTCGCCTCCAGCGGCTCGAGGTCGAGGTCACGCCACACCGTGAACTGCGGCACCGTCGCGCTCGCGGTCATGGCCCGTGCCACGGCGGCGCGCACGGCCGCCGCGCGGCGCGACGTCGACGTGGACCGTGGGACACCGTCGCTGGTCGGCGCAGGTGCCTGGACCGGTTGCGCGACAACGGGTGAAAGGGCTGGGGCCGGCGACGGCTGCTGGGTCGGGATGCCGGCGAGCGCGCGCTCGACGTCGGCCACCAGCACGCGGGCCCCGGGCCCGGTGCCCTCCAGGTCGCGCAGGTCGAGGGAGTGCTCGCGGGCGAGGAACCGGGCGCGCGGCACGGCGGCGACCGGTGCCGTCCCGGCCCGCGCCCCGTTCGACGCGCCGACGGGTGCGGCCGGCGCGGAGGCGGGAAGTGAAGCTGGGGCGGGGGCTGGCGCGGCGGCCGGCGCCGGCGGTGCGGGCGCCAGCGGTGGGAGTGCCGGGGGTGGGGGCGCAGCGGGTTCGGCCACGGCGTCCGGCTCGACCGGCGCTGGCACCGCGACCTCGGCCGCACCGGCGTCCGGCTGCGGCTCGGGCTGCGATCCGGGCTCGGGCTGTGTCCCGGGCTCGGGCTGTGTCCCGGGCTCGGGCTCGCTCGAGGCGGCGGCAGCGTCGCGCTGCGGGTCGTCCTCGAACAGGTCGCCCATCGGGTCGGGCTGGTCGCTCGAGATCCAGGCGATGGGAGTGCCGACGGCGACGACGCCCGTTTCGACCTCGATGCGCAGCAGCGTGCCGTCGACCGGTGCCTCGACCTCCATGTCGACCTTGTCGGTCATCACCTCGCAGACGGTGTCGCCGGCGCTCACCTGCTCGCCCGGCGCGACCGACCACGTGACGAGCTCGCCCTCGGTCATCGTCATCGACATCTTGGGCATCCGGATCGGCACGTCGTACGGCACGCTCACGCCTCCGCGAGCGCGCGTGCGGCGGCCACGACGTCCGGCACCTGGGGCACGGCGGCGCGCTCGAGGGTCGGGGCGTAGGGCATCGGCACCTCCAGCCCGCCGAGCCGCTTGACCGGCGCGAGCAGGTGGTAGAGCGCGCTCGAGCCGGCGATGCGGGCGGCGACCTCGCCCATGAAACCGCCGTGGCCGGGCGCCTCCTGCACCAGCAGGGCACGGCCGGTGCGCGACACCGAGTCGATGATCGGCTGCTCGTCGAGCGGGCTGAGGGTGCGGACGTCGAGCACGTCGGCCTCGATGCCGTCGGCGGCCAGCGCCTCGGCGGCCTCGAGCGCCCGCGACACCATGATGCCGGTGGCGACGATCGTGAGGGTGTCGCCGCTGCGTCGCTGGGCGGTGACGCCGATCGGCACCCGCTGCGCGCCGACCGGCACAGGCCCGGACGTGCGGTAGAGCAGCTTGTGCTCCAGCACGATGACCGGGTTGGGGTCGTCGATGGCCGACAGCAGCAGCCCCTTGGCGTCGGCGGGGGTGGCCGGCATGACGACCTTGAGGCCGGGCACGTGCGCGAACCACGCCTCCAGGCTCTGCGAGTGCTGGGCGGCGGCGCCGGTGCCCGAGCCGAGGGGTGTGCGCAGCACCATGGGCACGGTCGCCGCGCCGCCGAGCATGAAGTGGATCTTCGCCGCCTGGTTGACGATCTGGTCCATCGCCTGGCAGGTGAAGTCGGAGAACTGGATCTCGACGATGGGGCGCATGCCGGCGAGCGCGGCGCCGACGGCCGCGCCGACGATGCCGAGCTCGCTGATCGGGGTGTCGCGCACGCGCTCGGCACCGAAGCGGTGCATCAGGTCGCCGGTGACGCCGAACGCGCCGCCGTAGACACCGATGTCCTCGCCCAGGATGAACACGCGGTCGTCGGCCTCCATCGCCTCGCCCATGGCCTCGCGGACCGCTTCGGCGTAGGTGATGACGCGGGGCTCGACCTCGGCGTGGGCCGGCGTGTCTGCGCCGAGGTCGAGACTCAGGGGACGGTCGGCGGTGGCGGTCATCGGGCCACCTGCTCGGCCGTCGGGGTGGTCGTCAGGTCGCTCGTGAGGGGGGCGAAGACGCCGTCCAGCAGGTCGTCGGGCAGGGCGTCCGGCGCCGCCGTCGCCTCCCTCACGGCGTCGCGGACGGCGATCCGGGCCTCCTCGCGCACCCGGTCCAGCCCCGCGTCGTCCAGCAGGCCGCGCTCGCGCACCACGCCCTCGAAGCGGACGATCGGGTCCTTGTCCCGCCAGGAGGAGATCTCCTCCTTGGTGCGGTACAGGTTCTTGTCAGACTTGCTGTGGCCCTTCCAGCGGTAGGTCTCTGCCTCCACGAGCGTGGGACCGCCGCCGCTGCGCGCCCGCTCGACGGCCTCGGCCACGGCGGTGTGCACGGCCTCGACGTCGTTGCCGTCGACCGTCACGCCGGGCATGCCGTACGCCGCGCCGCGCTCGGCGATGTGCGCGATCGCGAAGGACTTCTCGGTGGAGAACGACATGCCGTACTTGTTGTTCTCGCAGACGAAGACGACCGGCAGGGCCCAGATGGCCGCGAGGTTGAGCGCCTCGTGGAAGGCGCCCTCGTTGGCCGCCCCGTCGCCGAAGAAGCTGAGCACCACGCCGTCGGTGCCGCGCAGCTTCTCGGCGAGCGCGGCGCCGGTGGCGATCGGGATGCCGCCGGCGACGATGCCGTTGGCGCCGAGGTTGCCGGTGGCGACGTCGGCGATGTGCATCGAGCCGCCACGCCCGCGGCAGTAGCCGGTCTCCTTGGCGAGCAGCTCGGCCATCATCCGCGTCAGGTCGGCGCCCTTGGCGATGCAGTGCCCGTGGCCGCGGTGGGTCGAGGTGATCGAGTCGGTCGGCCGCAGCGCGAAGCAGGCGCCGGTGGCCGACGCCTCCTGCCCGATGGACAGGTGCATGGTGCCGTGCATCAGGCCGCGGGCGAACAGGTCGTCGACGGCCTCCTCGAAGCGTCGGACCCGCCACATCGTCGCGAGCGTGCGCTCAGCGTCCTGCGGTGACCCGGATACTTGGTTCTCCACGCTCGTCCTCCTCGACCTGCACGTATGTGCATACATCCCTCACGAACGTTCACGACCGTACGCCGGTCGCCCTGCCGTGTCCAGACCCCCGCGGATCGCTTGTCAGGGCGACCACGGTGTGACAACCTCGCCGCCTGAGGCGATGACGCCGCTCATCGACGTGTCGGTGGAACGCCTGCAGGACAGGGCTTTGCGCGCGCCACCGCGGTGCGTGTCCCGACCGAGGAGTGCGGCATGGCGGAACGACAGGTGGCGATCGGCTCGAGCGTGGGGCTGCACGCCCGCCCGGCGACGATCTTCGTGAAGGCCGTCCAGGCCTCGCCGTCCAGCGTCACGATCGCCCGCGGCGCCGGCGACCCTGTCGACGCGTCGAGCATCCTCAACGTCCTGACGCTCAACGTCGCCTCCGGCGACGAGGTGACGCTGCGCGCGGACGGCGACGACGCCGACGCCACGCTCGACGCGCTGGTCGAGCTGCTGCAGCGCGACCTCGACGCCTGAGCCCGGCCCCAGACTGGGGGGCATGAGCGCACTGCCCCGCGTGGGGATCGGCACCGACGTCCACGCGTTCGCCGACCCGTCGTCCGGGCGTGAGCTGTGGGTCGCGGGTCTGCTGTTCGACGGCGTGGGCCTCGTGGGCCACTCAGACGCCGACGTCGCCGCCCACGCCTGCTGCGACGCGCTGTTCTCGGCCGCCGGCCTCGGCGACCTCGGTGCCCACTTCGGCACCTCGCGCCCGCGGTGGGCGGGTGCGAGCGGCGTGACGCTGCTCGCCGAGGCGTCGCGGCTGGTGGGCGAGGCCGGTTACCGGGTCGGCAACGTCGCGGTGCAGGTGATCGGCAACCGACCCAGGGTCGGAGCCCGTCGCGCCGAGGCGGAGGCAGCGCTCTCGAGTGCTTGCGGGGCAACAGTTTCGGTCTCCGGTACGACGACCGACGGGCTGGGGCTCACCGGCCGCGGCGAGGGCGTCGCCGCGATCGCCACGGCCCTCGTCGTCCAACGGTGACGAGGGCCGCGGCGCCTCAGTGGCCGCGGTCGACCCACTCCTGGCGGTGCGGGGCCTCGGCGCCGATGGTGGTGTCGTCACCGTGCCCGGTGTGCACCACCGTCTCCGGCGGCAGGGTCAGCAGCCGCGCGCTGATCGACGCGACGATGGTCGGGAAGTCAGAGAACGAGCGGCCCGTCGCGCCCGGCCCACCGGCGAACAGCGTGTCGCCGGTGAAGACCAGGCCCAGCTCGGGGGCGTAGAAGCAGCAGCTGCCGGGCGAGTGGCCGGGCGTGTGCAGCACCTCGAGCCGCGTGCCCGCCACGTGCACGACCTCGCCGTCGACGAGGTCGCGGCCGACCGGGGTCGCCGGGTGGACGCGCTCCCACAGCATGGTGTCGGCCGGGTGCAGCGCCGTGGGCGCGGCCGTCGCGAGGCGCAGGTCACCGGCCGCGTCGACGTGGTCGTCGTGCGCGTGCGTCAGCAGCACCGCCACGACCTCGCGGGACCCGACCGCGTCAGCGATCGCCTCGGCGTCGTGGGCCGCGTCGATGACGACGCACTCGCGGTCGTCGCCGACGACCCAGACGTTGTTGTCGACGTCCCAGGTGCCGCCGTCCAGGCTGAAGGTGCCGCTGGTGACCACCTTGTCGACTCTCACGCTCACAGCTGCACCACCGATCGCAGCACCTCGCCGCGGTGCATCTTGGCGAAGGCCTCCTCCACCGCGTCCAGGGCGATGGTCTCGCTGACGAATGCGTCGAGGTCGAAGCGGCCCTGCAGGTAGAGGTCGATCAGCATCGGGAAGTCGCGGCTGGGCAGGCAGTCGCCGTACCAGCTCGACTTCAGCGCCCCGCCGCGGCCGAAGACGTCGATCAGCGGCAGCGTGACGGTGAGGTCGGGCGTCGGCACGCCGACCAGCACGACGGTGCCGGCCAGGTCGCGCATGTAGAAGGCCTGCTCGTAGGTCTCCGGGCGGCCGACGGCCTCCACGACGACGTCCGCGCCGTTGCCGCCGGTGAGCGCGCGGACCGCCTCGACCGGGTCGGTCTCGCGGCTGTTGACGGTGTGCGTCGCACCGAAGCCCTTGGCCCACTGCAGCTTCCGGTCGTCGACGTCGACCGCGATGATCGTCGTCGCACCCGCCACCTTGGCGCCGGCGATGGCCGCGTTGCCGACGCCGCCGCAGCCGATGACCGCGATGCTGTCGCCGCGCCCGACGCCACCGGTGTTGACCGCCGCGCCGAAGCCGGCCATCACCCCGCAACCCAGCAGCCCGGCCGCAGCCGCTGACGCCTGCGGGTCGACCTTGGTGCACTGCCCGGCGTGCACGAGCGTCTTGTCGGCGAACGCGCCGATGCCCAGCGCGGGCGTCAGCTCGGTGCCGTCGGTCAGTGTCATCTTCTGCGTCGCGTTGTGGGTGGCGAAGCAGTACCAGGGCTTCCCCTTGCGGCACGCCCGGCACTGCCCGCAGACCGCCCGCCAGTTCAGCACCACGAAGTCGCCGGGCGCCACGTCGGTCACGCCCGCGCCCACGGCCTCGACGACCCCGGCCGCCTCGTGCCCGAGCAGGAACGGGAACTCGTCGTTGATGCCGCCCTCGCGGTAGTGCAGGTCGGTGTGGCACACCCCGCACGCCTGGATCGCGACGACGGCCTCGCCGGGCCCGGGGTCGGGCACGACCACGTCGACGACCTCGACGGGCGCGCCCTTGCTGCGGGCGATGACTCCACGGACGGTCTGCGGCACGGGGTTCCCTCTCGACACGGCGGCTGCTGCTCCCCACACCGTAACGAGGAGCACCGGTCGCCACCCGGGCTGGCAGACGTCACGTGACGGCCGAGCCGCGAGCACAGGCGTGCGCGGTCACGGCGACTTCTGCCCGCCGGTGTGGCGGGGTCGACTGGCAGCGAGAGCCGGGGGATCGACCGGCATCGCGGACCCGCCGGTCGTGAGAGTCCGGCCACCACGCTGCCGGCGGCCGCGATCGTGATCACGTTACGTAGGTGGCCACGCGCTCCACGCGGCATGCGCGCCACGTAAGGCGAACCGTCACGTACGTAACGTGATCACGGACGCGAGGTGGTCACGGGGCCGGGGCCGGGCCGGCCACCCTGGACGCCGGCAGGGAAGGGGGTCACGTGCGCGCCGGTAGCCTTGAGCAGTGACCCTGCGCCTGTTCGACACCGCCAGCCGTGAGCTGCGCGACTTCGTCCCGCTCCAACCCGGACGCGTCGGCATGTACATCTGCGGTCTCACCGTGCAGGGCGCTCCCCACATCGGCCACGTGCGGTTCGCGGTGGCGTTCGACGTGCTGCGCCGCTGGCTCGAGCGCGGCCACGGCTACGACGTCACGCTGATCCGCAACGTCACCGACATCGACGACAAGATCCTCACCAAGTCCGCGGAGGCCGGCCGCCCCTGGTGGGCGTGGGCGCTGGAGTTCGAGCGCGGCACGAGCGCTGCCCTCGAGGCGCTGGGCGTGCAGGCGCCGACGTACGAGCCGCGGGCCACCGGTCACGTGCCGGAGATGCTCGAGCTCGTCGAGCTGCTCATCGAGCGCGGCCACGCCTACGCCGCCGACGACGGCAGCGGCGACGTCTACTTCGACGTCCGGTCGTGGCCGTCGTACGGCGAGCTGACGCACCAGCGCCTCGACGACATGGCCCCCGCGGAGGACGCCGACCCGCGCGGCAAGCGAGACGCCCGAGACTTCGCGCTCTGGAAGGGCGCGAAGGCCGACGAGCCGGCGTCCGCGAGCTGGCGCGCGCCGTACGGGAGAGGTCGCCCGGGGTGGCACCTCGAGTGCTCGGCCATGGCCCGCAAGTACCTCGGCGACGCGTTCGACATCCATGGCGGCGGTGTCGACCTGCGCTTCCCGCACCACGAGAACGAGCAGGCGCAGTCGCGCGCGGCGGGCCTGCCCTTCGCCAGCTACTGGCTGCACAACGCCTGGGTCACCGTCGCCGGGGAGAAGATGGGCAAGTCGCTCGGCAACGCGCTCGGCGTGGCAGAGCTGCTCACGACGGTGCGGCCGCTGGTGCTGCGCTACTACCTCGGCGCCGCCCACTACCGATCGATCATCGAGTACCAGCCCGACTCGCTGAAGGAGGCCGAGGCGGCCGTCGAGCGCATCGAGGGCTTCCTGCGCCGCGCCTCGCCGCAGAGCGGTGGGCACACCTCCAGCCCGTCGTGGCCGCAGGCGTTCGCGGGCGCCCTGGACGACGACCTCAACGTCTCGGGAGCGCTGGCCGTCGTCCACGACACCGTGCGCGCCGGCAACGCAGCCCTCGACGACGGCGACGACGACGGTGCGCGCCGTGCCTTCGAGTCCGTCATCGCCATGACGGACGTGCTCGGCATCAACCCGCACGACCCGCAGTGGAGCGCCGCCCGCGTCGACGACCGCGTCGACGCCGCGCTCGAGGCACTGGTGCAGGCCGAGCTGGAGCAGCGCTCGCGAGCGCGCGCCTCCCGCGACTTCGCGACCGCCGACGCGGTGCGCGACAGGCTCACCGCCGCCGGCATCGCCGTCGAGGACACACCGGCCGGCGCTCGCTGGTCGCTCGCACGACCGAGGGAAGAGGACAGCTGATGCCGGGCAACTCCCAGCGCAAGGGCGCACTGCGCAAGGGCGCGTCGCGCAAGGGCCCGAGCGTCGGCTCGGGCGGCCAGAAGGCCCGCTCGCTGCAGGGTCGCGGGCCGACGCCCAAGGCCGAGGACCGTGACAAGCACGTCGCCAGCCAGCGCCGTGCCTCCACCCACCGGGCCGCCGAGCGCCGCGACGAGGCGATGGCCAAGGGTCGCGGCACCTCGCGCCCGACCGGCGGGCCGTCGTCGCGGACGCGGCCCAAGAGCGCCAAGGCCTCCAGCGAGATGGTCGCCGGCCGCAACAGCGTCGTCGAGGCGCTGCGCGCGGAGATCCCGGCGACCACGATGTACGTCGCGGGGCGCATCGACGTCGACGACCGGGTGCGCGAGGCGATGAAGATCGCGATCGGCCGTGGGCTGCCGGTGCTCGAGACGCCGCGAGGTGAGCTCGACCGGCTGACCGACGGCGCCAACCACCAGGGCCTCGCCCTGCAGGTGCCCGCCTACGACTACGCCCACCCCGGCGACCTGCTCGACGCGGCGTCCGACACCGGCCGCGCGCCGCTGCTCGTCGCCCTGGACGGCGTCACCGACCCGCGCAACCTCGGTGCCGTCGTCCGGTCGGTGGGGGCCTTCGGCGGGCACGGCGTGATCGTCCCCGAGCGCCGCGCCGCGGGCATGACCGCCTCGGCGTGGAAGACCTCCGCCGGTGCCGCGGCGCGCGTGCCGGTCGCCCGCGTCACGAACCTCACCCGGGCGCTGGAGGAGCTGAAGAAGGCCGGCTGCTTCGTCATCGGCCTCGACATGGACGGCGACGTCGAGCTGCCGGCCACCACGATGGCGCTCGACCCGCTCGTCATCGTGGTCGGGTCGGAGGGCAAGGGTCTGTCACGGCTGGTGCGTGAGCAGTGCGACCAGGTCGTCTCGATCCCGATGCAGGCGACGACCGAGTCGCTCAACGCGGGCGTCGCCGCGGGCGTCGCGCTCTACGAGGTGGCGCGACAGCGCGCGCAGCGCTGACGGCGCTCAGCGCAGGCCGCCGCGCTCAGCGCGGCAGGTCGCTGACGCTGATGACCGGCATCTCCTGGGTGTCGACGCCCATGATCGCGGCCTCGTCGGGCTTGGTCGGCAGCACCGTCGCGACGTAGTCGGCGACGACCTCCGGCAGCTCGACGTAGCGGCCGCGGCGCTCGCTGAGGTACCACCGGTGCTCGAGCACCTCGTGGAAGACCTCGGCCGGCTCGAGCTTGCCGCTCAGCTGGCGCGGCACCGCCTGCACGACCGACTCGAAGACGTTCTGCAGCCAGTCGTGGGCGACGAGCTCCTCGGTGTCGGACTGCCGCTCGGTCGCCGCGCGGTAGGAGTCGAGGTCGTTGAGCAGCCGGCGGGCCTGGTTCTCGCCGACGTCCAGGCCGGTGAGGCGCAGCAGCCGACGCGAGTGGTGGCCGGCGTCGACGACCTTGGGCTGGATCTGCACCGTCGCGCCGTCGATGTCGGTGGTGATCGCGAGCTCGCCGACGTCGAAGCCGAGCTCGTTGAGGTGGCGGATGCGCGCGTCGACGCGCCAGCGGTCGCCGACCTCGAAGGACTCGGAGTCGGTGAGCTCGGCCCACAGGGTGCGGTAGCGGCGGACGATGAGCTCGCTGACCGTGACCGGGTCGGCCTCGGGGTCGAGCAGGCCACCGGACTCGAGGTCCATCAGCTCGCCGGCGATGTTGACGCGCGCGACCTCGAGGTCGTGCTCGCGCTGGCCGGTGGTGAGGGCCTGGTGCAGCTCACCGGTCTCGGCGTCGACGAGGTAGGCGGCGAAGGCGCCGGCGTCGCGGCGGAACAGCGTGTTGGACAGCGACACGTCACCCCAGTAGAAGCCGGTCAGGTGCAGCCGCACGAGCAGCACGGCCAGCGCGTCGACGAGCCGCTGGGCGGTGTCGGGGCGCAGGTTCTGGCTGAACAGCGCGCGGTAGGGCAGCGAGAACTGCAGGTGCCGCGTGATGAGGGCGTCGTCGAGCGGCATGCCCTCGGGCGACGTGCGGCCGGTGACGACGCCGACCGGCTCGACGCTCGGCACGTCGAGGCGCTGCAGCAGCCGCAGCAGCCCGAACTCGCGTCGCGCCAGCTCCTCCTTGATCTCCTTGACGGCGATCACGCGGCCCGACAGCCGCGCGAAGCGGACGACGTGACGCGAGATGCCGCGGGGCAGGGCCGCCAGCGTGCTGGCCGGCCAGTCCTCGAGCGGCAGCTGCCACGGCAGGTCGAGCAGGGCGGGGTCGGGTGCCGCCGCGGTGATCTGCAACCCGGTGCCGGTCATGGCGTCATCCTGCCACCTGCGC
Source organism: uncultured Actinomycetales bacterium (assembly GCA_964243295.1). Lineage (GTDB taxonomy): Bacteria > Actinomycetota > Actinomycetes > Actinomycetales > Angustibacteraceae > CAXTEJ01. Next base: position 17,156 of record CAXTEJ010000008.1, on the reverse strand, counting down.
CAGGCGGGCCCGGCCGCGTGGACCGGCGGTCTGAGCCGGCCGCAGCACGCGCACGGCCCCCGGTCCGAGGGACCGGGGGCCGTGCGGTGCCGCTGCTCGAGGCAGCGGGAACATCAGGCGCCGAGGCGCGCGCCGTTCTGCTTGCTGAACAGGTGGAGGTTCTGCGGCTGCGGCACCAGGTGCACCGTCGAGCCCTTCTCCGGGGGACGACGCCCGTCGACGCGGGCGATGATCTCCTTGGTGCCCTCGCCGCTCTGGGTCATGCCGTAGATGTAGGCGTCGGCGCCGAGCTCCTCGACGACCTCGACGACCACGGGCAGGCCCTGGCCGGTCGACGACAGGTCGAGGTCCTCGGGACGCACACCCAGGGTGACCGAGCTGCCACCCGCACCCTGCAGGATGCTGCGGTCGACCGGCAGCGTGGCGCCGCCGACCGTGACGCCGCCGTCGACCACGGGCACGTCGATGAGGTTCATGGCCGGAGAGCCGATGAAGCCCGCGACGAACACGTTGTTGGGGTGGTCGTACATGCGGCGGGGGGTGTCGACCTGCTGCAGCAGACCGTCCTTGAGCACCGCGACCCGGTCGCCCATGGTCATGGCCTCGACCTGGTCGTGGGTGACGTAGACGGTCGTGATGCCCAGGCGGCGCTGCAGCGAGGCGATCTGGGTGCGCGTCTGGACGCGGAGCTTGGCGTCGAGGTTCGACAGCGGCTCGTCCATGAGGAACACCTGCGGCTGGCGCACGATCGCACGGCCCATGGCGACGCGCTGGCGCTGGCCGCCGGAGAGGGCCTTGGGCTTGCGGTCGAGGTACTGGCTGAGGTCGAGGATCTTGGCGGCCTCCTCGACGCGGGTGCGGATCTCGCCCTTGTTGACGCCGGCGATCTTGAGCGCGAAGCCCATGTTGTCGGCGACCGACATGTGCGGGTAGAGCGCGTAGTTCTGGAACACCATCGCGATGTCGCGGTCCTTGGGCGCCTCGTTGGTGACGTCGCGGTCACCGATGAGGATGCGACCGCCGTTGACGTCCTCGAGGCCCGCGAGCATGCGCAGGGAGGTCGTCTTGCCGCAGCCGGAGGGGCCGACCAGGACGAGGAACTCGCCGTCCTGGATCTGCAGGTCGAGAGCGTCGACGGCGGGCTTGTCGCCTCCGGGGTAGATCCGGGTCGCCTTGTCGTACGTGACGGTAGCCATGCTGGGTCCTTCCTTCACCGGCAGGAACGTGCCGGACGGTCCGAGTGAAGTGCCGTCGTGAAGGAGGTCCCGCACGACGTCGTGCACGGCTGACCGTACGTCATGCGACCCCGGCTGTCGATCACCACCTCTCGCTAGGGTCGTGCCGCCGCGATCACCAGGTGCCGCAGCACCTCCCGGACGGCGACCGGGTCGGCCACGCGCTGCGCGGCGCGGGTGTCGCCCTCGCCCACCTTGATGCCGAGGTCGGTCGGGCCCAGCACCGCGAAGGCGTTCTCGTCGGTCACGTCGTCACCGGCGTACAGCACGGACTGCGCGCCCACCTGCTCGCGAAGTCGTTGCAGCGCCATGCCTTTGCCCGTCTCGACGAACGCCACCTCGACAACCTCCTTGCCGAGCGTGACGTGACCCGACACCTCGTCGGCGGCTGCCAGGGCGAGCTCGGTCGCGGCGGCTGCGTCATCGCGCCCGGCCCGCCGCGTGTGCAGGACGACGGCCGTGGGCTTGCGCTCGACGTGCGCGCCGGGCCGGTCGGCGGCGATCCGCTCGAAGGCCGCCGTGAGGGTCTGCAGCCGCGCGGCGGCGTCGTCGGTGAGCGCCGCGGCCCCGCCACCTGTGCCGCTCTGCTCGGCTCCGTGGCTGCCGACGAGCAGCAGCGCGCTGTCGTCCGGTGTGCCCGAGACCGCCCGCAGGTCGGCCAGGGCGCGGCCCGACACCAGGGCGACGCGGACGGCCTGCGCCGCAGCCAGCTCGGCGAGCAGGTCGGCCGAGCCGGGCAGCGGCCGAGCGGCTGACGGCTCGTCGACGATCGGCGAGAGCACGCCGTCGAAGTCGAACGCCAGCAGCACCGGGCGCCGGGCGAGCAGGGCCTGAAGGGCCGCGGTCAGGGCGGGGGACAGCGGCGCGCCGTCGTCCGACGTCGTCACCGGTCGGAGTCCGGGCCCGCGTCGAGCGCCGCGAGGAAGGTGTCGGCCCAGCGGCGCACGTCGTTGTCGCGCACCTTCTTGCGCATCGACCGCATGCGGCGGCGCTTGTCCTTGGGGTCGGCGTCGAGGGCCTGCCGGATGACGGACTTGAGGCCGCCGATGTCGTGGGGGTTGCAGATGAATGCGCGGTCGAGCTCGCCCGCGGCGCCGGTGAACTCGCTGAGCACGAGCGCGCCGCCCTGATCGAAGCGGCAGGTGACGTACTCCTTGGCGACGAGGTTCATGCCGTCGCGCAGCGGGGTCACCAGCATGACGTCGGCGGCGAGGTAGAGCGCGGCCATCTCGGAGCGGCCGTGCGACTGGTGCAGGTAGTGGATGGCCGGCTGGCCGAGGTGGCCGTAGTCGCCGTTGGCGCGCCCGACCGTCACCTCGACCTGCTCACGCAGCTCGCGGTAGGCCTCGACGCGCTCGCGGCTGGGGGTGGCGACCTGCACCAGGACCGTGTCGGGCGGGCCGAGGACGCCGTCGATCAGCAGCTCCTCGTAGGCCTTGAGGCGGTGCCGGATGCCCTTGGTGTAGTCGAGCCGGTCGACGCCGAGCAGCACCTGCTTCGGGTCACCGAGGTCCCTGCGGATCTGCTTGGCGCGCTCGCGCACCTCGGGCGTGCGCGCGAGGTCCTCCAGGGTCTGGGCGTCGATCGAGATGGGGAAGGCCGCGGCCCGCACCAGTCGCTCGGTGCCGTCCTCGTCCCGGACGACGACCGTGTGGCCGCGGGTCGGCAGGCCGAGCAGCCGGCGGCACACGCGCAGGAAGTTCTCGGCGTCCGCCCGCCGCTGGAACCCCAGCAGGTCGGCGCCGAGCAGGCCCTCGACGACCGCCGTGCGCCATGGCAGCTGGGCGAACAGCTCGACCGAGGGGAACGGGATGTGGTTGAACCACCCGATCTTGACGTCCGGGCGCAGCACCCGCAGCATCGCCGGCACCAGCTGCAGCTGGTAGTCGTGCACCCACACCGTCGCCCCGGGGGCGGCGAGCTCAGCGGCGGCCACGGCGAACCGGTGGTTGACCTTGCGGTAGCCCTCGTACCAGCGGCGCCGGTAGCGCGGCGGCACGATGACGTCGTGGTACAGCGGCCACAGGGTGTCGTTGCTGAAGCCCTCGTAGTGGTCCTCGACCTCCGCCGCCGACAGCGGCACCGCGTGCAGGTGCATGCCGTTCTCGTCGAAGGGCTCCGGGGCCTCGCCGGGGTCGCCCGACCAGCCCACCCAGGCGCCGTCGCGGCCCACCATCACCGACTCCATGGCGGTCACCAGCCCGCCCGGGCTCTGCGCCCAGTGCACCGTGCCGTCCGGGTCGGTCACGCGGTCGACGGGCAGCCGGTTGGCGACCACCACCAGGTCGTACTGCGCTGCCTCGCCCACGGCTGCCGTCTCCTTGTTGTCGCGTTCGCCCCGGCGTGCGGCGCCCTCCCACCTTATTGGGCGCGCCCGCCGGGAGGGCAGCGCCTGCCCCGCCCGGGCGACCCGCTCGCGTACCGTTGCCGTCATGGCGGGGGACCAGCTGACGAGCACGGGGACCGGTGAGGCGGGACGCCTCGCTGCGGTGCCGTCGTCCGAGGCGCCGGTCGTCGACGAGGGCGTGCGCCTCGGCCCCTACCGGTTGGTGCACCGCCTCGGCGAGGGCGGGATGGGCGTGGTGCACCTCGGCCTCGACCGCGCCGGCCGGGCTGTGGCGATCAAGGTGCTGCGCGACCACATCGCCCACGACCCCGACGCGCGCGCCCGCCTGGCGCGCGAGGTGTCGAGCCTGCGGCGGGTGCGCCACCCGCTGGTGGCCGAGGTGCTCGACGCCGAGGTCGAGGGCGACCAGCCGTACGTCGTCACCCGCTTCGTGCCCGGCCCGGGCCTTGACGCCGTCGTGCGCGACCAGGGGCCGATGCTGCCGGGTCAGCTCACCGTGGTCGGCCGGGGGCTGTCCGACGCGCTGGGCGCCATCCACGCCGCCGGGGTCGTGCACCGCGACCTCAAGCCCGGCAACGTCCTGATGCTCGACGGGCGGCCGGTGGTCATCGACTTCGGCATCGCCCACGTCGCCGACGACGTGCGGCTCACCAGCGTGGGCCTCGTCATGGGCACCCCGGGCTACCTGTCGCCGGAGGTCATCGATGGCGAGCCCGTCGGCCAGGCCACCGACTGGTGGGGCTGGGCCGCGACCCTGGCGTTCGCGGCCACGGGCCGGCCGCCGTACGGCCGCGGGCCGATGGACGTCGTCCTCGACCGCGTGCGCCGGGGCCAGTGCGACCTGCACGGCGTCGACCCCCGCCTGCAGCCGCTGCTGCTCGCCGCGCTGGACGTCGAGCCCGACCGGCGCCCGCAGGCCGCCGAGGTGCTGCACGCCCTCGACCGCTACGCCGCCGGCGAGGACGCCACCGTCACCGTCGCCCAGCCGTCCACCACCCGGCGCCTGCCCTCGCCCGCCACCCAGGTGGCCGCTGCGGACACGCCCGACCGGCCGTGGTGGCTGCCCGGCACGGGCGGCGTGCCGCAGCCGCGGTCGCTGTCGTCTGGCGCGGCGCCGGCCGACACCCCCTACCCGCCCGTCGCCCCGGCGGTCCGCCCGTCGTCCCTCGTCCGCGGGGCGTACGACGCGCACGACCCGGTCGGACGGGCGCCGCACGGCGCCTCGGTCGTCGCGCCCGTGGGCCCGGAGGCGGACGGGCTCGACCCGGCGCCCGACGTGCCCGGCCCCAAGCCGCGCCGCAACGGCACCCTGCTCGCGCTGCTGGCGGCGCTCGTCGGCGCGGGCGTCTGCTGGCCGACGATCACCGCCGGCGTCGCAGTCGTGATGATGGTGCTGGCGCGCACCGTCGACCGCTCGAACCTCGCGTTCTCGCGGCGCCGCACCGAGCGCGGTCGCCGCCGCACCGACCTGCCGGTCGCCGTGGTGTGCGCGCCGTGGCACCTGCTTGCCGCGATCGCGATGACTGCGCTCGCGCTGGTGCTGCCGGCCCTGCTGGGCGCCGCCACCGCGTTCAGCGCCAGCCTGGTCGTCACCACCGCGGAGGGGTCGCCGGCGCCCTCGTCGCTGCCTGCGGTAGCGGCCGGCGTCGTCGTCGCGCTGCTCGTGAGCTGGTGGGGGCCCGGCGGCGGCTCGCTGCGTCGCGGCACCCGCTCGGTCGTGCGCGGCGTCGTCCCACGCAGCGCCGCCGTGGTCGTCGTCCTGCTGCTGCTCGCGGTCGGCGCCGGCTCGGCCCTGTTCGCGCTCAGCACCGGCGCTCCCGACTGGGCGCCGCTGGTCGAGCTGCCGTACGGGTTGACGCTGCGCTGAGCGACCCTCACCCGGCACGACACCCAGGCTCGTCGGGCAGGATCGTCGCCATGGGCACCACCGAGTCGACGTCCGAGCCCGCCACCGGCCTGTCGGTCGAGGTGCGCGCCAAGCTGCACGCGCGGGGCGGGCGGATGACGCGGCCGCGTGAGGCGGTGCTCGGCGTTCTCGCCGACGACGGCCGGCACCTGTCGGCGGAGGAGATCGTCACCGCGGTGGCGGCGCGCGACGCGGCGGTGCACCGCACCAGCGTCTACCGCACCCTCGACGCCCTCACCCACCTGGGTGTGGTGCAGCACGTGCACCTCAGCCACGGGTCGACGGCCTACCACCTGGTCGAGGACGAGCGCGACCACCTGCACCTGCAGTGCTCGTCCTGCCGCACCATCCAGGACGTGCCGCTGGCGGCACTGCTCGACGCCGCGGGCAGCATCGAGGCCGCCTACGGCTTCCGGGTGGACGTCGGCCACGTGGCGCTGTCGGGGTGGTGCACGTCGTGCCAGGGCGAGGGCCTCGCGCACGACCCGCACGACGGCTCGTGAGCTAGCGGGTCGCCACCGGCACCGCGGCGCCGACCGGCACGTCGGCGTGGTCGTCCAGGCCCGCCGCGCGACGCAGGGTGCGACCGCCCGTGGCCACGAGCACCACGACGAAGACCAGCGCGTTCGTCAGCACGATCGTGGTGCCCGAGGGGATCTCCAGGTGGTACGAGGCGTACATGCCGACCGCGCCGCAGACGGTGCCGAGGCCGGTCGAGATCCACAGCATCCGGCCGAAGGAGTCGCTGAGCATGCGGGCGACGACGGCGGGGATGACGAGCGTCGCGGCGACCAGCGTCACGCCGATGATGCTCAACGTCGCGAGGATCGCCAGCGACAGCACCAGCATCAGCAGGGCGTCCATGCGCGCGACGTTGACGCCCGAGACGTTCGCGACGTCGGGGTCGAAGGTCGAGAACAGGAACTGCCGGTAGAGCACCGTGAACACCACGGTGGCGAACACCAGCACCCCGGCCAGCAGCACCAGGTCGCGCGTGGCCACGCCGTTGATGCTGCCGAACAGCAGGCTGTCGAACGCCGGGCCCTTGGTGCCGAAGCGGGTGAGCAGCGCGACGCCGAGCGCGAACGACGCCGTCGTGACGACGCCGATCGCCGCGTCGGCGCCGATGCGGCGGCTGCGCGCGACCGCGTTGATGGCCAGTGCCGATGCCAGGCCCCAGATGCCGGCGCCCAGCACGATCGGGATGCCGAGCAGCGGCGCCGCGGCGTACCCACCGAAGATCGCGTGCGAGAGGCCGTGCCCGATGTAGCTCATGCCTCGCAGCGTGATGAAGACGCCGATGAGCCCGCACAGGCCGCCGGCCAGCAGGGCGGCGATCAGCCCCTTGACGAAGAACTGGTACTGGAACGGGTCGAGGAACGCCTGCCAGAGGTCGCCCATCAGCTCGCCACCCGCCGCAGCACGACGTCCGACGGCGTGTCGACCACGACCGGCATGCCGAGGTGCTGCAGCACCTCCATGCGCGCGCCGAACACCCGCTCGAGCACGTCGGGCACGATCACCTGCTCGGGCGTGCCGCTGGCGATGACGCTGCGCTGCAGCGCGATCAGGTGGGGCAGGTGGGCCGCCATGCCGTTGAGGTCGTGCGTCGTCAGCACGATCGCCAGGCCGTCGCGGTTGAGCTCGTCGAGCAGGTGGAGCACCTCGTGCCGGGTCTGGACGTCGACACCGGACGTCGGCTCGTCGAGCAGCAGCAGCTGCGGTGACCGCAGCAGCGCCCGGGCGAGGAACATCCGCTGCTGCTGGCCGCCGGACAGCTCACGGATGTGGCGGTCGGCGAGGTGGGAGATGCCGAGGCGGTCGAGCACCGACGCGACCTCGGTGCGCTCCTGCCGGGTCGGCCAGGGGCTCAGCCCCTTCGGCTTGCGCGACATCAGCACGCACTCGGCGACCTTGACCGGAAAGTTCCAGTTGACCGTCTCCAGCTGGGGGACGTAGCTGACGGCGGTGCCGGGGGAGCGCACGAGGTCGCCGTGCTGGGGACGCACGGTCCCGAGCAGCAGGCGCAGCAGGCTGGTCTTGCCCGAGCCCGAGGGCCCGACGATGCCCGTGAACTCGCCGGGCTGGACGGCGTACGTGACGTCGTCCAGCACACGCTCGGCGCCGTAGCCGAACGACACGTGGCGCAGGGAGATGAGCGCGTCAGCGGTCACTGGGGGTAGTCCGCCCTGTCGGGTGCGACGTCGGTGGTGTCGAGCGCGTCGAGGGCCTTGGTGGTGCCGCCGAGCCCGCTGACCATCGTCCGGTAGTCGTAGCGCATCAGCCCCAGCCAGGAGTGCTCCGGATCGCCGGGCTCGCCGGGCAGGTCGTCGTCGCGCAGCGTGTCCTCGTAGCGGGCGCCGGTCTCGTCCGCGATCTGCTCCAGCACCTTGGAGGGGAACACCTCGGAGCCGAAGATGACCGGCACCTTGCGGGCCTTGATCTGGTCGACCAGCCGGGCGATCTCCTTGGGCTGCGGGTCCTCGAAGTTGGAGGGCTGCACCGCGCCGATGACGTTCCAGCCGTAGTCCTTCGCGAAGTAGGCGTAGGCGTCGTGGTAGGTCAGCAGCTGCTTCTGTCCGGCCGGGATCGTGGCCTGGTCCGCCTTGAGCGCGTCCGACAGCGCCGTGGCCCTGGCCACGAACTTCGCGTGGTTGCTGGTGTAGGACGCCGCGTTGGCCGGGTCGCGGCGCACCATCACGTCCTTGATCTGGTCGGCGTACTTGATCGCGTAGAGCGGGTCGGTCCACAGGTGCGGGTTGGGCTTGCCGTCGGCCTCGGGGAAGGAGAAGTCGTAGATGTACTCCGACTCGGGCAGCGAGCTGTCGCCCACCTTGAGGATCTCCGAACCCTTCTTGGCGTTGGCCTCGGCGAGCTCGAACGTCGGCTCCTCCAGCTGCAGGCCGTTGACGAACACGACATCGGCCTTCTCCAGCGTCTTCGCGATCTGGGGCGGCGGCTCGAACGTGTGGCTGTTGGTGCCCTCGGGCACGACGCCGGTGATGTCGGCGTGGTCACCGATGACGTTCGCCGCGATCGACGTGATCGGCGCGACCGTGCTCACGACCGACAGCCGGGTGGAGCCGCTCGCAGCAGCCGCGGTGTCGTCGGACGACGAGCCGCAGGCCGCGACGAGGGCCAGGGGCACCAGCGCGACGGCAGCGAGCCGCGGGCCACGGCCGGATGAGATCATGTCGTGACTCTACGTGGCGACGGCGACAGCTGCCACATCGTTGCAACAAGGCTGAAGCGGTCCGGTCGCTGCCCGGGTCGTGCGCGCCCCTCGGGTAGCCTGATGTCCTTGCCCGCCGGCATGGCGCAACTGGTAGCGCACCCGACTTGTAATCGGGCGGTTAGGGGTTCAAGTCCCCTTGCCGGCTCTCGTCGCTCGTGCGGTGTGCGAGGTCGCGCACGCCGTCCGGTACTGACCCACCGGAGGGCGGCGCTCACCGCTGCAGCGCCCCTCCTGGTCAGCTCCCGTGCGCCACCGCTCCCGCCTGGGCGTCGAAGTCGGCGAACATGTCGACCAGGCCCTGCGGAGAGTCTGCGCGGTAGAGGAGGTCCAGGCTCTGAGCGGACTCGCCGGCGGCCTCCGCCGCGCGGTGGAACAGGTCGGCTTCGTAGGCGGTCATCGCTGCTTCTGCGTCCCCTGGGTAGTCCGCGATGGCGAGGGCGAGCTGTGCGCCGTCGTCGAGGGCGAGGTTCGCGCCTTCTCCGGCGAACGGTGACATCACGTGGGCGGCGTCGCCGAGGAGGGTGACGCCGGGCACCCGAGGCCAGGAGTGCCCGACCGGCAGGGCGTGGATCCGGCGGGGGACGAGCGGCCCGTCCGCGTTCGCGAGCAGGCCCTGCAGGGCTGCGTCCCACCCGGGGAGCAGGCCCAGGACGGCCTGCTTGGCGGCACCGGTGTCAGTGAAGTCGATGGTGTCGATCCACTCTTCGTCGGTGCGCAGGCCGAGGTACACGTGCAGGCTGCCGTCGGTCTCGCGGTGGCCGATCATGCCGGTCTCGCCGCGGAAGGCGAAGAGCATGCCGGTGCCCATGACGGCGGCTTGAGCGGGGTGGGCGACATCGGCGTCGTGCAGGTCGGCCTCGACGAAGGACACCCCCGTGTAGGTCGGGCGCGCGTCCGAGACCAGCGGGCGCACCCGCGACCACGCGCCGTCGGCACCGATCAGCAGGTCCGTGGTGATCCGCTCACCATCGGCGAACTCGATCTCGTGGCGCCCGAGGATGCCTGCAGCACCGCCGAGGGGTCGGATGGCGGTGACCTTGTGACCCCAGTGGATGGTGCCCTGCGGGAGCGAGTCGATGAGCAGGTCGCGCAGCTGGCCGCGGTCGACCTCCGGGCGGCTCGGAACGCCTTCGCCGGGCCGGTCGCCCCCCTCGCCCTGGTCTGTCTCCTCGCGCAGGACGGCGCCGGTGTGGTCGAGGATGCGCATCGCCTCGCCGCCGTGGTGGACCAGGGCGGTGAAGGGCTCCCACAGGTCAGCGGCGCGCAGGGCCTTCTGGCCGTTGTGGTCGTGGATGTCGAGCATCCCGCCCTGCACGCGGGCGTGGCGGTCGGCCTCGAGGTCGAAGACGGCGGCCTCGATGCCCCTGGTGTGAAGGACGCGGGCGGTGACGAGGCCACCGAGGCCTGCGCCGATGATCGCGATGGGGTGGTGTCGGGTCATGGGAAGCTCCTTGGTCGTGCGGCGGTCGTGAGTGCGGTCAGGACGGGTCGAGGGGCGCCAGCGGGTCCGGTGAGGCGGTGATCCCGGCGACCAGCGCGCGCAGGGCCCACCTCGTGCGCTGGGCAGGAGTGCCGGCCAGGATCACCTCGGCGTGGGCGGCCACGTGAGGGGCATCGGCAGCCTCGGCGGTGCGCACGGCGCGGCTCAAGGCGTCCCACTCGGCCTCGTCATCGGCGGGTGCGTCGACGTCTTCGGACGTGGGGGCGCTGTGCTCGGCCGCGCCGGCGGTGACGTGCTGCACGAGCAGGTCCGCCCCCCATGCCGCTCGGGTGCTCTCGACCCCGCCCTCCAGCAGCAGGCCGAGCAGCTGGTCGAACAACCGGATCGTGTTCGGTCCGCTGGGGCGCAGCACCAGGGCCGAGCGGGCCAGGCCCGGCGCGGAGAACAGCACTCGGGCGTAGTCGCCGAGCAGCGCCTCCAGTCGCGTTCGCCAGTCGCCGTCGCTGCCGACGTGCAGGGCTGCGAGGAGCTCGTCCAGGACGGCTGCATGCAGCTCGGCGGTGTTCGCGACGTACACGTAGAGCGAGGCCGCGCCGGTGTCCAGCGCCTGCGCGACTCGGCGCATCGTGGCCTTCTCCAAGCCCTCGGTGCGCATGATGCGGATCGTCTCCTCCACGATCCATGCCCGGGACAGAGCCGGCTTGGCCGGCCGGTCGCGTCGACTGGCGGGCTGGCCGCCGGCGCGGGCCGTCGTGCTGGGTGCCCGTGATGTCATGCCGCGATGGTAGCGAACATGTTCGTCGCGAACAAGTACGTCACGTTGCGATGGCGATGGGCACACGGAGATCCCGACCGGCGCGGTGCTGACCCTCCTGACTTGACCGGGCAGCGCGCCCGTCATCGGGCGGTTCGGGGTTCGAGGCCCCGTGCCGGCCCTCGTCGCCTTGCGCGCACGTCGTCCCGCGTCACGAGATCGGGTGGGGGTAGGCGTCGGTGTCGGTGGCCTTGGCGGACATCCACACACCCAGCCCGGGGCGCAGGCCCAGCTCGCTGACGGCGGCGGTCGAGACGTCGACCAGCGCCGGGGGTGCGCCCTCGATCTGGAGCCGGACGCGATCGGTGAGCAGCTCAAGGCCGCCGATCGTGCCCGGCCAGACGTTGCGTGAGCTGGCGGGTCCCGGCCGGGCCGTGTGCAGGGTGATCGCCGAGGGGCGCATGCCGACGAGCACCCGCCGGCCCGGTCCGTCGTCCGGACCCGTGGGCCGGTCGCTGCTGGTCACCGCGAGGGTGCCGCCGTCGTCGAGCTCGACGCGGCCGCTCGTCGCGACGGTCCCCGCGTAGAGGTTGAGGCCGACGAGGGTGGCGACGTACTGCGTCGCCGGCCGTCGGGCGATCTGCGCCGGGGGACCGCTCTGCACGACCCTGCCGTCCTCGACGACGAGCAGGTGGTCGGTCATGACCATCGCCTCGAGCGGGTCGTGGGTGATGATGACCACCGGCCCGGCGAAGTCGGCGATGTGGGTCCGCAGCCGGCTGCGCACCTCGAGCCGGGTGCGGGCGTCCAGGGCCGAGAGGGGTTCGTCGAGCAGCAGCAGGCCGGGGTCGGCCGCGAGCGCGCGGGCCAGCGCGACCCGCTGCGCCTGGCCGCCGCTGATCTGGTGCGGACGCCGGCCGGCGAGGGCCGTGAGGTCAAGTCGCTCGAGCCAGCGCTCGGCGCCGGCGCGGGCGGCCCGTCGTCCGGCGCCCCCGACGCGAGCCGCGAACGCCACGTTGTCGCACACGTCCAGGTGGGGGAACAGCCGGTAGTCCTGGAACACCAGGCCGACCGGACGCCGGTCGGCGGGCAGGAACGTGTCGGTGGCGGCGTCGTCCAGAACCAGGTCTCCCAGCCGGATGGAGCCTGCGGTGAGCGCCTGCAGGCCGGCGAGCGCACGCAGCAGCGTCGTCTTGCCGGCCCCGTTCGGCCCGAGGACGCCGAGCACCTGCCCGGGGGCCACGGTGAACGAGGCCTCGAGCGAGAAGGATCCCCGGGTCACGACGCCGGACACCACGAGCGGTCGCGCCGGCGCTCGCGGCGCTACCGAACCGGGACCGGGAGCCCCGGCAGCGGTGGCGGCTGAGGTCACCCGGTGCTCCCGGTGTGCAGCCAGCGGTCGCGCAGGCAGGTCAGGACGGCGACGGAGACCAGCAGCAGCACCAGGGACAGTGCGATCGCGGCCTCGGGGTCGCTCTCGAGCGCCAGGTAGACCGCGAGCGGCATGGTCTGGGTGCGACCCGGGAAGTTGCCGGCGAAGGTGATGGTCGCACCGAACTCGCCGAGGGCGCGGGCGAAGCAGAGCACCGAGCCGGCGAGCAGGGAGGGGCCGACGAGCGGCAGCGTCACCCGGGTGAAGACCCGCAGCCGTGAGGCTCCCAGGGTGGCTGCCGCTTCCTCGTACCCGCGGTCGGCCGCCCGGAAGGCTCCCTCCACCGCGATGATCAGGAACGGCATGGCCACGAAGGTCTCGGCGACGACGACGCCGGCCGTGGTGAAGGGCAGGGTGATGCCCGTGGCAGCATCCAGCTGGCGACCGAGGACGCCCTGCCGGCCGAAGGCCAGCAGCAGCGCGACGCCGCCGACGACCGGTGGGAGCACCAGCGGCAGGGTCACCAGGGCGCGCACGACGCCGATCCCGCGGTGCCGCGACCGTGCCAGCACCCACGCGAGCGGCACCCCGAGCACCAACGAGATCGCCGTCGCCGCGGTCGCCGCCAGCAGCGACAGGCGCAGCGCCTCGACGACCTCGGTGGCGGCCAGCACGCGCGGCAGGCCCCGCCAGGGGGCGCGCACGAGCAGCCCGGCCAGCGGGACCAGCAGGAACGCTGCGGCCACGGCCGCGGGGACGGTCAGCGGCCAGGGCAGGGCACCTCGTTCCTGGACGGTGCGGGCTGCCCGCGCCGATCGTGTCGCCGACGGCTCGGCGGCTGCCGCCTGCTCGGGGGCACCTGTGCTGCTGGGGATGGCGTGCTCCTGGGTGCTGGTCAGCCGGGGGTCACGGCTTGGCGAACCCGGCTGCGGTCAGTGCGGCGGCTGCGTCAGCGGACAGGACGTACGTCGTGAACGCTTGTGCCGCAACGGAGTTGGCCGACGTGACCAGGGGGGCGATGGGGTACGTCGTCGACGCGTTGACGTCAGCCGGGATCTCGATCCCCTTCACCTTGTCGCCGGCGGCCAGGACGTCGGTGACGTAGACGACGCCGGCGTCGACCTCGCCCAGCGAGACCTTGGACAGCACCGCCTTCACGTCCACCTCCTGCGTGACCGCGGTGACCGTGATCCCGGCGTTGGCGAACACCGTGGCCGCGGTCGACCCGCACGGCACGGCCCGTTGGCACACGGCGACCTTGACGCCGCGCCCCGCCAGGTCGTGTATCCCGGCGACGCCGGCCGGGTTGCTCGGGGGGACGGCGATCGCCATGACGTTCGTCGCGAAGCTCGTCGGTGTGCTGGCGGCGCCGGCTTTGACGACCTGGTCCATGCTCGTCGTGCTGGCCGACGCGAAGACGTCCGCGGGGGCGCCCTGCGTGATCTGGGTCGCGAGCCCCGAGCTCGGACCGAAGCTGAACACCACCTTCGTGCCGGGGTTGGCGGCCTCGAACCTCGTGCCGAGCGCGGTGAACGCCTCCTTCAGCGACGCAGCGGCGAAGACGTTCACCGTCCCGGACACCGTGGCCGACCGAGAGCTGCCGGCCGAGGAGGACGAGCCGCTGGTGCCGGACGATCCGCAGCCCGCCAGGACGAGCGCGACGGCGGTCACGGTGAGGGCGGTACGGCGCATGCTCGGCTCCAGGTCAGGCGGCAGGACGGTGCGTACGGCGTCCGGGGGCTCACGGGTGGGCTGGGACCTCGATGACGACGCTGGTGGACTTGACGGCAGCGACGGCCAGGACGCCGGGCTCGAGCTGCAGCTCGTCCGCGGCCTCCCTGCTCATCAGCGAGACGATGCGGTGCGGCCCGCACTGGATGTCGACCTGGGCCATCACCGTGTCGCGCAGCACCCGGGTGACCAGACCGACGAACCGGTTGCGTGCCGACGCCGACACCACCGGTCGGGCCTCGAGCCGCTCAGCCCCGGCTGCCAGCTCCTCGGCGAAGCGGGCCAGCGCGGCACCGTCGATGCACTGGCGCCCCGCGGCGTCGAGGGTCGTCTGCAGGCGACCGCTGTCGGCCCACCGGCGCACCGTGTCGTCGCTGACACCGAGCAGCTGCGCGGACTCACGGATGCGGAACAGGGGCACGCGTCGACTGTAACCGCAGCTGAGGACGCTTCGCGGCCACGAGGCTGCATCCGCGGTCAGCAGGTGGTCGAGTGTGCGGATCTGCGGCACGTGGGAGGGCGTAGTCGTTGTGGAGTCGCTGCGGGCGGGTCTACGTTCGGCCCGGGCGTCAAGATCGTGGGTGGCGCCGACCCAGCGGCACGTCCCGGAGGCTCTCGTGAAGAAGCTCATCAACGACCCGCAGGCGGTGGTGTCCGAGGCCCTGCTCGGCATCGAGGCGGCTCACCCCGACCTGCGGGTCGACCACCACGACAAGATCATCTACCGCGCCGACTCCCCGCTTACCGGCAAGGTCGGCATCGTCTCCGGCGGTGGGTCGGGTCACGAGCCGCTGCACGGCGGGTTCGTGGGGCGGGGGATGCTCGACGCCGCGTGCGCGGGCGAGATGTTCACCTCGCCGGTCCCCGACCAGATGGTCGCGGCCACCAAGCTCGTCGACGGCGGTGCCGGCGTCCTGCACGTGGTCAAGAACTACACCGGTGACGTCATGAACTTCGAGATGGCCGCCGAGCTGGCCGCCGCCGAGTCCGGTGTCGAGGTGCGCTCGGTCGTCACCGACGACGACGTGGCCGTGCGCGACAGCACCTGGACGGCGGGGCGGCGCGGCGTCGGTGTGACGGTGCTGCTCGAGAAGATCGCCGGAGCCGCCGCCGAGGAAGGCCGGCCGCTGGACGAGGTCGAGCGCATCGCGCGGGCCGTCAACGCGAGCGGCCGCAGCATGGGGGTCGCCCTGACGTCGTGCACCGTGCCGGCGGCCGGCAAGCCGACCTTCGACCTGCCCGACGACATGATGGAGCTGGGTGTCGGCATCCACGGCGAGCCCGGCCGCGAGCGGCTGCCGATGGCCCCGGCCAGCGAGATCGCCCAGATGCTGCTCGACCCCGTGCTCGAGGACCTGCCGTTTCGCTCAGGCGACCCGGTGATCGCCTTCGTCAACGGGCTCGGCGGCACCCCCCTGATCGAGCTCTACGTCCTCTACAACGAGGTGGCGAAGATCCTCGGCGGGCGCGGCATCACGGTGGCGCGCTCGCTGGTCGGCAGCTACATCACCTCCCTCGACATGGCCGGCGCCTCGGTCACGCTGCTCAAGGTGGACGACGACCTGCTGGGTCTGTGGGACGCCCCGGTCGTCACGCCCGGGCTGCGCTGGGGCGCCTGAGGTGCCCGACGACATCACCACCGCCGGGCTGGCGCAGTGGCTACGGGAGTTCGCCCGCAGCGTCGCTGAGAACCGGCAGCTGCTGACCGAGCTCGACTCGGCCATCGGTGACGCCGACCACGGCACCAACATGGACCGCGGGATGAGCGCCGTCGTCGCCGCCGTGGACGAGCTGGCGCCCACCACGGCCGCCGCGCTGCTCAAGAAGGCCGGCGCCACGCTGGTCTCGACGGTCGGCGGTGCCAGCGGGCCGCTGTACGGCACGTTCTTCCTGCGGCTGGCCGGCGCCCTGGGCGACGCCGAGACGGTGACGCCCGAGCAGCTCGCGCAGGCCGTGCGGGCCGGGCTGGACGGGGTGACTGCGCGCGGCAAGGCCCAGCTCGGCGACAAGACCATGCTCGACGCCCTCACCCCGGCCACCGAGGCGCTCGAGTCGGCCGTGGCAGCGGGCGCGCCGCTGGCCGACGCGCTCGAGGCAGCGAGAGCGGCCGCGGAGCGCGGCCGCGACGCCACCACGCCGATGCAGGCCCGCAAGGGCCGCGCCAGCTATCTCGGCGAGCGCAGCATCGGCCACCAGGACCCGGGCGCGACCAGCGTCGAGCTGCTGTTCGCCGCCGCCGTCACCGCGCTGCCGTGACGCAGCAGGCCGCCGCGGCGGGTCAGCCAGCCGGGGCGGGCCAGGACGGCACGGGCGGCCCGGGCGGCCTGGTCGGCCTGGTCGTGGTCTCGCACAGCCGCGAGCTCGCCGTCGCCGCGGTCGGCCTCGCCGCCCAGATGGTCCACGGTGAGGGCCCGGCGACGGCGGTCGCCGCCGGCATGGACGACGGGACGCTGGGCACGGACGCGGAGGCCATCAAGGACGCGATCGAGCAGGTCGACGGCCCCGGCGGTGTCGTCGTCCTGATGGATCTCGGCAGCGCGGTGCTCAGCGCCGAGCTGGCGCTCGAGCTCGCCGACGACCCGACCCTGGCCGACCGCGTGACGCTGTCGTCGGCGCCGCTGGTCGAGGGGCTGGTGGCGGCGACCGTCAGCGCCGCCGCGGGCGCCTCACGCGCCGAGGTGGCCGCTGAGGCGGGTGCCGGGCTGATGGCGAAGCAGGCCCACCTCGGTGACGCCGGCGGCCCGTCCGTCACCGACCCGGGTCCGGCGGCCTCCCCACCGGGCGCACAGACGGGCACCTTCACCGTCACCCCGCAGCACGGGCTGCACGCCCGTCCGGTCGCCCGTCTGGTGGGCGAGCTGCGCGGCCTCGACGCCCGGGTCGACCTGCGCAACCTGACCACGGGCGCCGGCCCGGCGCCCGCGACCAGCCTGACCAGGGTGGCGCTGCTGGGCGCCCTGCGGGGCCACGAGCTGGAGGCCAGCGCGAGCGGCCCCCAGGCCGACGAGGCGCTGCGCCGGCTGCTCGAGCTGGCCGGACGGCGCTTCGACGAGGACGACGCGCCGGCGCGGGCGCCGGCTGCCGCGCCCCCCGCCACCCCGGCTGGGGCGGGCGGCGGCGCCGTCGGGGCGTCCC
>CAXTEJ010000007.1:0-94246 GCA_964243295.1 uncultured Actinomycetales bacterium | reverse complement strand
ACCAATAGGTGCCGATTCCAAGCGCACCGACTTCGCCCTCGCCGCCTGAGCGAGTGTGAGTCCGTCAGCCCGGGGATGCTCCGGCCCCGGTTCCTGGCGTCATCTACGGAGCCACTGCTCTGGACCCATGCCGCGGGGGTCCAGGGAACACTTTCGCGGCTGGGCTCGGCAACGACGTGCTTGCCAGATCGTTGGAGCCAAGTAGACCGATAGGCGAGCTGCACCCGGAGAAGTCCTGGTTCTGCGTCAGCGGACGCGGGTTCGATTCCCGCCACCTCCACCCCCTGCACCACGCGGGAGGCCCGGTCGACCACGACCGGGCCTCTCGCGCACCTCAGCCCTCGAGCCCGGTCCCGGTCTCGACGACGGACTTCAGGCCGCTCAGCACGAGCATCCACCCCCGCCCCTGCACGCTCGTTCCCGTGCCGGGCGAGTCATCCAGCCGGTCGTGGGTGACGGTGAGCAGGCAGTAGCCGCCGTCGCGCTCGTCGATCTCCCACGTGACGCGGCTGGCCGGCTCGACGGCGAGCGCGGGATCCCACAGCGCACGCCATGAGACGCTCAGGCGCCTTGGCGGGTCGCACTCGAGCACCGTGTCGTCGACCCACAGCTCGGAGCCGTCGGCGGAGCGGAACCGGAACGAGCTGCCCACCTCGCCCGTGGTCTCGACGCGGCAGCCGTAGAAGTACTGGGCAGTGAAATCCGGAACGGTGATGGCCTCCCAGACGCGCTGCGGTGTCGCGCGGATGAAGATCTCGTACACCTGCGTCGTGGTCGGTGCGGTCGTCGTCACGGGGGCCTCCTCGAGGCGCGTCTTGAGGTCGGCCAGCGCCGACACGTGGACCTGCGTGTACTTGCTGATCCAGCGGTCGTGGATCAGCTGGATCGGCACCGGGTTGAGGTAGTGACGCTTCTCGCGGCCCGAGCGCCGGCTGACGACGAGGTGGGCCGCTTCCAGCAACCGCAGGTGCTTGGCGACGCCGAACCGGCTGATCGGCAGCTCGGACTCGAGCTCGGTCAGCGTCCGGCCCGCCCGTTCGAGCAACCGGTCGAGCAGGAGCCGGCGGGTGGGGTCGGCGAGCGCCTTGAAGGCTGCCTCGTCGTCCATGCCCACACGTTAGGAGACCGTTTGGTCACGTGTCAAGGGTGGATGGCCGCTGGCCGGGACCTCGCGGTGCCCCGTCCCGTCGGCCACCGCCTCGCCGGCTCGAGCGCGGCGCCCTCGAAGCCATACCCGCTGCGGCATGGCCTCGAGCTGGTCGCCGTGCTCCGCCGAACGGCCGGTCGGTGCGTCGCCCGACCGAGCTCCTCGAGAGATCGGGCCGACCGGTGCACTCGGCGGCCCGTCGAGCGCGCGGCCGCAGTGAGGCACTCTCGACGTCCGGCGCCACGGCCACTAGGTTCCCGGCCATGACGACCACCGCGACCCCGACGACAGCAACGAGGCGCTCCGTACGGGCCCTGACCCGCCTGCTCGGTGTCGGCCTGCTGGTGGCCGCGTCCTTCGCTGCGGCGCCCGCGGCCACCGCCTTCGTCGGCCACGGTCACGGGTCCGACACCGCGGTGTCGTGGTCCGACGTCCCGACGGGCACCGCGTCGAGGCTGCGGGGCCTCGCGCCCGTCAGCCGGCGGGTGGCCTGGGTCTCCGGCTCGCTCGGCACGGTGCTGCGCACCACGGACGGCGGCCGGACCTGGCAGGACGTCTCGCCCGGCGGTGACACCGGCGCCCTCGAGTTTCGCGACGTCGAGGCCTTCGACGCGCGCCGCGCGGTCATCATGTCGGCCGGCGAGGGCGGCGACTCGCGGGTCTACACGACCCGTGACGGCGGGCAGACCTGGCGGCTGGGCTTCCAGAACACCGAGGCCAGCGCGTTCTACGACTGCATCGGTTTCTGGGACGCGCGCCACGGCATCGCGCTGAGCGACCCGGTGGGTGGTCGCTTCCGGGTCATCAGCACCCGGGACGGCGGCGCGAGCTGGTCGGTCGTCGACCCGTCCGGCATGCCCGACGCGCTGCCTGGCGAGTTCGCCTTCGCCGCGAGCGGCACGTGCCTGGTGACAGCCGGCCGCAGCGACGCCTGGATCGCCAGCGGCGGCGGCGCCACCTCGCGGGTGTTCCACAGCACCGACCGCGGCCGCACCTGGTCGGTCACGTCCACGCCGGTGAAGAGCGCCGCAGCGGGCGGGATCTTCTCGCTCGCCGTCCGCGGCACCGACGACCTCGTCGCCGTCGGCGGCGACTTCACCGCGCCGACCGTGGGCGCCGACGCCAGCGCCACCAGCACGGACGCCGGAGCGACCTGGGCGCCGGGCGGCACCCTGGGCGGCTACCGGTCCGGCGCCGCATGGCTGTCGCAGCGGCAGCACGGCCGGGCACCCGGCACCGACGCGGTCATCGCCGTCGGTCCGACCGGGACCGACCTCAGCCGCGACGCGGGCCGCACCTGGACCGCCGTCGACACGGGCAGCCTCGACAGCGTCGAGTGCACCCGCGACGGCGCCTGCTGGGCCTCCGGCGCGGCCGGCCGCGTCGCGGTGCTGCGAACCCGCTGACCGCGGCCCGCCGGTGCGCGGGACGCACGGGTCGACCGCCGTACGCGCTGTCACGCACCGACCGGCCGCCGGACCAGCAACGGCCCGCACGCTGCCGTCCGGGCTGCAGCAGCACCGGCCCGGAGTCCCGGTGAGCGTTCTCGCACTCTGGCGGACCTCACCGCCACGGTCGCCGTCCTGGACTACACCGAAGGCACCGCTGCCGTGCACGGGCGCCTGCTGGCGCACGTCCGTCGCGCTGGCGCTCCTCGTGGAGCCCACGACCTGATCATCGCGGCACACGCCGTCGAGGACTCGCGAGCGGTGGTGTCGATGGACGCCAAGGGGCGTTTCGCGGACCTGCCGGACGTGGTCGCCGTCAACCCCTGACCCCCTGCCCGACCCAGACCGCCGAGCGGGACCTGTACATCGGGCGCGGGTCCGTCAGGCGCCAGGCATGGCGACCTCACCTGTCAGGTACCGCTGCAACGTCGGCGCGTACGCCGCGACCAGCTGCTCGGCCGTCGCCGAGGCCACCGGCTCGATCCGCAGCACGTACCTGGCCATGACCAGGCCGACCAGCTGGGAGGCAACCAGGGCGCCGCGGGCGTCGCGCTCGTCGTCCGGCACGTCCAGCGCACCCACGACCCGGCGGAGCACCTGGGTCACCATGAACTCGCGCAGCAGCCGGGCCGTCCACTCGTTGGTCACCGCCGAGCGCAGCAGCGCCAGACCGGCGCTCTGGCCGGGCCCGTCCCACACCTGCAGGCACATCCGGACGACGTTGGCCCCCAGGTCCGCGACGCCTCCCGCGAGCACCTCGGGCACGATCCGCCCGGGGTCGGCAGGTGCCTTCACAGCGGCCAGGAAGAGCTCGCCCTTGCTGCCGAAGTAGTGGTGGACCAGCGCCGGGTCGACGCCCGCGGCCGTGGCGATCGTCCGGATGGACGTGCGGTCGTACCCGCCGCCCGCGAACGCGTCGCGCGCCGCGGCGAGGACCGCCTCGCGGGTGCCCGGGTTGCCGGGCCGCCGGCCCGACCGCGGGGTCCTGGCGCTGGTCAGCTGGTCCTCCTGCGCAGGGTCGCGGCGGCCAGCGCGAGCGCCACCAGGGCGGCGCCGGCGACGACGCCCAGGTCGGCCACCATCGCGCCGGTCACCCCGGGCTGACCGCCCACCTGCTGCAGCGCGTCGACGGCATAGCTCATCGGCAGCACGTCGCTGACCGTCTGCAGCCAGCCCACCATCTGCTCGCGCGGCACCAGCAGACCGCACACGAACACCTGCGGCAGCACCACGACCGGCATGAACTGCACCGCTTGGAACTCGGTGCGGGCGAAGGCGCTGCACAGCAGGCCGAGCGCCACACCCAGGACGGCGTTGGCCACGGCGATCAGCACCAACCAGCCGGCCGGGCCGACCGTCGTCAGGTCGAGCAGCCAGACCGCGACCGCGGTCGTGACCGCGGCCTGGACGGCCGCCGCGAGCCCGAAGGCGGTGCCGTAGCCCAGCAGCAGAGACGAACGCGACAGCGGCGTGGTGAGCAGCCGCTCCAGCGTGCCGGAGGTGCGCTCGCGCAGCATCGCGATGCTGGTGACCAGGAACATGACAACGAACGGGAAGATCCCGAGCATCAGCAGCCCCACCCGGTCGAACGTCCCCGGCACGTCCGCCCACAGCACGCGCAGCAGAGCCAGCAGCAGGCCGGGCGCCACCAGCAGCAGGGCGAGCGTTCGCGGATCGTGACGCAGCTGGCGCAGCACCCGCGCGGCGGTCGCCATCGCATCGCTGGCCAGCGGGGCACGCGGCCGGCGCTCGAGCGCGTGCTGGCCGATGCTCATGCCGCCACCTCATGCTGCTCGCGGACGACGGCCAGGAAGGCTTCCTCCAGGTCGGCCGTCCCGGTGCGCTCCCTGAGCTCGGCGGGCGTCGAGTCGGCGAGCAGCCGCCCGTCCCGCAGCAGCAGCAGCCGGTTGCACCGGCGCGCCTCGTCGAGGACGTGGCTCGACACCACCAGCGTGGTCCCGGCCGCGGCGAGCGCGTGGAAGTGGGCCCACAGCTCGACCCGCAGCACCGGGTCGAGGCCGACCGTCGGCTCGTCGAGCACCAGCAGCTCGGGGCGTCCGACCAGCGCGCACGCCAGCGAGGCGCGCCCGCGCTGCCCGCCCGACAGCGTGCCGACCAGCTGGCCGGCCGCCGCGGCGAGGCCGACGTCAGCCACTGCACGGTCAGCGGCCGCAGCGCCTGCCCCGTACAGCGCGGCGAAGTAGCGGGCGTTCTCGCGGACGGTCAGGTCGGCGTAGACGCTGGGCGCCTGTGTCACGTACCCCACCCGTCGGCGGAGCCGGGCCGAGCCGGCCGGCTCGCCCAGCACCTCCACCGTCCCCGACTGAACGGACTGCACCCCCACCAGCGCGCGCATCAGCGTGGTCTTCCCGCTGCCGCTCGGGCCCAGCAGACCGGTGACCCCACCCGCCGCGAGCACGAAACCGACCCCCCTCAGCACCTCGGTGGCCCCCCGCCGGACGACCAGGTCCTCGACGCGCACCGCACTGTCCACGACACCCTCCCCGCACAACTCAACGAGTGATGAACTCAACGTTAGGTGAATTGCACGGCCGGGACAAGGGACCACGCGCTGTCTGTCCCACGACCCCCTGGTCGGCTGCTGTACGCATGCAGCCGCCGATCAGCCACGTCTTCGACAGTGCCGCCGGCTCCTCGGCCGTTCCTACGCCGCGTCCGGGTGGACCGCCGCCAGCCCGTGAGCGGGAAGCGGTGCTGTCCGCGGACGAGCTGGCGGCGACCGAGCGGGCCGTCGCCGGCTTCGGCGAGGCCCTCGACAGCGGAGGCATGTGCGCGCCGGTCGTGCCGGTGGCCGTCGTGGAGGGCCGGAAGGACGTCGCCAGGCAAGACCGTTCACAGGCCCCCTCGGCAAGCGCAGCCTTCAGTCGAGACGGCGTCCGGCAAGGGTCACGGTGAGGATTCGCGGGCCCGCGTGCGGGCGTACCGAGCCGCGACGTAGTCGTCGACCCAGGTTCGGCTGCTGCGCCATTGGCCGTCACCGCCGCGCTGGGCGCGGAGTCTCCCCCGCTGGGCGGCGTTGCGTAAGGCGACGCGACTGATCTCGGAGGTCTCCAGCGCGGCGAGCGGTACAAGTCGAGCAGGTCCCGCGAGAGCCGGGACGACGAACCGGTACAGGTTGTCGAGGACGGTTCGCGCGATGAGCTCAGCGAGTGGTCCCACATTGCCGGAGTCCGCGGCACGCAGTGCCTGCAGGTACCGAGGGCGTTCGCGCTTCTGGATGATCGCCGGCGCGTATCCCAGCCGTGCGAGCACCAGATTCAACAGCAGTCGCCCCGTTCGCCCGTTGCCATCGAGGAAGGGGTGAACCTGCTCGAAGCCAGCGTGTATCTCGGCCAGGCGTTCGATGGGGTGGCCCCCAGCGGTCGGTGTGTCGTTCACCCGCTCGAGCCAGTCGCGAAGACGTGGCTCGATGAGGGCGAAGGAGGGGGGCCGCATCCCGCCTGGGAAGGGGTGTATGTCGTGCCTACGGAAGTTGCCGGGGGACTCTTCCGGCGTGGCGTCAGGGTGTGGCGCGACACCCCATACGGGCGACATGGCCATGCGGTGGACGTGCCGGACCTCGGTGAGGGTCAGCAGCTCGTCAGCGCCCTCCAGCGTGGGCTCAAGCGCCTGACCGTAGACCCAGCGCGCGGCGTCGCCGTAACCCTTGACTTCAAGGTAGTCAGCGAGTTGGCGGTCACCCACTGCTCGACCTTCGAGGAGGAGCTGCTCCACCTCACGCAACACGAGCGTGTTGCCTTCGATAGCGGTCGAGTTGTGAGCCTCGTGGACCCAGAGCTCATCCCAGATCGCCCGCGCCTCCGCAGGATTGGGCAGCCCTCCCAGCCGGTCGCTCACCTCGGCGATCGCGGCGTCGAGGCGCTCGTACACGTCTTGCCTGGAGGGGCGTCCCGGACGGCGCTCCACGATGTTGCTGTCCTGTGCCACATGTTATTGGAGCACAGCAACTTCGGCCCCGGCAGGACCGCCGCGCGGGTAATTGCTGC
Organism: uncultured Actinomycetales bacterium; assembly: GCA_964243295.1. GTDB lineage: Bacteria > Actinomycetota > Actinomycetes > Actinomycetales > Angustibacteraceae > CAXTEJ01. Next base: position 87,644 of record CAXTEJ010000007.1, on the reverse strand, counting down.
GCCATGGCGCTCGGAATTGCAGCAGAGCAACTTCGCTGACGGCGACGGTGGTCGCTCGCCAGGCTCGGCCAGCTCGACCGCGTTCGGGACGGGCCTGTCGAGGGTCGCCGCAGTCGGGGGCGGCCCAGGTGCCCGGCGTCCACGTCGTGAGTCCTGAGACAGCTCGCCGTCGGCGACCCCGGCGCTCTGCGACCGGGGTGGTCGACGGGGGTACGGTCTGGCCTGATAAGCGGATCGACGGACTTCCGGCACGTTGCCTGACTGGACAGGTCCCCCCGCACGGTGATTCGTGCTGCTCGGGGGACTGTCGTGGAAGCGCTGCGTCGCAGTGGGTTCGAGCTGATGGCCGCCACAGCTGACGGCGGCAGCGTCATCGAGGCGGCGCTTGCCGACTTCCTGGTGCGGCAGGGGGTGGGAGTGCCAGGAGAGGCCGAGCGGCGTTCGTGGCGCAACTCGCTCGGCGTGGTCGCAGCTGATCTGCGCGAGGCCGGGCTCGAGCAGGTGCAGGTGCTGCTCGAGCAGCGTCTCCCCCTGACCAGCAAGCGCGCTGACGTCGTCCTCGCCGGCGTTCACCCGCGCACGGGCCGCAACTCCTACGTCGTCGTCGAGCTCAAGCAGTGGAGCCGGGCAAGACGCTGGCAGGACAGCGACACGCTGCTCCAGGTCGACGGCGCTCGGTACAGCCCTGTGCTGCACCCCGGACTGCAGGTCGAGGGGTACGTCGGCTACCTCCGGGACTTCGTGAGCGTGCTGTCGCAGGCACCGGAGACGATCGTCGGCGCGGCCTACCTTCACAACGCCTCCGAGGACGGGATCGCCGATCTGCGGCACCCAGGAGTGACCGGCTCCAGACTGTTCACCGGTCAGCGCCGCGCCGACTTCCACGAGTTCCTCCGCTCCCGGCTCGCACCGGAGCCGGGCAGCGGCGCCGCGGACGACCTGCTGTCCTCGCGGATCGCGCCGTCCAAGCAGCTGCTCGCGGTCGCCGCTGAGGAGATCCAGCAGCGCGAGATGTTCACCCTGCTCGACGAGCAGCGCGTCGCGTAAGAGCTGGTGCTGGCGGAGGTGCGGCGTGCGGGCGGCGCCGACACCAAGACGGTCGTCGTCATCGCCGGTGGCCCCGGCAGCGGCAAGAGCGTCATCGCGCTGTCGCTGCTGGGCCAGCTCGCTCGAGAGGGCCGCAGCGTCATGCACGCCACCGGGTCCAGGTCCTTCACGCAGACGCTCCGCGCCGTCGCAGGGAAGGGGTCAACCAGGTACAAGTCGCTCTTCGCCTACTTCAACAGCTTCATGGCCGCCGAGAAGAACAGCCTCGACGTGCTGGTGCTCGACGAGGCGCACCGGCTACGGGTGACCTCCGTCAACAGGTACACCCGCAAGGAGGTGCGGGCGGCGGCGCGACCGCAGGTCGACGAGCTCTTCGACGTCGCTCGCGTCCCGGTGTTCCTGCTCGACCAGTACCAGGTGGTGCGTCCTGGCGAGATGGGGTCGGTGGCCGAGATCGAGGCTCACGCTCGTGCCCGGGGACTACGGGTGCGTCAGGTGGACCTCACGGCGCAGTACCGGTCAGGCGGCAGCGAGGCGTACCTGGCGTGGGCGCTGCGGCTGCTCGGGCTGAGCGAGGACGGACCGCAGGTGTGGCGCGACGAGGACCACTTCAGCGTCGAGGTGGTGGACAGCCCGGAGGAGCTCGAGTCGCGGCTGCGCACCGAGATGACCGCGGGCGTCAACGCCCGCATGACCGCGGGGTACTGCTGGCCCTGGAGTGATCCGCGAGCAGACGGGACGCTCGTGCCGGACGTCACCATCGACGGCTGGCGGCGTCCCTGGAACCTGCGGGGTGACCGCTCTGTCGGCGGCGCCCCTCCCGCCGCTCTGTGGGCCACGGCCGATGGCGGCTTCGACCAGGTCGGGTGCGTCTACACCGCTCAGGGTTTCGAGTACTCCTGGAACGGCGTCATCCTCGGACCGGATCTCGTCTGGCGCGACGACCGTTGGGTGTCGCAGCGTCAGCACAACCGGGACCCGGACCTCAGGTCGAGGAAGATCGTGGACGACGCGACGTTCGACCGCCTCGTCCGGCACGTCTACAAGGTGCTGCTGACGCGAGGCATGGTCGGCACGGTCATCTACTCCACCGACCCGCAGACTCGGCAGCGGTTGCGCGAGGTGGTCGCCCCTCGCCCGTGAGGAACTCTCCGACGGTCAGCGAAGGCCTCGGTATGCTCGACCCACGGCTGGTGCCCAGCCCCGTCGATGATCCGCAGCGTGGCCGACGGCAGCGCGTCGACCATCTCCCGCACAGGCGCGACGGGTCGCGGCTCGGCGGCCACGTGGACGGCGAGCACCGGCGCTGTGACGGCGGCGCACTGGACTCATCCGAAGCCGGCCGTGCGGGCTCCGGCTGCGCTCACGACACTGCCGATCCTGGTGGTCCATATCCTTGCCGGACGACGATCGTCGACCGGCCTCACCGCTGATCTCAGCAGGTACCGCCGCGCCCGTGTTCGCTTCGCCGCCCTCCGCGGCGTGGCAAGGAGGCTCTTGTGGAACTGGATCTCGAAGGCAAGGTCGTTCTCGTCACCGGCGCCGGGCGCGGCATAGGGAGAGCGATCGCCGAGTCGTTCCTGCACGAGCGTGCTTCGGTCGTGGCCACAGACGTTGATGGTGCGGCCGTCTCGTGGATCGAGGACGCGAGCCACCAGGCCGAGGCTGCGGGCGTTGCCTTGAGCTGCGACGTGCGGTCGGACGAGTCGGTGCAGAGCGCCGTGTCCGCCACCCTGCAGCGATTCGGTCGGATCGACGTCCTCGTCAACAACGCCGGCGTCTCGGGCGAAGGTCTGATCGACGAGGTCGACTCCGCCTCGTGGAACTTCGTGCTCGACGTGAACGTGACGGGCACGTTCCGTACCTGTCAGGCCGTCATGCCCGCCATGAAGCGGCAACGAAGCGGACGCATCCTCAACGCGGCGTCCTTCGCAGCGCTCATACCGAGCATCGGGAGCGCCGCGTACGCGGCCTCCAAGGCGGCAGTCGTGCAGTTCACCCGGACACTCGCTGGAGAGCTGGGCCCCTGGAACGTCACCGCGAATGCGTACGCCCCCGGGATGATCCCGAGCCAGCTGAACGGCTTCGCCGAGAAGGACCAGGGCACGCAGGACAGGCTGCTCGACACCCTGACCCTTCGCCGCTGGGGCGAGGCTGAAGAGGTCTGCGATCTTCTGCTCTTCCTCGCCAGCGATGCTTCGCGCTACATCACGGGCACGTTGATCGACGTCAGTGGCGGCAAGCTCGCCACTCAGCTGCCGCAGCGGGCCTATGAGCTCGATGGGTGGCGATGATGGCCGCCCCTCGCGTCCTCTGGGTCACCGGCGCGGGCACCGGCATGGGCAGGTCGGCCGCGGTCGCGGCCGCTGCCGACCGCCGAGTGGTGCTGAGCGGGCGACGGTCGGACCACCTGCGAGAGACCGCGACGCTCGTCGAGCGCGGCGGCGGGGAGGCCCTCGTCCTGCCGCTGGACGCTCGCGACGGCGATGCCGTGGCCGCTGCACACGGCGAGATCGTCGACGCCTGGGGGAGCGTGGACGATCTCGTGCTGTCGGCTGGTCTGAACACGCCGCGCCGGAGCTGGGCGGATCAGTCGATGAGCGAGGTGCAGGCGGTCATCGCCACGAACTTGACCGCGGTGATCCTGATCGTCGACACGGTGCTCCCCGACCTGAGGACCGCACGCGGGCAGGTGATCGTCGTCTCGTCCTACTCCTCCTGGCGCTTCTCGCCTCGCGCAGGAGTCGCTTACAGTGCGAGCAAGTCCGCTCTGCGCACACTCTGTCAGGACCTGAACGCTCAGGAAGCGCCGTCCGGGGTCCGTGCCTGTCACCTGTGCCCTGGTGACGTCGACACCGAGTTCCTTCGCCTGCGCCCGCAGGTTCCTGACGACCAGGCGCGCTCGGCGATGCTGCGTCCTGACGACGTCGGCCGTGCTGTGAGGTTCGTCCTGCAGTCGCCGCCGTGGGTACGCATCGACGAGCTGGTCATCAGCCCCGTGTCGCAGACGTGACGCCGGATGGGTCATGTCCAACCCGCGACGGCGCCTGCGTCAGCGCTGCAGCACCACCGGCCCGGAGTCGATGCGCACGCGGAACAGGTGGTACGGCTGCTGCCGCAGATCTTCCCCGCGCTGGTACGTCGGCTGCCGGTGCAGCTGGTTGGCCGTCACGTAGAGGTACCCGTCCGCGGCGACCGACAGGGTGTCGGGCCACAGCAGCCGCGGGTCGTGCGCCACCGTCTCCATCGTCCCGTCGGGCAGCCGCCGCAGCACCGCGTCGTGCTCGTAGCTCGTGAGATACAGCCGCCCGTCGGCGTCGGTCTCGAGCCCGTCCGAGCCGGTGCCCTTGTCGCCCTCGTCGACCACCGTGGCCGCCACCTGCTCATCGTCCACCGAGCGGTCCACGAGCGCGTCGGTCGCGACGCTGTACCACCGACGCGACGCGAGCGGGCAGTAGACCAAGCGGCTGCCGTCGGCGCTGATGGCGATGCCGTCCGCGCCCATCGACACCGGCTCGGTCGACCCGTCGTCCGAGCGCTCGAGGAACGGCCGGCCCTCCACCACAGGCTGGAAGGTGTGCAGCGGCTCGGCCTTGGTCGACGGGTGGTCGTGGAGCCTGCGCCACGACTCACCCGTGTCGAGGTCGACGACGATGATGGCGTTGGGTCCGGCGTCCGCCGAGTCGGTGATGTACGCGACGCCGGCCGTGAGGCGCCGCAGGTCGAAGCGCACGTCGTTGAGGTAGGTCGTCGGCAGCGCCACGTCGGCGGGGAACGTGATGACCTGGACCACCTGGTCGGTGGTGAGGTCGACGCAGACGAGCTTGGGGCCGCCGGGGGACGTCGGCGCGAACAGAGGGCTGCCCGTGTCGAGGATCCACAGCCGGTCGGCTGGGTCGACCACGATGCTCTGCACCGACACGAGCGCCTGCGGGTCGTCGTCCGACGCCGGGGTGTTCCACCGAGCGTCGGGGAAGGGGACGGCCACCCCGTCGCGCAGCTCGGTCACGGTCGCGGGCACCTCGTCACCCCACTTCGGGTAGTTGACGAACACCCGCCCGGTGCGAGAGACGCTGACGCCGGTCGGCATGGGTCCGGACTCGAAGGTGTGCACCACCTCCAGCTCGCCGATGCCACCGTTCGTGCCGCCTGCGATGTCCACCACGGGTGCTGTCTCCTGTCACGGGCCTGGCGTGCGAGCACGGCCGGGGAGTCCCCGACCGCGCAGTCCCTCTAGCCGGCCATGTCGGGTTGATCCCGGGCCGGGCGCCGATCGTTGCAGCGGTATTGAGGGTCTGTGGCGTGGGTACGCCGCCCTCGTGACTGCGCAGCCCCTCCCGGACGACGGCCCCGCCCGTCCCGGCACACCCGCCCCAGACCGTGACCGCATCCGGGCTGTGGCCCGTGAACGGTACGGCTGGCAAGACCTGCGGCCAGGTCAGGTCGAGGCCGTCGAGGCACTGGTATGCGGCCGTGACACGCTCGTGGTGATGCCCACGGGCGCCGGCAAGTCGGCGGTCTACCAGGTCGCGGCCCTGCTCATCGATGGTCCGACCGTCGTGGTGTCGCCCCTCATCGCGCTGCAGCGCGACCAGCTGGTGCGTCTCGGGGAGTCCGATGCGCCGCCGGCCGTGGTGGTCAACAGCGCGCAGCGCGCCGACGAGAACGCCGCGGCGTGGCAGGCGCTGGACGACGGGCGCGCCGAGTTCATCTTCCTGGCGCCCGAGCAGCTCGCGAAGGACGAGGTGGTCGAGCGGCTGGCGGCCGCCGGGCCCTCGCTGCTCGTGATCGACGAAGCGCACTGCATCGCCTCGTGGGGCCACGACTTCCGCCCCGACTACCTCCGCGTCGGCGACGTCAGGGAGCGGCTCGGCTCGCCCGTCGTCGCGGCTCTGACGGCCACGGCGGCACCCCCGGTGCGCGAGGAGATCGTCGCCCGGATGCACATGCCCGACCCGCTCGTCGTCGTGCAGGGCTTCGACCGGCCGAACCTGCGCCTCGAGGTGCGCCACTTCGGCGACGACGCGGCCAAGCGGCTCTCGCTGGTCGACCACGTGGTCGGCCAGGCGATGCCCGGACTGGTCTACACCGGCACCCGCAAGGACACGGTCGCCTACGCCCGTGACCTCGCCGCTCGCGGTCTGCGGGCCGAGCCGTACCACGCGGGCATGACGTCCTCCGAGCGGATCCGGGTGCACGAGGAGTTCCTGGCCGGCGAGCTCGACGTCGTCGTCGCGACGTCCGCGTTCGGCATGGGCATCGACAAGCCCAGCGTGCGCTTCGTCGTCCACGCGCACATCAGCGAGTCGATCGACTCCTACTACCAGGAGATCGGCCGCGCCGGCCGGGACGGTGAGCCGGCGCAGGTGACGCTCATGTACCGCGAGCAGGATCTCGGGCTGCGCCGGTTCCTCGGCGCCGGCACCCCCGACCGGGGGGTGCTGCAGGCCGTCGCGGAGGTGCTGCGCCAGACCGCGGCCTCCACGCCCGCGCTCGTCCGCGAGCTGACGCTCACCCGCAGCAAGGCCGTTGCGGCAGTGAACCTGCTCGAGCTCGCGCGGGTCGTGGAGGTGCGTGGCCGTGGCGTGGTGACGTGGCTCGACGCCGACGTCACCGCTCGGGAGGCAGTCGCACGCGCCGTCGACGCGGCGGCCGCGCACCGCCGGGTGGAGCGTTCACGCCTGGAGATGATGCGGGCGTACGCCGAGACGACCGGGTGCCGCCGTCAGCTGCTGCTGGGCTACTTCGGTGAGCAGCTCGACGGGCCATGCGGCAACTGCGACGCGTGCGGTCCGTCGACGGGTCAGCCTGCAGCGCATCCGGGCGCGGGCCCCGAGGTCGTCGACGACGCCGGTGTCGACGTCCCCACCGCCTCGGCGTCCGCGGCGGCACCGCGCGGTGGCGAGGGAGCCGATCGCTTCCCGGTCAACGCCCACGTCCGCCACCGCACCTGGGGCCCTGGCGTGGTCATGGACCCGCAGGACGACCGCATCACGGTGCTCTTCGAGAGCGAGGGGTACAAGACGCTCGCCCTCGCCGCGATCGACGCGCACCCCGGCGAGGAGCCGGTGCTCGAGCTGGGCGAGAGTGCTTGAGCGGCAGGCGGTCACTTCCATGCCGACGCCGACCGTCAAGAGGCGGTCACGAGAAGCTCTTCATCAGGTTGGTGGCGCGTAAACAGGACGTGACGGCATTCGGAACACCCCTGTAACGCCGATCACAGTAGGGTCGCCCACATGACCACCTCCGCTCCCGCCGAACAGGTCGGGCACAGCGAGCTCAAGCGATCGATCACCGCGAGGCAGCTGTACTTCTACGTTGTCGGGGACGTGCTCGGGTCGGGCATCTACGTCCTCGTCGGCCTCGTGGCCGCGGCCGTCGGCGGCGCCTTCTGGATGGCCTTCCTGGCCGGGGTCGCGGTGGCCGCCGTGACGGGCCTCGCGTACGCCGAGCTGGTGACCAAGTACCCGCAGGCGGCCGGCGCATCGCTCTACGTCAACAAGGCCTTCCGCAACCCGCTCCTGACGTTCTTCATCACCATCTGCATGCTGTCGGCCAACATGGCCGCGGTGGGCTCACTGGCCTCAGGGTTCGTGCGCTACTTCAGCGGGGTGTTCGAGCTCTCGGAGGAGTCGATCTGGGTGGCCACCGTCGTGGCCCTGGTCTTCGTCGCCATCATCACGGTCATCAACCTGATCGGGATCACCGAGTCCGTGGTGGCCAACGTCGTCATGACGTTCATCGAGCTCAGTGGCCTGATCGTCGTGGTGGCCATCGGGGTCATCGCCCTCGTCAAGGGGGTCAACAGCCCCGGCGTGCTGCTGGAGTTCAGTGCCGAGGGTTCGCCGGTCATCGCGGTGCTGGCCGGGGTGTCGCTGGCCTTCTTCGCCATGACGGGCTTCGAGAACGCCGCCAACGTGGCCGAGGAGACCATCGACCCCTCGCGTGCCTTCCCGCGGGCGCTGATCGGCGGCATGCTGACCGCCGGCGTGGTCTACGTCCTGGTGTCGATCGCCGCGGCCCTCGCCGTACCGATCGAGACGCTCGCCGACAAGACGCTGCTCGAGGTGATCCGCGCCGACCTGCTCTTCATCCCGGCCTCGGTGATGCTGGTCGTCTTCGGGCTCATCGCCATGGTCGCCATCAGCAACACCGCCCTGGTCACCGTCGTCGCGCAGTCCCGGATCCTGTACGGGATGGCCCGCGAAGGCGTCGTGCCCGCCATCTTCGCCAAGATCCACCCGGTGCGTCGCAGCCCCTACGTCGCGCTGCTCTTCGGCGCCTCCGTCGTCGGTGCCCTGCTGCTGATCGGAGCGGCGATCCGGGGCAGTCAGTCCGAGCTGCCCGCGGATGAGCAGCTCGACATCGTCGATCGCCTGGCCACCATCACCGTGGTGTTCCTGCTCTTCATCTACGCGCTGGTGATCGTGGCCTGCCTGAGGCTGCGGGGCAGGGACGAGAGCTCGGACACCTACCGGGCGAGCACCCCGCTGCTGTACGCCGGCATCGTCGGGAACCTGACCGTGCTGGCGTACACCCTGATCGACGACCCCGAAGCGCTCCTCTGGGTAGCCGGCCTGCTGGCCGTCGGCCTGGCGCTGTACGTCGTCCAGAAGCTGCGCGGCAACGGCCAGCCACGCCCGCCGGCAGTGCAGCCCGGCGACGCCGCGGCCGACGGACCGCCGTCCGCGAACCGGGAGCTGTGACCATGCACGTCATCGTCGCCACTGACGGCTCCCGTGCGTCCTTGGTCGCGGCCAGGCAGTTCAAGTGGATCGCCGACTCCCGCGAGATCACCGACGTGACGGTCATCGCGGTGGTCAGTCCCTACGCCGCGGTCCCCTTCGCCAACGAGCTGGGCGGTGAGCAGCCGACCGAGCAGGAGGGGTCCACCTTCGTCGACGAGGCCCGCGCCGCCGTCGACGTCGTGGCCGGGCAGTTCGACGGGTGGGGGCCCACCATCCACCAGGAGATCCGCAGTGGGTCCCCGGCGCAGGAGATCATCCGCGCAGCTGAGGACGTCGACGCCGATCTGATCTCGCTGGCCTCGGGCAGCCGGGGCCTGACCAGGACCATCCTGCTCGGCAGCACCGCCTCTCGGGTGCAGCACTCGGCGCCGTGCCCGGTGCTGGTCTGCCGCCCGACGGCGGGCAGCGAGCGCGCCATCGGTTGAGCCCGTCGGCGGCCGCGTCCTGGCCGTGATCATGCGATCCCGGCCCACGCACCCGCGCCGTGATCATGCGATCCCCGCCCACCTGGCGTCTCCTGTGCCGCCCCCCAAACCCGCTGGCTCTGGACGGCCACGGCGCGTCATCCTCGACCGGTGAGCAAGCCCCAGGTCGTGGTGACCAGCGACGTCACCGCTTTCCTCGCCGCGACGGAAGACTTCCTGCAGCGCTCGCCGGTCGTGCACAACGTGCTGCTCACGCGGTCGGCCCAGGCGCTGGACGAAGCGGCCGACGTCCGTGCCACCCAGCTGTGGTCGTGGGTGCTCGACGGCGACGACGTCGTGGCAGCAGCCATGCGGACGCCGCCCCATGGGCTCGCCCTGTCGACCGCCGGGCCGGACGCCGTCCGCGCGCTGGCCGCGGAGCTGGCCGTCCGGGACACCGACCTGCCTGGCATCAGTGGCCCAGTCGCACCGGCGATGACCTTCGCGACCCACTGGCGGCAGCTGACCGGCGCCACCGCGGGCGCGTCGCGGCGGCAGCGGACCTACCGGTGCGACGTGGTCCGCGCGCCCGTCGAGGTGCCCGGACGTCGACGGCTCGCCCGAGGGGACGACGCGCCGCTGCTGCGGACGTGGGCGACGGCGTTCGAGGCGGAGACGGGCACGCTGGTGAGCGCGACCGACCACGTGGGCTGGCGGATCGAGCAGGGACTGCTGCACGTGTGGGACCGCGACGCGACGCCCGTGAGCATGACCGCCGTGACGCTGCCGAGCGCAGGGGTCAGCCGCGTGCAGCTCGTGTACACCCCGCCCGCGGAGCGCGGGCACGGCTGGGCGAGCGCTCTGGTCGCCGACCTCAGCCAGCAGGTGCTGAACGAGGGCGCCATCCCGATGCTGTACACCGACCTCGCCAACCCCGTGTCGAACGGCATCTACCAGCGCATCGGTTACACGGCCGTCGCGGACCACGCCCTGGTGGCTTTCCACGACGGCGTAGCCGAGCCGAGCAGGTGGGCCGGGGTTGCATGATCACGGGGAGGAGGGTGGGCCGGGGTCGCAAGATCACGGTGGAGGTGGGTGCAGGTGGGCCGGGATCGCATGATCACGGGGGAGGGGGTGGCAGGGGGCGCGTGACCGCCGTTCGGGGGAACGGGTGTCCGGAACGTGAGACGTGCGGCGGCAGCTGTTGAGCAGCGAGCTGCAGCGTCCGTAGTGTCAACCACGGTCAAGAGTGCCAGCGGAAAGCCCCGGCTCGCTGGCCGGCAACCCTCCTCCGCGGCGGGGTGCCCCGGGTGAGGACCAGGTGCCGGCGACGAGTCGGCGCAAGCGCGGGCTCGTCACCACGGGTCCCAGAGCACTGGGGTTTGCCATGACGCACACGCTCTTCCAGCCCTACGAAACCGACGCGGACGAGGTCGGTGCGACCTCAGCGGCGTTGCGGCGCAACGACCTCGACCCGGGGGATCCCGTCCTCCCGCTGGTCGCCGTCGTCGGTGCCGAGCTTCAGGCGCCGCTCGTCGACGGCCGCACCACCCGCTACGCCAACCTCGACAACGCCGCCAGCGCCCCGGCCCTGGTCGCCGTCGCGGCGCGCGTCGCCGAGGTGCTGCCGTACTACGCGAGCGTCCACCGCGGGGCCGGCTACGCCTCGCAGGTCAGCACCGCCGTCCTCGAGCGCGCCCGTACGACGGTGGGCGCCCACGTCGGGGCCCGCGCCGGCGACGTCGTCGTCTTCACCCGCAACACCACCGACGCCTTGAACCTGCTGGCCGGCTGCCTGCCCGCGTGGGGCGACGTCGTGTCGTTCGACAGCGAACACCACGCCAACCTGCTGCCCTGGCAGCGCGGACGTCACCGGCTGCTGCCCGTGCAGAGCTCGGTCGAGGCGACGCTGCAGGTGCTCGAGGCCGCGCTCGCCGAGCGGGCCGCCGCGCTCGTGGCCGTCACCGGTGCGTCCAACGTCACCGGCGAGGAGCTGCCCGTCAACCGGATCGTCTCGCTCGCGCACCGCTACGGCGCCCGCGTCGTGGTCGACGCGGCCCAGCTCGTGCCCCACCGCAGCATCGACCTCGACGCCAGCGGCGCCGACTACGTCGCGTTCAGCGGCCACAAGCTCTACGCGCCGTACGGCGCCGGGGTGCTCGTCGGGCGCCGCGACTGGCTCGACCGCGGCGCGCCGTACCTCGCAGGGGGAGGTGCGGTGCAGCGCGTCGAGCACGACCGCGTGCAGTGGGCCTGCGCGCCGGCCCGGCACGAGGGTGGCACGCCGAACGTGCTGGGGGCGCTCGCGCTCGCCACCGCGTGCGAGGTGCTCGCGGCGCTGCCCGAGGCCGCGCTCGAAGTGCACGAGGCGGCCCTGCGCGAGCGCCTGGTCGACGGCCTGGCGCAGGTGCCCGGCGTGCGCGTCGTCCGGGTGTTCGACGACGCGTCGTCGTCCATCGGGGTCGTGACCTTCACGGTCGAGGGGTACGACGCCGGGCTCGTGGCCGCGTACCTGTCGGCCGAGCACGGCATCGGCGTGCGCGACGGCAAGTTCTGCGCCCACCCGCTGCTCGCCCGGCTCGGCCTGCCGGAGGGCGCGGTGCGCGCGAGCCTGGGCGTGGGCAGCCGCAGCGAGGACGTCGACCGGCTCGTGGCCGCGCTGCAGTCGCTGCGCCGCAACGGTCCTGGCTGGCAGTACGAGCGGGTCGACGGCCGCTTCGCCCCGACGCCCGACCCCCGCCCGCTGCCGTCGTGGGCAGGCGATGTGGCCGGGGTCGCCGGCAGCTCGCCGTGCGTGCCGACCCAGCCCGACCGGCTGACCTGACGCGCCGCTGACCTGACGCGCGCAGTCGCGCAGCGGCTCAGCCGTGGGTGGGGACGTCGGAGAACAGGCTGCTGACCGACTCACCGAGGTGGATGCGCTCGATCGCCTCGGCGAACAGCGGTGCCACCGAGCGGACCTCGAGGTTGGGCAGCCCGTAGTGGGCGGCCTGCGGCACGGTGTTGGTGGTGACGATCTCGTCGATGTCGTCGCGCGCCGAGAGCCTGGCGATGGCGGGCCCGGTGAACAGCCCGTGGGTGCACGCGATCGACACGCGGCGCACACCGCGGGGACGCAGCGAGTCGAGCAGCTGCACCACCGAGCCACCGGTCGCGATCTCGTCGTCCAGGACGATCACGTCCTTGCCGTCGACGTCACCGACGATCGAGTCGATGACCACGGTGTCGTCGGCGAGGCGCTGCTTGGAGCCGGCCGCCACGGGCACGTCGAGCAGCCGCGCGAACGCCGTCGCCGGCTTGGCGTTGCCGAGGTCGGGGGAGATGACCACGGTGTTCGACAGGTCCGTCCCGCGGTAGTGGGCGGCGAGGTCGCTAAGCGCAGTGAGGTGGTCGACGGGCACCGAGAAGAAGCCGTGCACCTGGGGGGCGTGCAGCGCCATGGTCATCACGCGGTCGGCGCCCGCGGTCGAGATCAGGTCGGCGACCAGCCGGCCGCCGATGGAGATGCGCGGCGCGTCCTTCTTGTCCGAGCGCGCGTAGGCGTAGTGCGGGATCACGGCGGTAATCTGCGACGCGGACGCGCCGCGGGCGGCGTCGAGCATGAGCAGCAGCTCGACGAGGTTCTCCTGCACGGGCGGCACCAGCGGCTGGACGATGAAGACGTCACGCTGGCGGCAGTTGGCACGCAGCTGCACCTGCAGGCAGTCGTTGGAGAAGCGCTGCACGGTGCTGGGTGCGAGCTCGACGCCCAGGACCGAGCAGATCTCGGCGGCCAGCTCGCGGTGCGCCGTTCCGCTGAAGATCACGATGTCGCCCATGCGGGAGCTCTCCGGACGTCGCGGGGTAGCTGTCGCCCAGAGCCTAACCGGGCCGGGCGGCTGCGCGGTCAACGAACCTCGCCCGCGAGGCCCAGCGCGGCGAACACCGCCTCGACCACCACCTCGGGGCGCTCGTCCGGCACCCAGTGCGAGACGCCGGGCACGTCCACCCGCCGGTAGGGGCCGGTGACCTGCTGGGCGCAGGCGTCCGCGGCGGCGCGCGAGACCGCGGTGTCGGCGTCCGACCAGACGAAGACGGTCGGCACGGTCACGGGCGGCACGGCGGCGAGGACGTCGGGGCGCATGGCCCCGGCGTACCAGCGCAGCGGGCCGAGCAGGGCACCCGGCCGCAGCAGCGGCTCGACGTAGCGGGCGGCGACGTCGCCCGGCAGCGGGTCGAACATCGCCCGCAGCCGGCGACCGCCGCCCGCGAGCAGGACCGGCTCGGCCCGCTCGGGGTGGCGGAACAGGTCGATGTAGGCCGACCGCCGCTGCTGGTCGGCCGAGCTGGCGAGGGCGCTCGCGAAGGCGGCGGGGTGCGGCACGGACACCGCGACGAGCGCCCGCACCCGATCGGGGTGGCGGGCCGCCAGCGCCCACGCAACGACCGCGCCCCAGTCGTGTCCGACGACGACCGCGGGCCGGGCCTCGAGATCGTCGAGGACCGCCAGCGCGTCGGCGACCAGCTCGTCGAGCCGGTAGCCCGACTCGTCGTCGGGGACGGTGCTCGACCCGTAGCCGCGCTGGTCGACGGCGCGCGTGAGGAGACCCGAGCCGTTGAGCGCGGCGGTGACGTCGTCCCACATGCCACGGTGCTGCGGGAAACCGTGCAGGAGCAGCACCGGGCCGCCCTGCGTCGGACCGTTGTCGGTGACCTGGAGGGTCACGACGCCGCCGCGTTCGGTACGGCGCGTGACAGCATGACTACTCACGGGGAACCCTTCTGCGACGGGGTTTCGGACATGCATCCGCAAACCGGCAGACCGGCAGCGCGGCGGCGTGGGGCGCAGCCAGCCGTAGTTGCCTAGGCATACTATGTATCCGTGACGGAAACACGGGCAGCGGTCAGCAGCGCGGGTTCAAGGAGCCACGACGCAGTGGTGGCGCGCATGCAACGGCAGCTGCGCGACCTGCCGCCCGGGGCGCCGGTCCGGCTCGCCAAGCGCACCAGCAACCTGTTCCGGCCTCGCGTGCGCAGCGCGGGTCGTGGGCTCGACGTCACGGGGCTCGACGGTGTCCTGCACGTCGACACCGCCTCGCGCACGGCCGTCGTGCAGGCGATGTGCACCTACGAGACGCTCGTCGACGCCACGCTGGCGCACGGGCTGATGCCCCTCGTCGTCCCCCAGCTCAAGACGATCACTCTGGGCGGGGCCGTCACCGGGCTCGGGATCGAGTCGTCGTCCTGGCGCAGCGGGCTGCCGCACGAGTCGGTGCTCTCCCTCGACGTCCTGACCGGCAACGGCGACGTGGTCACCGCCGAGCCCGACGGCGAGCACGCCGAGCTGTTCCACGCGTTCCCCAACTCCTACGGCACCCTCGGCTACGCGACCCGCCTCACGATCGAGCTCGAGCCCGTCGAGCCCTTCGTGCACCTGCGCCACGTCCGCTTCGACGACCTCGACGCGCTGGCCCTGGCCATCGACCAGGTCACTACGGACGGGGCCTACGCGGGGGTCCACGTCGACTTCGTCGACGGCACAGTCTTCAGCGACACCGAGGCCTACCTGACGCTGGCTGCGTTCTCCCGCACCGCTCCGAGCACCTCCGACTACACCGGCCAGGGCGTCTACTACCGCTCGGTGCGCGAGCGGCGCGAGGACTGGCTCACGGTCCGCGACTACCTGTGGCGGTGGGACACCGACTGGTTCTGGTGCTCGCGCGTCTTCGGCGTGCAGAACCCGCGCATCCGCCGCTGGTGGCCACGCCGCTACCTGCGCAGCGACGTCTACCAGAAGCTGGTGGGGCTGGAGAACCGCTACCACGTCAAGGCGCGCATCGACGAGCGGCGCGGTCTGCCCGCCCGCGAGCGAGTGGTGCAGGACGTCGAGATCCCGCTGCCGCGCACCGCGGACTTCCTGCGCTGGTTCCTGGCGGAGGTGCCGATCGAGCCGGTCTGGTTGTGCCCGTTGCGATTGCGGCGCGAGGTCGCGGGTAGTCCGGACTCGCGCTGGCCGCTCTACCCGCTCGAGCCCGGTGCGACGTACGTCAACGTCGGCTTCTGGTCTACCGTCGCCATCGAGCCGGGCGCTTCCGACGGCGACGTCAACCGGCGGATCGAGCGGGAGGTGGCTGCGCACGGTGGTCACAAGTCGCTCTACTCCGACGCGTACTACTCCCCCCAGGAGTTCTGGGGTTTCTACGGTGAGAAGGCCTACCGCTCGGCCAAGGAGCGGTACGACCCCCGGGGACGGTTGCTGGATCTCTACGAGAAGGCGGTAGGACGTCGATGACCCTGTTCGGCACTACGCGCACTGACATCGGGCGCAGCCGCGACGTCAGCGTCGCAGAAGCGTTCACCATGATGTTCGGCCCGCAGGCACCCGTGCGCTTCAGCGCGTACGACGGCAGCACCGCCGGCCGCTCGGACGCCGACATCCACCTGCGCATGCTGCGACCGCGAGGCGTGGCCTACGTCATGGGTGCGCCCAGCTCGCTCGGGTTCGCCCGCGCCTACGTGGCCGGTGACCTCGAGGTCGACGGCGTCCACCCGGGCGACCCCTACCCGCTGCTGCGCCTGATGACCGAGCTGCTCGAGCCGCCGCGGCCGGCGATGGGTGACGTCGTCCGCGCGCTGCGCAGCTTCGGTTCGCTCGCGCTGACGCTGCCCGAGCCCCCGCCGCAGGAGGTGCCGAGCGCGCTGCGTCGGGCGGTCCGCGGGCTGCAGCACTCGCGGGGCCGCGACGCCGAGGCCATCCACCACCACTACGACGTCAGCAACCGGTTCTACGAGATGGTCCTCGGGCCCTCGATGGCCTACACCTGCGCGTGCTTCCCGAAGGACGGTGCCACGCTCGAGCAGGCGCAGGCCCACAAGTACGACCTGGTGGCGCGCAAGCTCGGGCTCAAGCCCGGCATGCGGCTGCTGGACGTGGGCTGCGGCTGGGGTGGCATGGTGCGCCACGCGGTGCGCGAGTACGGCGTCACCGCGCTGGGAGTCACCCTGTCGCGCGAGCAGGCCGCCTGGGCCCAGCAGGCCATCGAGCGCGAGGGGCTCACCGGCCGCGCCGAGGTGCGGTTCACCGACTACCGCGAGGTGCGTGAGAGCGGCTTCGACGCCGTGAGCTCGATCGGGCTGTCCGAGCACATCGGTGTCGAGAACTACCCGGCCTACTTCTCCTTCCTGCGCTCGCGGCTGCGTCCGGGTGGCCGGCTGCTCAACCACTCGATCACCCGCGACGACAACCGCCACCCCGGTGTGCGCCGCCGCGGTTTCATCGACCGCTACGTGTTCCCCGACGGTGGGCTGACCGGTGTCGGGGCGATGATCGTCGCGATGCAGGACGCCGGCATCGAGGTGCAGCACGAGGAGAACCTGCGGCGCCACTACGCGCTGACGCTGCGCGACTGGTGTGCCAACCTCGTCGAGAGCTGGGACGACGCTGTCGCCGAGGTCGGCCTCGGCACCGCGAAGGTGTGGGGCCTGTACATGGCGGGGTCGCGGCTGTCGTTCGAGCGCGGGCAGATCGAGCTGCACCAGGTGCTCGGCACCCGCACCGACGACACCGGTGACCCCCACATGCCGATGCGTCCCGACTTCGGGGTCTGACGGCGACCACTGCTCAGCGCGGTCGGCGCGACCCCCTGATGGGTTTGGCGGTCAGGGGGTCGTCGGGCCAGGCGTGCTTGGGATAGCGATGGCGCAGCTCACCGCGCACCTGTCCATAACCGTTGCGCCAGAACGACTCCAGGTCGGCGGTGACGGCCACCGGCCGCTGCGCCGGTGACAGCAGGTGCAGCAGCACGGGCACGTGCCCGTCGGCGACGTGCGGCGTCGCGCGCCAGCCGAAGACCTCCTGCAGCCGCACCGCCAGCACCGGCTGGTCGCCGTCGTAGTCGACGGCGACCGTGGAGCCGCTCGGCACCGGCAGCCGCTCGGGCGCCAGCTCGTCGAGCCGACCGGCCGCGGCCCAGGGCAGCAGCCGCCGCAACGCGGACGTGGTGTCGACGTGGCGCAGCTGGCGCCGGCCGCGCACGCGCGCGAGGTCGGGGCCGAGCCAGGTCTCGACTTCCGCGAGCAGGGCGTCGTCGGACACGTCGGGCCACGGGTCGCCGAGCGTGCGGTGCAGGAAGGCCAGGCGGCTGCGCAGCGAGCGGGCGGCGGGCGTCCAGCTCAGGACGTCGAGCCCGTCGGCGACCAGCCCGTCGCGCACCGCTCGCGCCACCAGCTCGGGCGCCGGGTCGGTGATGCGCGCCGACGTCAGGTCGATGGCGCCGAGGCCCGTGGTGCGCGTGGCGACCACGCTGCCCTCACGCCACGCGACCTCCTCGCGCGTGGACAGCAGCGCGGGTGCCGCGAGCATCGCGAGGTCGGCGTCGACCGGCGCCGCCGACCGCACCACGGCGTCGGCGCGCCCCGGGCCGCGCTCGGCGTCCGCGACCGCCAGCCACTCGGCGCCGGCCATGCCTGTGGCCGCGGGCGGCAGCACCGCGCCGGTGCCGGAGGTCATGAGGTAGCTCGAGCCGTTCGGGCGTCGCCGGGCGATCCGGTCGGGGTGCGCCAGGGCCACGACGAGCCCGACGGCGTGGTCGTCGGTGAGCTGCTCGGTGCCCGGCACGTCCGGCACCTGCCGTCGCAGCCGGGACGCCTCGGCGCGCCAGGTCACCGACTGCGGACCGCCACGGCGCAGCGCCCGCAGCGCGGCCACGAGGTCGGCACCCGGCGCGCGCACGTCGTCGGACAGTGCCGCCACCACCTCCGCGGTGCGGCGTGACCCCACCAGGGGCGCGCCGTCGAGCAGGGCGCGGGCCAGGCGCGGGTCAGCCCCGACAGCCGCGACCCGGCGGCCGCGCTCGGTCACCCGGCCCTCGTCGTCCACCGCGCCGATGCCGCGCAGCACCTGCACCGCCGCGGTCAGCGCGGCGACCGGGGGCGGGTCGAGCAGCGCCAGCCCCGCGGCGCCGGGCGCGCCCCAGCACGCCACCTCGAGGGCGAACGCCGCGAGGTCGGCCGTCGCGATCTCGGGCTCGGCGTGGGCGCGCAGCCGGTCGTGCTCGGCCTCGCCCCA
Source organism: uncultured Actinomycetales bacterium (assembly GCA_964243295.1). Classification (GTDB taxonomy): domain Bacteria; phylum Actinomycetota; class Actinomycetes; order Actinomycetales; family Angustibacteraceae; genus CAXTEJ01. The sequence continues at coordinate 69,399 of CAXTEJ010000007.1, read as the reverse complement.
GCAGCGGTAGGCCGCGCCCGGCCCGAGGCGCCCGGCCCGCCCGGCGCGCTGCTCGGCCGCCGACCGGCTCACCATCACCGTCGCGAGACCCGCCAGCCCCCGCCGGACGTCGGCCCGGGGCTGGCGGGACAGGCCGGCGTCGACCACGACCCGCACGCCGGGCACCGTGAGCGAGGACTCGGCCACCGAGGTGCTGACGACGACCCGCCGCTGCGAGCCGGCGGTCAGCGCGCGGTCCTGCTCGGCGGGCGTCAGCCGGCCGTGCAGCCCGAGCAGCCGGGCGGGCGACGCGGCGAGCCGGTGCAGCACGCCGTCGATCTCGCGCACGCCCGGCACGAACACCAGCACGTCACCCTCCTCGCGCTCGAGCGCCTCGCGCGTGACCGCCGCCACGTGGTCGAGCAGCACCGGCGGCACGCCCCGCTCGTCGGTGCGCCGCACCCCGGGCGGCAGGGGGCGCCAGTGCGTGCGCACCGGGTGGAGCACACCGGGCACGCTGACGACGGGAGCCGCGGTGCCGACGTCCGAGCCGAGCAGCAGGGCGGTGCGCTCGGCGGCCACGGTCGCCGACATCGCCACGAGCGGCAGGGCAGGGCGCAGGGTCGCCCGGACGTCGAGCAGCATCGCGAGCACCAGGTCGGCGTCCAGGTGCCGCTCGTGAACCTCGTCGAGCACCACGGCGTCGACGTCGGCGAGCTCGGGGTCGCGCTGCAGCCGGCGCAGCAGCACCCCGGGGGTGACGAACTCGACCCGGGTCGCCGGCCCCACCGAGCGCTCGCCGCGGACGGTGTAGCCGGCGCTCACCCCGACCGGCTCGTCCAGCAGCGACGCCAGGCGCCGGGCAGCGGCGCGTGCGGCGATGCGCCTCGGCTGGGTCACCACCACCCGTGCGGGGCCGTCGCCCCTCTGGGGCAGGGAGGCGGCGAGGGCCGGGGGCACGAGCGTGGTCTTGCCCGTGCCCGGCGGCGCCTGCAGCACCGCGGTGCCGTGCCGGCGCACCGCGCTCACCAGCGCGGCGAGCCCCGCGCTCGCCGGGAGGTCCGGCGGCGCCTGCAGCAGCCGCTGGAGGGGGTCGCGGGTCACGAGGCCAGTGTGGTGGCAGTCCGGCGGGCGTTGCGGCGGCAGCCACGCCGCCCGGCCGGGCACCGGTCGAGGTCATCGCTTCCCGGACGCCGGAGCGACACAATGGCGGCCCCGTACCCGGCGCGACCCCTCCCGGCCGCGTCGCCAGCCCGAAGGGTCGCCATGCCTGCCGTGCCGTCAGCGTCCTACTCGATCACCGTGCGCCTCGAGCTGCCGGCGCGGCCGACGGCCGTCAGCGAGCTGACGACGGCGGCCGAGCGCGGTGGGGGAGTCGTGACCGCCCTCGACGTCACCGCCTCCGGCCCCAACCGCGTGCAGGTCGACGTGACCTGCGCGGCGCGCGACGCCGACCACGCGTCGTCCCTCGTCGAGGCGATGCGGGCGGTCCACGGCGTCGAGATCGGCCGGGTCAGCGACCGCACGTTCCTCGCCCACCTCGGCGGCAAGCTGAGCATCGAGTCCAAGGTGCCGATCCGCAACCGTGACGACCTGTCCCTGGTCTACACCCCGGGCGTCGCCCGGATCTGTCTGGCGATCGCCGCGGACCCGAGCGACGCCCGCCGGCTCACCATCAAGCGCAACACCGTGGCGGTCGTGACCGACGGCTCGGCGGTGCTGGGGCTGGGCAACCTCGGGCCGCTGGCGGCGCTGCCGGTGATGGAGGGCAAGGCGGCGCTGTTCAAGCGCTTCGCCGGCATCGACGCCTTCCCGATCTGCCTGGACACCCAGGACCCCGACGAGATCGTCGCGGCGGTCAAGGCCATCGCCCCGGTCTTCGCCGGCATCAACCTCGAGGACATCTCGGCGCCGCGGTGCTTCGAGATCGAGCGGCGGCTGCGCGCCGAGCTCGACATCCCGGTCTTCCACGACGACCAGCACGGGACGGCGATCGTGACCCTCGCCGCGCTCACGAACGCGCTGCGCGTGGTGGGCAAGCAGCTGGCCGACGTCCGCGTCGTCATGTCGGGCGCGGGGGCGGCGGGCACGGCGATCCTCACCCTGCTGCTGCACGCGGGCGCGTACGACGTCGTGGTGTGCGACGTCGACGGGGTCGTGCACCCCGACCGTCCGGACGTCGCGAGCGCGCCGACGTCCGACCTGTGCCGCGTGGCGACCTCGACGAACCCACGCGGGGTGACCGGCACGCTGAGGCAGGCGCTGGTGGGTGCCGACGTCTTCATCGGGGTCTCGGCCCCCGGCATCCTGACCGGCGACGACATCGCCACGATGGCGGACGGGTCGGTCGTGTTCGCGATGGCCAACCCCGACCCCGAGGTCGACCCGATCGCGGCCGCCGCGCACGCGGTGGTCGTGGCCACGGGGCGCAGCGACTTCGCGAACCAGATCAACAACGTGCTGGCCTTCCCCGGAGTCTTCCGCGGCCTGCTCGACGCGCAGTCGCACGCGATCGACATCGAGGTGCTGCTGGCGGCGGCGCGCGCCCTGTCGGCGGTCGTCACCGATGACGAGCTGAACGCGGCCTACATCGTGCCGAGCGTCTTCCACCCCGACGTCACCAAGGCCGTCGCCTCCGCCGTCGAGAAGGCGGCCAGCCGGCCCAAGGTGGCCGGGTGAGGCGTCGCCTCCTGCTGTTCGCGGCCGTCGTGGTCGGACAGCTGGTGGTGCTCTACGCCCCGCGCTCACCGTCGACCGGTGGGGTGCCGGGCCTGGACAAGCTGGTGCACCTGTCGGTGTTCGCGCTGGTCATGGCGGCCGGCCTGCGCTCGGCGGCGCCCCGCTGGCTGGTGCTGCTGCTCACGGTGGTGCACGCGCCGGTCAGCGAGGTCATCCAGACCACCGCGCTGGCGCACCGCGACGGCGACGTCCGCGACGCCGTGGCCGACCTGATCGGCTGCGCCCTCGGGTGGGCGCTGGTCGAGGGGTGGGCTCGGCGGCGGCGGGGGAGGATGGGCCCGTGAAGCGTCCCGACCTCACCGGCCGGCTGCTCGTGGCGACACCGCTGCTGCAGGAGCCGACGTTCCGGCGCGCCGTGATCCTGCTGCTCGACCACGGCGCCGACGGGGCCATGGGCGTGGTGCTGAACCGGCCCATGCAGGTGGAGGTCTCGGCGGTGCTGCCCGGGTGGCAGCCGCACACCACCGACCCGGGGGTGCTGTTCCAGGGCGGCCCGGTCGGGCTCGACTCCGCGCTCGGGCTGGTCGCCGTGCCCGGTGACGCCGGTGAGCCCAAGGGCGTGCGGCGCCTCGCCGGGGCCCTCGGCCTGGTCGACCTCGACGTCGAGCCGCTCTCGGTCGTCGACGACCTCGCCGGGCTGCGGGTCTTCGCCGGCTACGCCGGCTGGGCGCCCGGCCAGCTGGAGGCCGAGGTCGAGGAGGGGTCCTGGTACGTCGTGGAGGGAGAGGCCCGCGACCCCTTCAGCAGCGACCCGGCGTCGCTGTGGCGCGCCGTGCTGCGACGCCAGCGCGGCGAGCTCGCCTACGTCGCCACCTACCCCGACGACCCCGACCAGAACTGACCCGCTCCCGCAGCCGCGGGTTCGTCCTAGGGTGGTGCCATGAGCAGCTCCATGACGACGGGTGAGCCCCCCGACCCGACACCCGGCCAGCCCGGTGCGCCGGACGAGCCGTCGCGACAGGGCACGACGGTGCTCGAGCGCGAGCTCGTCGAGCAGGAGGTCACCGAGCCCGGCGACCACGAGCGCTTCTCGCACTACGTGCGCAAGGAGAAGATCCTCGAGAGCGCACTGAGCGGTGAGCCGGTGAAGGCGTTGTGCGGCAAGGTGTGGGTGCCCGGCCGCGACCCCAACCGCTTCCCGGTGTGCCCCACCTGCAAGGAGATCTACGAGGGCCTGCGCGCACCGCAGGACGGCGAGGACTGACCAGCGCGACTCGCGATCCCGCGGCCGCGGGGTGCCGGCGGATCCGTGCGGGTGCAAACCCCCACGAGACGGTCATCACCGTTAGCGTCTGCGGTCTCGCGACGCTCCCGGCGTCGCCAGCACCCTCGGAGAACCCATGAGTCACCTGCCCCGTCCCCTGCTCGCGCTGGCGCTCGGCACCGCCCTCGTCGCCGCTCCCTTCGCCGCGTCGGTGCCCGCCCAGGCCGCGGCGGCGCCGGTCGTGTCGGCCGCCGACTGCGAGGTGCACGCCGACGCCGTGGGCGCCCGCGGCAAGGGCTCGCGCGCCGACGGCAACGAGCTGAGTGCCAAGCAGGTCGGTGACCTCGAGGCCGACTTCTCGCGCACGCTGGCGGCCAAGGGCCTCAAGCCGAACGGCGGCAGGGGCTCGGGCAGCTCGCCGGCCGCGCCCTTCACCCCGACGACCGTGCCCGTCTACGTGCACCGCATCACCGACGGCGTCAACGGCATGGTCACCGACGACCAGATCGCCCGCCAGATCGCCGTCCTGCAGAGCGCCTACGCCGACACCGGCCTGAGCTTCGCGTTCAAGGACACCGACACCACCGTCAACGCGAGCTGGTACAACCTGACCCAGGGCAGTGCCGCTGAGCAGGCCATGAAGTCCACGCTGCGTGAGGGCGACAAGAAGACGCTGAACATCTACACGGCCAACCTGTCGAACGACCTGCTGGGCTGGGCGACGTTCCCCGCCAGCTACGCCAAGAGCCCGAGCATGGACGGCGTGGTCGTGCTCGACCAGTCGCTGCCCGGCGGCACGGCCACCAACTACGCCGAGGGCGACACCGGCACCCACGAGGTCGGGCACTGGGTCGGGCTCTACCACACCTTCCAAGGCGGATGCCGAGGCAGCGGCGACCTGGTCGACGACACCCCGGCCGAGGCGTCACCCGCCTTCGAGTGCCCGACCGGTCGCGACACTTGCACCGCTACGGGCCCCGACCCGATCAAGAACTACATGGACTACACCTACGACTCCTGCATGGACACCTTCAGCTCCGGCCAGATCTCGCGCCTGCAGGGCCAGTGGGCGGCCTATCGGCACTAGGGCGCGACACCCGCCCGCGGCCCGGCGCCTGCCGACGTCCGAGACCGGACGTCGGGGCGCCGGGCCGTTCGCTTGCGCCGCCGACGCGCCGTGCGACGCGCCCGCATAGCACGCCGGACGCCGGCCCCGACCGACCTCGCCGCCCGGCATGTCCGTCGTCCGGACTGGTTAGGCTCGACCCCACCGTGAGCACCTCCGCCGCATCCCACCTGCCTCCCGCCTTCCCCGGCCGGGCCCCCTGGGGTACCGCGGCGAAGCTGCGGGCCTGGCAGCAGCGGGCCCTCGACTCCTACCTCGAGCTCGCGCCGCGCGACTTCCTCGCCGTCGCGACGCCGGGCGCCGGCAAGACCACGTTCGCGCTGCGGGTGGCCACCGAGCTGCTCGGCCGCGGCGAGGTGCAGCGCATCACGGTCGTCGCGCCCACCGAGCACCTCAAGCGGCAGTGGGCGGACGCCGCGCACCGCGTCGGCATCAGCATCGACCCCCAGTTCAGCAACGCCCAGGGCGGCACCGGCCGGGACTACCACGGCGTCGCCGTCACCTACGCCCAGGTCGCGAGCCGGCCGACGCTGCACCACGCTCGCACCCGCGGCGCGCGCACGCTGGTCATCCTGGACGAGGTGCACCACGGCGGCGACGCGCTGTCGTGGGGCGACGCCGTCCGCGAGGCCTTCGAGCCCGCCACCCGGCGCCTCGCCCTGACGGGCACGCCATTCCGCTCCGACACCAGCGCGATCCCGTTCGTCACCTACACCGAGGACGCCGCCGGCGTGCGCCGGTCGCAGGCCGACTTCACCTACGGCTACGGCGACGCCCTGCGCGACGGCGTCGTGCGGCCGGTGCTGTTCCTCGCCTACTCCGGGCAGATGCGCTGGCGCACCCGCGCCGGCGACGAGGTGAGCGCCCGGCTCGGGGAGCCGCTGACGCAGGACATGACCGCTCACGCCTGGCGCACCGCGCTCGACCCTGCGGGGGAGTGGATCCCGTCGGTGCTGCGAGCGGCCGACACCCGGTTGTCGCAGGTGCGCCGCGGCGTCCCGGACGCCGGCGGGCTCGTGATCGCCACCGACCACGCGCAGGCCCGCGCCTACGCCTCGGTGCTGCGGGGGCTGACTGGTGAGCCGCCGGTGGTCGTGCTGTCCGACGACGCCGGCGCCTCCGAGCGCATCGAGGCGTTCGCGACCGGCGACCAGCGGTGGATGGTCGCGGTGCGCATGGTGTCGGAGGGCGTCGACGTGCCTCGGCTCGCGGTGGGCGTCTACGCCACGTCGATCGCGACGCCGCTGTTCTTCGCCCAGGCCGTGGGCCGGTTCGTGCGAGCCCGCCGTCGCGGTGAGACCGCGTCGGTGTTCGTGCCGAGCGTGCCGACGCTGATGGTGCACGCGGCGCAGCTGGAGCTCGAGCGCGACCACGTGCTCGACCGTCCGGCGTCCGCCGAGGGCGACACGTGGTCGCCCGAGGACGCGATGACGGCCGCCGCGAACCGCCCCGAGAAGGCGTCCGGCGAGCTGGAGCTCATGCCGTTCCAGGCGCTCGACGCGCAGGCCGAGTTCGACCGCGTGCTCTTCGACGGCGGCGAGTTCGGCACCGCCGCCGACGTCGGCAGCCAGGAGGAGCAGGACTACCTGGGCCTGCCCGGCCTGCTCGACGCCGACCAGGTCGCCGACGTGCTGCGCCAGCGGCAGGCCAGCCAGGTGGCGAGCCGCAGGCGGCGCGGTGCCACCGTCGCCGCGCCCGAGCCGGTCGCCGAGCCGGCGTCCGTCGCCACCCACCGCGAGGTCGCGGCTCTGCGCAAGGAGCTGCACCAGCTCGTCGGCGCCTGGGCCAAGCGCACCGGCCAGCCGCACGCGACCGTCCACGGCGAGCTGCGGCGGGTCTGCGGCGGGCCGGCGGTGCCGCAGGCCGGCGCCGAGCAGGTGAGGGCGCGCATCGACACGCTGCGGCGCTGGTTCGTCGGGCAGCGCTGACCGCCGGAACAACTTGGCCTGGCTCGCGTGTTGTGACCGTCATGGCAACGCGTGAGCTGACTCTCGACACCCACGACACCACGGTGGGCGAGGGCATCGTCCTGATCGACTTCTGGGCCGAGTGGTGCGGCCCCTGCCGGCAGTTCGGACCGGTCTACGAGAAGGTGTCGCAGGCCAACCCGGACGTGGTGTTCACCAAGGTCGACACCGAGGCCGAGCCCGAGCTCGCCGGTCGCTACGGCATCAGCTCGATCCCGACGCTGATCGTCTACCGCGACGGCATCCCGGTCTTCGGCCAGCCCGGGGCCGTCCCCCAGCCGGTGCTCGAGGACCTCATCACCCAGGTGCGGGGCCTCGACATGGACGAGGTCCGGGTGCAGTACGCCGAGCAGCAGGCGGCGGCGCAGTCGGCCGCGGCCACGCCGCGGGCGAGCACGGACCCGACGTCCTTCTGACGGCCGGCACGACGCACGACGAGGCCCGGTCCCGCGGTGGGACCGGGCCTCCTCGCGTGCGGATCAGGCGCGCGAGGAGGCTGCGTCGGTCTGGCCGGTGCGGGCGTGGGCCAGGCGGGCGTTGCGGCGGCCGTAGGTCAGGTAGAGCAGCAGGCCGAGCGCCATCCAGACGACGTAGCGGATCCACACCTCGATGCTCAGGTTGGTCATGAGGTAGAGGCATGCCAGGGCCGACACGACCGGCAGCACCGGCGACAGCGGCACCCGGAACGGGCGGTTGAGCGAGGGCCGGGTGTGCCGCAGGATCGGCACGGCGATGGAGACGATGACGAAGGCGAACAGCGTGCCGATCGACACCAGGTCGGCGAGCTGGGCCAGCGGCACCAGCCCGGCGATCACGGCGACCAGGGTCACGAACGCGACGGTGACGCGGTAAGGCGTGCCCCAGCGGGGGTGGATCTTGGCGACGGCGGGGGGCAGCAGACCGTCGCGGCCGAGGGCGTAGCCGATGCGGCCCATCGTGACGACGTTGACGAGGATCACCGAGGTCAGCCCCGACACGGCGGCGATCGACACCAGCGTCGAGGCCCAACCCGCTCCGACGGCGTCGAACGCGCTCGAGATGGGGGCGCCCTCGTCGAGCTGGCGGTAGTCGACCATGCCCGTCACGACGAGCGAGACGCCGACGTACAGCAGCGTCGCGATGGCGAGGGTGCCGAGCAGCCCGCGGGGCAGGTCGCGGGCGGGGTTCTTGGTCTCCTCCCCGAGGTTGGCCACCACCTCGAAACCGGTGTAGGCGAAGAACACCACCGCTGAGGCGGTGAGCACGCCCGCGATGCCGTAGGCCGACGGCTCGATGCCGAACAGCGCCTGGCTCAACGGCTGCTTCAGGCCCGAGGTGCCCTCCGCGACCGGCTCGGACGCCGGCACGAACGGCGTCAGGTTGCCGCGCTTGACGTAGAAGGCACCGGCCACGATGACGAAGACGCAGATGGCGATCTTGAGCGCGACCAGGGCGTTGGTGACCCGCGACGCCTCCTTGATGCCGAGGACGGCGACGACGCCGAGCACCACGACGATGCCGATCGCACCGAGGTTGACGACCGAGTCCTCACCCAGGAACGTCGTGGGCAGGTCGAACAGGTTCTGCAGGTAGCTCGACCACCCGCGCGCGACGACCGACGCGCCCAGCGCGAACTCGAGGATGAGGTCCCAGCCGATGATCCAGGCGAAGATCTCACCCATCGTCGCGTAGGCGTAGGTGTAGGCGCTGCCCGCGGTGGGGACGCTGCTGGCCAGCTCGCTGTAGCACAGCGCGGCGAGCGCGCTGACGACCCCGGCGATGAGGAACGACACGACCACAGCGGGTCCGGCGTGGTTCTTCGCCTCGACGCCGGTGAGCGTGAAGATGCCGGTGCCGATGACCACCCCGATGCCGAAGCCCATGAGGCTCAACGGCCCCAGCGTCTTCTTGAGCTTGGGCGCGTCGGCGCCGGGCTCGGCCGTCGTCTGCGCCAGCACGTCCTCGATGGGCTTGGTGCGCAACACGGTCATGGCCGTCACGGTAGGTGTGAAGTCACCTGCGAGCATGGCGAGATGACAACCGCTCCAGGACCCGGCTGGTACCCGGACCCGCAGGCCCCTGACCGGATGCGCTGGTGGGACGGCGGGCGCTGGACCGACGACACCTTCGAGCGCGTCGAGCCGGTCGGGGGCTACCTCGCTCCGGCCGGTGCGGCACAAACCGGTCAGCGGCCCGCGCAGCCGGGGCAGCACCCTGCTGGTCACCTGCCCCACGCCCAGCAGACCCACGGCCAGCCCCACCAGTGGCAGGCCGGGCCCACCACCCCGGACGGCGTCAGGCTCGCGTCGTGGGGTCGCCGCGCCGGGGCCCGCGTGATCGACAACGTGATCGCCGGCGCGATCGGCTTGCTGCTGAGCCTGCCGCTGCTCACGGACTTCATCCGCCACGTGCGCGACGTCACCGAGCAGCAGTCGGCCAGCGGCTCGTTCGACCCGTTCGCGATCTACGACGGGGCGACCATCCGCGACCTGCTCACCATCTCGCTGGTGCAGCTGGCGGTCGGCGCGGTCTACGAGATCAGCTTCCTGCTGTGGCGGCAGGCGACGCCCGGCAAGCTGATGCTCGGGCTGCGGGTGCGGCTGCGGGCCGAGCCGTCGCTGCCTGCGCGGGCGGTGCTGCTGCGCTGGGCGTCGTCCGTGCTGCCCGGCCAGGTGCCGACCGTGGGGCCGATCTACACCCTCGTCGACTCGCTGTGGCCGCTGCGGGACGACAAGCGGCAGGCCGTGCACGACAAGGCAGCGAGCACCTGCGTCGTCCACCCGGTGCGGGTGCCGCCGCAGCCTCGCCAGGCCTGAGCCGGACGTCGGCCGCGGCCTCCGCCCGGCGTGTCACCCCAGCAGCGGCTCGCCCACGAGCTCGACACCCGCGGCGCGCAGCTCCTCCAGCGCCCGCCGCGTGGTGTCGGGTGCGACGCCGGCGGTGAGGTCGAGCAGCACGCGGGTGCTGAACCCCGCGCGGACCGCGTCGAGCGCTGTGGCGCGCACGCAGTGGTCGGTCGCGATGCCCACGACATCGACGGCCTGGATCTCGTTGCCGCGCAACCAGCTCGCGAGACCGACCGAGCCCTCGTCGTCCGAGACGCCCTCGAAGCCGGAGTAGGCCGCGGCCTGCGCGCCCTTGCGGAAGACCGCGTCGAACGCCGTGCCCGACAGCGCGTCGTGCAGCTGGGCGCCGGTGCTCTCGGCGCGGCAGTGCGCGGGCCAGCTGTCGACGTAGTCGGGGTCGTCGCTGAAGTGCTCACCGGGGTCGTGGTGCCAGTCCTTCGTCGCCACCACCGCGGCGTACGTGCCGCCTGCGGCGTGCGTCGCCACCGCTGAGGCGACCTGCGACCCGCCCGCGACGGCGAGCGAACCGCCCTCGCAGAAGTCGTTCTGGACGTCGACCACGACCAGCGCGGTCGGCTGCTCGTGCGCCATCAGGCCGGGTCCTCGTAGACGGTGGGGATCGCAGGCTCGCCGCGCGAGAGCTGCGTGGCGGACGGCGGCAGCTCGGCGACCGCGGCCCGGTGCCGGTCGCGGGCGGCTGCCAGCGGCTCGCGGCCGACGACCTCGCCGTCGCGCACCAGCTCGACGAGCAGGGGCCGGTCGTCGCCGTCGTCGGTCGGCGCCCCGCCGACCCGGATCACCTCGGCCTGGGCGACGCCGTCCGGGCCGCGCCGGCGCATCGCCCACTTGCGGCCGGCCACGCTCACCTTGTCCTTGCTCTTCTTGGCGACGCCGACCATCACGCCCCGGTCGTCGGCCCGCGAGACCAGCTTGTAGACCAGCGCGGCGGTGGGGTGGCCCGAGCCGGTGACGAGCGAGGTGCCGACGCCGTAGCCGTCGACGGGCGCGGCGGCGAGCGCGGCGATGGCGTACTCGTCGAGGTCGCCGGTGACGATGATGCGCGTCGAGGTCGCGCCGAGGTCGTCCAGCTGCTCCCGCACCGTCCCGGCCTGCGCGAGCAGGTCGCCGGAGTCCAGGCGCACGGCGCCGAGGCCGGTGCCGGCCACCTCGACGGCCGTGCGGACCGCCGCCGGCACGTCGTAGGTGTCGACCAGCAGCGTCGTGCCCGCGCCGAGGCTCGCCACCTGGGCGGCGAAGGCGGCGCGCTCGTCGTCGTGGAGCAGCGTGAAGGCGTGGGCGCTGGTGCCGGCCGTGGGCACGCCGTGCCGGCGTCCGGCCTCGAGGTTGCTCGTCGCGGTGAACCCGGCGACGTAGGCGGCGCGCGCCGAGGCGACGGCGGCCTGCTCGTGGGTGCGCCGTGAGCCCATCTCGATCTGCGGCCGCTCACCGGCGGCGGTCACCATCCGGCTCGCGGCCGCAGCGACGGCGCAGTCGTGGTTCAGGATGCTCAGCACCACGGTCTCGAGCAGCACGGCCTCGGCGAAGGTGCCCTCGACGACGAGGATGGGCGACCCGGGGAAGAAGCAGTCGCCCTCGCCGTAGCCCCACACCGAGCCGGTGAAGCGGTGCTCGCGCAGCCAGCCCAGCGTGGCGTCGTCCACGGTGCCGGCCGCCGCCAGCCGGTCGATCTCGGCCTCGCCGAAGCGGAACGACTCGATCGCGTCGAGCAGCCGGCCGGTGCCGGCGACCACGCCGTAGCGGCGCCCGTCGGGCAGCCGGCGGGCGAACACCTCGAACACGCAGCGGCGCGTGGCAGCACCGCTGCGCAGCGCCGCCTGCAGCATCGTGAGCTCGTAGGCGTCGGTCAGCAGCGCTGAGGACTCGGGGCGGGTGGCGGTGTCCACAGGGGACGTCGTCGGGAGCGCATGGGTCACCGCGCGAGCCTAGAGTGGAGGCCGTGGTGACGTCACCGGTCGAGCTCGACGAGCCGCTCTCGGATCTCGAGCAGGCCATCGACGTGCCGTGGGTGACGCTGGTGTGGAACGACCCGGTCAACCTCATGTCCTACGTCAGCTTCGTGTTCCGCAGCTACTTCGGCTACACCCAGGACAAGGCCGACGAGCTCATGCTCGACGTCCACCAGCGCGGCCGCGCCGCCGTCAGCCACGGCAGCCGCGAGGCCATGGAGCGCGACGTCGAGGCGCTGCAGGGCTACGGCCTGTGGGCGACGATGCAGAAGGACGACTGATGGCCCGCGGCTTCTACCGCACCCGCCGCGGCCAGGTGCGCGCCCGGTTCGACGCCGACGAGCGCGCGCTCGTCGGGTCGCTGCTCACCCAGGTGCACGACCTGCTCGGCGAGGACGCCGGCCAGACCGAGACCGACCCGCTCGCCGTCCTCGTGGGCATCGGCACCAGCACCGCACCGCCCGCCGACCCCGCTCTGGCCCGCCTGCTGCCCGATGCCCACCGTGACGACCCGGAGGCGAGCGCGGACTTTCGCCGCTACACCGAGCTCGGGCTGCGCGAGCGCAAGCGTGCTGGCCTCGCGCTGGCCCGCGCGAGCCTGCAGCGCGACGGCGCCCTGGTGCTCGACGACGCGGAGGCCACCGCCTGGGTCGTCGCGCTGACCGACGTCCGGCTGGTCATCGCGGAGCGACTCGGGCTTCGCACCGACGACGACCACGAGCGTCTCGCGGCGGCGCTCGCGGCCACCGTCGAGGCCGACGAGCCGGACAGCGAGGCCGGCATGGGCCTGGGCACGATGCTCGCCCTCTACGACTTCCTCACCTGGCTGCAGGACAGCCTCGTGGTGGCGCTCACGGCGCCGCTCGACCAGGCCTGAGCGCCCGCGGGCGGAGCGCCTCGACGCGAGCCCCCGCCGCCCGGCCTACCCTCGACGGGTGAGCGACGCACCGATCGGCATCTTCGACTCCGGGTACGGCGGGCTCACCGTCGCGCGGGCGGTCCTCGACCAGCTGCCGCACGAGCCGGTGCTCTACATGGGCGACACCGCGCGCCAGCCCTACGGGCCGCGGCCGATCGCAGAGGTGCGCGAGCTCGCCATCGCGTGCCTCGACGAGCTGGTCGAGCGCGGTGTCAAGGCCCTCGTCATCGCCTGCAACAGCGCCAGCGCGGCGGTGCTCGGCGACGCCCGCGAGCGGTACGACGTGCCCGTCGTCGAGGTGATCCGCCCGGCCGTGCGCCGGGCCGCCGCCTCCTCGCGCAGCGGCCGGATCGGCGTCATCTGCACGAGCGCCACGAAGGCGTCGGGCGCCTATGAGGACGCGTTCGCGGCCGCGCCCCAGCTCACGGTGACCACGCGCGCCTGCCCGTCGTTCGTCGGGTTCGTGGAGGCCGGCGTGACGGCCGGCCCCGAGCTGCTGGCGGCCGCGCACGAGCACCTCGACCCGGTGGCCGCCGAGGGCGTCGACACCCTCATCCTCGGCTGCACGCACTACCCGCTGCTGACGGGCGTCATCAGCTACGTCATGGGTGACCTCGTCACGCTGGTGAGCAGCGCGGAGGAGACCGCGAAGGACGTCTACCGGCAGCTGGTCGAGCACGACCTCGTGCGCCCGACCGGCCTGCCCGAGCCGCGGCACCGGTTCCTCACGACGGGCGATCCCGCGGCCTTCGCCACGCTCGGCAGGCGCTTCCTCGGCCCGGAGGTCGGCTCCGCGGAGGCGACCGTCGTCGCGCGGGCGGCAGCGGTGCCGGCCGGCCGGTGAGCGCCTCCCCGTCGCGCACGCCGATGCGCGTGGTCGTCGTCGGGTGCTCGGGGTCGGTGCCGGGGCGGGCCTCGGCGGCGTCGTGCTACCTCCTCGAGGTGGACGGCGCCGACGGCGACGGCAGCCCGCGCACCTGGCGGGTGCTGCTCGACCTCGGCAGCGGTGCCCTCGGCCCGCTGCAGGCCCACGTCGACCCGGCGACGCTCGACGCGGTGCTGCTCACGCACCTGCACCCCGACCACTGCCTCGACGTCTGCGGCCTGTACGTGCTGCTGCGCTACGGCGACTCGCCCCGGCAGCACGCGCTGCCGGTGTGGGGCCCGCCGCGCGTCGAGCAGCGGATGGAGCGGGCGTACGACGCGATGCGGCCCGGGCCGCCCGTCGGGCGTCAGCTCGCCAAGCAGCTGACCTTCCGCGAGCTCACCGACCGGGTTCCGGTCGAGGTCGGGCCGCTGCGCATCACGCCGGTCAAGGTCAACCACCCGGTGCCGGCGTTCGGCTTCCGCGTCGAGCACGAGGGTCGTGTGCTCGCCTACACCGGCGACACCGACAGCACGCCGGCGCTGAGCGCCCTGTGCGCCGGCGCCGACCTGGTGCTGGCCGACAGCGCCCACGTCGACGGGCGTGACACGACCAGGGGCATCCACCTGTCCGGACGTCGGGCCGCCGAGGCCGCGGTCGCCGCCGGCGGGGTGGGCCGCCTGGTGCTCACCCACATCCCGCCGTGGAACGACCCCTCGGTCTGCCTGGCGCAGGCGCGGGCGGCCTGGGACGGCCCACTCGAGGCGGCCACGGCGGGGTCGACGTACGAGGTGTGAGGGCCGGCGCGGCTAGCCTTGACGCCATGTCCCCTCTTGGCGCAGACCAGACCGACAGCGCCCCTCGGCACGACGGCCGCGCCGTCACCGACCTGCGTGAGGTGCGCATCACCCGCGGCTGGCTCGACCACGCCGAGGGGAGCGTGCTCGTCGAGTTCGGCCGCACGCGGGTGCTGTGCGCGGCGTCCTTCACCGCGGGAGTGCCGCGCTGGCGCAAGGGCAGCGGCGAGGGCTGGGTGACGGCCGAGTACGCGATGCTGCCGCGGGCGACCAACACGCGCAGCGACCGCGAGTCGGTCAAGGGCAGGATCGGCGGGCGAACCCACGAGATCAGCCGGCTGGTCGGGCGCAGCCTGCGGGCCGTGGTCGACACCAAGGCGCTGGGGGAGAACACGATCGTCCTGGACTGCGACGTGCTGCAGGCCGACGGGGGCACCCGCACGGCGGCGATCACCGGCGCGTACGTCGCGCTCGTCGACGCCGTCGAGCACGCCCGCGCGGCCGGCCTGGTCAAGAAGGACGCCAAGCCGGTGCGCGGCTCGGTCGCCGCCGTCAGCGTGGGTGTGGTCACGGGCCGCCCCGTGCTCGACCTCGACTACGTCGAGGACGTCGACGCCGACACCGACATGAACGTCGTCATGACCGGCGACGGGGCGTTCGTCGAGGTGCAGGGCACCGCCGAGGGCGCGCCGTTCGACCGTGCGCTGCTCGACGGCCTGCTCGACCTCGCCGCGGGCGGGTGCGTCGAGCTGACCCGCCTGCAGGCCGCAGCGCTGGCCGGTGGGTCGGGTCGGTGAGCCGGGTCGTGCTCGCCACCCGCAATGCCCACAAGGTGGTCGAGCTGCGCCAGATCCTCGCTGAGGTCGTTGTGGCGCAAGGGTTGGCGATCGACCTGGACGTCGCGGTGGTGCCCACCCCCGACGACGTCCCCGATGTCGTCGAGTCGGGTGTCACCTTCGAGGCCAACGCCCTGCTGAAGGCCCGCGCGGTCTGCGCGGCCACGGGGTTGCCCGCCCTCGCCGACGACTCCGGCCTCGCTGTCGACGTGCTGGGCGGGTCGCCCGGCGTCTTCTCCGCCCGCTGGTCCGGCCGGCACGGCGACGACCGCGCCAACCTCGAGCTGCTGCTGCGGCAGCTGGCCGACGTGCCCGACGAAGACCGCGCCGCCGGCTTCGTCTGCGCGGCGGCGCTGGTGCGCCCGGACGGCACCGAGCACGTCGAGCTCGGTCACCTGCGCGGCACCCTCGCTCGAGAGCCACGCGGCACCAACGGCTTCGGCTACGACCCCGTGCTCGCCCTCCCGGACGGGCGCATGCTCGCCGAGCTCGCGGCAGCCGACAAGAACGCCATCAGCCACCGCGGCGCGGCGCTGCGCGCCCTCGCCCCACACGTCGTCCGGGCGCTCACTGGCTGACCCGTCCGGGGGTCACCTGCCGCGGTTCGGACGGTGCGGACGCCGGGCGGGTGCGGGCCGTGTGATCCTGGAGGACATGGCCACCACCTCCCCGCCCGTCACGACCGTGCCGCCCGCCGCGGACGGCGGCCGGGCCGGTGGGGGGCGCGCCGCCGCGGCGCTCGCCGGGGTGCTGGCCGCCGGGCTCACCATCGCCGTCGCCGAGCTGGTGGCGGCGCTGCTGCTGCGCACGGGCCGCGCCGGTGGCACGCCGTCGCCGGTGCTGGCCGTCGGGGCCGCGTTCATCGACCGGACGCCGCACTGGCTCAAGGACTTCGCCGTCGCCACGTTCGGCACGAACGACAAGACCGTGCTGCTGCTCGGCATCGCCGTCGTCCTGGCGGTGGCCGCTGCGGTGGCCGGGCTGCTGGCCTCGCGCCGCCGCGGCATCGGTCTCGCCGTGGTGGTGGCGCTGGCGGCGGTCGCCGGGGCGGCCGTGCTCAGCCGGCCGGGGTCCTCGTCGATCGACCTGCTGCCCACGGTCGCGGGCGGGGTCGCCGGGCTGCTGTCGCTGGACGCGCTGAGCGCCCGCGCCCGTGCCGCCGTCCACCCGGGGCTCGGCATCGACCGGCGGGCGTTCGTGCGTCTCGCCGGCGGGACGGGCGCGGTGGCCGTGCTGGGCGGTGGTCTGGCGCAGCTGCTCGGGCGCAGCACGCGCGCCACGCTCGCCAGCCGCGCCCAGGTGGTGCTGCCGGCGCCCGTGGCGCCCGACGCCGTCCCTCTCGGCGCGGCGCTCGCGTCGGTGCGGGGCCTGTCGCCGTTGGTCACGCCCGTCGACGCCTTCTACCGCATCGACACCGCGCTGTCGGTGCCGCAGGTGTCGAGCGACTCGTGGAGCCTGCGGGTGCACGGCATGGTGGAGGAGGAGGTCGAGATGTCCTTCGCCGAGCTGCTGGCCATGCCGCTGGTCGACCGCATGGTCACGCTGTCGTGCGTCTCCAACGAGGTGGGCGGCGACCTCATCGGCAACCAGGTGTGGCGCGGCTACCTGCTGCGCGAGCTGCTCGCGAAGGCGCGCCCGACCGCCCAGGCCGACATGGTGCTGTCGACGAGCGCCGACGGCTGGACCGCCGGCACCCCGCTCGACGCGCTCACCGACCCGCGACGCGACGCGATGCTCGCCGTCGGGATGGACGGCGAGCCGCTGCCCATCGACCACGGCTTCCCGGTGCGCATGGTCGTGCCGGGCCTGTACGGCTACGTGTCGGCCACCAAGTGGGTCGTCGACCTCGAGGTGACGCGCTTCGACCGCGCCGAGGGCTACTGGACGCCGCGCGGCTGGTCGGCCCGAGGGCCCATCAAGACCGAGTCGCGGATCGACGTCCCCCGCGCCGGGGCCAGCATCGCGGCGGGCACCGTCGCGGTGGCCGGCGTGGCCTGGGCGCCGCACCGCGGCATCGACCGCGTGCAGGTGCGCGTGGACGACGGCCCGTGGCAGGCCGCCGAGCTCGGCGAGGGCGGCAACGCCGACACCTGGCGGCAGTGGGTGTGGCGGTGGGAGGCGACGCCGGGCGACCACGTGCTCGCCGTCCGGGCGACCGACGGCACCGGTGAGGTGCAGACGGCGCAGCAGGCCGAGCCGGCGCCCGACGGCGCGAGCGGCTGGCACACCATCGCACTGACGGTGTCCTGACCCTCCCTCACCCCGCACTCACCCATCCGTGGGCGGCGTGCTCCGAAGGGCGCGCGGGGCCCCGCTGTCCTCCCACGGCGGGGCCCCGCGCGACGTCCCGCGGGACGGCGCCCGGCGCAGCCCGACGTCGAACCCGCGGAACCGCGCCAACGTTTGCGAGTTACCCCAGGAAATGGTTTCGCAGAAGTTTCCCCGGCGCAGGGCACGTCGGCTCGATTCATTGTGACGCAATGGAATGGAATCGGAGTCCGGAAGCGTGACGGCTGTCACGCGCTGAGCACGAGTTCGCGGAGAAACGAACTCCCGGGAAAGTAACTGCCACTTTCACCCATCCGCGGTGCAGCCGGGGTCGAAGACCACATGTGACCACTTCCACGAGCACCACGAGCACCCGGCCCCCGGTGGCCCAGGCGGTGCTCGCCGGTCTGCTCGCGGGCGCCGTCACCATCGGCGTCGCCGAGCTGCTGGCTGCGCTCCTGGTGCGCCTCGGCTCGGCTGGCAAGGCCAGTCCCGTCATCGCGGTGGGGGACGCCTTCGTCGACCGAACCCCCGGCTGGCTCAAGGACTTCGCGGTCAGCACCTTCGGGGCCAACGACAAGGTGGTGCTGCTCGCGTCCATCGGCGTGGTGCTGGCCGTCCTCGCGGTGGTGGCGGGGCTGCTGGCGCGGGTGCGGCTCGCCCTCGGGCTCCTCGTGGTCGTGCTCCTCGGGGCGGTGGCCGCGCTGGCGGTCGTGACGCGACCCGGCTCGGTCCCCCTCGACGTGGTGCCCACACTGGTGGGTGCGGTCGCCGGCATCCTCGTGCTGCAGGCTCTGCTCACCGTGCCGACGCAGCGCAGCGGTCGCGGCTGGGACCGTCGCGCGTTCCTCGCCGGCGCCGGCGCCGCCGGTGCCACTGCGGTCGTGACCGGCGGGCTGTCCCGCGTCGCCTCCGGCAGCTCGACCGATGCCGCGGCGTCACGGGCGTCGGTCACGCTGCCCCGGCCCGTCGACACGGTGACCGTGCCGGCCGGCGTCCAGCTGCCCGTGCCTGGCATCACGCCCTTCGTCACGCCGAACAGCGACTTCTACCGCGTCGACACGGCGCTGACCGTGCCCCGCCTGCGGGCCGAGGACTGGAAGCTGCGCATCCACGGCATGGTCGGGCAGGAGCTCACCCTCACCTACGACGAGCTGCTGGCGCTGCCGCTCGTCGAGCGGATGACGACCATCACCTGCGTCTCCAACGAGGTCGGCGGTCACCTCGCCGGCAACGCCCTGTGGCTGGGCCACCCGCTCTCGGAGCTGCTCGCCAAGGTCGCTCCGTCGTCCGACGCCGACATGGTGCTCAGCACCAGCGTCGACGGCATGACGATCTCGACCCCGCTGGAGAACCTCGTCACCGGCCGCGACGCGCTGCTCGCGGTCGGCATGAACGGGGCTCCGCTGCCGGTCGAGCACGGTTTCCCGGTGCGCATGGTCGTGCCGGGTCTGTACGGCTACGTCTCCGCGACCAAGTGGGTGACCGACCTCGAGGTCACCCGCTTCGACCGGGACGAGGCGTACTGGACGCCCCGCGGCTACAGCGCGAAGGCGCCCATCAAGATCGCCTCCCGGGTCGACGTGCCCGCGCCCTTCGCCAAGCTCCCGCCCGGCCGTGCCGCGGTCGCCGGGGTCGCGTGGGCGCAGACACGGGGGATCGCGAAGGTCCAGGTGCGCGTCGACGGCGGGGCCTGGCAGGACGCCCGGCTCGCCGCCGTCCCGGGCAGGAACACCTGGGTCCAGTGGGTCTACGAGTGGGACGCCACCCCCGGCAACCACAACCTCCAGAGCCGCGCCATCGACCTCGACGGCGACGTCCAGGTCGAGGAGCGGGCGAAGATCCGCCCCAACGGCACGACCGGCCTCGAGACACGGACCGTCCAGGTCGCCTGAGCCGGCCTACGAACCCGGTGCGCGGCAACGGTCGCCGCACCACCCGCGCAGCACGACGCCGCACACCGCTTCACACACAAGGAGAACCACCGTCATGAAGCCCCGTCTCGCCCTGACCGTCGCCTTCGCCGCCGTCGCCCTGTCGGCTTCCGCCTGCGGCGACAGCACCGACGCCGGTTCGACCGCGTCGTCCTCGATGTCGCCGTCGATGTCGGCCTCGATGTCCCCCTCGATGTCCCCCTCGATGTCCCCCTCGATGTCCCCCTCGATGTCGCCGATGGAGACTCCCTCGGCGAGCATGACCGCCGACGCGGCGGCGCTCGTCGGCACCGGGTGCGCCGACTACGCCAAGGCCGTCCCCAGCGGCGCCGGCTCGGTCGAGGGCATGAGCCAGGACCCGGTCGCCACCGCGGCCTCGAACAACCCCCTGCTCAAGACCCTCGTCGCCGCCGTCTCGGGCAAGCTGAACCCCAAGGTCAACCTGGTCGACACGCTCAACGGTGGCCAGTTCACCGTGTTCGCGCCCGTCGACACGGCCTTCGCGAAGATCCCGGCCGCCACCATCAAGACCCTGGGCAGCGACGACGCCCTGCTGGGCAAGATCCTCACCTACCACGTCATCCCCGGCCAGCTCGACGCCACCCAGGTCGTCGGCGAGCACAAGAGCGTCGAGGGCGGCACCGTCACGGTGACCGGCTCGGGCAACGACCTCAAGGTCGACGGCGCCAGCGTCATCTGCGGCAACGTCAAGACCGCGAACGCCACGGTCTACCTCATCGACTCGGTGCTGATGCCGAAGATGTGATCCACCAGCAGTGACGACGCAGCGGCCCGGGCACCTCGCCCGGGCCGCTGCGTCGTGACGCCGTCAGCGAGCCACCGGTTGGCGGGCAGGGGACGTGCTTGCGAGCGTGGTGGTGCGGGAGAAGGGACTCGAACCCTCACGCCCGAAGGCACAGGAACCTAAATCCTGCGTGGCTGCCAGTTACACCACTCCCGCGTGGGCGCCAGCGTAGACGTCAGGCCGCGGGCAGCCCCAGCTCTCGCGCCAGCATCGCCACGTGGCCGGTGGCCCGCACGTTGTAGCGCGCCCACGTGACCACGCCCTGCTCGTCGAGCACCACGGTCGACCTGATGACGCCGGTCACGGTCTTGCCGTAGAGCTGCTTGTCGCCGTAGGCGCCCCAGGCCGTGAGCGTCTCGCGGCCGGCGTCGGACAGCAGGGGATAGGTCAGCTGCTGCTCGGCGGCGAACCGCACCAGCTTCTCCGGCGCATCCGGGCTGATGCCGATCACCACGAACCCGTTACGTTGCAACGGTTCCAGCCGGTCGCGGAAGTCGCACGCCTCCGTCGTGCAGCCGGGCGTCGACGCGGCCGGATAGAAGAACACCACCACCTTGCTGCCGCGCAGGCCCACCAGCGCGACGGGGGAGCCGGTCGCGTCGGGCAGCGTGAAGTCGGGCGCGGTGTCACCGGGGGCAAGTCGGGGCACGGCGGTCTCCTCGGGTGCGTCGACGGTGGCGGGCAGCGCTGTGGACAGGGCGGTCCGCCGGACGCTACCGCGCGCGGGAGCCTGGCCGCCTCGCACCGCCGCTGCTGCACAGCTGGGCGGCGTGCGGCAGGATCGGGTGCCGCACCACCTGACGACGAGGAGACACCGTGAGCGAGGACGCGAAGTCCGGGCCCAGCGACCCGGCGGCCATCGAGGCCGACATCGAGGCCACGCGCGCCCGCCTGGCGGGCACCGTCGACGAGCTGGCGGTGCGCGTGCACCCCAAGGAGCTCGCCCGCCGCGGCACCGAGGGCGCCAAGGAGAAGGCACGCGCCGCGATCACGACGCCGCAGGGCCAGCTGCGCGTCGAGCGCATCGCAGCCGTGGCCGGGGCGGCCCTGTCGCTGCTGGTGCTCGCGATCTGGCGTCGCCGGCGCGGATGAGGCCGATCCCCGAGTCGCCCGGTCCCGGCCAGGAGTCGGTCTGGGACTACCCGCGCCCGCCGCGGGTCGAGCGATCGCCCAAGCACGTCGTCGTCGTGCTCGGCGGTCAGGTGGTCGTCGACACCCGGCGCGCGCTGCGGGTGCTCGAGACCAGCCACCCGCCCAGCTGGTACCTCCCGCTCGTCGACGCCGAGCGCGACGCCTTCCGCCCCGCCGACGGCACGTCCTTCTGCGAGTGGAAGGGGCAGGCGTCCTACCTCGACGTCGTGGGCGGCTCGTACGTCGTCCCCGCGGGGGCGTGGACCTACCGCTCGCCCACGGCGGGGTTCGCCCAGCTGGCCGACCACGTCGCGCTCTACCCGGGCCGCATGGACCGCTGCACGGTCGACGGCGAGGTCGTGCGCCCGCAGGACGGCGGCTTCTACGGCGGCTGGATCACCGACGACGTCGTGGGCCCCTTCAAGGGGATCCCCGGGTCGAACGGCTGGTGAGCACGGGCACACCGACGAGCGCCGGCCACCCGACGTCCCGGCGCAACGCGCGCTACACCGTCCTCGACGCGGACGGCCCGGTGCCGCGCGAGATGGTGCGCGACCTGCTCGCCATCCGCCGCGACCCCCTGCGCTACCTCGAGGGCGTCGTCGCGCGCTTCGGTGACGTCGTCGCGTTCCCGCTGCCCCGGACGCCGGTGCTCCTCGTCAACGACCCAGCAGGCGTGCGGCGGGTGCTGGTCGAGAACGCCCGCGGCTACTCCAAGGCCACCATCCAGTACGGCGCGCTGTCGCTCGTGACCGGCGGTGGGCTCCTCACCTCGGACGGCGAGCAGTGGCGGCGGCGGCGGCGCATCGCCCAGCCGGCGTTCCACCACGGCACCCTCGACGTGGTCGCCGAGCAGGCAGCCGCCGCGGGTGCCCGCGTCGTCGCGGGCTGGCGCGACCATCCCGACGGCACCCCGCTCGACGTCGACGCCGCGTGCGTGCAGGCGACCCTCGAGGTCGTCGGGCGCACGCTGTTCGACGCCGACCTCGCGGCCGACGGCGAGCGCATCGTCAGCGCCGTGCACGACGCGCTCGGCGTCGTCGTCCAGCGGGCCCGCACGCCGCAGCCGGGCTGGCTGCCGACCCCGGCGTCACGCCGCCTGGCCCGCGCCGTCGCGACGCTCGACCGCACCTGCGCGGACGTCGTCCGGTCACGGCGGGCGCGGGGCGTGCGCGACGACGACCGCGACCTGCTGTCGCTGCTGCTGCGCTCGGCCGACGCCGAGGGCGGGCTGAGCGACGCCGAGGTGCGCGACGAGCTCGTCACCCTCGTCATCGCCGGCCACGAGACGGTCGCCTCGGCGCTGTCGTGGACGCTGCTGCTGCTCGCCGACCACCCGCAGGTGCAGCAGCGGCTGCACGACGAGCTCGACGCCACGCTGCCGGACGGCGGGGCGCCGGCCTGGCGCGACCTCGCCCGGCTGCCCTACGCCCGGGCCGTCGTGGACGAGGCCCTGCGGCTGTTCCCGCCGGCGTGGGTCGTGACCCGGCGGGCCGAGCGGGACGACGTGGTGTGCGGCGTGCGCCTGCCCGCCGGCACGCTGGTGGTGGTCAGTCCCTGGCTGGTGCACCGCCGCCCCGCGGAGTGGCCCGACCCGCTGGTGTTCGACCCCGACCGGTTCGCGGCCGAGCGGTCGGCCACCCCGCGCGGGTCGTACCTGCCGTTCGGGGTGGGCCCGCGGCTGTGCATCGGGCGCGACTTCGCGGTGGTCGAGGCGGTGCTCGTGCTGGTGACGCTGCTGCGGGGGCACCGGGTGGCGCTGCCGAGCGATGGTGACGGACGGCCGCGGCGGCCGCACGTCGAGGCGTCGGTGACGCTGCGCCCGCGCGGCGGCCTGCCGCTGGTGCTGACCCGCCGCACCGGCGCGCGGTGGCGGTAGCGTCGGCGGCATGGACCCCGCAGCGCACGAGCCAGTTGACCCCGACGCGTCAGCGGACCCTGCACCGGCACGGCCGGCGAGCGAGCTGACCGAGCTGCCCGAGCGGGTGGTGCTGGAGATCGACGCGCGCATCGCGGCCGGAACCGTGGTCGAGGGGGCCGGCGACCCCGACCAGGTGGCGCGCGACCTGCGACTCGACCGCGCGATGGCCGCGGCCCACTCACGCCTCGCCAACGAGATCGTCGTGGCCGACGACTCCACGCTGTGTCGCGAGTGCCACGAGCCGCGGCCCTGCACGACCACGACGGAGATCGCCGCGAAGTACGCCGTCAGCACGCCCTGACGAGCGCCGCCCGCGTTCGGGAACCCGGGCGGCCGCGGGCACGTCATGACAGGGTGTCGAGGCATCGACGTCGGTGCAGCACCGAGACGGGAGTGGGCATGTCCCTCAGCAATCGCTTGGCCATGATCTTCAAGTCCAAGGCGAGCTCTGCGCTCGACCGAGCGGAGGACCCGCGCCAGACCCTCGACTACTCCTACGAGCGCCAGCTCGAGATGCTCGCGCAGGTGCGGCGGGGGGTGGTCGACGTCGCGACGAGCCGCAAGCGCCTCGAGCTGCAGATCCAGCAGCTGCAGACCTCCGCCGACAAGGGGCAGCAGCAGGCTGCCCAGGCGCTCGCCGCCGGCCGCGAGGACCTCGCGCGCGAGGCGCTGACCCGGCGGTCCGGCGTCCAGCAGCAGCTGCTCGACATGCAGCGCCAGCTCGACGACCTGCAGGCGCAGGAGGACAAGCTCACGAGCTCGTCGCAGCGGCTGCAGGCCAAGGTCGAGGCGTTCCGCACCCGCAAGGAGACCATCAAGGCCACCTACTCGGCCGCCGAGGCGCAGAGCCGCATCGGCGAGGCCGTGTCGGGCATGGGTGAGGAGATGGGCGACATCGGCCTCGCCGTCCAGCGCGCCGAGGACAAGACAGCCGCGCTGCAGGCCCGCGCCGGCGCCATCGACGGGCTGCTCGCCTCGGGCGCGCTCGACGACATGACGGGCACCGGCAGCAAGGACTCGATCCAGGCCGAGCTCGACGCGATCTCCTCGAGCACCGACGTCGAGGCCGAGCTCGCCCGGTTGAAGGGCTCGCAGAAGGCCGTGACCGATCAGGGCCGCAAGGCCATCGACATCCAGGACGCCGAGACGGCGGAGGAGGCACGATGATCGTCCGGATCCTCGGCGAGGGTCAGCTCGAGGTCGACGACGCTCGCCTCGACGACCTCAACGAGCTGGACGCCGCAGTCGAGCAGGCGGTCGAGTCCGGCGACGAGGCGGCGTTCGGGCAGGCGCTCGAGGCGCTCCTGGCCGCAGTGCGCGCGCACGGCACGCCGCTGTCCGACGACTCGCTCGTGCCCTCCGATGCCGTGGTGCCGAGCAGCGACAGTGCGCTGGCCGACGTCCGCGAGCTGCTGGGCGACGACGGTCTGATCCCCGGGTGACGAGCGTGCCCAGCCATCCCACCCGCACGACCGCCGCCCGGGTGTCGAGGCTCGCGGCCGGGCCGCTCGCGCTCGCGGCCGCGCTGGTCGTCACGGCCGGCCCGGCCGCGGCGCAGGGCGGGGCCGTCCAGCAGGCCGGTTCAGCCCTGACGACGTCCCAGCCGCTGTACGTCGCACCCGGCGCCGACGACGTGCTCGGCGCGCAGGAGTCGCAGATCCGGTCGAGCCTCGGCTCGACGAGCACGCCGATCTACGTCGCGGCGCTGCCGGTGTCGGCGCGCGAGTCCGCCGGTTCGAGCCGCGCGCTCGCCCGCAGCGTCGG
This sequence comes from uncultured Actinomycetales bacterium, assembly GCA_964243295.1. Classification (GTDB taxonomy): domain Bacteria; phylum Actinomycetota; class Actinomycetes; order Actinomycetales; family Angustibacteraceae; genus CAXTEJ01. Next base: position 44,352 of record CAXTEJ010000007.1, on the reverse strand, counting down.
CCGGGCCGTCAACCGCGACGGCACCTACGTGGTCGCGACCTCGCGCGGCGTGGGGTGCGTCTCCGACGTGCTCGACCAGGCGCGGGTCGAGCAGGTCTGCGACGCGGCCGTGAGCGGCAACGACGCGGCCGGCCCGGCTGTGGCCGCGGCTGTCACGGGCCTCGCCGGGCTCTCGGCCACGTCGGGCGGCAGGTCGTCCGACGGCAGCACCAGCGCCGGCAGCACCGGCGACGAGGGCTCCGGCGGCGGTGTGCTGACCGGCGTGCTGGTGCTGGCCGCGGTCGGCGGTGGCGGCGCCCTGCTGCTGCAGCGCTCGCGGTCGCGCAAGCGCGAGGCTGCCGCCGACGAGCAGCAGCTCGCCCAGGTGCGTGCCACGGCGTCCGAGGACGTCACCCGCCTCGGCGAGGACATCGCCCACCTCGACCTCGACGTCGACTCGCCGAAGGTCGACGACGCCACCCGCGCCGACTACTCGAGCGCGCTCGACAGCTACGACGCCGCCAAGCGTTCGCTCGACGCGGCGCAGCGTCCGGAGGATCTCGGCGGGGTCTCGACCGCGCTGGAGGAGGGCCGCTACCGGATGGAGTGCGTGCGGGCGCGCATGGCCGGCCGGCCGGTCCCCGACAAGCGCCCACCGTGCTTCTTCAACCCCCAGCACGGGCCCTCGGTGCAGGACGTCGACTGGGCACCGGCCGGCGGCCAGGTGCGTCCCGTGCCGGCTTGCGCCTCCGACGCGGCGCGCGTGCTGAGCGGCATGGACCCCGACTCCCGGCAGGTGATGGTCGACGGCCAGCAGCGTCCGTACTGGGAGGCCGGACCGGCGTACGGCTCGTGGGCCGGCGGCTACTTCGGCGGCGGCGGGCTCGGCATGGGCATGGGGATGGGCGGCATGCTGCCCGGCATCCTCGTCGGCACCATGCTCGGTGGCGCCATGGGCGGCGGCTGGGGCGGCGGCTACGGCGGCGGCTACGGCGGTTACGACGGCGGCAACGACGGCGGCAACGACGGTGGTGGTGGCTTCGACGGCGGGTTCGACGGCGGCTTCGACGGTGGTGGCGGCGGGGACTTCGGCGGCGGGGGCGACTTCGGTGGCGGCGGCGACTTCGGCGGCGGCGACTAGCGCAGCGGAGGAGAACGGCGAAGGGCGTCCACCCGGTGGGTGGACGCCCTTCGCCGTGCCTGGTGCGCCATCAGGGACTCGAACCCCGAACCCGCTGATTAAGAGTCAGCTGCTCTGCCAATTGAGCTAATGGCGCAACGGGAGGACGCTACCAGCCCACGGCAGCGGAACCGAAATCGGCTGCGGCCTGCTGCGCCGTCCGGCCGACGGCTGCGGGGGAACCACCAGGTGGCCTCCGGCCCGCCCTCGGGGTCCAGGATCTCCCCCGTGAGCGCGGGCCCGACGGCGCCACGAGGTCGAGCAGCAGGGTGACCGGCCGCCACCGCCGGGCGGGGCAGGTGCGGGCGCCCGCTCAGCGCAGCACGACGGCAGCGACGAGCGCGCCGACCGCCAGCAGGTTGAGGGTGAACGCGTGCCCGTCGGCCCGACGCCGGAACAGCAGGGCCGCGTAGCCGACGGCGAGGGCTGCAGCCAGGCCCGCGCAGACCAGCGACACCGCGCCGGGCTGGCCCCCCGGCACCAGCAGCACCACCGCCGCCGCGAGCAGCAGCCCAGCCGACAGCAGACCGGAGCGTCGCGCCCCCAGCGCCTGCGGTGCCCCGCGGACGCCGGTGGCGGCGTCGGCGTCGAGGTCCTTGACCCCGTTGGTGAAGTGGGCGCACAGGCCCAGCAGCCCGCCCGCGACCACGACCGGCGCCTCGGGGGGGTGGCCGGCTGCGAGCGCGGTGAAGGCGGGGGGCGTCAGCGCGAAGGCGACCGCGTACGGCAGCGGGCTCAGCAGCGTCCGCTTCAGACCGAGGTTGTACGACCAGCCGCACGCCGTCGTGGCGATGGCGGCGAACCCGGCGGCGCGCCCGCACGCGAGCGACAGTGGGACGCTCACGGCCGCTGCGGTCACGGCGGCCACCAGCAGGCCGCGCTCGCTGACACCGCCGCGCACCAGCGCCTTGTCCAGCCGCCCCGCGGCGCGGTCGACACCCGCGTCGAGGTGGTCGTTGCTCCAGCCGATGCTCAGCTGGCCGGCCGCGACCGCGGCCACGACGAGCAGCGTCCGGGCGCCGGTGCCGGCTGCCAGCGCCAGCGCGGCTGTGAAGGCCGTGACGGCCACGGTCGGGCCCAGGTGCGTCGCGAAGGCGTAGTCGCGGACGGTCGACCACGGCGACGGTGGGGTCGGGCGGGCAGCGGTGGCGGCCGACGACCGGGCTGACGGTGGCACTCACCCTCCGTCCTGACCGATGGGTCCCCGCGCGCTCGCGGCCACGGCTGCGATTACTGTGCCTGATGGGCCATGGCCCGCGCCAGCAGGTGACGGAGGACGTGAGTGTTGCAGGAACGCACCACCGGCTCGACAGCCACGGCGACACCGCCCGCGACACCGTCCCGCAACGACCCGGCGCAGTACGACGAGCTCGTCGGCACCTGGTGGGACCGCCGCGGCCGCTTCGCCATGCTGCACTGGATCGGCGAGGCGCGGGCGCGGCTGGTGCCGCCCGCCGGCAGGCCTGACGCGCTGCTCGTCGACCTCGCCTGCGGCGGCGGCCTGATGGCCCCCCACGTCACGCGGCTCGGCTACCGGCACGTGGGCGTGGACCTGTCCGGTCCCTCGCTGCGCGTGGCCGCCGCGCACGGCGTGCGTGCCGTGCGCGCCGACGTGGCCGCGGTGCCGCTGCCTGACGACTGCGCCGACGTCGTCCTCGCCGGTGAGGTGCTCGAGCACGTCGCCGACCCGTGGCGGGTGCTCTCGGAGGCGGTGCGCCTGCTGCGCCCCGGCGGCACGCTCGTCATCGACACCATCGCCCGCACCCGGTGGGGCACCTTCAGCTCGGTGACCGTCGGCGAACGCATCCCCGCCGGCCCGCCGCGCTACCTGCACGACCCGGCCCTGTTCATCGACAGGCGCGAGCTGGTGCGCCGCTGCGCGCGGCTAGGCGTGCCGCTGGTGCTCAGCGGGCTGCGTCCGAGCCTGCCGGGTTACCTCGGCTGGCTCCTCGGCCGCCGCGAGGGGGTCACCATGGTCACGACGCGCGTGACGTCGGGGCTGTTCCAGGCGCACGGCGTCAAGGAGGAGGCGCGATGAGCGCTCGGGTCACCGGGTTCGGCCACGCCGTCCCTGCCGCCATGGGCCAGCAGGCCGTGTGGGACGGCTTCTTCGCCGAGCACTACGCCGGCAACCGGGTCGCCCGCCGGGTGTTCGAGTCCGCCGGCATCACGACCCGGCACGCCGTCGTCGACCCCTCCCGCGAGGACCTCAGCGAGACGACCACCGGCGAGCGCATGCGCCGCTACCAGCAGGAGGCCATGCCGCTCGGCAAGGAAGCCGTGACGGGCGCGCTCGAGGCCGCCGGCCTGGACGCCGACGAGGTGGGCCTGTTCAGCGTGGTCTCGTGCACCGGTTACGGAACCCCGGGCATCGACATCCTGCTCGGCCGCGACCTCGGCATGACCGCCGACGTGCAGCGCCTCGTTGTGGGGCACATGGGCTGCTACGCCGCCATCCCCGGACTCGGCGCGGTCGCCGACTTCGTCACCGCCCGGCGCAGGCCCGCGGTCATGTTGTGCCTTGAGCTCACCAGCCTGCACGTGCAACCCGCGGCACCGAGCGCCAGGCAGGGTGCGCCGTCGCGCGACGACCTGCAGCAGATGGTGGCCCACGCGCTGTTCGCCGACGCCGCAGCGGCGGTCGTGCTGCAGCCCTCGGACGACGGCACCGACCTCGCGGGGCTCGAGGTCGTCGACGTGGCGGCCCGCACCGACGTCACCACCAGCGACCTCATGACGTGGGACGTCACCGACCTCGGCTTCAAGATGGGCCTGTCACCCAAGGTGCCGGACGTGCTCGCGCTGCACGTCGCCGACGTCGTCGACGGGCTGCTGTCGCGCAACGGGTTCACCCGCGACGACGTGCGCGGCTGGGCGATCCACCCCGGCGGCCCGCGCATCGTCGACGTCGTCCAGGAGCGGCTGGGGCTGCCTGACTCGGCGACCACCGCATCACGGGAGGTGCTGCGCGAGTACGGCAACTGCTCCAGCGCGACGGTCCTGCTGGTGGTCGACCGGCTGCTGCAGACCGGGGGTCTCGCCGACGGCGACCCGGTCGTGGCTCTCGCGTTCGGGCCCGGGCTCACGCTGTACGCGACGCTGCTGCGCGTGCGCGGCTGAGCCGGCTCGGCGTCTGCCCTCAACCGCCGAGCCGCAGCGACGACCACGGTCGCGGGGGCTGGCCCTTGCTCTGCCGCCCGAACTCCGTCAGCGCCCACCCGCGCAGCTGCGCCAGCTCGGGTGCCATCCGCGGGGCGAGCAGGTCGCCTCGCGCCGAGAACTCGTCGACCTCGTCCAGGATGCGCTGCCAGCTGACGAGCAGCGCGAGCTGTGCGTCACCGGCACAGTACGTGAGATCGATGGACGCGAGCCCGTGCGACTGGGCGGCTATGCGGCGGGGGTCGGGCCGCGCGAGCTGGCCGAGCTCAGCGAGGTAGCGGTCGGCCAGGATGGCCGCCAGCTCGAGCAGGCGCTCGGGGAGCGCGTCGGCTCCCGGCGCTCGTGGTGCGGCCAGCAGCTGGCACTCGCGCACGACCGCCTCGTAGTGCTCCTGCAGTCGCAGACCGAGGTCGACGGGGTAGCCGACCAGCACGACGGGGTGCCCGCCCGCGGCCGGTGGCTCGTCCTGCCGCTCGAGCCGGTCGCCCAGCTCAGCGGGCAGCAACCCCCAGGCTGCGAGGTCGGCGTCCAGGTCGGTCTCGTCCTCGGCCGCCCGCAGGCCGTTCACCTCGCACCAGACGACCTTGCCGCCGCGCGGTGAGACCTCGACGCCCCAGGCGTCCGACAGCGCCGCGACCATCGCGAGCCCGCGGCCGGTCGACGCCGTGGCCGTGTGGGGCAACATCACCGGCACGCTGGTCGAGCCGTCGTGCACCTCGATCCGCACGCCGACCCGGCCGGCGTGCAGCTCGACCCTGATCGGGGTGCCGGCGTGCAGCACCGCGTTGGTGACCAGCTCGGTGATGCACTGCTGCAGGGTCTCGACCAGGTCGTCCTGATCGGTGCCGACCAGGTTCTCGCGCACCATCGCCCGGGCCAGCGGGGCGCTGCGCGGCTCGGGCGGCAGCTCCACCACCGCGGTGCGGCGCCCTTCCCCGCTCGTCACCCCTGCTCGCTCCCGGTCGGCTGCACGTCCCCTGGCCTCGGACGCTACCGCGCTGCGCACCCGGCCGAGGCGATCGACGTCCTGCCCGTATCGGGCAGCGTCAGCGACGGCGGCTGCGCGCGGTCTCGCGGTCGTTGACCCTGCCGATGGCCTCGACGAGCTCGGGCTTGGTCATCCGCGAGCGGCCCGGCACGCCCAGTCGCTTGGCGATGTCGAGCAGGTGGGCCTTGGTGGCGTTGGCGTCGACGCCGCCGGCGGTCGGGCGGTGGGTGTCGCGCCCACCCTCGGCCTGCGCGTCCGACGGCCCCCTGTGGTCCTTGGGCTCCCAGTGGTCGCCGACCTTCTCGTGCGTGTGCTTCAGCGCGGCGAAGGCGACGCGGTGGGCGGCCTGCTCGTCACCGTCGTAGGTCTCCTCCGCGGACGCGAGGGTCTCGGCGTAGGTGCGCTGCGCCTTGTCGTCCGAGCGCTGCAGCGTGCTCGGCAGGTCGCTCTGCTTCGGCTTGGGCATCTGCCCAGGGTGCCTGTTCCCGGCGGCGTCGGCACGCCAGGCACGCGAGAGGCCGCCGGCGCGGGTGCGCCGACGACCTCTGCGGGTGGGGTGAGCGACGGGGCTCGAACCCGCGACCTTCCGGACCACAACCGGATGCTCTACCAGCTGAGCTACGCCCACCACGCGACTGCGGGACGTGCCCGCGGTGCGGCGACCACCTTACCTGGTGTCGCCGACTGCTCCTGCCGCGTCGCCCTGGGCCACGACCTCGTCCGCGATGCGCTTGGCGGTCGCGGAGTCCGGCCCCGGATCGGGCACGAACACGGCGCGCCGGTAGTAGCGCAGCTCCTCGATGCTCTCGCGGATGTCGGCGAGGGCCCGGTGCCCGCCGTTCTTCTTGGGGGAGTTGTAGTAGGCCCGCGGGTACCAGCGCCGGGCGAGCTCCTTGACCGAGCTCACGTCGATGATGCGGTAGTGCAGGAACTGCTCCAGCTCGGGCATGTCGCGGGCCAGGAAGCCGCGGTCGGTGCCGACGGTGTTGCCGGCGAGCGGGGCCTTGCGGACGTCGCTGACGTGCTCGCGCACGTAGTCCAGGACCTGCTGCTGCGCGTCCTGCATCGTGATGCCACCCGCCAGCTCGTCGAGCAGGCCGCTGCTGGTGTGCATCTCGCGGACGACGTCCGGCATGGTCTCGAGTGCCTCGGGAGGGCAGGCGATGACCAGGTCGACGCCCTCGCCGAGGATGGTGAGGTCGGAGTCGGTCACGAGCGCGGCGACCTCGATGAGGGCGTCGCGAGCGAGGTCGAGACCGGTCATCTCGCAGTCGATCCAGACGATGCGGTCAGCCTTGGGGTCCACCGGGCCAGCCTAGAGGGGGGCGCCGGCCCGGTGGTCGCGGACCCCGTCGGCGCGGGAGGTCGTCACCGCGTGCGTCACGGCCGCGCGCGCCTGGCGCGGCGCTGGGTAGGTTCGCGTCATGACCGAGCACCCGCGCGCGCCCTCGCCGGCCACCCGCGGAGGGTCGCCCGGCTGGACGAGCGTCCCGAGGGCCGCGGCCGCGGTGCGGCGCGGCGCCCCCGTTCGGCGCACGGCGCGCAGCCAGGTGGTTCGCGTGCTCCTGGTGCTGCTGCTCGTCGCGGTGCTGGTCGCCTGTGGCCTGCTCACCCTGCTGGTGATCAGCTCGCAGACCGGGGCCACCGGGCTGGCGACGGGTTTCGTCGTCGCGACGGTGCCCGTGCTGATCGTCGTGCCGGCGCTGCTGTGGCTCGACCGGTTCGAGGCTGAGCCGACATCCCTGCTGCTGCTGACGTTCGCGTGGGGGGCGCTCGTCGCGACGTTCGTGGCCCTGGTCGTCAACTCCTACAGCCTCGTCCTGCTGCAGGACGCCGGGGAGGACGTGTCCGCCGCCGCGGTGCTCGTGGCGCCGTGGGTCGAGGAGACGGCCAAGGGGTCGGCCGTGCTGCTGGTGCTGCTGGTGCGCCGGCGGGAGTTCGACGGCGTGGTCGACGGCATCGTCTACGCCGGGCTCGCCGGTGTCGGCTTCGCGTTCACCGAGAACGTCCTCTACCTCGGCCGCGCGATGCAGGAGTCGGGCACCTCCGGGCTCGCCGTCACCTTCGTGCTGCGGTGCCTGTTCGGGCCCTTCGCGCACCCGCTGTTCACCATGTGCACCGGCATCGGCATCGGCATCGCCGTGACCACGCGCCACCGGCCGCTGCGGGTCGTCGCCCCGCTCGTCGGGTGGCTGTGCGCGGTGGGCCTGCACGGGTTGTGGAACCTCAGCTCGGTCGCGGGGTTCCGCGGGTTCGTGACGACCTACGTGCTCGTGCAGCTGCCGATCTTCCTCGCGGCCGTGTCCTTCGCCGTCTGGGCCCGTCGCCGCGAGAGCCGGCTCATCGGCCGCCACCTCGACGCCTACGCGGCCAGCGGGTGGTTCACCCCCGCCGAGGTGCGCATGCTCACCTCGGTCGCCGCGCGGCGGCAGGCGCGGTCGTGGGCCGCGGGCACGGCCGGGCCACGCGGCCGCCGCGCCATGGGCGCGTTCCAGGCCGCCGCCACCGAGCTGGCCTTCCTGCGTGACCGGGCCCACCGCGGGACCGCGCCCCCCGACGTCCGCGAGATCGAGCGGGACCTGCTGCGCGAGGTGGCCACCGACCGCTACGGCTTCGCGCTGGCCGCGCCACGACGGTGAGGCCGCACCGCTGACGCCGGCTTGCATCGGCGGGCCATGACCCACCACGCTTCCGCACGAGAGCGGTTCGTGGTCTGAGCGCGAGGAGAACGACGTGAGCAAGGTCCAGACCGCCGTGGTCGTCATCTTGGTGGGTCTGGCCGCCCTGGTCGCCGGCGTCTCGCTGCTGGCGCGCAAGCGGGTGGCTCACCGGGCGGACCTGCTGCGCAACAAGGCGCGTGACATCCGCGAGCGCATGGAGTCCGACCGCATCGAGGTGGCTCGCCGCCAGGCCGAGGCCGCCCGCATCGGCGCGCGCGCCCAGGCGACCCAGCTCGAGGACGACGAGGCCGCACCCGCCGACGTGCCCGCGCCCACTGCGTCCGAGCCCGCTGCCGTCAGCGGCTCGTCCGCCGACCAGGCCGACCTGGCCGAGCGGCTGCGCTACGCCGACGAGATCGACCCGGAGCTGCCGAACCGCGTGGTCGCCGAGCGCGAGCGTGAGACGCCGGCGGGCGGCGACGTCCACTAGGTCGGCTGGGCGCGCCCGGCAGGATTCGAACCTGCGACCGGCGGATTAGAAGGCCGCTGCTCTATCCACTGAGCTACGGGCGCCCGGGCCGAGCACCTGGTGCTACCGAGCCCCCTGCGATCGTAGCCGCGCGGTGCGGGACGGGTCGGGCGGCTGGGTTGGCGGTCGGCCCGCGGACCGGAGAGACTGCGCATCGTGATGCACCGGTTCGACGTCGACACCCTGCTGCCGGCGGTCGAGGGCCTGCGTGCCGCTGTGTCAGCTGTCGACATGCCGATCCAGGTCGACGGTGCCGTGGCCGCGCGGCGCGAGCGCACGGCGCTGCTCGACCAGCTCGACGACTACGTGCTCCCGCGGCTGCGCTCCCTCGACGCCCCGCTGCTCGCGGTCGTGGGCGGATCGACCGGCGCCGGCAAGTCGACCCTGGTCAACTCCGTGCTCGGCGCGCGCGTGACCCGCAGCGGCGTGCTGCGCCCCACCACCCGGGCGCCCGTGCTCGTGCACCACCCCGACGACGTCGACGCGTTCGCCGGCACCCGCGTGCTGCCCGGCCTCGCCCGTGAGACCGGCGAGGGGGAGGACCGCACCGACGACGCGGCCATCACCTCGGTGCGCCTGGTCGCGAGCGAGGCGCTGCCGGCGGGCCTCGCGCTGCTCGACGCGCCCGACATCGACTCCGTGGTCACGGCCAACCGCGAGCTCGCCCAGCAGCTGCTGGCCGCCGCCGACCTGTGGATCTTCGTGACGACCGCCGCCCGGTACGCCGACGCGGTGCCCTGGGACCTGCTGCGCGGTGCCGCCCAGCGCGGCGCGGCGGTCGCGATCGTGCTCGACCGCGTGCCGCCCGAGGCCATGGACGAGGTACGCCCCCACCTGGCGCAGATGCTGCACGACCGGGGGCTGCGGTCCTCCCCGCTGTTCACCATCAGCGAGGGCCGCACCGACGACTCGGGGCTGCTGGACCCGGCTGCTGTCGAGCCGGTGCGCTCGTGGCTGGTGTCGCTGGCGGGCGACGCGGCCGCCCGGCAGGTCGTCGTACGCCGGACGCTCACCGGGGCGCTCGAGGCGCTGCAGCCGCGGTCGGAGGCGCTGGTCGCAGCCGTCCGCGCGCAGGAGGACGCGCGGGCCGGTCTGCACGCGGCGGTCGACGCGTCGTACGCCGACGCGCTCACGGCCATCGAGCGCGGGCTCAGCGACGGGACGCTGCTGCGTGGCGAGGTGCTGGCCCGCTGGCAGGAGTTCGCCGGCACCGGTGAGCTGCTGCGCACCATCGAGACGCGGATCAGCCGCTGGCGCGACAAGATCACCTCCGTCATCCTCGGCCGGCCGGCCCCCGCCGAGGAGCTGGGCGAGGCGCTGCAGACCGGTGTCGAGGCGCTGGTGCGCGCCCAGGCCGAGGCCGCTGCGGCCGATGCGATGCGTCGGTGGCGCTCGGTGCCCGGCGGGGCCTTCCTCGCCCAGTCCCACCCCGAGCTGGGGGCGCCCGCTGCCGGCGTCGAGGAGCGCATCGCCCGCACCGTGCGCGACTGGCAGGGCTACGTGCTGGCGCTGGTGACCGACGAGGGCGGTGACCGTCGAGCCGCAGCTCGCGCGCTGTCGTTCGGCGTCAACGGGCTCGGGGTGCTGCTCATGCTGGTGATCTTCGGCCAGACCGGCGGCCTCACCGGCGCCGAGGTGGGCGTCGCCGGCGGCACGGCCGTGCTCGCGCAGCGGCTGCTGGAGGCGGTCTTCGGCGACCAGGCGGTCCGCACCCTCGCCGAGAACGCGAAGGCCGAGCTGCTCCGCCGGGCCGAGCAGGTGCTCGGCGTCGACCGCGCCCGGGTGGACGGCCTGCTCGCGGCGCTCGCCCCCGAGGGCCCGACAGCGCAGACCCTCGCGACCGCGGCGGAGCGCGTGCAGGTGGGCCGGTGAGCCGTCGCACCACACGTGACCTCGGTGCCCGGGCGACGTCCCTCGAGGCTGCCCTCGACAGCGGCGGCCACCGACTCGAGCCCGGCGCCGCCCGCTCGGCCCGCACCGTCCTCGCCAAGATCGGCGAGCGGCAGCGGCTGTCCGGTGACCACACGGTCGTCGCGCTGGCCGGCGCCACGGGCAGCGGCAAGTCCAGCCTCTTCAACGCCCTGAGCGGGCGCGACATCTCCAAGGTCGGCGCGACCCGACCCACCACCAGCACCGCCACGGCCTGCGTGTGGGGCGGGGAGGGCGCCGAGGCCCTCCTGGAGTGGCTCGGCGTGCCGCGACGGCACCGGATCGAGCACGGCAGCGAGCTCGACGCCCGCGCCGACGACCCGCTGCGCGGGCTGGTGCTGCTCGACCTGCCCGACCACGACTCCACCGAAGTGGCCAACCGCCTCGAGGTGGACCGGCTCGTCGAGCTCGTCGACGTCTTCGTCTGGGTCACCGACCCGCAGAAGTACGCCGACGCCGCGCTGCACCGCCGCTACCTCTCGCGCCTCGCCGGGCACGACGCGGTGACGCTCGTGGTGCTCAACCAGGCCGACCGGCTCGAGCCATCGGCGCGCGAGGCCTGCCGGCGCGACCTGCAGCGGCTGGTCGAGGCGGACGGGCTTCGCGGGGTCGAGGTGCTCACGACCTCGGTGCGCACCGGCGACGGGCTCGCCGAGCTGCGTGGCCGTCTCGCCGCGGCCGTGGGCCGCCGCAGCGCCTGGAGCGAGCGGCTGTCGGCCGATCTCGACGCGGCCGTCGTCGGTCTGGGCCCGGGCGTCGGTGACACCGAGGCCGATCCGGAGCGGGTGGCCGAGGGCAGTGGGCTGGTCGAGGCCCTCGCCGGCGCGGCCGGCGTACCTGCGGTGGTGCGGGCCGTCGAGTCCGACTACGTGCGCGGCGCGATGGCCTCGGGGGGCTGGCCGGTGACGCGGTGGGTCCGCCGGCTGCGGCCCGATCCGCTGCGGCGGCTGCGGCTGGGTGAGTCGGCCGCCCCTGGCGCCACCGACCGCTCGTCGCTGCCGGCCGCCACGCCGACTCAGCGCTCCCGGGTCGAGCTCGCCACCCGGCGGGTGGCCGACCGGGCCGGCGCCGGGTTGCCCGCCGGCTGGGAGGACGCCGCCCGAGCTGCGGCCGTGCCACCCGGTGACGATTTGGGTGACGCCCTCGACCAGGCCGTCGTGGGCACCGACCTGACCTTCCGACGTCCGATCTGGTGGCGGGTGGTGGGCGCGCTGCAGGCCCTGCTCGTGCTCGCCGCCGCGGTCGGTCTGGGCTGGCTCGTGGCGCTGGCGGTCACCGGGTGGTTGCAGCTGCCGCAGCCCAAGACGCCGTACGTCGGCGTCCTGCCCGTTCCCACCGCCCTGGCCGTCGGCGGGCTCGTGCTCGGTGCGCTGCTCGGCGCCCTCGTGCGCCTGCTGGCTCGGCGGGGGTCCAAGCGGCGCGGCCGCAAGGTGCGCGCGCGGCTCTACGCGGCGGTCGAGCTGGTGGCACGCGCGCGGGTGCTGGCGCCGGTCGAGCGCGTCCTGCGCGAGCACCGCGAGACCCGCGAGCACCTCGCGGCTGCGGGCGTGCTGCGGCGCTGAGTGCCCGTCGTCCACAGCAGGCGGCGCCGGTCCCACCGTCCACAGGCTGCCGCGGCGGCCTGCCGGCCGGTCGTCGTCCGCGCGAGGGTCGTGGGTGTCGGCACCCGCGCCGACCTGAGGCGAGGAGAGACCCGTGAACGAGATGGTGACGACCGTGGCCGGCAACGTCGCGACCGACGTCAAGCACGTGGTGGGCGGCAGCGGCAAGCCGCGCACGTCCTTCCGGCTGGCGACGGCGAGCTGGACGCGGCAGTCGGACGGCAGCTACGCCGACGGCCCCACGAGCTTCCTGAACGTGACCTGCTTCGACACGCTGGCCATCAACGTGGCGGCCTGCGTCAGCAAGGGCCAGCCCGTGGTCGTGACCGGCACGCTGACCGTGCGCGAGTACGAGGTCGACGGCCGGCCGGGCCGCAGCGTCGACCTGGTGGCGCGCCAGGTGGGTCACGACCTGCGGCTGGGGCAGGCGGCCTTCGTCCGCCAGCAGCGTCGCCAGCCCGTCGAGCCGCCCGCCGCCGCCGAGGGTGCGACGGTGGCCGCCTAGCGTGGGGTGACGCCGAGGGCGTCCGGGGCGGTGCCCGCGCGGCGATAGCCTTGCGCCATGGCTGAGTACATCTACACGATGCGCAAGGCGCGCAAGGCGCACGGCGACAAGGTCATCCTCGATGACGTCACCTTGTCGTTCCTCCCCGGGGCGAAGATCGGCGTCGTCGGCCCCAACGGCGCGGGCAAGTCCACGGTGCTGCGCATCATGGCCGGTCTCGACCAGCCCTCCAACGGCGACACCATGCTCGCCGCGGGCTACACGGTCGGCATGCTGCAGCAGGAGCCGCCGCTGAACGAGGAGAAGACCGTCCTCGGCAACGTGGAGGAGGGGGCCGGCGAGATCAAGCGGGTGCTCGACCGCTACAACGAGATCGCCGCCGCGCTCGCCACCGACTACAGCGACGAGCTGATGGAGGAGATGAGCGCGCTCCAGGAGAAGATCGAGGCCGCCGACGCGTGGGACCTCGACTCCCAGCTCGAGCAGGCGATGGACGCGCTGCGGTGCCCGCCGCCGGACGCCGACGTGACGGTGCTGTCCGGCGGCGAGCGCCGCCGCGTCGCCCTGTGCAAGCTGCTGCTGCAGAAGCCCGACCTGCTGCTGCTCGACGAGCCCACCAACCACCTCGACGCCGAGAGCGTGTCGTGGCTGGAGCAGCACCTGTCCCAGTATCCCGGCGCCGTCCTCGCCGTCACGCACGACCGGTACTTCCTCGACAACGTGGCCGAGTGGATCCTCGAGCTCGACCGTGGCCGCGCCTACCCCTACGAGGGCAACTACTCGACGTACCTGGAGAAGAAGGGCGAGCGCCTGCAGGTGCAGGGCAAGAAGGACGCCAAGCTCGCCCGGCGGCTCAAGGACGAGCTGGAGTGGGTGCGGTCCAACGCCAAGGGCCGCCAGGTGAAGTCCAAGGCCCGCCTCGCGCGCTACGAGGAGATGGCGACCGAGGCCGAGCGCACGCGGAAGCTGGACTTCGAGGAGATCACCATCCCGGTGGGCCCGCGTCTCGGCAGCCTGGTCATCGAGGCCAATGACCTCACCAAGGGCTTCGACAGCCGCGTGCTCATCGACGACCTGTCGTTCACGTTGCCGCGCAACGGGATCGTGGGCGTCATCGGCCCGAACGGCGTCGGCAAGACCACGCTGTTCAAGACCATCGTCGGGCTGGAGCCGGTCGACGACGGCTCGTTGCGTGTCGGCGAGACCGTGAGCATCTCCTACGTCGACCAGTCACGCGGCGGCATCGACCCGAGCAAGAACGTGTGGGAGGTCGTCTCCGACGGGCTCGACCACATCAAGGTCGGCAACACCGAGATCCCCTCGCGCGCCTACGTGTCGACGTTCGGGTTCAAGGGCCCCGACCAGCAGAAGCTGGCCGGCGTGCTGTCCGGCGGTGAGCGCAACCGGCTGAACCTCGCGCTCACGCTCAAGCAGGGCGGCAACCTGCTGCTGCTCGACGAGCCCACCAACGACCTGGACGTCGAGACGCTCGGTTCGCTCGAGAACGCCCTGCTCGAGTTCCCCGGCTGTGCCGTGGTCATCAGCCACGACCGGTGGTTCCTCGACCGGGTCGCGACGCACATCCTGGCCTACGAGGGCACCAACCAGAATCCTTCGAAGTGGTACTGGTTCGAGGGCAACTTCGACTCCTACGAGGCCAACAAGGTCGAGCGGCTCGGTGCCGACGCGGCCCGCCCGCACCGCGTGACCTACCGCAAGCTCACGCGCGACTGACACCCCGCGCGAGAACGAACGCGACGACGGCGCCCCACCAGCTGGTGGGGCGCCGTCGTCGCGTCAGTGACGGTCAGGCCTGCTCGCCACCGCCGGCGGCGAACCGGTCGTAGCGGTCGCCACCCTCGTGGCCGAGGCTGGTGTCGGGTGTCGTGGTCTCCGGCGCGTCCGTGGACTCGTCGGCCACCTCCGCGTTGCCCATGTCACCCTTCAGCAGCCCGCCGAAGTCACCCGCCGCGACCGGCTCGTCGTGCTCCTGCAGCCGCGCCACCTGCTGCTCGCTCAGCTGCGGGCCCTCGTTCGGTCCCCAGCCCTCGAGCTTGCCGTCCATCGAGTGGTCGACCAGCGGCTGCTCGGTCGCGCCGCGGTCGTCGTCGTGCGACAGCGCGTCGTCGTCGGCGACCACGGCCTCCTGCGGGGTGTACGTCTGCGAGTCGTCATGTGTCATGCACGATCGTTACCCCTGCTGACCCCAGGGATGCGGCCCACGACGCCTCCCCCCTCCCCGTGATCATGCGATCCCGGCCCACCCCCGCCGTGATCATGCGATCCCGGCTCATTGCATACCGGGTCCGCCGCTCCGCCGTGATCGTGCGATCCCGGACCACTGCCGGGTCCAACCGAGGGCCGGCACCCCTCGGCCCGCTGTCGCAAGCTCCTTGACGCGGACCTCCGGCTGCCGGCCCTCGTCCTCGTCGTCGTCCGCGGTCATGCGACTCGGGCGAGCGATCGGGTCGCGCCAAGGTGGCCGCGCGGATGAGGTCCGCCACCCGGCAGAGGTTCATCGAGCCATGGCGACGCAGTCGCCGAGCCGAGGATGTGCATGGTGGATGTGGACCGGTACCGCATGATCACCGCGGATCGAAGGGCGAGACGCGGTGGCCGGAGGTCCGCGTCAAGGGAGCTTGCGACCAGCGGGCCGTAGGGCGCCGGGGCTCGCCCGGAGCGAGAGGGCCGGAGCGCCGTAGTGCCGGAGCGCCGTAGTGCCGTACTCCTGTGGTGTCGACGCGCAGGATCAGGACGGGGTGGGCCGGAGCTGCATGATCACGCGTGGGGTGGGCCGGAGTTGCATGATCACGGGGAGGTGGGTGGGCCGGGATCGCATGATCACGGGGAGGGTGGGGGGCGGAGCATGCCTTCTTGGGCGACGGTGGCGACGAGGCGGCCGTCGCGGGCGAAGATGCGGCCGAGCGACAGGCCGCGGCCGCCGGACGCCGAGGGGCTGGCCTGCGCGTAGAGGAGCCACTCGTCGGCGCGGACCTCGCGGTGCCACCACATGGCGTGGTCGAGGCTGGCGGCCTTGAGGCCAGGCAGCGACCAGCTGACGCCGTGCCGGCGCAGGACCGACTCCAGCAGCGTGTAGTCGCTGGCGAAGCCGAGCACGGCGCGGTGCATGAGCCGGTCGTCAGGCAGCGGCGCGACGGCGCGCATCCAGACGGCCTGGTGCGCCACGGGCTCCGGCCCGCGAGCCCAGTAGAGCGGGCCCTCGACGTGGCGCAGGTCGAACGCGCGCTCCGCAGCGAAGTAGCGTGCGGTGGGGTGGTCGAGCCGGGCCGTGAGCTGCTGCAGCGTGGGCAAGTCCTCCGGCGGCGGGACGTCGGGCATCTGGTCCTGGTGCTCGAAGCCGGGGGCGCCGGACTGGAACGAGGCGATCATCGACAGGATCGGCCGGTCCCGCTGGATGGCGTGCACGCGGCGAGCGCTGAAGGACCGGCCGTCCCGCAGCCGCTCGACGGCGAAGGTGATGGGCTCGCTGGAGTCGCCGGCGCGCAGGAAGTAGCCGTGCATCGAGTGCACCGGCCGCTCGGCGTCGACGGTGCGGCTCGCGGCGACGAGACCCTGGCCGAGCACCTGGCCGCCGAAGACGCGGCCGTGCGGCTGCGGCTGGCTGTCACCGGTGAACAGGTCCTGGCCCTGGTCGTCCACGCCCTCGGGGCGCAGGTCGAGCAGGTCGAGCAGACCGCGCAGCAGAGCGGGGCCGTCCGGTGCGGCGACCAGATCGGGCGCCGGGCTGTCGGCGGGCTGGTCGGGCACGGTCACCGGCCTCCGTCGTAGGGCCGCACGAGGCGGCGGGTCAGGGCGTGCGCACCGGGTCGTCGTCCGGGCCGGGCCGTTGCACGGCGCCGAGCATGCGCAGCACGAGTGTGGCGTACAGCGCGCCGACCTCGCGGGGTGACTCGCGCCCGGCCGGGTCGTACCAGCGGGCGACGTCGACGCACAGCGACAGGACGGCGCGCGTGACGGCGTGCGCGTCGTCCGGCCGGACGTCGGAGCCGCCGGCGATGCCGCAGCCGGCCGGTCCCTCGAGCACCAGGTCGCCGCTCGCGACGCCGCGGCGCACCTCGGCCTCGACCAGTCCCTCGATCCGCCGGCGCAGTCCGACGACGACCTCGCGGTCGGCGGGCTCCAGGGCGCCGAGCTCGTTCTGCACCACCCGCGCGGTCGTGTGGTGCAGGGCGTGCCAGGTGACGAAGTCGGACACCAGCCGCCGCAGCCGGACGACGGGGCTGCCGTCGGCCACGAGGGCGGCCTCCACGAGGGCCAGTGCGCGCTCGTGGCCCAGCCGGCTGCCCTGGCCGAGCACCGCGGTCTTACTCGTCGACGGACGGCATCACCAAGTCCGGCGGTCTCGGGTGAGCTCCCGGCAACGGCCGCCACCCACCCGCACGCCGCACGGCGGTGCGGGCAGGATGGCGCCATGGCTCACTACCGATGCGACTACCCCATGCGGTGGTCGGACATGGACGCCTACGGGCACGTCAACAACGTCCAGTACCTGCGGTTCTTCGAGGACGCCCGCATCGAGGCGTTCAGCGCGCACCACGCCTACGACGACGGTGGCAGCATGCTCGAGACCGGCATCCTGGTGGTGCGCCACGAGATCGAGTACCGCAAGCCGCTGAAGTGGCGGCCCGAGCCGGTGCACATCGACCTGTGGATCACCGCGCTCAAGGGCGCGAGCATCGAGGTCGGCTACGAGGTGTACGACGAGCCCGCCGGCAGCGAGCGCATCCGCTACGCGGTGGCCGAGTCGACGCTGGTGCTCTTCGACGTGGTCAACGAGCGGCCCAAGCGGCTGCGGCCGCAGGACGTCGACCGGCTGGAGGGCCTGCGCGGCGAGCCGGTGCCATTCCGAGCCCGCCGCCGCATCGCCCCTGCGGCCTCGCGCGCGTGACCACCCTGCTGCTGCCGGACGACGGCACGCCGGCCGATCTCGTGACCTACCTCGGGCGTGCGGGACGGGCAGACCCCGGGGGTGCCACGCGCCTGGTCGGCCGGGGCGAGGTGCTCGCCGCCTACGTGTCGCCCGTGCACGGCTCCGGCGCGCCGACGGTGATCGGGCTGCGGGTGCTGCGCCTGGCCGGGCCTGCCGACGTCGATGTCACCGTGCCGCTCGCCGCGCTGGCCGACCGCTTTCCCCGGCTCACGTCGTCCGGCGCAGTGGTGGAGGTGCCGCTGCCGCCGCAGCAGGCGCAGGACGCCACGTGGGCGGGTGTCTCGCCGCCGCGCTCGGGCTGGCAGGTGGTGGGCGCCGTCGACGGCGAGCTGCTCGACCGGGCGGCGCGCGCCGGCGTCCAGGAGGTGGCCACGGGCACCCCGGACGTTGCCGGGTCGTCGGCCGTCGCGCGGCTGCGGGCGCTGGTGTGGGGACGGGAGGTGGCGCAGATCGCCGGGCTGCCGGCGGGGGCGGCCTTCGCCGCGCAGGTGCTGGGGTTCCTCGGCGCCGCCGAGCCGGTCGCCCTCTACGCCGCCGGCCCCTGGCGCCGGCTCACCACCGCGCGCGGCCACGTGCTCACTCGCCCCTCACCCCTGGGCTGACGCCCACGGCGGCGTGCTGGAGCGGGCGGGCAGGCCCGGTTGATCACGTTACGTCGATGAACCGGTGCTTTACGCGTGCAGCAGCACGCGGACAGCACCGGTTCGTCGAGGGAGGTGGCCCTCCGTGCCAGCCCGGTCCTGGATCGCATCATCACGGGGGCGTGGGAGTGGTCCGGGATCGCATGATCACGGGGGTGGGCGGGGGTCAGGTGAGGGTGAGGGCGAGCAGGGTCACGCCGAGGGCCGAGACGGCGGCGGTGCAGGCGGCGGCGACGACGGTGGTGAGCCTCGCGTTGGTGAAGCGGCCCATGACGGCGCGGTCGCTGGTGAGGCGCACGAGGGGGACGAGCGCGAACGGCAGGCCGAAGGTCAGCACGACCTGGCTGAGCACGAGGGCGCGGGTCGGCTCGACGCCGGCGGCGACGATGGCGAGGGCGGGCGCGAGGGTGAGCAGCCGGCGCACGACGAGGGGGATGCGCAGGTCGCAGAAGCCCTGCAGCACCACCGATCCGGCGTAGGCGCCGACCGTGGACGACGCCAGCCCGGAGGCCAGGAGCGCGAGCGCGAACATCCCGGCCGCGACCGGCCCGAGCACCGCGCCGATGGACTGGTAGGCGCCGTCGATGGTGGTGGCGTCGCGGCCGCGCAGCGCCGCGGCCGCGACGAGCACGAGGGAGAGGTTGACGGTCGCGGCGAGGCCGAGGGCGATGACGATCTGCCGGCTGCTGGCGTGGATCCACCGGGCCCGCCGCCGCAGGTCGGCTGCGGTGGTCGCAGGGCCGTTGAGGTCGAACCGGTCGCAGACCAGCGAGGAGTGCAGGTAGATCGCGTGCGGCATGACCGTGGCGCCGAGGATCCCGGCAGCGAGCAGCAGGCTGTCGGTGCCCTGCAGGCGGGGCACCAGGCCGGCCGCGAGCTCGACGGGCGAGGGGCCGGCGCGCAGGGCGTTGACGACGAAGCCCGTGCCGCAGACGGCGAGCATCACGGTGATCACGGCCTCGAAGCGGCGCTGGCGACGACGCGACTGGATCGCGAGGACGAGCATCGAGCCGGCGCCGGTGGCGAGGGCGCCCCAGGCCAGCGGCAGGTCGAGCAGCAGGTGCAGGGCCAGCGCGCCGCCCAGCACCTCGGCGAGCTCGGTCGCGAGCGAGACCGCCTGCGCCTGCACCCACAGCAGCGTGGCGACGGGCGGGGAGTAGCGGCGGCGGCAGTGCGCGGGCAGCGTCGCGCCGGTGGCGAGCCCGAGCTTGGCCGACAGGTGCTGCACCAGCATGGCCATGACGCTGGACGCGACGACGACCCAGCACAGCAGGTAGCCGTGCCGGGCGCCGGCGGTGACGTTGGTGGCCACGTTGCCGGGGTCGACGTACGCCACCGAGGCGACGAACGCGGGCCCCGCCGTCCGGGCGACGTCGCGCCACCCCGGCCCGCGCGCCGGCGTCCGGGCACCGACGGCGGGTGCCGCGGGGAGTGCCGGCACCGGCTGCGCGGGCAGGGTGGTGGTCATGCGGCGGGGACCTGCGCGGGGACGGGGGACAGCTGCAGGGCCCGGGGGTGACGGCGGTCCCAGGCCAGGCGACCGACGAGGAAGGCGGCGACCGCCCCACCCGTGACGTGCGTCAGGGTGTCGCCGGTCGTGGCGGCCAGGGTCGCTGCGCCGGCGTACAGGGCGTACAGGCTGGTGTGGATCACGGGCGACTCCGCTCGGGACGTGCTGCGTGAGGGGTGTGCTGGCCGGTGCGGGGCCGGGACGTGCCGGCCCCGCACCGCGGCGCTCAGAGCAGGTCCTTGGCCTTCTGGATCAGGCCGGCCGGCGACAGCGGCGTCGTGCCGTACAGCCGCGGGTCACCCGGAGGCAGGACCGGGCGAGCGCCGTGCGCGATCGGGGTGGGCTCGATCGTGATCTCGCCGCTGCCGTCGTACGCCTGGCCGTTCGCCCACGAGCCCTCGGTGGCGTTGGCGCCGTCGGAGGCGTGCACGTAGAGCCGGGCGAACTCGTCCAGCTCCTCGTCGATGGGGAACATCTCGGGCACCGGGACGCCGTCCAGCCCGTCGGCCTTGAGCTCCTCCATCGCCCGCAGCCACATCATCTGGTGCATGTGGTCGCGGGTGACGAGGAAGCGGATGAGCTGCTTGACGCCCGGGTCGTCGGTCATGTGGAACAGCCGGGCCACCTGCACGCGGCCCTGCATCTCGGCCGCCGCGTTGAGGGCGAAGTCGGCGTAGAGGTTGCCGCTCGCGGTGACGAACGCTCCGCTCCACGGCACGCCGTTGGAGTCGGCGGGGTAGGCGCCGCCGCCGTTGACGATCTGGTGCTGGGGGTTGCTGTGGGCCCAGGCGCCGCGCAGGGTGTCGCCCTTGGCCTCGTCCTGCGACATCGGCGCGACGTCGAGCAGCCGGTCGATCATCGTCGTGATCATCTCGACGTGGGCGAGCTCCTCGGTGCCGATGTCGAGGAGCATGTCCTTGTACTTGCCGGGGAGCCGGGTGTTCCAGCCCTGGTACAGGTACTGCATGGCGACGGTCATCTCACCGAACTTGCCGCCCAGCACCTCCTGGAAGCGGCGGGCGAAGGCGGGGTCCGGGCCGTCGGGCTTGGCCTCGAACTGCAGCTCGTGCACGTGGGTGAACATGAGTTCTCCTGTTCGCTGGTTGCTCTGGCAGACACGGGGTACCCGCCATCCGTGGCCCCCGCGGGCCATCCGCCGACCTCCCGGGGTCGGCGCGTGTCCCGGTGGGGACGCAGCCTGGCCCGGTCGGCGAAGAGGGGCGACATGCGTGTGTGCGTGGTCGACGACAGCCCGATGTTCACCCGCGGTCTCGAGCTGCTGCTGCCGCAGCTGAGCGAGCAACGCGTGCAGGTGGTCGGCTCGACCGACGAGGCGAGCTCGGCAGCGGCGATGGTGCACCGGCACCAGCCCGACCTCACGCTGGTCAACCTCGTCATGCCACCGCCGGGTGGCCTGCGCGCGGTCGCCGCCATCCGACGCCTGAACCCTGATGCCCGGATCGTGACCATGGCCCAGGCCGAGGACCACGAGCACGAGCTGCAGGCGCTGCGGGCGGGGGCGCTGGGCCACCTGCGCAAGACCTCCGAGCCGGAGCACCTGGTCACGGCCCTGCTGGCGGTCGCGGACGGCTGGGCGGTCGTGCCTCGCGCGCTGCTGGAGGCACTGCTGCGGGCGAGCGAGTGCCCCGAGGCCGCGAAACCGGGGGCGCTGTCGCAGCAGGAGCGCACGCTGTGGCGGCTGATCGCAGAGGGGACGACGATCGCCGGCATCGCGCGGCGCACCCACGTCTCGGAGCGCACCGCGAAGCGGCTGGTCGCGGGGCTGCTGCAGCGGTTGCAGTGCGCCACGCGCACCGAGGCGGCCGTGCTGGCCGGCAGCATCGGGCTGCTGCGCGACGACGAGCCCGCCGACGTGCGCCAGGGCAAGCTCAGCGACGCCTCGCGGCCCGTCGGCGGGGCAGGCGCGGCGCGCGAGCCCGACACCACCCGGCACGCCGCGAGCGCCTGACCGCCGGGGGGCGGTCAAGGCTCGGTGGCGGTCACCGCTGCGGCAGGCGCATCCAGACCGTGACGTCGCCCGGCACGGTCGTCAGGTCGCCGACCTCGTCGAGGGCCGCGCTGGCCGCGAACACGACCGCGTCCTCGGGCAGCGGCAGGGGCACGTCGCCCAGGTTGGCGACCACGACGATGTCGCCGTTGCGGAACGCGAGGACGTCCGGGCCGAAGGAGGTCTCGAAGGCGAGCGAGCCGGAGCCCAGCTGCTGCGCCTTCCGCAGCGCGAGCGCGCCGCGGTACATCTCGTACGTCGAGCCGTCGACGCCCTGCTGCGCGTCCAGGGCGTGCTCGCGCCAGACCTCGGGCTGCGGCAGCCAGCTGCGCTCGCTCGGTCCGAAGCCGTACGACGGGGCGTCGGCCTGCCACGGGATGGGCACGCGGCAGCCGTCACGCCCGCGGTGGGTGTGGTCCGACCGCGGCCAGGTCGGGTCCTGGCGGACGTCGTCCGGCATGGTCGTGTGCTCGGGCAGCCCGAGCTCCTCGCCCTGGTAGAGGTACGCCGAGCCGGGCAGGGCCAGCATCACCAGGGTGGCCGCGCGGGCTCGCCGCAGCCCGAGTGCGGCGTCCGGCTGCGGGTCGTCGGCGCCGATGCCGTTGGGCAGCCGGGTGCCGGCCGGGAAGCCGAAGCGGGTGGCGTGGCGCAGCACGTCGTGGTTGCTGAGCACCCAGGTGGTCGAGGCCCCCACGGCGTCGGTCGCCCGCAGCGACGCCGCGACGACCTCGCGCAGGGCCTCGGCGCTCCACGGGGTGACGAGGTAGGGAAAGTTGAACGACTGGTGCAGCTCGTCGGGGCGCACGTACCTCGCGAGCCGCTCGGCCGGCTCGACCCACGCCTCGGCCACGAGCACGCGGTCGCCGGCGTACTCGGCGGCGATGCGGTGCCACGCGCGGTAGACCTCGTGCACGCCCTCCTGGTCCCAGTAGGGAGCCCTCGGCCGGTCGTCCTCGTTGCCGTGCAGCATCTCGTGCTCGTCGGCGTACGCCGGCAGGCCCGGCGCCTTGACCAGGCCGTGCGCCACGTCGATGCGGAAGCCGGCGACGCCGCGGTCGAGCCAGAAGCGCAGGATCGACTCGAACTCGGCCCGCACCTGCGGGTGCTCCCAGTCGAGGTCGGGCTGCTTGACGTCGAACAGGTGCAGGTACCACTGGCCCGGGGTGCCGTCGGCCTCGGTGACGCGCTGCCAGGCGCCGCCGCCGAAGACCGAGCGCCAGTCGTTCGGCGGGGCGTCGCCGTCCGGGCCGCTGCCGTCGCGGAACAGGTAGCGCGAGCGCTCGGGACTGCCGGGGCCGGCGGCCAGGGCGGCCTGGAACCACGCGTGCTCGTCGGAGGTGTGGTTGGGCACCAGGTCGACGATCACGCGCAGACCCAGCTCGCCGGCGCGGGCGAGCAGCGCGTCGGCGTCCGACAGGTCACCGAAGACGGGGTCGACCGTGCGGTAGTCGGCGACGTCGTAGCCGGCGTCGGCCTGGGGGGAGAGGTAGAACGGCGACAGCCACAGGGCGTCGACGCCGAGCTCGGCGAGGTGCCCGAGCCGGCTGGTGATGCCGGGCAGGTCGCCGATGCCGTCGCCGTCGCTGTCGGCGAACGAGCGCGGGTAGACCTGGTAGATGACGGCGCTGCGCCACCAGGGGGCGCCGGGCGCGTCGGCCTCGTGCACCAGGTCGGGCGCCTGCTGCGGCGAGGCCGGGGAGGTCGTGGTGGGGGTCGCCGGGGTGGTCGAGGTCACGGGCGCCAAGGCTACGCGCTCGCAGCCTGCCGGCGACCGGTCGGCTCTGCCACGCTGAGCCCGTGGACGACCTGCCCGAGCTGCTCGTGCCGGACGTCGGCGCGTTCGGCGCGTGGCTGGCCGACCACCACCGCGACCCGACGGGCGTGTGGCTCGTGCTGGCCAAGAAGGGCACGACCGAGCCGACCTCGCTGACGTACGACCAGGCGCTCGACCAGGCGCTGCGGTGGGGCTGGATCGACGGCCAGGTGCGCTCGCGGGACGCGGCGACGTTCCGGCAGCGGTGGATGCACCGGCGTCCGCGCAGCGTGTGGTCGGTGCGCAACGTCGGCTACGCGACGGCGCTCAGCGAGCAGGGGCTGATGCAGCCGCCGGGCCTCGCCGAGGTCGAGCGGGCGAAGGCCGACGGGCGGTGGGACGCGGCGTACGCCGGGCCCAAGGACATGGTGGCGCCGCCCGACCTGCTCGCGGCTGTCGCCCGCGACCCTGCGGCGCAGGCGATGTACGACGTGCTGACCAGCCAGAACCGCTACGCGATCTCGCTGCGCGTCACCTCGGCCAAGCGACCCGAGACACGGCAGCGACGCGTCGAGGAGTTCGTCGCGATGCTCGCGCGCGGCCAGACCCTCTACCCGCAGCGGCGCCGGGCGGGCGGGTAGCGGCGGGCGACTAGCCGGGCGAGTTCACCAGCGAGTGGGCCGCGCGCTCGAGGTAGTCCCACAGCTGGGTCTCGTGGTCGGGCGCGAGGTCGAGGGAGTCGACCGCGTCGCGCATGTGCTGCAGCCAGCGGTCGCGCATGTCGAAGGTGACCGAGAAGGGGTGGTGGCGCATCCGCAGCCGCGGGTGGCCGCGGGTGTCGCCGTACGTCGTCGGCCCACCCCAGTACTGCTCGAGGAACATCAGCAGCCGCTGCTCGGCGTCGTGCAGGTCGGCGTCGGGGTACAGCGCCCGCAGCGGCGGGTCGCCCGCGACGCCCTCGTAGAAGCGGGCCACGAGGCGGACGAACGTGTCGTGCCCGCCGACCTGGTCGTAGAAGGTGGGCTGGCTCACCGGACCAGTCTCTCAGGTCGTCAGGTTGCCCGACGCGTGCCAGCGCTGGGGCTGACCCTGGTCGAGCGTGGCCTGGGCCGACTCGGCGGCCTTGGCGATGTTGCGCTGCATGCCGCCGAACACGATGCCGTGGAACGGGATGATCGACAGCCAGTAGGCCTGGCCGGCGAGGCCCCGAGGGTGGAACAGCGCGCGCTGGCGGAAGACGGTCGACCCGTCGTCCTGCTCGACGCTCAGCTCGAGCCACGCGAGGCCGGGCAGCTTCATCTCGGCGCGCAGCCGCAGCAGCTTCTCGTCCTCGATCTCCTCGACGCGCCACCAGTCGAGCGCGTCACCCACGACGAGGTCGTAGGGGTCGCGGCGACCGCGCCGCAGGCCGGGGCCGCCGGTGAGCCGGTCCATGATCCCGCGCACCCGCCAGCCCAGCGACCAGCTGTACCAGCCGTGCTGGCCACCGATCCCCTCGATCACCGACCACAGCGCCGCGGGCGAGGCGTGCACCACGCTGCTGCGCTCGTCGAGGTACAGCGAGCCGCCGGCCCAGTGGGGGTCGCTGGGCAGCGGGTCGCTCGGCGAGCCGGGGGAGTCGGCCGACGACCAGGAGGTGGCGACGTCGTACTCCTGGATGCGGGTCAGGGCCAGCCGCACGGCCCGGTCGAACCCGATGAAGCCCTCGGCCGGGTCGGGGACGTACTGCGCGATGTCGTGCTCCTTGCACACGACCTCGTGCACGAGGCTCTCGACCAGCGGCTGCGCGATGCCGTTGGGCACCGGCGTCACGACGCCGACCCAGTGGCTCGACAGTCGCGGCGTCAGCACGTTGATGGGCAGGATGACGCGAGGCTTGAGCCCGGCCGCCTCGGCGTAGCGCTCCATCATGTCCTTGTAGGTGAGCACCTCGCCGCTGCCGATGTCGAAGCCGCGGCTGACCTCCGGCGGCAGGTCGGCCGCCAGCACGAGGTAGCGCAGCACGTCGCGGACGGCGATCGGCTCGATGCGGTTCGACACCCACCGCGGGGTGATCATGACCGGCAGCCGCTCGGTGAGGTAGCGCAGCATCTCGAAGGACGCCGACCCCGACCCCAGGATGACCGCGGCCCGCAGCACGGCGGTCGGCACCCCGGAGTCGAGCAGGATCTCGCCAACCTCCTTGCGGGAGTCCAGGTGAGGCGACAGGTCGTCGGTGTCGGGATAGAGGCCGCCGAGATAGACCAGGCGCCCGACGCCGGACCTGCGTGAGCCGCGGGCGAACGCGCGGGCCATGTCGCGGTCGCGGCGCTCGAACCGCTTCCCGGCACCCAGGCTGTGCACGAGGTAGTAGCCGACGTCCACGCCGGCGCACGCCCGCTCGACCGCCGCGCTGTCGCCGACGTCGCCCTTGACGACCTCGACGTCGGCGAACCACGGCTGGTCGCGCAGCTTGGCGGGGTTGCGCGCGAAGCAGCGCACGGCGAAGCCGGCCGCGAGCAGCGCGGGGACGAGCCGGCCCCCGATGTAACCGGTGGCCCCGGTGACCAGGGCGGTGCGCTGGGCGGGCGGGGTGCTCATGATCCCACTGTCCGCCCCGCTACCGGCCGGCGCGATCTCGGGGCGCGCTCCGCGCCGTCCGGTGATCAGACGGTGCCCGAGATCGTCCCCTTGGCGGGGGCCGCGCCGGACGCGGCCGGGGCGCTGCCGACAACCGGTGGGTAGACCGCCGGTGCCTGCACGCCCGCGGCGTCGAAGGCCCCCTTGACCCGCTCGCGGATCTCCCGCTGGACGCCCCACTGCTGGTCGGGGGTCGTCTTGGCGAACACCCGGATCGTGACCGTCGTGCCGGTGATCTGCTCGACGCCCGCGACGGTCGGCTCCTCGATCATCAGCTCGCTCCACTCGGGGTCCTCGTAGACCTCGGTGACGACACGGGCGATGATCTCGAGCACGCGCTGGATGTCCTCGGCGTACGACACCGGCAGGTCGACGACCGCGGTCGACCAGCCCTGGCTCTTGTTGGCGATGCGCACGATCTCGCCGTTGCGGACGTACCAGGCGACGCCGCTCGGGTCGCGCAGCTTGGTGATGCGCAGGGTCACCTCCTCGACGGTGCCCGTCGCGTCGCCGGTGTCGATGATGTCGCCCACGCCGTACTGGTCCTCGAGCAGCATGAAGATGCCGGACAGGAAGTCCTTGACCAGGCTCTGCGCGCCGAAGCCGAGCGCCACGCCCGCGACACCGGCCGACGCCAGCAGCGGCGCCAGGTCGACGTCGAACTCGCTGAGCACCATCAGGGCGCCGATGCCGTAGACGACGGCGGTGATCAGGCTGCTCAGCACCGAGCCGAGCGTCTCGGTGCGCTGCCGCCGCCGCTCGTGCGTCGCCCCCGTCGCGGACGCGATCACGCGCGTGGCCCTGTTGGTCTCCAGCCGCTCGCCCAGGGTCGAGTCGACGCTGCGCCGCACCAGCCGCCGCACGGCACGGCGCAGCACGAAGCGCAGCAGGGTCGCGACCACGACGATCACGACGATCTTGATGCCGTGGTCGAGCAGCCAGTCGCGCAGCTGGTCCGACCAGTCGTCGTCCGCCGCGGCGGCCGCGGCGCGTGCGAGCAGGCTCACGGCACGACCAGCCCGGTGTGGTGGGCCGCGAACGCGAGGGTGTCGGCGCTGAGCTCGACGCTGCGTGACACCGCGCGGGCGCCGTGCCCGACGTCGGCTTCGCGCCGCAGCAGCACCGGCCGCTCGTGCAGCGGGCTCGCCGTCGCGTGCTGCAGCGCGGCGCACAGCTTGCGGGCGTGCAGCGGGTCGACGCGGGTGTCGCCGTCGAAGACCGTGAACAGCACCGCGGGGTACGGCGTGCCCTCGCGCACGTGGTGGTACGGCGAGTAGCCGAGCAGCCAGCCCAGCTGCTCGACGTCCGAGGCGGTGCCGTACTCGCTGGCCCACGTGGCGCCGAGCCCGAACAGCTCGTAGCGCACCATGTCGAGCAGTGGCGCCGAGCAGACCACGGCCGCGAACAGCTCGGGCCGCTGGGTGACCGCGACGCCGACCAGCAGGCCGCCGTTCGAGCCGCCGCTGATCGCGAGCCGGTCGGGCGTCGTCCAGCCCTGGTCGACGAGCGTCTCGGCCGCGGCGTACAGGTCGTCGTAGACGTTCTGCTTCGAGCCGAGCATGCCCTCGCGGTGCCAGGTCTCACCCTCCTCGCCGCCGCCGCGCAGCCCGGCGACGACGTACACGCCACCGGCCTCGACAAAGGCGAGGACGCCGGCGGAGTAGCCCGGCGACATCGTGATGCCGAAGCCGCCGTAGCCGTAGAGCATCGTCGGGCGCGGCCGGTCGGGCTCACCGGACGGCGACACCACCAGCATCCGGACGACGGTGCCGTCGGCCGACTCGAAGGCCACCTGCCGCGACACGACCTGCGGCACCTCGAGGGTGCCCGCCGCGATGCCCGGCGCCGAGGCCCAGGTCGTCACCTCGCCGGTGCGCGCGTCGTAGCGCAGCACGCTGCTCGGCGTGACGGCGTCGGTGTAGCCGATCCACGCCTCGTGGCCGCCCTCGGGCCGCTCGGACAGGCCGCCGACCGAGCCCACGCCCGGCAGGGTCACTTCGCCCACCCGCTCGCCGGTCAGCAGGTCGTGCACGGTCAGCTCGCTGAGCGCGTGGCGGGTCCACAGCGCCAGCAGCACCGGTGAGGCCAGCTCGTCGCCGTCCAGCACGGCGTAGCCGTCAAGCACCGCCTCCGCGTCCTCGGGCAGCAGGTCGCGCCAGGTGTCGACCCCCGGGTCGGCGGGGTCGGTGACGACCAGCCGGCCGCGGGGGGCGTCGCGGTCGGTGAAGACGTAGGCGCGGCCGTCGCGGCCGACGTGCAGCGAGGTCTGGGCGTCGACGCCGTGCTGCACGACCTGCAGCGGCGGCGACGCGAGGTCGGCCCCGGCGAGGTCGGCGACCCACAGGTCGTTGCGCGGCGCGGTGCCCGACGCGGCGCTGACGGTGAGCCAGCGGCCGTCCCTCGACACCGAGACCCCGTAGTAGTGGTGCGGGTCGAGGCCCTCGCCGAAGACGAGGGCGTCGTCGTCGGGGTCGGCGCCGAGGTGGTGCAGCCACACCCGCCGGTGGTACTGCTCCTCGCCCGTCGGGACCTCGCCGGGGGCGAGCCGACGCACGTAGTAGTACGCCTCGCCGCCGGGCAGCCAGGCGACGGGGGAGTAGCGCGCGCGGTCGACCGGGCCGTCGACGAGCTCACCGGTCGCGACGTCGACGACGCTGAGCACCGACTCCTCGCGGCCACCCTGCGACAGCTGGTAGGCCAGCAGGTGGCCCTCCTTGCTGGGCTGCCAGCTGTCGAGCGTCGTGGCGCCGGTGGGGTCGACGGCCATCGGGTCGAGCAGCACGCGCTCTGTCGGCCCGTCGACGCCGTCCTCGACCACGAGCAGCACCGCGTGCTCCTGGTCGGCCGTGCGGCGCATCGCGAACTGCCGCTCGCCGCGCCACACCGGGGTGCTGACGACCCCGGCGCGCACCAGCTCGCCGATGCGTGCCCGCAGGTGGGGGCGCGCCGTCCAGCCCTCACGGGCAGCAGTGACCAGGTCGTCCTGAGCCCGCAGCCACGCGGCGGTGGCGTCGCTGCCGGCGTCCTCCAGGAAGCGGTAGGGATCGGCGACGTCGTACGTCGGCGCCGCGGCCGGCAGCCGCTCGACGAGGTCGGCGCGCGGCGCGATGGGGTAGTCGGCGGTCATGCCCCGACCCTACGCAGCCCGACCCCGCGCACGTCGTCCCGCGAGGTCAGGGCAGGCGTGGCAGGATCGTGGCCGCTGCCACGGCGTGGTCACGCGGACCTTCGCGTGACCGGCTCGTCCGGTTTCGTGACACACCGCCAACACCGCCAGCACCGCCCGCCTCCCACCCGATCGTGAGCGACCGTGACCCAGCCCGACCCCCAGCTGCCCGCCGACGTCGCCGGTGGCGGTGAGGCGCCCGGTGCCGATCTCATCGAGCTCGCGCACGCCTACGGCGTCGCCACCGAGTACGGGGACTGGCACGGCGCGCACGTTCGCGTCTCGGCCGCCACGGTGCGCTCGGTGCTGGCGGCGCTCGACGTCGACGCCGGCACCGACGCCGCCGTCCGCAGCAGCCTCGAGCAGGTCGTCGACACCGCCTGGCGCCGGATGCTGCCGCCGGTCGTGGTCACCCGGCAGTCGTGGAACCCGTGGGTGCCGGTGCACACCGCGCACGGTGAGGCGGTCCGCGTGTGGGTCGAGCTCGAGGACGGCGGCCGGCGCGAGCTGCTGCAGCAGGACCACTGGGTCGCACCCCGCACGCTCGACGGCGCCCAGGTGGGCGAGGCGACGTTCGGCGTCCCGGCCGACCTGCCGCTCGGGTGGCACGAGCTGCACGCCCGCAGCGGCGACGCGACCGCCCAGTGCCCGCTCGTCGTCACCCCCGACCGGCTCGAGCCGCTGGCGGCGCTCAGCGGTGACCGGCGCGGCTGGGGCTTCATGACCCAGCTGTACCAGGTGCGCTCCCAGCGGTCGTGGGGCATCGGCGACCTCGGCGACCTCACCGACCTGGCCGTGTGGAGCGGTTTCGACCTCGGCGCCGACTACGTCCTCGTCAACCCGCTGCACGCGGCCGAGCCGGTCGGCGAGATGGAGCCCTCGCCGTACCTGCCGACCACCCGGCGCTTCGTCAACCCCGTCTACATCCGCGTCGAGGACGTGCCGGAGGTCGCCTACATGGCGGGCGCGGAGCGGGCGACCCTGCAGTGGCAGGCCGAGGCTGCCCACCAGCTCAACACCTCCGAGCTGATCGACCGCGACGCGAGCTGGGCGGCCAAGAAGGCGGCGCTGGAGCGGGTGCACGCGCTGCCGCGCTCCATCGCCCGTGACCGCGCCTTCGACGCCTACGTCGACGAGCAGGGGCAGGGCCTGGCCGACTTCGCCACCTGGTGCGCGCTCGCCGAGGACCACGGCCTGCCGTGGGGGACGTGGCCGGCCGAGCTGCACGACCCGCGCTCGGAGGCCGTCGAGGCCGAGCGCCGGCGGCTGGTCGACCGCGTCGAGCTCTACGCCTGGATGCAGTGGGTCGCCGACGAGCAGCTCGGCGACGCCCAGCGCGCGGCGCTCGCGGCCGGCATGTCGATCGGCATCGTCCACGACCTCGCTGTGGGCGTGCACCCCGAGGGCGCCGACGCCTGGGCGCTCGGCCCCGCGCTCGCCCGCGGCGTCACGGTCGGCGCCCCTCCGGACGCGTTCAACCAGCAGGGCCAGGACTGGAGCCAGCCCCCGTGGCGGCCCGACCAGCTCGCCGAGTCGGGCTACGCGCCCTACCGCGACATGCTGCGCACGGTGCTGCGGCACGCGGGCGGGGTGCGCGTCGACCACGTCATCGGGCTGTTCCGGCTGTGGTGGGTGCCCGCGGGCAGCGGTCCTGACACCGGCACCTACGTGCGCTACGACCACGAGGCGCTCGTGGGCATCCTCGCCCTCGAGGCCCACCGGGCCGGCGCGTTCGTGGTCGGCGAGGACCTCGGTGTCGTCGAGCCGTGGGTGCGCGACTACCTGCGCGAGCGCGGTGTCCTCGGGACGTCGATCCTGTGGTTCGAGAAGGACGACCAGGGCCGCCCGCTCGACCCGGCCGCCTACCGCGAGCTGTGCCTCGCGGCCGTGACCACCCACGACCTGCCGCCGACCGCGGGCTACCTGGCCGGCGTCCACATCGAGGTGCGCGAGCGGCTCGGCCTGCTCACCCGTGACATCGCCGAGGAGCGCGAGGTCGACGAGGCCGACCGCGGGCAGGTCGTCGCGATGCTCGTCGAGCGGGGGCTGCTGCGTGAGGGGGCCGGTGACCGCGAGGTGATCGAGGCCCTGCACCGCTTCCTGACCTGGACGCCGGCGCGGCTGCTCGGTGTCGCGCTGGCCGACGCCGCCGGCGACAAGCGGGCGATCAACCAGCCCGGCACCGACGAGGAGTACCCCAACTGGCGGCTGCCGCTCAGCGACGCCTCGGGGCACCCGCTGCTGCTCGAGGACCTCGTGCGGTCGCGGCAGGCGCGCTCGCTGGCGCGTGCGGTCGTCCCGCGCGGCTGAGGCGCTGCTCGCGCGGGCACGACGACGGGGACGGCCGGACGGCCGTCCCCGTCGTCGTGCCACGCGCGGTCAGCCCAGCGCGTCGCGCTGCTGCACCCTCACCGCGCGGGCGACGGTGTCGCGGTTCTCGCTGACCAGCCGTCGCAGGGCCGACGGGGCGCCGGTGTGGCCGGACAGCCAGGCGTCGCTGGCCTCGACCAGCGACGCGTCGGCCAGGGCGGTCGGGTAGAGCCCGACGACGATCGACTGGGCCGTGTCGGAGGTGCGCTCGGCCCAGACCCGCTCGAGGGACGCGAAGTAGCGGTCGACGAACGGGCGCAGCAGGGCGGGGTCGTGCAACCGCCCGAAGCCGATGATCGTCGACTCCTGGATCGCGTTGGGCAGGCCGGCGCTGTCGACGACGGCCTCCCACGCCGCGGCCTTGGCCTCGGGCGTGGGCCGGGCGGCGAGCGCCTGGGCGGCGAACCGGCGTCCGCTCGCGGTGGCGTCGCGCTGGTTCTCGGCCTCGACGTCCGACTCGTGCGCGGCGCCCGCCACGACCAGCGCGGTGAGCAGCGTCCAGCGCATGTCGGCGTCGACCGCCAGGCCCTCGAGGGGCCCGCTGCCGTCGTAGAGCCCCCGCAGCACCGCGACGTGCTCGTCGGTGGCGGCGTGGCCGGCGAACGCCGTGGCCAGCTGGAGCTGCTGGTCGCTGCCGGCCGGGGCCGCCCGCAGCAGCTCGAGCAGGCGGTCGGTCACCCGGGCCACAGTGGCCGGGCGCCGCTCGGGGGCGGTGAACAGGCGCGCCGTGGTCGACAGCTGCGCCAGCAGGACGCGCAGCCCCGTCGAGTCGGACTCGGTGCCGAGCGCCGTGAGCGCCAGCTCGACGAAGGCGCTCGCCGGCGCCTCGCCGTCGCGCGTCATGTCCCACACGGCCCCGAGCACGAGCATCCGCGGCATGGACGACGCGAACCCGTCGAGGTGCTCGACCGCCGTCGCGAGCGACCGCTCGTCGAGGCGCACCTTGGCGTAGGCGAGGTCGTCGTCGTTGACCAGCAGCAGGTCGGGCCGCTCGGTGCCGACGAGGGCTGCCACCTCGGTGCGCGCGCCGTCCGCCCCGGGGGCGATGTCGATCTCCACGCGCTGGGTGCGGTGGAGCACCGGACCCCCCTCGCGGTGCTCGACGTCGTAGCACCCGATCGCCAGGCGGTGCGGGCGCAGCACCGGGTGGCTCTCGGGCGCCTCCTGCAGGATCGCGAGCGAGGTGATGACGCCCTCGGCGTCGACCTCGACCTCCGGGCGCAGCGTCGTGACCCCCGCCTGCTCGAGCCACAGCGCCGACCACGACCGCAGGTCGCGCCCCGACGCCGCCTCCAGGGGCGCGAGGAAGTCCTGCAGGGTGGTGTTGCCCCAGGCGTGCGCGCGGAAGTACGCGCGCACCCCCTCGATGAACTGCTCGCGGCCCACGTAGGCGACCAGCTGCTTGAGCACCGAGGCGCCCTTGGCGTAGGTGATGCCGTCGAAGTTGACCTCGACGTCCTCGAGGTCGCGGATGTCGGCGACGATCGGGTGGGTCGAGGGCAGCTGGTCCTGGCGGTAGGCCCACGACTTCTCGGCGGTGCCGAAGGTCGTCCAGGCCCACGGCCAGCGGGTGTTGGCGGCCTGCGCGCTCGTGCTCGCCCACTCGGCGAACGACTCGTTGAGCCACAGGTCGTTCCACCAGCGCATGGTCACCAGGTCGCCGAACCACATGTGCGCGAGCTCGTGCAGGATCGTCAGCGCCCGCCGCTCGACCGACGCCTCGGTCACCTTCGACCGGAAGACGTAGGCCTCGAGGAACGTGACGGCGCCCGCGTTCTCCATGGCGCCGGCGTTGAACTCGGGCACGAAGAGCTGGTCGTACTTGGTGAAGGGGTAGGGCAGGTCGAAGGTCTGCTCGAAGTACTCGAAGCCCTGGCGGGTGACCTCGACGATGCTGGCGGCGTCCAGGTGCTGACCCAGCGAGCGGCGGCAGAACACGCCGAGCGGGATCTCGCGCCCGTCGCTGCTCGTCAGCACGTCGCGCTCGACGTGGTAGGGGCCGGCGACGATGGCCGTGACGTACGACGACAGCACCGGCGTGGTCTCGAAGCGGAACGTCGCCGAGCCCTCGCCGGCCGGCTCGGGCTCGGGCGTGGGGGAGTTGCTCACCACGGTCCAGTGGTCGGGGGCGGTGACCGTGAAGGTGTAGGTGCCCTTGAGGTCGGGCTGCTCGAACACCGTGAAGACGCGACGGGAGTCGGCGACCTCGAACTGGGTGTAGAGGTAGACCTCGTCGTCGACCGGGTCGACGAACCGGTGCAGGCCCTCACCGGTGTTCATGTAGGCGCAGTCGGCGACGACGCGCAGCACGTTGTCGGCGGCGAGGTCGTCGAGCCGGATGCGGACGCCGTCAGCAACGTCGGCGGGGTCGAGGGCGCGGCCGTTCAGCTCGACCTCGTGCACGGCGGGCGCGACGAGGTCGACGAACGTCGAGGCGCCGGGGGTGCTGCTGGCGAAGCGCGCCACCGTCTCGGACCGGAAGGTGCGGTCACCGGTGGTGAGGTCGAGCGTGACCTCGTAGGAGTCGACGCTCAGGTGGCTGGCGCGCTGACGTGCCTCGTCCCGGGTCAGGTTCATGCCAGGCACACGGATCTCCATCAGTCGTGGGGGTGCCGACATGGTGCCACGCGCGCGCGTGGCCGCGGGTGCGCCCTGTGGACGGCCGGGAATGACGCGCGACCGGCGTCGCTTGTCGGCATCGTCCAGAGCCTCGGCTCGCCCGGCACGCACAGCAGGAGGAACCGTTGAGCACCGACACCACCACCCCGTCGTCCGACCGCGACCAGGTCGAGTTCTGGTTCGACCCGCTGTGCCCGTGGGCGTGGATGACGTCCCGCTGGGTCACCGAGGTCGAGAAGGTGCGCGACATCGACGTCACCTGGAACGTCATGAGCCTCGCGGTGCTGAACGAGGGACGTGAGCTCGACGAGCGGTACGTCGAGATGATGACGAAGGCGTGGGGCCCGGTGCGCGTCGTCACCGCCGCCAAGGAGCTGCACGGCCAGGACGTCGTCAAGCCGCTCTACGACGCCATCGGCACCGCCGTCCACCCCGGCGGCGAGCAGGACCTGCACGCCGCCACCGTCGCCGGCCTCGCCGAGGCCGGGCTGCCCGCCGACCTGATCCGCTTCGCCGACTCCGAGGAGTACGACGAGCAGCTGCGAGCGAGCCACCAGCGCGGCATCAGCCTGGTCGGCGAGGACGTCGGCACCCCCGTCGTGGCGGTCAACGGCGTTGCATTCTTCGGCCCCGTCGTCACCCCGGCCCCCACGGGCGAGGCCGCGGCGCGGCTGTGGGACGGCTGCGTGCTCGTCGCCGGCACCCCCGGCTTCTACGAGCTCAAGCGCAGCCGCACCGAGGGCCCGCGCTTCGACTGACGCCGCCTCGCTCGGCGGCGGTCACACCACGATGCGCATCGGGAGGCCGGTCGCGTCGGTGTCACCGCCGATCACCTCGGCCGGTGCCGGCGGCCCAGCGGTGCGCCGACCACGCGGCGGCGAGCGCGTCCAGGTGGTCGTCGCCACCAGGGAGCTCGACCTCCCGGACGTCGGGCAGCCACCGCTCGAGGGCGGCCAGCCGCTGCTGCAGCCCCTCGGCGGTCCGCTTGCTCGCGAGGGGGCTGCCCGGAGGTCGGCCGGCGAGCGCCATGAACGCCAGCTCGGGGTGGACCTCGACCACGTGGTCGCGGGCCCAGCCAGGCCGGCTCAGCACCTCGTCGAGCGCCAGGACCGTGCCGCGGATGCCGTAGGCCTGGGCGGACAGGCCCCTGCCGCCCATCAGCTCGCGGCAGGTGCGGCGGGCGTCGGCGTACGTCGGCTCGGCCAGCACCTCGCGGGGCGCGGTCAGGAACACCCGGGCCGACCCCCGGCCCAGCCGTCTCTTGGCGAGCAGGTCCGCCGCCCGCCAGGCGCCCGAGGGCGTGCCGATCGGCGCGTCCACCCCGACGGCCAGCGCCCCGGCGTCCCGGCAGCGACGGAGCAGGTCGCGCAGCCCCGCGGCGTCCTGTCCGGGGACGGTCGTGACCTCGGCGACCGCCGGCAGGCCCGGCGTGGAGACGTCGACGAGCACCAGCGCCCACCCCCCGCGGCGACCGTCGACGCCCGCCACCACGCCCACGGGGCGAGCCTCGCAGACGGCTGCCATGCTGTCGCCATGCGCGTCCACATCGGCGGCGACCACGCCGCGTTCGACCTCAAGGCCCACCTCGTGCAGCACCTGCTCGAGCAGGGCCACGACGTCGTCGACCACGGCCCCGAGGTCTTCGACGCGGACGACGACTACCCCGTCGGGGTGTTGCGCGCGGCCACCGGCGTGCGCTCGGACGAGGGCAGCCTCGGGATCGTGCTCGGCGGCTCGGGCAACGGCGAGCTCATCGCCGCCAACAAGGTGCTCGGCATCCGCGCCGCCCTCGCCTGGAGCGTCGAGACGGCCACGCTGTGCCGCCAGCACAACGACGCGCAGGTCGTGTCCATCGGCGCCCGCATGCACACCCTCGAGCAGGCCGCCGAGATCGTCGACGCCTTCCTCGCCACGGAGTTCTCGCACGACGAGCGCCACCTGCGGCGGCTGGCCATGATCGCCCGCTACGAGGACACCGGCGACCTGCCGCCCATCCCCCGCAGCGAGGGCTGAGCCCTGCCGGAGGGCCACAGCGTCCGTCGGCACGCGCGCGACCTGCTCGCTGCGCTCGGGGGGCAGCGGCTGTCGGTCACGAGCCCGCAGGGCCGCTTCGCCCAGGGCGCCGCGCTGCTCGACGGCGAGCTGCTGCGCACGGCCGACGCGCACGGCAAGCACCTGTTCCTCGGCTTCGCCGACGACGGGCGCCGGCCGGCCCACTGGCTGCACGTGCACCTGGGCCTCTACGGGAAGTGGGAGCTCACGCGGCACGGCGAGCACGAGGCGCCGCCCGAGGCCCGCGGCGCCGTCCGGGTGCGGCTGCTCGGTGACACCGTGACCGCCGACCTGCGCGGCCCGACGGCCTGCGAGGTGCTCGACCCGCAGGCGGTGCAGGCGGTGCACTCCCGGCTCGGGGCCGACCCGTTGCGCCCGGCCGACACCGCCGACGACGCCTGGGGGCGCATCCACGCCAGCCGCACCGCGATCGGGGCGCTGCTGATGCAGCAGGACGTCGTCGCCGGGGTGGGCAACGTCTACCGCGCCGAGGCGCTGTTCCGTGCCCGCCTCGACCCCCACCGGCCCGGCCGCGAGGTCGGCCACGAGCAGTGGGTGGCCATGTTCGACGACCTGCGGGTGCTCATGAGGGCCGGCGTGCGCTCGGGCAGCATCGTCACGACCGAGCGCGAGCACCGCGACCGCCGCACCGGCACCCCGCGGCGTGACGACCGCTGCTACGTCTACAAGCGCACCGGGTTGCCCTGCCGTGTCTGCGGGACGCCCGTGGTCGCCGAGGACATGGCGGCTCGCACGCTCTACCGCTGCCCGAGCTGCCAGGCGGCCTGATGGCTGCAAGCGTCGACCGCGCCCGGTGAGGCGGGCGGGGGTGCCTGCCCGGGCCCGTCGCAGGCCCTGGTATCGACGCCCGCCGCCACGGTCGCCGCGTCGATCGCGCTCAGCAGCCGCTCGGTGATGCGGATGAAGCCCGCGAGGTCGTCGGGGGCGAGGTGGTCCATGACCAGGGCCCGGACTCCCGCGAGGTGCGCCGGCCAGGTGTGCTGCAGCAGCTGCAGCCCCGCGTCGGTGAGCGTGGCGAGGCTGGCCCGGGCGTCGCCGGGTGCGGTGCGGCGCTCGACCAGCCCGTCCGCGTGCATCGCCTGGATGATCCGGGTCATCCGGCTCGGCGAGATGGACGCCGCGTCGGCCAGCGCGCTCATCCGCATCGACCGCTCCTGCGCCTCCGACAGCCGCATGAGCACGACGTACCGCGTGAGGCTGACCCCGCCCGAGCGCGTCGCGAGGTCCTCGTCGATGGCGCGGGGCAGCACCACCATCAACCGCACGAGCACGCGCCAGGCGTGCTCCTCCCGCGCCGTCAGCGGTGCGGGGTCGACCATGCGGCGAGTATGGCCGACGTCCGTTGCCACGGCCCGCGATGACCGGGTGGAGCGGGTGACCGGGATCGAACCGGCATGGCCAGCTTGGAAGGCTGGGGCTCTGCCATTGAGCTACACCCGCGAGCCGGTGCCCACGGGCGAGACGTAGCCTCGACACCAGCACCGGTGCGGGTCACCCTACCCGGTGGTCCGTCACCACCGAGAGGTCCCAGGAGGAGCAGCGATGTCCCAGCCCGACAGCCCCGACCAGCCCGTCGACAGCCCGGTGGACTGGGTCAACGAGCACACCCGCCAGTACGTCGAGAGCGGCGGCGAGCAGGGCCACGACTGGAACGGCGTGCCGACGCTGCTGCTGACCACCACCGGTCGCAGGAGCGGGGTCCGGCGCCGGACGGCGCTGATCTACGGCACCGCGGGCGACGCCCACGTCGTCGTGGCCTCCAAGGGTGGTGCGCCCCAGCACCCCGCGTGGTTCCTCAACCTCGAGGCCGAGCGGGACGTCGAGGTGCAGGTCGGCACCGAGGTGTTCGGCGCCCGTGCCCGCGTGGCGAGCGGTGACGAGCGCGCGCGGCTGTGGCAGGACATGGCCGTGATCTGGCCTGCCTACGACGAGTACGCCACCAAGACCGACCGTGAGATCCCGGTCGTCGTGCTCGACCGGGTCTGAGGGTGCCGCCCGCCCCGGCGCGTCCACTACCGTGGGCGGTGACGGGGTGTGGCGCAGCTTGGTAGCGCGTCCGCTTTGGGAGCGGAAGGCCCCCGGTTCGAATCCGGGTACCCCGACCAGCGGCGGCTGCGGGCCGTCGTACCGCACCGGCGGTTGATGCCTGAGGCGGCGCGGGGCCGGCACGGCTGACGATTGGGGCCTCGGAGCGCCCGCCGTTAGCATGGCCTGTCGTGCCACGTGCGCTGGTGGCCGCCGGACGAGCCTGCACCCAGCACACCACCGAGCACGCCCCCGACACCCGCAGGAGACCCCCGCAGTGAAGAGTGCCGTCGAGACCCTCAACCCCACCCGGGTCAAGCTCACCGTCGAGGTGCCCTTCGACGAGCTCAAGCCCAGCCTGGACGCGGCGTACAAGACCATCGGGGCCCAGGTGCAGATCCCGGGCTTTCGCCGGGGCAAGGTGCCGGCCCGCATCATCGACCAGCGCGTCGGCCGCGGCGCGGTGATCGAGGAGGCCGTCAACGACGCGCTGCCGCGCTTCTACGGCCAGGCGGTCGAGGAGTCCCAGATCCGCCCCCTCGGCCAACCCGAGGTCGACGTCACCTCGGTGCCCGACCCGGCGTCCGGCGGCGAGCTCGCCTTCACCGTCGAGGTCGACGTGCGCCCGACCGTCGAGCTGCCCGACTACGCCAGCATCGCGGTCGACGTCGACGACGTCGAGGTGGCCGACGCGGACGTCGAGACCGAGCTCACCGGCCTGCGCCAGCGCTTCGGCACCCTCGTCGGTGTCGAGCGGGCCGCGGTCGAGGGCGACTTCGTCTCCATCGACCTGGCAGCCGAGATCGACGGCGAGCAGATCGACGCCGTCACCGGCGTGTCCTACGAGATCGGCAGCAAGAACATGCTGGAGGGCCTCGACGAGGCGCTCACGGGGCTGTCGGCCGGCGACACCACCACCTTCGAGGCGCCGCTCGCGGGTGGCGACCGCGAGGGGCAGAACGCGCACGTCACCGTCACCGTCGGATCGGTCAAGGAGCGTGAGCTGCCCGAGCTCGACGACGACTTCGCCCAGCTGGCCAGCGAGTTCGACAGCCTCGACGAGCTGACCGCCGACCTGCGCGGGAAGGCCGAGGAGGCGGGGCGCCTGCAGCAGGGCATCCAGGCCCGCGACAAGGTGCTCGACGCGCTGCTCGACGCCACCGCGATCCCGGTGCCCCCGGCGCTGGTCGAGGCCGAGGTGCACTCCCACCTCGAGGGCGAGAACCGGCTCGAGGACGACGAGCACCGCGCCGAGGTGACCGAGAACGCCACCAAGGCCCTGCAGACCCAGTTCCTGCTCGACGCCATCGTCGAGAAGGAGCAGGTGCAGGTCACCCAGCCCGAGCTCATCGAGTACCTCGTGCTGTCGGCGCAGCAGTACGGCATGAGCCCCGACGCGTTCGCCAAGGCCGTCGACGAGGCCGGGCAGGTGCAGGGCATGGTGGCCGAGGTGTCGCGTCGCAAGGCGCTCGCCGTGGTCCTGGAGCACGCGAAGATCACCGACGC
This sequence comes from uncultured Actinomycetales bacterium, assembly GCA_964243295.1. Classification (GTDB taxonomy): domain Bacteria; phylum Actinomycetota; class Actinomycetes; order Actinomycetales; family Angustibacteraceae; genus CAXTEJ01. The sequence goes on along the minus strand of CAXTEJ010000007.1, from coordinate 4,581 downwards.
CAGCGGCAACGTCGTCGACCTGGAGGCGCTGCGCCCCGAGGACGACGAGACCGAGGCCGTCCTCGCCGCCGCCGAGGCGGCCGAGGCCGATCTCGAGGGTGACGAGCTGCTCGCCGCGGACGAGGCGGACGACGCGGACCTCGCGGCCGAGGAGACCGACGTCCTGGCTGACGAGGTCGACGTCGTGGCTGCGGGGACCGTCCTGGCTGAGGGGAGCGAGGACCTGGACGAGGCCGGCGCCGTGTCTGACGAGACCGGCGGCGACGAGCCGGCCGGCGACCAGGCGGCCGAGCCCAGCCGGTCCTGACGCCTCACGCCGGGGGCCCGGCAGCGAGCACCTGCTCGCTGCCGGGCCCCGCTTGCGTGCCCGCGTCCTCGCCGTGAGCGCAGGCTGCGCCCACGGCGAACACGACGCTCGAGGGGGAGTGGAGCGTCGGAGGCGGACGTTAGGGTCGATGACAGGACAGCAGCACCGACCCCCGGCCAGGCCGGGGCGACACCACGGGAGACCAGCGTGAGCCAGACCGGCATCGTCACGGCGCGGGCGCCGCAGCAGGGCATGGGCCTTGACGACCACATCTACAACCGCCTGCTCAAGGAGCGCATCATCTTCCTGGGCTCCGACGTGCGCGAGGACAACGCGAACGCGATCTGCGCCCAGCTGCTGCTGCTCGCCGCCGAGGACGACGAGAAGGACATCTACCTCTACATCAACTCACCCGGTGGCTCGGTGACGGCCGGCATGGCCATCTTCGACACCATGCAGTGGATCAAGCCCGACGTCTCGACCGTGGCGATGGGCCTGGCCGCGTCGATGGGGCAGTTCCTGCTCTCGGCCGGCGCGCCCGGCAAGCGCTACGCGACCCCTCACGCGCGGATCATGATGCACCAGCCGTCCGGCGGCATCGGCGGCACCGCGAGCGACATCGCCATCCAGGCCGAGCAGATGCTCCACATCAAGCGCGAGATGGCCGCGCTGATCGCCCAGCACACCGGACAGTCGGTGGAGCAGATCGAGAAGGACTCCGACCGCGACCGCTGGTTCACCGCCGACGCGGCGAAGGACTACGGGTTCGTCGACCACGTCTACGACCGCGCGATGCTCGCGGCCGGTGCCGGTGGCACCGCGCCCGAGTGACCACCACCTCCACGACGACCACCCTCAAGATCCAGGAGATCCGCGCGATGAACCCCAGCCCAGACGGCGGCCTGTCGCTGCCGCGTGCCGGCGGCCGGCTGAGCCAGCCGGCGCCCACCAGCCGCTACATCCTGCCGCAGTTCGAGGAGCGCACGTCCTACGGGATGAAGCGCACCGACCCCTACACCAAGCTCTTCGAGGACCGGATCATCTTCCTCGGTGTGCAGGTCGACGACGCCTCGGCGGACGACATCATCGCCCAGCTGATCGTGCTGGAGTCGCAGGACCCCGACCGCGACATCCTCATGTACATCAACTCGCCCGGCGGCTCGTTCACGGCGCTCACGGCCATCTACGACACCATGCAGTACGTCCGCCCCGACATCCAGACCTACGTGCTGGGCCAGGCCGCCAGCGCGGCCGCCGTGATCCTGGGGGCGGGCGCCACCGGCAAGCGCTACGCGCTGCCCAACGCCCGCATCATGATCCACCAGCCGGCGATGGAGGGCACCGGTGGCATGGCGAGCGACCTCGAGATCCAGGCCAACGAGGTCCTGCGCATGCGCAGCTGGCTCGAGGAGACGCTCTCGATGCACAGCGGGCGCAGCCCTGAGCAGGTCCGCCTCGACATCGAGCGCGACAAGATCCTCACCGCCGACCAGGCCCTCGAGTACGGCCTGATCGACGAGGTGCTCGCGAGCCGCAAGGCGTCGACGACCGTCTGACCGCCGCCGCGGGCGTCGCCGCCTGGCAGCGGCCCCGCGGCGCCGACGTCCGGCCGAGTGCGCGCGTCCGCTCTGCGCGAATCATGCAGACGGATGTGCCGACACCGGCGTCTAATGGGGACGCAGCACACACCCGGCGAGGTAGCGTCGCGTGACCCCGCGGGCCCGGCAACGACCAGCCGCGCCCTGACGCACCAGACCTGACGAACATCGAGGAGCTCACCCGTGGCGCGCATCGGAGACGGTGGTGACCTGCTCAAGTGCTCCTTCTGCGGCAAGAGCCAGAAGCAGGTCAAGAAGCTCATCGCCGGCCCTGGCGTCTACATCTGCGACGAGTGCATCGACCTGTGCAACGAGATCATCGAGGAGGAGCTGGCCGAGACCAGCGACCTCGGGCTCGACGAGCTGCCCAAGCCGCGTGAGATCTTCGACTTCCTCGAGCAGTACGTCGTGGGCCAGGTGCCGGCCAAGAAGGCCCTCGCCGTCGCGGTCTACAACCACTACAAGCGCATCCAGGCCGCTGAGCCGTCCCGCAAGGGCGACGAGGCCATCGACATCGCCAAGTCGAACATCCTGCTCATCGGGCCCACGGGGTGCGGCAAGACCTACCTCGCCCAGACCCTCGCGCGGATGCTCAACGTGCCCTTCGCCATCGCCGACGCGACGGCGCTGACCGAGGCGGGCTACGTCGGCGAGGACGTCGAGAACATCCTCCTCAAGCTCATCCAGGCCGCTGACTACGACGTCAAGAAGGCCGAGACGGGCATCATCTACATCGACGAGGTCGACAAGATCGCCCGCAAGAGCGAGAACCCGTCGATCACGCGCGACGTGTCGGGCGAGGGCGTGCAGCAGGCGCTGCTGAAGATCCTCGAGGGCACCACCGCGTCGGTGCCGCCGCAGGGTGGGCGCAAGCACCCCCACCAGGAGTTCATCCAGATCGACACCACGAACGTGCTGTTCATCGTGGGTGGCGCCTTCGCCGGGCTCGACCAGCTCATCGAGCAGCGGGCCGGGCGCAAGGGCCTCGGCTTCGGCGCCGAGCTGCACATCGCCTCCGAGGTGCCGCAGGACGTCTACGGCGACGTCATGCCCGAGGACCTCATGAAGTTCGGGCTCATCCCCGAGTTCATCGGCCGCCTGCCCGTCATCACCACGGTGTCGAACCTCGACCGCGACGCGCTGGTGCGCATCCTCACCACGCCGCGCAACGCGCTGATCAAGCAGTACCAGCGCATGTTCGAGATCGACGGCGTCGAGCTCGAGTTCACCCCCGACGCCCTGCAGGCCGTCGCCGAGCAGGCCATCCTGCGTGGCACCGGGGCCCGCGGCCTGCGCGCGATCGTCGAGGAGGTGCTGCTGCCGGTGATGTTCGACGTGCCCAGCGACGACGGCATCGCCCGCGTCGTGGTCAACCGCGCGGTCGTGCTCGACAACGTCAACCCGACGATCGTGCGCCGCGACGCCCCCGAGCCCCGCAAGCGCGCCCCCCGCGAGAAGTCGGCCTGACCCCCGCCGCACGCACCGCGCACGCCTGGCCGGCGCGCCCCCTCCGCCGTGATCATGCGATCCCGGCTCAGCTGCGGCCACCCGTCCGCCGTGATCATGCGATCCCGGCTCGCTTGCGGCCACGGTCCGCCGTGATCATGCGATCCCGGCCCGATGACTCTCCCGTGATCTTGCGATCCCGGACCCCCGGTCACCACGCGCGACGCGAGATCCGCGGCGCGATCCCGAGCACCTCGCCGATCGCGCGCTCGAGCGCCATGCTCGTCCCCAGCACGTGCCCCCGATGGAACGAGATCACGCCTCACCCCATCTCGCGCAACCGCTGCAGCCGCTCCTCGTCACGGGTGATCGCCGCACGCTCGCTGTGGTGCTCCTCCCCGTCGTACTCGAAGCCCAGCCGGCGCTCGCGCAGCCCGAGGTCGACTCGATATCGCCGTCGGTCGCCGTCATCGACCCAGATCTGCACCTCGGGTCTGGGGAATCCGGCGTCCAGCCACCGCAGTCGCAGCCACGACTCCCCGAAGCTCTCGGCGCGCGGCTCGCAGGACGCGACGAGCTCGCGAGCGACGCGCACGCCCGAGCACCCGCTGAACCGGTGCAGCACCTCCGCCACCTCCCACGGGCGGATGAGCGACAGGTGGGCCATGGCATCGAGCGCCGCGAGAGCCATCGGGCGTGGCAGCCAGCGCGCCAGGTCGGCAGCGGTGCGCGCGGGGCTCGTGCAGGGCAGTCCGTGCAGCTCCACCACGTCGGACGTCGGCACCGCGGCCTGGTAGCACCGCAGACCCGGTTGCCGCGTGGGCGTCCGGCCCGTCGGCACGACGCACTCGACGGGGGCCGGTACGACGTGCCGGTGAGGTCCGCGGACGTCACCCACGCCGAGCAGCCACGCCACCGTGCCCCGACACAGCACGGCGCCGTCAGGAAGGGCGAGGGCCACCGCAGCCGCGCGCGACGGCAGGTCGAGCGGCACCGCGCTGTCGAGGTATACGCCACGGAGCGGTTGCACCACCGCACCCTCACGCAGCAGGCGGATCAGCTGCCGCCGGCTGATGGCGGCTTCGCGGAGGTGGGCGCGGGTGAAGGGCGTCGGCGGGAGCACGGCTCAGGTTGCCCGCTACGCCGCCGCCGCCGCTGGCGTCATCCACAGGCGGGCCGGGATTGCATGATCTGTGAGTGTTGGGGGGCTGGCTCGTGGGTGGGCTGGCG
>CAXTEJ010000006.1:0-94587 GCA_964243295.1 uncultured Actinomycetales bacterium | reverse complement strand
AGGCGCGCGACGCCCGGCTGCACATCCTCGACGTCATGGCCGAGGCCATCGACGCGCCCGACGAGATGTCGCCGTTCGCCCCGCGCGTCATCTCGGTGAAGGTGCCCGTCGACAAGATCGGCGAGGTCATCGGCCCGAAGGGCAAGATGATCAACCAGATCCAGGACGAGACCGGCGCCCAGATCTCCATCGAGGACGACGGCACGGTCTACATCGGCGCCACCGACGGCCCGTCGGCGGACGCGGCCCGCTCCATGATCAACGCCATCGCCAACCCGACGATGCCGGAGGTCGGCGAGCGCTTCCTCGGCACCGTGGTCAAGACCACGACGTTCGGTGCCTTCGTCAGCCTGCTGCCCGGCAAGGACGGCCTGCTGCACATCTCCGAGATCCGCAAGCTCGTGGGCGGCAAGCGCATCGACAACGTCGAGGACGTCCTCGCTGTGGGCCAGAAGGTGCAGGTCGAGCTCAAGGAGATCGACCCGCGCGGCAAGCTCAGCCTCGGCGCCGTGCTGCCGGACGACGGCTCGGGGGACGCCTCGGGTGACGGTGCGGCGGGCACTGTCGACGTCGACTTGATCGACTCGGCCGCCACGGCCGACGCCACGGCGAGCGCCTGACGTGCCGTCGGTCCCGCTGCCACTGACCCGCGGGACCACCACCACCGTCTCCGGGCAGGCCGCCGACGCCGTCGTGCGTCGGTCGGTCCTGCCCGGGGGCGTGCGGGTGCTCACTGAGCAGACGCCGGGCGTGCGCTCGGCGACGCTCGGGTGCTGGGTGGGTGTGGGCAGCCGCGACGAGGCGCCGGGGTACCACGGCGCCACGCACTTCCTCGAGCACCTGCTGTTCAAGGGAACCGCGCGCCGCTCGGCCCTCGACATCGCGGTGGCGTTCGACGCCGTCGGCGGTGAGGCCAACGCGGTCACCGGCAAGGAGCACACCTGCTACTACGCGCGGGTGCTCGACCGTGACCTCGCCCTCGCGGCCGACGTGATCACCGACATGGTGACCTCGGCGACGATCGCGCGCACCGACGTCGACTCCGAGCGCGGGGTGATCCTCGAAGAGCTCGCCATGAACGACGACGACCCCGCCGACGTGGTCCACGAGCGCATCGCCGAGGCGGTCCTCGGTGACCACCCGCTGGGCCGCCCGATCGGCGGCACTCCCTCCTCCATCGCGGCCATCGACGCCGACCACGTCGTCGGCCACTACCGCCAGCACTACACGAGCGACACCCTCGTCTTCACCGCTGCCGGCTCGGTCGACCACGACGAGGTCTGCGCGCTGCTGCAGGCCGAGCTCGACCGCTCCGGGCTGGTGCGTGAGGACGCCACCGGTCCGGCCGAGCGCCGGCTCGGCACGCTGGTGTCGTCGGCCGGGCAGGGCGGGCGCACGGTCGTCGTCCGGCGTCCGATCGAGCAGGCCAACGTCGTGCTCGGCACGACCGGCCTGACGGCCACCGACCCGCGTCGCTACGCCCTCTCGGTGCTCAACGCCGTGCTCGGCGGCGGCATGAGCAGCCGGCTGTTCCAGGAGGTCCGCGAGAAGCGGGGCCTCGCCTACTCGGTCTACTCCTTCGCCTCGGGCTACTCCGACTCCGGCTACTTCGGCCTGTACGCCGGGTGCACCCCTGCCCGCACCGACGAGGTCATCGCGCTGATGAGCGCCGAGCTCGAGCGGCTCGCCGAGAAGGGCCTAGAGCCCGACGAGCTCGCCCGCGGCATCGGCCAGCTGCGCGGCGGCCTGGTGCTGGGCATGGAGGACACCGGGTCGCGCATGACCCGGCTGGGCAAGGCCGAGCTGGTCTACGGCGAGTACACGGGCCTGGACGAGGCGCTGCTGCGCATCGAGGCGGTCACCGTGGACGACGTCCGCGACCTCGCCGCCGAGCTGGCCGCGCGACCGCGCTCGCTGGCCGTCGTCGGCCCCTTCGACGAGGACCGCACGTTCGTGCTGTGAGTGGCGACCCCGAGGACGTGATGGACGGCGTGGACGTGGCCGTGATCGGCGCCGCGGGGCGCATGGGCGTCGCGGTGTGCGCGGCCGTCGAGGCCAGCGGCGACCTGCGCCTGGTCGGCCGCTACGGCCGCGGCGACGACCTCGGCGACCTCGGCGGCGCGCAGGTCGCCGTCGAGCTCACCGTGCCGTCGGCGAGCCCGGCCAACGTGGCCCACTGCGTCGAGCGCGGCGTGCACGCGGTCGTCGGCACGACCGGCTGGGACGACGGCCGGCTGGCCACGCTGGCCGAGCAGCTGACCGCGGCGCCGGGCGTCGGCGTGCTGGTGGCGCCCAACTTCGCGATCGGCGCCGTGCTGCTGCTGCGTTTCGCCCAGCAGGCGGCGCGCTTCTACGAGTCGGTCGAGATCATCGAGCTGCACCACCCCGACAAGGTCGACGCGCCCAGCGGCACCGCGCTGCACACCGCCTCGATGGTGGCGGCGGCCCGCCGCAAGGCGGGTCTCGGGCCCTCGCCCGACGCCACGGCGGCCGTGCGCGAGGGCGCCCGCGGGGCCGACGTCGACGGGGTGCGGGTGCACTCGGTGCGGCTGCGCGGGCTCGTCGCCCACGAGGAGGTGCTGCTCGGGGGAGTGGGCGAGCAGCTGACGCTGCGCCACGACTCCTTCGACCGCAGCTCGTTCGCGCCCGGCGTCCTCGCGGCCGTGCGCGCCGTCCGGTCGCGGCCGGGGCTGACGGTCGGCCTCGAGCACGTGCTCGACCTGGGCTGAGCGTGCGCACCAAGATCACGGTGGCCGTGCTGGTCGTCGCCTTCTGCTTCTACGCCGTCACCATCGGCTGGCGCGGCGTGCTGCTCATCGGCTCCGGCGACGGCCCCGCCGCCGTGGGGCTGGGGGTCGGCGTGCTGCTGCTGCCCCTGCTGTCGGCCTGGGCCGTGGCCCGCGAGCTGCGCTTCGGCATGGACAGCCAGCGGCTGGCGCGTGAGCTGGACGCCGAGGGCGGGCTGGTCCTGGACGACCTCCCACGCCGCCCCAGCGGTCGGGTCGACCGGGCTGCGGCCGACGCGGCGTTCGAGCCGCTGCGCCGCGAGACCGAGCAGGCACCGGGGGACTGGCGCAGCTGGTACCGACTCGCCACGGCGTACGACGCGGCCGGCGACCGCAGGCGGGCGCGCACGGCGGTGCGACGGGCCATCGCCCTGCACGACGGGCACCCGACCGGCCGCGCCGCCGACCTCGGCTGATCGTCGTCGCGCGGTGACGGGCACGGGCCGCCGACGCCTGACCCAGGTCGGGCGATCACGGCGATCACGGGCGAGCACGGCGGTCGCCGGTGGCCGCGAACGACGCGAGCGCACCCGTGGTGCGGGCGTCATCCCTCGCGGTGAGGTGCCGTGTTCAGATCGTTACCTGCAAGCGGTTGCCCGTGCTTGATAGCCATCGATGACAGCGCTTATATTCGCTGCGCGGATAGGACCCTGGATCTCGGCGCGACGACGCGCCGGACAGGTCACGAACTCATGGAGGCGGCCACATGGCCCTTCGTAGCACCGCATCGCGACAGGCGCTCGTCCTGTCCGGTGCTCTCGGCCTGTCGATGGCGCTGGCCGCCTGCGGTGGCGGCAGCTCTGGCGACGACACCGCCGGCGGCGGCGCCGCGTCGAGCGGTTCCGCCGACTGCGCGGCGTTCTCGCAGTACGGCGACCTCAAGGGCAAGACCGTGTCGATCTACACCGGCATCGTCACCCCCGAGGACACCGCCTACACCACCTCGTACAAGAAGTTCGAGCAGTGCACCGGCGTCACCGTGAAGTACGAGGGCGACAAGGCCTTCGAGCAGCAGATCCTGGTCCGTACCCGTGCGGGCAACCCGCCCGACCTCGCGATCGTGCCCCAGCCCGGCCTGCTCAAGCAGCTCGTCGCCACCGGCAAGGCGAAGGAGGCCCCCGCGGCCGTCGGCACCAACGTCGACAAGTTCTGGGGCGCGGACTGGAAGGCCTACGCCACCGTCGACGGCAAGTTCTACGGCGCCCCCTCGGGCGCGAGCGTCAAGTCGCTGGTCTGGTACTCGCCCAGCGAGTTCGCCGACTCCGGCTACGCCGTCCCCACCACGCTCGACGAGCTGAAGCAGCTCTCCGACAAGATGGTCAGCGACGACAAGAAGCCCTGGTGCGCGGGCATCGGCAGCGGTGAGGCCACCGGGTGGCCGGTCACCGACTGGATGGAGGACTTCATGCTCCGGCTCTACGGGCCGGAGGAGTACGACAAGTGGGTCAACCACGAGATCCCCTTCAACGGGCCTGAGTCGACCGCCGCGCTCGACGCCGTCGGCAGCTACCTGAAGAACCCGGCCTACGTCAACGGCGGCTTCGGCGACGTCAAGTCGATCGCCGCGACGACCTTCCAGGACGGCGGCCAGCCGATCCTCGAGGGCACGTGCGAGATGCACCGTCAGGCCAGCTTCTACGCCGCCAACTGGGAGGAGGGCACGAACGTCGCTGAGGACGGCGACGTCTTCGCCTTCTTCCTGCCGGGCAAGGACGCCGAGTCCAAGCCCGTCCTCGGTGGCGGCGAGTTCAACGTCGCCTTCGCCGACCGTCCCGAGGTCGTCGCCTTCCAGACCTACCTGTCCAGCGACGCGTGGGCCAACGAGAAGGTCGCCAGCAGCCCCGCCGGTGGCTGGATCAGCGCCAACAAGGGCCTGGACGTCAACAAGCTGACGAGCCCGATCGACAAGCTCGCCGCCGGGCTGCTGCAGGACCCGAAGACGGTGTTCCGCTTCGACGGCTCCGACCAGATGCCCGCAGCCGTCGGCTCGGGCGCGTTCTGGAAGCAGTCCACCGCCTGGATCGTCGGTCAGAACACGAAGACCACGGTCGACAACATCGAGGCGGCCTGGCCCAAGTCCTGATCCAGGGCACCTCTGCTCCACCTGCACGACCGCTCGACCCGAGCGCAGGCCCCGGCTCGGACCGCGACATCCGTACGCCGCGGCCGGGGTGCGTCACCGACGCACCCCGGCCGCGGCGCACCCGCACAGAGAGGTGCCGGGCTGCATGTCCAACATCGACAAGTTCTCCCAGATGTTCCTGGCCATCGCGATCTTCGTGGCCGTCGTCGGGATCGCCCTGTTCATCGCCAGCCGGTTCAACGGCAACAAGGGTGACCGGGGCGTCGCCCTCATCTTCCTGATCCCGACGGTGCTCATGCTCGCGGTCGGGCTGCTCTACCCGGGCATCCGCACGGTCATCTACTCGTTGTTCGACGCGACGGGCGACAGCTTCGTCGGCCTCGACAACTTTCAGACCATCGCCACGAACTCCGACCAGCTGATCGTGCTCCGCAACACGCTGCTGTGGGTGCTGGTCACGCCCTTCGCCGCGACCCTCATCGGCCTGATCTACGCCATCATCGTCGACGGCGCCCGCCTGGAGTCGGCCGCGAAGGCGCTCATCTTCCTGCCGATGGCCATCTCGCTGGTCGGCGCGTCGATCATCTGGAAGTTCGTCTACGCCTACCGTCCCGAGCAGGGCAACATCAAGCAGATCGGCCTGCTCAACCAGATCGTGGTGTCGCTGGGCGGCACACCGCAGCAGTGGTTGCTCAACTCGCCGTGGAACACCCTGTTCCTCATCGTCGTGATGATCTGGGTGCAGGCCGGCTTCGCCATGACCTTGCTGTCGGCCGCCATCAAGGCCATCCCCGACGAGATCGTCGAGGCCGCCCGGCTGGACGGCGTGGGGTCGTTCTCCATGTTCCGCTACGTCACGCTGCCGACGATCCGCCCCGCGACCGTGATCGTGCTCACGACGATCGCGATCGGCACGCTGAAGGTCTTCGACATCGTCCGAGCCATGACCGGTGGCAACTTCGGCACCAGCGTCATCGCCAACGAGTTCTACAGCCAGAGCTTCAGCGCCGACAACCAGGGCCTGGGCTCCGCACTGGCCGTGGTGCTGTTCGTGCTCGTCGTCCCGATCGTCGTCTACAACATCCGCCAGCTGCGGGCTTCGGAGGCATCATGAGCACCGCCGCCACCACGACGGCCACCACCGCGCCCGGGCGGGTCGCCAGCACCACCACCGCAGCGGCCGACACCGCCAAGAAGCGGCTGAGCAGCCCGTGGGCGTCGCTGGCCGCGGTCATCCTGGCGGTGCTGTGGACGCTGCCGACGCTCGGGCTGCTCATCTCCTCGGTGCGCCCCCAGCGCGACACCCGCACGTCGGGCTGGTGGACCTGGTTCTCCAACCCGACGGTCACGCTCGACAACTACCGCACCGTCCTGTCGACGGAGGGGTCGGCGGGCCTCGGCCAGTACGTCGTGAACTCCATCGTCATCGTGCTGCCGGCCGTCATCATCCCGATCTGCCTGGCGCTGCTCGCATCCTACGCGCTGGCGTGGATCGAGTTCCCCGGTCGGAGCCTGCTGTTCGTCGGCATCTTCGCGATGCAGATCGTGCCCATCCAGGTCACGCTGGTGCCGCTGCTGACCCTCTACAACCAGGCCGGCCTGCCGCCGTTCTGGCGGATCTGGATCTCGCACTCGATCTTCGCGCTGCCGCTGGCGATCTTCCTGATGCACAACTTCATGCGCGAGATCCCCAAGGAGCTCATCGAGGCCGCGCGCGTCGACGGCGCCGGTCACGTGAAGATCTTCTTCTCGGTGCTGCTGCCGCTGCTCAAGCCGGCGATCGCGGCGTTCGGCATCTTCCAGTTCCTGTGGGTCTGGAACGATCTCCTGGTGGCCCTCACCTTCGCCGGCAGCCCCGAGGTCTCGCCGATCACGGTCGGCGTGCTGAACCTCAGCGGCACGCGTGACAACGCCTGGCACCTGCTGTCGGCCGGCGCATTCGTGTCGATCATCATCCCGATCGTCGTGTTCTTGTCGATGCAGCGCTACTTCGTCCGCGGCCTGCTCGCGGGTGGGTTGAAGGGCTGATCCGCCGTGGCGCTGCGCGCACGGCGTCGCGGCGCACCACGACGGGGGCGTCGACCATGAGCCGCATCGAGGACGTCGCCCTCGCCGCGGGCGTGTCGACGGCCACGGTGTCGCGGGCCCTGCGGGGTCTGCCGAAGGTCAGCGAGCCGACGCGCGCGCGGGTGCTCGCCGCCGCCGCCAGGCTGGAGTACGTCGCATCGCCGACGGCCTCCAGCCTGGCGTCAGGGCGCACCCACGTCGTCGGCGTCGTCGTGCCCTACGTCAACCGCTGGTACTTCTCGCACCTGATCTCCGGCGCCAGCCGCGTGCTCCGGGCGTCCGGCTACCACGTGCTGCTGCTCGACCTCGGTGACCAGGGCCCTGAGCGCTCCCTGCTGATCGACCAGCAGATGCTCTGGAAGCGCGTCGACGCGGTGCTCGTCTTCCAGCTGCAGCTGCACGAGGCCGAGAGCGAGCTGCTGCAGCGCCTCCAGCTGCCTGTGGTGACCGTCGGCACGCGCGCCCGCCGGTGGAGCGGCGTCCGCGTCGACGACCGCGCGGTCACCTCCAAGGCCACCGAGCACCTGCTCTCGCTCGGCCACCGCGACATCGCGTACGTCGGCGGCGAGCCGGCCCCCGAGCTCGACTTCGTCACCCCCGGCTACCGCCAGCAGGGGTTCACCACGACGATGGCCGCCCACGGGCTGGCGGTGCCGCCGGGGCGGATCCTGCAGCAGGACTGGACTGTCGAGGGTGGCCTCGCGGCGGGCGAGCGGCTGCTGACCGGCGCCGACTGGCCGACCGCCGTCCTGGCTGCGTCCGACGAGATGGCCATCGGGGTGATCCTCGCGGCCCGGCGGCTCGGCGTGCCCGTCCCGCTGGGCCTGTCGGTGGTCGGCGTCGACGACCACGAGATCGCTGCTGCCCTCGGGCTCACGACGGTCCGCCAGGACGTCGGCGCGCAGGGCGAGCGCGCGAGCGCACTGCTGCTGCAGACCATCGACGACCCCGGCCGGGCCGTCACCGAGGAGCTGTTCGACACCGAGCTCGTCGTCCGCGCGTCGACCGCGCCGCCGCGCCCGACGACGTCGGTGCGCGAGACCGCAGCACAGGCCACCGACGCCGACGGGGTGGCGCCGCTGCTGGGCGACCTGCCCGGCCCACTGCCCGCGTCCACCGCACGCCCGGTGCGCGCCCGGGCGCCCGAGCACGCCTGAGCCGGTCACGAGCACGACTCCGAGCCGGGGTCGGGAGCGCGGTCGAGCGCGGTCGGGCCCGCCACCCCCCACCGCGACCAAGGCGACATGACGTCGCCGGACCGTGCGCCGGACCGTGCGCGCCGGACCATGCGCCGGACCGGGCCGTCGACGGCCCGGCCCCCTTCGCCTGACGGGCTGCGCGCCGCGACCACGGCGCGGGTGCATCCGGCCTGCGATGATCGCTGTGGACGTGGCACGAGGCCGACCGAGGAGCCCGCAATGGCGATGACGCTGACCAACTGGTCCGGCAACGTGGAGTTCTCCGCGTCGCAGCTGCACCGGCCGATGACGCTGGACGAGCTGGCGCACGTCGTGATCGCCAGCGAGCAGGTGCGCGTGCTCGGCACCGGCCACTCGTTCAACCGCATCGCCGACACCACCGGCGACCTCGTCAGCGTGGGCGGGCTGCCCACGCGCATCGAGCTCGACGAGCAGGCCCGCAGGGTCACCGTGAGCGCCGGCACCCGCTACGCCGAGCTGACCGCGTCGATCCAGGAGCGCGGCTTCGCTCTCCACAACCTCGGCTCGCTGCCGCACATCTCGGTCGGTGGCGCCTGCGCGACCGGCACCCACGGCTCGGGCTCGCGCAACGGCGTGCTGGGCACTGCCGTCCGGGGCCTCGAGCTCATGACGGCGGGCGGCGACCTCGTCATCCTCGGCGAGGACGACCCGCGGCTGCCGGGCGCGGTCGTCTCGCTGGGGGCGCTCGGCGTGGTCACCGCGCTCACCCTCGCGGTCGAGCCGACGTACGACGTGCAGCAGGTGGTGTACGACGACGTGCCCCACGAGTCGGTGCTCGACCAGGTCGCCGACATCCTCGACAGCGACTACAGCCTCAGCCTGTTCACCGACTGGCAGACCCCTCGGTGGCAGACGTGGGTCAAGCACCGCGTCGACCCGAACGCCCCGTGGACGCCGCCGTCGACCATGTTCGGCGGCACCCGCGCCGACGGGCCGCGCCACCCGATCCCCGGTGTCGACGCGGTGCACTGCACCGACCAGTCCGGCGAGCCCGGCCCATGGAACGAGCGGCTGCCCACGTTCCGCCGGGAGTTCACGCCCAGCAGCGGCGAGGAGCTGCAGTCGGAGTTCATGCTGCCCCGCGAGCTCGCCGGGCAGGCGCTCGCCGCAGTGAGCGAGCTGCGGTCGATGATCGCCCCGGTGGTCTTCTGCAGCGAGCTGCGCAGCATGGCCGCGGACGACCTGTGGCTGAGCATGGCGCAGGGCCGCGACACGATCGCGATCCACTTCACCTGGAAGCGCGACCCCGACGCCGTGGCCCCGGTTGTCACCGCCATCGAGCAGGCCATCGAGCCGTTCCAGCCGCGTCCGCACTGGGCCAAGGTCTTCTCGCTCGACCCGGCCACCGTGGTCGGCCGCTACGACCACGCCGACGACTTCGCCGCGCTCGCCAAGGAGCTCGACCCGCAGGGCGTCATGCGCGGCGACTTCGTGGGCCGCTACTTCCCGCTCTGAGCGGTCGCAGGCCCCGTGACGGCGTCGCGCGCGGCGGCCGCGGCCCCGCTCACGCCCGTCTCGAGCGGGCCGCGCAGTCCGACGGCGCGCACGCAGCTCGCCACGACGACCGCGACGACCACGTGCACGAGCAGCAGGCCCGTGCGTGACTGCGGACCGACGCCGGCGGCGAGCGCCAGCACGTGGAAGGTGTAGAGCGTCAGCGTCATCGAGCCCACCGCCGCGAGCGCGAGCACGGCGCCGCGCAGCACCCGAGGCCCGGCGTCCAGCACCCGCGCCAGCAGCAGGCACGCGCCGACGACGGCGAGCGCCGAGCCGATCGTCGCGCCGAGGTCGAAGGGCGTCGCCGTGTGGGGGGTGGCGACGGCCTGCCACCACCACGTGGTCGCCGGTGGCGTGCCGTAGCGGCCGAGCACCTGCAGCTGCGCGACCGCCGCGTCCAGCGAGCCACCCGGGACGTCGGCGCCGCTGTCGCGCAGGGCCGCCAGGCCGCCGTGCCGCAGCAGCTGGTCGGACACCACGCGCGAGGCCACCGCGAGGGCGGCGCCCACGGCCAGCAGCTTGGCCGCGGTGGCGGTGGCCGACAGCGTCATCCTGCCCACGGCCACCCCGACCAGCACGTAGGCCGACCACTGCAGCACCGGGTAGTAGCCGGTGACCAGCAGCTGGCGCAGCAGCGTCGCGGGGGAGCCGAGCAGCGTCAGGGACGGCTGCGCGCCCGGGCCCACGGGCAGCTCGCGGCGCACCGCGTGCGAGACCAGCGGGCTGACCACCACCCAGACCGCCGCGGTGAGCAGCAGCGTGCGTACGCGCAGCCGCAGGGCGAGCAGGCCGACGACGAACAGCAGGCCGTAGTTGGCGAGGATGACCGCCACCGGCGGCGACAGCTCGCCGAGCAGCAGGCCCAGCGACCCGACCAGGGCCGCGCGCGTCAGCACCGACGCCACGACGGGCCGGTAGGGCCGCACCCGCGGCCGGTCGCCACCGCTGGCCAGCGCCAGCCCGACACCGGCCAGCAGCGCGAACAGGGCGGAGGCGCGACCTGCCGACACGAGGAACGGCCAGGTCACCTGGTCGTCGCCGTCCAGCTCGGGCAGCACGTGCACGCTCATCATCCCGAGCAGGGCGAGCGCCCGGGCGACGTCGACACCCAGCAGCCGCGAGCGCGCCGGAGCCCGCTCGAGCACGTCGGCGCTGCCCGTCGCCACGGCGGTCAGCCCGCCTGCAGCGCCGCGCCGAGCCGCACCTCACGCACGCGTGTCGTCCCGTCGCCCGCGGCGTCGAGCAGCCGCCCGGCACCGTCGGCGACGAAGCCCGCGCCGGTGAGGAACCGCAGGCGCGCGTCGTCCGGCTCGGGCACCCACGTCCGGACGCCGGTGAAACCGGTGTCGCGCAGCACGTCCGCCGCCGCGTTGAGCAGCCGCGACCCGTGGCCGCGGCGGCGGTGTGCCGGGTCGACGTGCAGGGCGACGACCTCGGCGTCGACGGCGGGGTCGCCGTCGCCGTCCGCACTGGGGGACAGGGCCACGAAGCCGACGAGGTCGGGGCCCTGGGTCGCGACGAGCACGCGGTGCCGGGGGCCGGGCGGGGCGACGACGGCCTCGTGCCAGGCGGCCTCGAGCGAGGCGGGGTCGACCGACGCGGCACGGCCCGGCAGCAGGCCGGTGTAGTCGGCGAGCCACGCGGCGGCGTGCACGGCGCCGATACCCGCCGCGTCAGCCGGCCGGGCGGCGCGCACCCCGGCGTCCGGCGTGGGAACGGGTGCGTCGGGGGCGGTGGTCACCGCCGCATCCTCGCACCGGACCCGCCACCGCGAGCAGGGGTGTGCGCAGCACTAGCCTGCAGCAGGTGACCTCGACGCCCGTCCCGCACGACCTGTCCGCGCTGGAGACCCGCACGTTCGACGCGGTGCTGTTCGACATGGACGGCACGCTCATCGACTCGACGCCGTCGGTGGTGCGCTCGTGGCTGACCTGGGCCGCCGAGCACGGTGTCGACCCGATGGCCCTCGACGGCAACCACGGCGTTCCCGCGGCGCAGATCATCGCCGGGGTGCTGCCGCGCGAGCAGGTCGCGGCCGCGCTCGCCCGCATCGTCGAGCTCGAGGTCACCGACGTCGACGGCATCCTCGCGCTGCCGGGCTCCGTGCGCGCCCTCGACGTGCTCGGGCAGGCCAGCGCGATCGTCACGTCCTGCACGCGCGAGCTCGCGCACGCGCGCATCGCCGCGACCGGGCTGCGGTCGCCGGCCGTGGTGGTGACGGCGGACGACGTCGAGGTCGGCAAGCCCCACCCCGCGCCGTACCTGCTCGGCGCCCAGCGCCTCGGCGTCGACCCGGCGCGCTGCCTGGTCGTCGAGGACGCCCCGAGCGGGTTGCTGTCCGCGCGCGCCGCAGGCTGCGCCACGCTCGCCGTCACCACGACCACCCCCGCCCACGCGCTGCTCGCCGACGCCGTCGTCGACTCGCTGGCCGACGTCGTCTTCACCGTCGGTGCCGACGGGGTGCGCGTCGCCGGTGCCTGAGGCGCCGCTTCGCACGCCTCCGAGCGTGCGCGCGGTCGCGCTGTCGGTCTACGTCCCGTCCGTCCTGTACGGCGTGGGGCAGGGGGCCATCGCCCCGGTCGTCGCGCTGTCGGCGCTGCACCTCGGCGCGTCGCTCGGCGTGGCCGGCGTCGTCGTGGCGCTCACCGGCGTGGGGCAGATCGCGGGCGACCTTCCCGCCGGGCAGCTGGCCGCGCGGTACGGCGAGCGGCGGGCGATGCTCGCCTCGACCGGCCTGGCCGTAGTCGCCCTCGTGGGCTGCGCCCTCGCGACCTCGGTGCTGGTGCTCGGCGCGTGCGTCTTCGCCCTGGGCCTCACCGGTGCGGTGTGGGGGCTCGCCCGGCAGGCCTACCTGACCGAGGCCGTGCCCGTGCAGCTGCGCGCCCGCGCGCTGTCGACTCTGGGCGGCAGCCACCGGATCGGCATGTTCGCCGGGCCGTTCATCGGCGCGCTCGCCGTCGACCGCTTCGGTGTCGCCGCGGCCTACTGGGTGCACGTGGTGGCCGCGGCGCTCGCGTGCCTCGCGCTGCTGTCGCTGCCCGAGGTCGAGCGGCGCTCGGTGCGCGCGGGCGGCGGCAGCACGACCACGCTGCGTGCCGTCGTCCGGGACCACGCGCCGGTGCTGCGCACGCTCGGGCTGGGCGTGCTGCTGGTGGGGGCGGTGCGCGCCTCGCGCCAGGTCGTCATCCCGCTGTGGGCCGAGCACCTCGGGCTGTCGGCGACCGCGACGAGCCTGGTCTTCGGCGTCTCGGGCGCCGTCGACATGCTGCTGTTCTACCCGGCGGGCAAGGTCATGGACCGCTTCGGCCGGGTCTTCGTCGTGGTGCCGAGCATGCTGGTGCTCGGCCTCGCCCACCTGCTGCTGCCGCTGTCGGGCGGCATCACCACGCTCATGGCCGTCGCCGTCGTCATGGGCCTCGGCAACGGCATCGGCAGCGGCATCGTCATGACGCTGGGCGCCGACGCCTCGCCGGACGTCGGCCGCGCGCAGTTCCTCGGCGCCTGGCGGCTGTGCGCGGACGCCGGCAACGCAGCGGGCCCGCTCGCCGTGTCCGCCGTGACCGCGGCGTGGGCGCTCGGCCCGGCGGTGCTCGTCATGGGCGGGGTGTCGCTGGTCGGCGCGGCGCTGCTCGGCCGGTGGACCCCCCGGTTCGACCCGGTCCGCCGCCGGTAGCGTGGCGGCCGTGAGCGAGCGACTGGTCGACGAACCCGCAGCGCACGACCCGGCCGTCTCGGCGTCCGACGTGCACGAGCCGGGCGACGCCATCACCTTCCGCAGCGACATGGCCGTCGAGCTGGTGCGCGCCAGCGCCTCGGACGCCGACGTGGTGTTCGCCGCGCGGGTGTCGACCCGGGGCGAGAGCAGCCTCGAGGACGTCGGCGCCGACGCCTCCCGGTCGACCGGCCTGATCAACTACCTGATGCGCGACCGGCACGGCAGCCCGTTCGAGCACACCTCCATGACCTTCTACGTGCAGGCGCCGATCTTCGTGTTCCGCGAGTTCATGCGGCACCGCATCGCCTCCTACAACGAGGAGAGCGGGCGCTACCGCGAGATGCGCCCGGTGTTCTACGTGCCCGGCCCCGACCGCAAGCTGCGCCAGGAGGGCAAGCCGGGGCGCTACGTCTTCGTCGACGGCACCCCCGAGCAGAGCGTGCTGGTCAGGGAGCAGACCGAGGCCGCCTGCCGGACGTCGTACGCGGCGTACCGCTCGATGCTCGACGCCGGTGTCGCCCGCGAGGTCGCCCGCATCGTGCTGCCGCTGACGCTCTACTCCTCGATGTACGTGACCATGAACGCCCGCGCCCTCATGAACTTCCTGTCCCTGCGCACCCAGCGCGAGGACTCGACGTTCCCCTCGTACCCCCAGCGCGAGATCGAGATGGTCGCCGAGCAGATGGAGGTCGAGTGGGCGCGGCTGATGCCGCTCACCCACGCCGCCTTCGAGGCGGGCGGCCGGGTCAGCCCGTAGCCGACGGGTCGCCGCCGCGGGCGGCGGTAGGTTGGTCGCCATGCCCAGCGAGCCCGGTGACCTGTCGGCAGCACCCTTCGGTCGCGTGCTGACCGCGATGGTCACGCCGTTCGCCGACGACGGCGACCTCGACCTCGCGGCCGCCCAGGCGCTGGCCGCCCACCTGGTCGACCACGGCAACGACGGCCTGGTCGTCAGCGGGACGACGGGCGAGTCGGCCACCGTCGACGACGGCGAGCAGCTCGAGCTGCTCGCGGCGGTTCTCGAGGCGGTCGGCGACCGGGCGACCGTCGTGGCCGGCGTCGGCACCAACGACACGGCGCACAGCATCGACAAGGCGCGCGCCGCGGCCGAGCTGGGCGCCCACGGGCTGCTGGTCGTGACGCCGTACTACACCAAGCCCCCGCAGGCCGGCCTCGTCGCGCACTTCACGGCCGTGGCCGACGCCACCGAGCTGCCGGTCATGCTCTACGACATCCCCGGCCGCACGGGCACCAAGATCGCCACCGAGACGCTCGTGCGGGTGGCCGAGCACCCGCGGGTCGTGGCGGTGAAGGACGCAGCGGGCGACACGTACGCCGGCTGCTGGGTCATGGCGCGCAGCGACCTCGCCTACTACTCCGGCGACGACGCCGCGAACCTCGCCTGGCTGGCGCACGGAGCGGCCGGCGTGGTCAGCGTCGTGAGTCACGTCGCCGGCCGGCAGTACGCCACGATGGTGGAGGCGGTGCTCGAGGGCGACCTGCCCACCGCTCAGCGGATGTACCGCGAGACCCTCCCCGCCGTGCGGGGAATCATGACGCGCACCCAAGGTGTCATCATGGCCAAGGCGGCCCTGCAGCTGCAGGGCGTGCTGGCCAGCCGCTCGGTGCGGCTGCCGCTCGTGCCCGCCACCGAAGACGAGGTCGCCCTGCTGCGCGGCGACCTCACCGAAGCAGCCCTCCTGGAGACCTCCGCGTGAACTACCCCGAGCTGTCCGCCCCGCCCGCCCTGCGACCGGGGACGATGCGCATCATCGCGCTGGGCGGCCTCGGCGAGGTCGGCCGCAACATGGCGGTCCTGGAGCAGGACGGCAAGCTGCTGGTCATCGACTGCGGCGTGCTGTTCCCCGAGGACCACCAGCCCGGCGTCGACCTGATCCTTCCCGACTTCGAGCACATCCGCGGGCGCCTTCGCGACATCGTGGGCGTCGTCCTCACGCACGGCCACGAGGACCACATCGGCGCGGTGCCCTACCTGCTGCGGCTGCGCGCCGACATCCCGCTCATCGGGTCCCAGCTGACGCTCGCGCTGATCGAGGCCAAGCTCAAGGAGCACCGCATCACCCCGCTGACGCTCGCGGTGCGCGAGGGCCAGGTCGAGCAGCTCGGCCCGTTCGAGTGCGAGTTCGTGGCCGTCAACCACTCGATCCCCGACGCGCTCGCGGTCGCGGTCACCACCCGCGCCGGCACGGTCTTGCACACCGGCGACTTCAAGATGGACCAGCTGCCCCTCGACGGCCGCATCACCGACCTGCGGGCCTTCGCCCGGCTGGGCGAGAAGGGGGTCGACCTGTTCATGGTCGACTCCACCAACGCCGAGGTGCCCGGCTTCACGACGTCCGAGCGCGAGATCGGCCCGGTGCTCGACCGCGTGTTCGCGGGGGCCGAGCGCCGGTTGATCGTCGCCTCGTTCGCCTCCCACGTGCACCGCGTGCAGCAGGTGCTGGACGCCGCGCACCGCCACAAGCGGCGGGTGGCGCTCGTCGGGCGCTCGATGGTGCGCAACATGGGGATCGCCAAGGACCTCGGCTACCTCAACGTGCCCGCCGGCGTGCTCGTCGACATCAAGGCCGTCGACGACCTGCCGGACGACAAGGTCGTGCTGATGTGCACCGGCTCGCAGGGCGAGCCCATGGCGGCGCTGTCGCGGATGGCCGGCAACGACCACCGCATCCGCATCAGCTCGGGCGACACCGTGGTGCTCGCCTCCTCGCTGATCCCCGGCAACGAGAACGCCGTCTTCCGCGTCATCAACGGGCTCACCAAGCTGGGCGCCAACGTCGTCCACCAGGGCAATGCCAAGGTGCACGTCTCGGGCCACGCCAGCGCCGGCGAGCTCATGTACTGCTACAACATCATCAAGCCCAAGAACGTCATGCCCGTGCACGGCGAGACCCGCCACCTCGTCGCGAACGCTGAGATCGCCGTCAAGACCGGCGTGCCGCGACAGCGCGTGGTGCTGGCCGAGGACGGCACCGTGGTCGACCTCGTCGGCGGCGTCGCCACGGTCGTGGGCGCCGTGCCCTGCGGCTACGTCTACGTCGACGGCTCGAGCGTCGGCGAGATCACCGACGCCGACCTCAAGGACCGCCGCGTGCTCGGCGAGGAGGGCTTCATCTCGATCATCGTGGTGGTCGACTCGGTCAGCGGCAAGGTCGTGGCCGGTCCCGAGATCCACGCGCGCGGCTTCGCCGAGGGCGACGAGGTGTTCAGCGCCGTGCGCCCCAAGATCGAGCTGGCGCTGGCCGAGGCCGCCAACCAGGGCACGACCGACCCCTACCAGCTGCAGCAGGTCGTCCGCCGGGTCGTGGGCGGCTGGGTGGGTGGCAAGATCCGCCGTCGCCCGATGATCATCCCGGTCGTCATCTCCGCCTGAGCCGCCTGCGCTCCGCAGCTGCGGCAATCCAGCGGCCGGTGTGACGGATGTTGCTACCGGTGCTGATGGGGCCGGCGCGGTAGGTTGCGCGCATGGCACCCCGGACCAGCACGCCCGCGAGCCGGTCCGCGACCACCAGGACGCCGCGCGGCTCCTCCCGCGCCGGCTCCTCGGCCGCCCGAGCCACGCCGGCCCGGACCTCGGCAGCCCGGACGTCGTCGGCCCGGACGTCGTCCGCCCGGACGTCGGCAGCCCAGTCTTCGGGGTCGCGCCCGGCGCGGGGTGCCTCGGCGGCCGAGGTCCCTGCGCGCACCGGTCCGCCCTGGCCGCTGCGGGCCCTGCGCTGGGTGTGGATGAGCCTGGCCCACCTGGTCGGGGGCGCCGCCCGCCGCGTCGGCAGCAGCGCGCGCGACCTCGACCCCGAGCTGCGTCGTGACGGCGTGGGCCTGGCGCTGATCGCCCTCGCGGTCGTCGTGGCCGCCCGCGAGTGGTGGGACCTCGACGGCCGGGCCGGTGCCGTCGTCCACGCTGTCGCGGCGGGCACCTTCGGGCGGGTGGCGCTCGTGCTGCCCTTCGTGCTCGTCGGCCTCGGTGTGCGGCTGCTGCGCCACCCCGACCTCACGCGCGCCAACAGCCGCGTCGCCGTCGGCGTCGGCGCGCTGCTGCTGAGCGCCAGCGGGCTGGTGCACGCCTCGCGCGGGCTGCCCGACATCGGCGCGGGGTGGCCCGCCGTCCGGGACGCCGGGGGAGTCATCGGTTTCCTCGCCGCGGGCCCGCTGGCGCAGGCGGTCACGGTCTGGGGCGCCGGTCTGGTGCTGGCGCTGCTGGGCTTCTTCGGGGTGCTCGTGCTGACGGCGACGCCCGTGCACGCCGTCCCCGGGCGGCTGCGCGACCTGCTCGACCGGCTCACCGGCGTCGGGGAGGACGACCACGCCCCCGACGAGCCCGACGCGCCCACCAGCCGCCGCGCCCGTCGCCGTGCCGAGCGGGAGGAGGGGCCCGACGACGGCCCGCGCGTCGGTGACGAGGCGTTCGAGACGCCGGTGGCGCTCGACCCCAGCGGTCGTGCCCTGCGCCCGGGGCAGCGGCGACCGGTCGGCCAGGTCGGGCCGCTCTCGCGCGTGCCCGAGCTGTCGGGTGCCACCCCTGCCGACGAGCTGACGACCACCGACGACGTCGAGCCCGACGAGCTCGACGCCGCTGCGGCGCGCGCGGCCGCCGCCGGGCGGGTGCCGGAGAAGCGCCCGCTCGAGCCGCCGCCCACCACGCCGCTGCCGCAGCGCACCGAGCAGCTGGCGCTGGCCGGCGACGTCACCTACACGCTGCCGCCCAGCGACATCCTCGAGGCGGGCAGCCCCCACAAGGCGCGCAGCGCGGCCAACGACCGTGTCGTCGAGTCGCTGTCGGGCGTGCTCGAGCAGTTCGACATCGACGCCCACGTCACCGGTTTCATGCGCGGGCCGACCGTCACCCGCTACGAGGTCGAGCTCGGCAAGGGCACGAAGGTCGAGCGGGTGACCGCGCTGAGCCGGAACATCGCGTACGCCGTGGCCAGCGCCGACGTCCGGATCCTGTCGCCGATCCCGGGCAAGAGCGCCATCGGCATCGAGATCCCCAACACCGACCGCGAGAAGGTCAGCCTCGGCGACGTGCTGCGCAGCCAGGTGGCGCGCGACACCCCCCACCCGATGGTCATGGGCGTCGGCAAGGACGTCGAGGGCGGGTACGTCGTCGCCAACCTCGCGAAGATGCCCCACCTGCTCGTGGCGGGGGCGACCGGCGCCGGCAAGTCGAGCTTCGTGAACTCGATGATCACCTCGATCCTCATGCGATCGACGCCCGACGAGGTGCGCATGGTGCTGATCGACCCCAAGCGGGTCGAGCTGACCGGCTACGAGGGCGTGCCGCACCTGATCACGCCGATCATCACCAGCCCCAAGAAGGCCGCCGAGGCGCTGCAGTGGGTCGTGCGGGAGATGGACACCCGCTACGACGACCTCGCCGCGTTCGGGTTCAAGCACATCGACGACTTCAACCGAGCCGCGCGCGCCGGCAGCATCACCCCGCCCGCCGGCAGCAAGCGCGTCGTGCGGCCCTACCCCTACCTGCTGGTGATCGTCGACGAGCTCGCCGACCTGATGATGGTCGCGCCGCGCGACGTCGAGGACTGCATCGTGCGCATCACCCAGCTCGCGCGCGCCGCCGGCATCCACCTGGTGCTCGCGACGCAGCGCCCGTCGGTCGACGTCGTCACCGGCCTGATCAAGGCGAACGTGCCGAGCCGGATGGCGTTCGCGACCAGCTCGCTCGCCGACAGCCGCGTCGTGCTCGACCAGCCGGGCGCCGAGAAGCTCATCGGCCAGGGTGACGCGCTGTTCCTGCCCATGGGCTCCAGCAAGCCGATCCGGGTGCAGGGCGCGTGGGTCACCGAGTCCGAGATCGAGCGCGCGGTCGCCCACGTCAAGGGCCAGCTCGTGCCGACGTACCGCGAGGACGTCGTCGTGGTCGCGGCCAAGCAGCAGGTCGACGACGACATCGGCGACGACCTCGAGCTGCTGGTGCAGGCGACCGAGCTGGTCGTCACCACCCAGTTCGGGTCGACGTCCATGCTGCAGCGCAAGCTGCGCGTCGGCTTCGCCAAGGCCGGCCGGCTCATGGACCTGCTGGAGTCGCGCGGCGTGGTCGGCCCGAGCGAGGGCAGCAAGGCGCGCGACGTGCTGGTCAAGCCCGACGACCTGCCGGGCACCATCGCGCTGCTCAAGGGCGTGGACGTGCCGAGCGACGCCGTCGACGACGTCGACGTCAGCGAGGACGACGACAGCGAGGACGCCTGGCAGCTGACCGACCGCGCGTGATCGGCCCCGGCCGACCGGTGTGTCAGCCGCGGCCGCGGTCGCGCGGACGCTTGACCCGGGACGCGGTCGCCACGTAGAGCACCCCGAGCAGCATGCCGCCGACGATGCAGACGGGCACGACGGCCGACGAGTCGAGCAGCACGGCGGCGACCACCGCGATGGCGAAGACGATCGGTGCGATGCGGCGGGCGGTCTGGGCGTCCATGCGGGCCGGCTCTCAGCTGGTGGGCCCGGGGCGACGACGGTGCGCGTCGACGGGTGCGCGCAACGTAGCGCTGCGCCCGGTGGCGGCGGAAGGGGTGGCCGCGTCCGCGTGCTCCACTGGCCGTCTACCCGCGTGGCGACCCCCGCGAGCGCCGTAGAGTACGCGGGTGAGCACCCGTTCCGTCGCCCTCGTCACCTTGGGCTGCACGCGCAACGAGGTCGACTCCGAAGAGCTCGCCGGTCGCCTCGAGGCGCAGGGCTGGACGCTCGTCGACGACGCGGCCGACGCCGACGTCGCGCTGGTCAACACCTGCGGGTTCGTCGAGTCGGCCAAGAAGGACTCCGTCGACGCGCTGCTCGAGGCCGCTGACCTCAAGGACGACGCCGGGGCGCGCACCCGCGCGGTCGTGGCCGTCGGGTGCATGGCCGAGCGGTACGGCGAGCAGCTCGCCGACTCGCTGCCCGAGGCCGACGCAGTGCTCGGGTTCGACTCCTACGCCGAGATCTCGAGCCAGCTAACGGGCATCCTCGCCGGCGTCAGGCCCGCGTCCCACACCCCTCGCGACCGTCGCACCCTGCTGCCGATCTCGCCGGCGACCCGCCAGGGCTCAGCGGTCGCCGTGCCGGGGCACGGGGACGGCGCTGCTCACGGCGCCACCGCGGCGACGCTGCCGCAGCCTTCGGCCGGGTCGGACCTGCCCGACCTGCCCGAGGGGCTCGCTCCGGCGTCCGGCCCGCGGGTGCTGCGCCGGCGACTCGACGGCCGGCCGTGGGCGCCGCTGAAGATCGCGTCGGGCTGCGACCGGCGCTGCGCCTTCTGCGCGATCCCCGCGTTCCGGGGCGCGTTCCTGTCACGCCGGCCGGCCGACGTCCTGACCGAGGCACGGTGGCTGGGCGAGCGGGGCGTGCGTGAGCTGTTCCTGGTGAGCGAGAACTCCACGTCGTACGGCAAGGACCTCGGCGACCTGCGGCTGCTCGAGACGATGCTGCCCGAGCTCGCGGCCGTCGAGGGCGTCGCGCGGGTGCGGGTGTCCTACCTCCAGCCGGCCGAGATGCGCCCCAGCCTGCTGCAGGCCATGACGACGACGCCCGGCGTCGTGCCCTACTTCGACCTGTCGTTCCAGCATGCGTCGGGGTCGCTGCTGCGGCGGATGCGCCGGTTCGGTGACGGCGCGTCCTTCCTGGGGCTGCTCGACCAGGTGCGCGCCGCCGCCCCGCTCGCCGGGGTGCGCAGCAACGTCATCGTGGGCTTCCCCGGTGAGACCGAGGACGACGTCGCCGAGCTCGAGGCGTTCCTCGTCGCCGCGCGCCTCGACGTCGTCGGGGTCTTCGGCTACAGCGACGAGGACGGCACCGAGGGCGCGACGTACGACGGCAAGCTGCCCGAGGAGGTCGTGACCGAGCGGGTCAAGCGGGTCGGCGACCTGATCGAGCAGCTCACCTCCCAGCGCGCCGAGGAGCGCGTCGGAGAGGTGGTCGACGTGCTGGTCGACGAGCTCGAGGATGAGGACGGGGTGCTCGTCGCGCACGGCCGCGCCGAGCACCAGGGCCCCGACGTCGACGGCACCACCCGGCTGCCGGCCGGCGGGCGCACGGTCGGCGACGTCGTGCGGGCCCGCGTCGTCGCCAGCGAGGGCGTCGACCTGCTCGCCGAGCCGCTGGCGCCATGAGCGGGTCGGCCGCCGCGGCCCGCGTCAGCCCGTGGAACCTCGCCAACGGGCTCACCGCCGTGCGGCTGGGCCTGGTGCCGGTGTTCTGGGTGCTGCTGATGCACGGCGACGGCGACCAGGCGACGTGGCGGGTCGCGGCGTTCGTCGCGTTCGCCGCCGCATCGGTCACCGACTGGTACGACGGTGAGCTGGCCCGCCGCTGGGACCAGGTCACCGACCTCGGCAAGATCGCCGATCCCATCGCCGACAAGGCGCTCATCGGTGCCGCGCTCATCGGTCTCAGCGTGCTCGGCGAGATCGCGTGGTGGGTGACCGTCGTCATCGTCGTGCGCGAGCTCGGCGTGACGCTGCTGCGCTTCCTGGTCATCCGCCACGGCGTCATCGCCGCCAGCCGCGGCGGCAAGGCCAAGACGCTGCTGCAGGTCATCGCGATCGGCCTGTACGTCCTGCCGCTCGGCGACGTGCTCCACCTGGTGGCGGGTGCCGTCATGGGCGCCGCCGTCGTCGTCACCGTGGTCACCGGCGCCGACTACGTCGTGCGCGCCGTCCGGCTGCGGCGCACCAGCGAGCGCACCCTCGCGCGCCGGGCTCGCCAGCGCGGTTCGTCGCCGGTGTCGCCGTCGCCGCAGCCGCCGTCGCGCGAGCACGCCGATGGCTGAGGACCCTCGCGACGTCGGTCAGCTGGCCGTGGAGGTCGTGGCCGCTCTGCTGCGGTCCGGAGCGACGGTGGCGAGCGCGGAGTCGCTCACGGGCGGTCTGGTCGGCGCGGCGCTGACCTCCGTGCCGGGGTCCAGCGCCGCCTACCGCGGGGGAGTGGTGTCGTACGCCACCGACCTCAAGTGCCAGCTGCTCGGTGTGGACGCCGGGCTGCTGGCCGAGCGCGGCGCGGTCGACCCCGATGTCGCCTTGGCCATGGCGCGGGGTGCGCGCGACCGCCTGGGCGCCGACTTCGGCGTCGCGACCACCGGCGTCGCCGGTCCCGACCCGCAGGACGGACGTCCCGTCGGCACGGTGTGGGTGGCCGTCGCCACGCCTGGCGGGGAGGAGCGCCACGACGCGTCGACCGGCGCGCTGGGACGCGACCACGTGCGCGAGCTCACTGTCCGGCGGGCCCTCGCGGCCCTGCTCGCCGCCGTGCGACGGGAAGCGGCGGGCTCGTCCGACCGTTGACGCCAGGGGCTGCGCTCCCGCCGCCGACCGCCCGGCTGTCCGCTGTCAGCGATATCCACGCTGGACTGCTCAGCCGACGGAGCGATCCGGGCAGGTCGGCCGCCCTCGGCGGTGGCCGACGAGGTACCGTTGCTGATCCGGCACCCGAGGCGCCGGTTCATACCAGTCGGGAGGCGTCATGGTGCTGCTTCGCCAGGAGATCGGCGACGTGCTGCGCGAGCAGCGGCAGCAGCAGAGCCGCACCCTGCGTGAGGTCTCGGCCGCGGCACGGGTCTCGCTGGGCTACCTCAGCGAGGTCGAGCGCGGTCAGAAGGAGGCCTCCTCCGAGCTGCTGGCGTCGATCTGCGGCGCTCTCGACCTGCCGCTGTCCCGCGTGCTCAGCCAGGTCAGCGCCAAGGTCGCCGACGCCGAGCGGATCGAGACCAGCGTCGCCACGCTGCCGACGCGGGGCCCGCGGCAGGCGCTCGTCAGCGCTGCCTGAGCTTCTTCGCCTCTCGCCCTCTCTCACCGCACCCCATTCTCGCCATGCGTTGCGGCCTGCACGCACGTGAGACTCGATGTGTGCCGCACTCCAGGTCGGGCCAGCGATGGATCGCCACACCAACATGAGCGGTGCCCGCCGGAGCCGGCCGCTGCGCACGGCCTGACGACCGTCTGACCGATCGCGCATGTCGGTGTGGTCGCGCGACGACGGCTCGCAGACCTCGTCGCGACCACCGAGGCCGCCGGTGTGATGGGTCTGCGCTGAGCCCGGCCTTGGTGCCGCCGGTCGACTTACCCGCGAGGCCCGCGAGGCCCCCCGTGTCCCAGCGCCCGCCCGTGCCCTCTCGCACGTTCAGGGCGCTGGCGCCCGCTCCGTGCCCGGGCGCCGCCCGTGCCCGGGCGCCCGCCCGTGCCCGGGCGCACGCCCGTCGCCGGTGGGCACCACAACGACGGGCAGAAGTCTCGTCGCGACCGGAGGCTGAGCACGGCTTGCGTCCTGGCAGTCGACTTCTGCCCCTTGCTGTGGCGGTGCCTGCTGCCACTACTGCCTCGAGGCGCACTCCGTAGCCGTCGTCGTTGCGGCTACGCCCCCACGAGACCCCGCACGAGCAGCGAGTCGAGCTCGTCGAGGCAGGCGGCCAGGCCACCGGTCAT
This sequence comes from uncultured Actinomycetales bacterium, assembly GCA_964243295.1. Lineage (GTDB taxonomy): Bacteria > Actinomycetota > Actinomycetes > Actinomycetales > Angustibacteraceae > CAXTEJ01. Next base: position 70,789 of record CAXTEJ010000006.1, on the reverse strand, counting down.
GCCGCTGGCGATCACGGCTTCGCGGACCTCGGCGCTGGGGTAGCTCATCGTCAGCGTGAGGGTCGTCGTGCCGCCGTCCTCGGCCAGCTCGAGCGTGTTCAGGGCCGCCATCACCGGTTCGTCGGAGGCCGGCGGCTCGCTGCCGTCGCTGGGCACCACCGGCTGGTAGGCCTCCGTGCTCACCAGGCGGCGGGGGGCGTCGATCTCGACGTAGCTGCCGGTGAAGCCGAACGCCGAGCCGTCGGGCATCGTCCAGGCGTAGCGATAACGACCGCCGACGCGCAGGTCGATGTCGCAGACCAGCATGGGCGAGTCGGGCTGCGCCATCCAGCGTCGCACGTGCTCAGGCTCCACGTGCGCCGCCCACACCAGGGCGGCGGGTGCCCTGAAGCGGCGTACCGCCACGATGTCGGTGTCGCCGGGCGTGCTGAACTCAGTCATCGGGGTCATCGCACTGCATCTCCTCGAGGTAGTCGTCGAGCCGTCGGTAGCTGTCGTCCCAGAACTTCCGGAAGCCGTCGGCGTACGCCGCAACCTCGTGGAGTGGCGTCGCGGCCAACCGCGCCGGGCGCCACTGCGCCTCGCGCCCGCGGGTGATGAGCCCCGCGGCCTCGAGGACCTTCAGGTGCTTGCTGATCGCCGGCCCCGTCATGGCGAACGGAGCGGCGAGCTCCCCGACCGACGCCTCGCCCTGCGTGAGGCGGGCGAGGATCGCGCGGCGGGTGGGGTCGGCCAGCGCGGCGAAGACCGCGCTGAGGGGGTCCCTGTCCATCAGGGGCCGCGCCCGGTGACGGCGAGCACCCCTGACCGCTCCGCGGGGACCGTGGCGGCCGACGCGGTCGGGCCGTCGCGGCCGCTGGAGTGCGTCGCTGCGTCCCGCGGCAGGTCCGGCAACGATGCGATGACGTCACCGGCGATGAGCTCGGTCCTGGCCATCGCCGCCTCCATCGGTAACCCTCAGGTTTGATAACCTATTGGTAATAGACGGGGAACGGCTTGTCAAGGGGATGGTGCAGCGGTATCCGCAGGAGGGAGCTGAGGACATGCGACAGCGGGCGGACGGCGCCGTCGTCCAACGCCGGGGTCATGGCTCCCTGAAAGAGCCGGGTCGGGCGAGGCCGTCACCGCCGGTACGGCGCGCGCGAGCGTCGCGGGCCGGCGCCCAGGGGTCGCTGCGCGCGCCCGTCGTCGGTCGGAGCGGGGCCCGGCTGGCAGTGCGGGCAGTAGAAGGCGGTTCGCTGCTGCGCGCCCTCACCGATCATCGCGACGCGCACGGACGTGCCACACCGCCAGCACGGTCGGCCCGAGCGTGAGTGCACCCAGAGCTCGCGGCCGGGCCGCAGGTCGCCGGTGGTGGCCTGCACGGCCCGGTGCCGGTTGGCGTCGAGCAGCCGGAAGGCCATGGCGAGGACGGCGGGGAGGTCGGGGCAGTCGGCGACCGGCGTCCAGGGGCTGAGGCCGCGCAGGAACAGCGTCTCGGCCATGAACATCGTGCCGACGCCGGCGAGCACCCGCTGGTCGAGCAGGGCATCGCCGATCGGGCGCATCGGCTGGGCGAGCAGGTGCTGCAGCACCGTGTCGGGATCCCAGTCGGGGCCGAGGACGTCAGGGCCGAGGTGGCCTACGAGGGTGCCCTCGTCCGCGGTGGGCACCAGATCGAGCATGCCGAGCTTGTGACCGACGGCGGTCCACTCCTCGTTGGCGACGACCGCGCGCACGAAGCTGCTCGACCGAGCCGTGCCCCACGCCTCACCGGTGCGGTGCACGTGCCACGAACCCTCCATGCGCAGGTGGCTGTGCAGCGTGACGGGTGGGTCGCCGTCGGTGCGCATCAGGATGTGCTTGCCGCGCGCGACCACCTCGGTCACGGTCCGGCCGGTCAGGTCGACCGTGGCGAGGGACGGCCAGCGCAGGTCGCTCTCGATCAGCACCTGGCCTGCGAGGGCCTGGTGGAGGCGGTCGGCGGTGCGCCAGACCACGTCTCCCTCAGGCATGATCCCATCCTCAGGCACCTGCGGCCGGGCAGCGAGCGGGCGGCGCGAGCGGTGCGCGGATCAGCAAGCGAGCGCGGCTCCCAGTGCGGCGGCCTCGTTGCGCTCGGTCCTCGAGCGCGCCCGTCGCTCATCACGCGACCTCATCACGCCTCGGCGGGCGAGGGCCTCAGGCGCGCAGCCGCAGCCCGCGCGGGGTGGCGTGGAAGCCGGCGGTCTCGAGCGCCGCGGCCAGCGGGTGCCCCGAGCCGAGCAACCCGGCGCCGTCGGCGCGCTCGACCGTCAGCCGGCCCAGGGCACCATCGCGCACGGACAGAGCGAGGGCGTCGGCGGCGGCCGACAGCGCGTCGGGGTCGTCGGTGAACGACAGCAGCGACTTGCCGCCGCGCTCGACGTAGAGCACCAGCTGGCCGTCGGTCATCACCACGAGCGCCCCGGCCTTGCGTGCGGCGCGGTGCTTGCTCGCCGCGGGTGCGTCCGTCGGACGCCGGGCCGCTAGCGTGCCGCTGCCGCTCGCGGCGGTGCCGACGGCCGCCGTCGCGCTCGCCGATCCCGGGCCGTCGGCCCCGGACCCGTCACCAGGCCCGTCCGCACCGGGCCGGTCGGGCCAGGGCAGCGCCGCGCCGTAGGGGTTGGCGGGGTCGGAGGCGGCGAGGACCACGGTGCGGCCGGCGCCACCGCCGGGCCGGTCGCTCGGCCCGGTGACCGCCGACCCGAGAGCACGCAGGCGGTCGACAGCGCCGCCGGTCGCGAACTGGGCAGCCCCGAGGCCCTCGACGAAGTAGCCGCGGCGCACGCGGCCGGCGTCCTCGAAGGCGCTGAGCACGCGGTAGGTCGCTGCGAAGCCGCCGGGGCTGCGCTCGGCGACGACGGCGCCGCGCGTGAGCACCCCGTGGCGGTCGAGCAGCGTCTCGGCGACGGCCGCGGCGCGCACGGTGGCATCGGGCTCCGGCTCGGGGAGCAGCGACCACCGACCCGCCGTGGTGGGCGGTCCGCTGCGCGAGGGCAGGACGGCGCTGCCGGGCCGCCCGGGTCGCATGCGGGTGGGCCGGCCGGCGTAGCGGCTGGAGCGCGGGCCGCTGCGCGCCGACCTGTGGGCGGTCTTGCCGCCGGCGAGCTTGGCCCGCAGCGGGGCGAGGCTGTCGCCGGTGATGCGGCCCGACCACGCGAGGTCCCACAGCACGGTGGCCAGCTGCTGGTCGTCGGTCGACCCGACCGCGTCGGACAGCGCGCGGAAGAAGAACGCGCCGCCGCCCGAAAGGGCCTCGAGAACCCCCTGGTGCAGCTCGCCGATCTCGAGCTCGGCCGGCGGGGGCAGGGTCAGGTGAGCGGTGTCGGCCAGGTGCAGCGAGACCCAGCCGTCGTCGCCGGGCAGCGACCCGTGGCCGCACCACAGCACCTCACCGGCGGTGGTGAGCTCGTCGAGCAGCGACGGCGACCACCCCGCGACCCGGCTCGGCAGCACCAGCGTCTCGAGCGCGCTGGCGGGCAGGACCGCGCCGGCCAGCTGCTCGACCACGCGCACCAGCCCGTCGACGCCGCGCAGGCCGCCACCGACGTTCTGCCAGGCGGGCAGGAAGCGGGCGAGGTCCTCGGCTGCGACGGGCTCGACCTGCGAGCGCAGCGAGGCGAGCGAGCGACGGCGCAGGATGCGCAGCACCTCGGCGTCGCACAGCTCGAGGCCCGTGCCCCCAGGGCGCAGCTCGCCCTCGACGAGCCGGCCGGTGCCCACCAGCCGCTGCAGGGCGCTGCCCGCCACCGCCGCGCCTAGCCCGAAGCGCACGGCGACCTCGGTCACCGTGAACGGCACGTGGGTGCGGGCGTGGCGCGACAGCAGCTCGCCGAGCGGGTCGGCCACCGGCTCGAGGAACGCCTCGGGCACCCCGACGGGCAGCGGCACGCCGAGCGCATCCTGCAGCCGTCCGGCGTCCTCGACCGACGCCCACCGCTCGGTGCCGGCGATGCGCACGCGGATGACGCGCCGGCTCGCCTCCAGGTCGACCAGCCAGCTGCCGACCGCGGCGGGCTCGCGGGAGCGCTCGGCCACCTCGGCGGTCGACAGCGGTCCGAGGACGCGCAGCAGGTCGGCGACGTCCTCGCCGTGGCGGGCCTGCCGCTCCTCGGCCAGGCGCTGCAGCTCGCGCTCGGTGCGCTCGATGGCCTCCTGGTCGAGCAGGTCGCGCAGCGCCGCGCCCTCACCCCGGCCGAGCAGCTCGGCCAGCAGCTGCGGGTCGAGCGACAGGGCCGCCGCGCGGCGCTCGGCCAGCGGGGAGTCACCCTCGTAGAGGAACTGCGCGACGTAGCCGAACAGCAGGCTGCGCGTGAACGGCGACGGGCTCGAGGTCTCGACCTCGACGATGCGCACCGAGCGGCCGGCCAGGTCGCGCATCAGCTGCTCGAGGCCCGGGACGTCGAAGACGTCCTGCAGCACCTCGCGGATCGTCTCCAGCACGATCGGGAACGTCGCGTAGCGGCTGGCGACCTCGAGCAGCTGGGCGGCGCGCTGGCGCTGCTGCCACAGCGGCGAGCGTGCGCCCGGACGTCGGCGCGGCAGCAGCAGCGCCCGCGCCGCGCACTCGCGGAACCGGCTGGCGAACAGGGCCGAGCCGCCGATCTGCTCGGTGACCAGCGCGTCGACGTCGTCGGGGTCGATGACGACGAGGTCGGCGACGTCGGGGGCGCTGCCGTCCTCGAGCTCGACGTCGGGCAGCCGCAGCACCAGCCCGTCGTCGCCGTGCATCGCCTGGACGTCGACACCGAAGCGCTCGCGCATGCGCGCGGCCATCGCCAGCGCCCACGGAGCGTGCACCTGGGCGCCGAAGGGGGAGTGGACGACGACCCGCCAGTCGCCCAGCTCGTCGCGGAACCGCTCGACCACGATGGTGCGGTCGTCGGGCACGTGGCCGGTCGCCTCGCGCTGCTCGGTGAGGTAGGCCAGCAGGTTGTCGGCGGCCCACTCGTCCAGGCCGGCGGTGGTGACGCGCTCGCGCGCCGCCTCGGGCGACAGGGCGACGACCTCGCGGACGAACGCCCCGACCGCCCGCCCCAGCTCGGCGGGACGCCCCAGGGAGTCGCCGTGCCAGAACGGCAGCTTGCCGGGCTGGCCGGGAGCGGGCGTGACGAGCACCTGGTCGTGGGTGATCTCCTCGATGCGCCACGACGACGACCCGAGCGTGAACACGTCGCCCACCCGGGACTCGTAGACCATCTCCTCGTCGAGCTCGCCGACGCGTCGCCCCGGCCCCTTCGACCCGGCGAGGAAGACGCCGTACAGCCCGCGGTCGGGGATGGTGCCGCCGCTGGTGACCGCGAGGCGCTGGGCCCCCGGCCGAGCGGTGAGCGTGTCGGTGACGCGGTCCCACACGACGCGAGGTCGCAGCTCGGCGAAGTCCTCGCTGGGGTAGCGGCCGGCGAGCATGTCGAGCACCGCCTCGAGGGCACTGCGCGGCAGCGCCGAGAAGCTGGCCGACCGGCGTACGAGGGCCTCGAGGTCGTCGACCGACCAGTCGTCCATCGCGGTCATCGCGACGACCTGCTGGGCGAGCACGTCGAGCGGGTTCGCAGGCACGCGCAGCGACTCGATCTCGCCCGAGCGCATGCGCTCGACCACGACGGCGGTCTGCACGAGGTCGCCCCGGAACTTGGGAAACACCACGCCTTGTGACACGGCGCCGACCTGGTGGCCGGCGCGGCCGACGCGCTGCAGCCCGGACGCGACGCTCGGCGGTGACTCGACCTGGACGACGAGGTCGACCGCCCCCATGTCGATGCCGAGCTCGAGCGAGCTGGTCGCGACGACGGCGGGCAGCCGGCCGGCCTTGAGGTCCTCCTCGATGAGCGCGCGCTGCTCCTTGCTCACCGAGCCGTGGTGGGCACGGGCGAGCACCGCCGGAGCGCCGGAGGTCGAGCCGCCCTGCGCCATGACCTCGGCTGGCAGCCGGCCCGCCGGACCGGCGTCGTCCACCGCCCCCGCGGCCTGCTGCTCGGCGTAGGTCTCGTTGAGGCGCGCGGTCAGCCGCTCGGCGAGGCGCCGCGAGTTGGCGAACACGATCGTCGAGCGGTGGGAGGTGATCAGGTCGACCACGCGCTCCTCGACGTGGGGCCAGATCGAGGCGCGCCGAGGGTCGCCGGCGGCCGCGCCGGACAGGTCACCGGTCGGCTCGCCGAGCTGGCTGAGGTCGGGAACGGGGACGACGACCCTGAGGTCGACCTCCTTGCCGGTGCCGGGCTGCACGATCGTCACCGGCCGGCCGCCGGTCAGGAACCGCCCGACCTCCTCGACCGGGCGCACGGTCGCCGACAGGCCGACCCGCTGGGCCGGCTTCTCGAGCAGCGCGTCGAGCCGGTCGAGGGTGATGGCGAGGTGGGCGCCGCGCTTGGTGCCCGCGACCGCGTGGACCTCGTCGAGCACCACCGTCTCGATGCCGGCGAGCGACTCGCGCGCCTTGGAGGTGACGAGCAGGAACAGCGACTCGGGCGTCGTGATCAGCACGTCGGGGGGCGTGCGGGCCAGCAGCCGGCGGTCACTGGCGGAGGTGTCACCCGACCGGACGCCGACCGTGACGTCGGGCACGGCCACGCCCAGGCGCGAGGCGGAGTGGCGGATGCCGGTGAGCGGCGCTCGCAGGTTGCGCTCGACGTCGACCGCCAGCGCCTTCAGCGGCGAGACGTAGAGCACCCGGCAGCGGCGCAGCGGCTCGGCCGGCGGCGGCGTGGACGCCACCCGGTCGAGCGCCCACAGGAAGGCCGACAGCGTCTTGCCCGAGCCGGTCGGGGCGACCACGAGCGCGTGGTCGCCGCGGCTGATGGCGTCCCACGCACCCAGCTGGGCCGGCGTCGGCGCGGCGAAGGCACCCTGGAACCAGGCCCGGGTGGCCGGGGAGAACCGGCCCAGCACGTCGTCCACCCGATGATCGTGGCACCCGCCACCGACAGCCACACACCGGCGGCGCGACCCGGCGCCGGGTGCGATGCTTGCCCGCGTGCGGCACAGCGCCTTCTGGGACCTCATGGACGACGAGTTCGGCAGGGCCTACGCCCGGACGCTCGCCCACGACCTGGTCGTCGACGGTCTGGGCGACCGCACCGCCGAGCAGGCGCTCGCGGCCGGTGTCGCGCCGCGCAGCGTGTGGGAGGCGGTCTGCGACGCGATGGAGGTGCCGCTCGAGCGGCGCTGGGGCAAGCCGGAACGGGCCAGGCGGCCGGGCCGTTAGGCCGCCATGACATCGCTGCAGGTGGACGACCTGGCCGCCGCCCGCGAGGGTGACCGCTCCGAGCTGGTGGTGGCGACGCTGGTCGAGGCGTTCGACGAGCTCATGCACGCCGCGCCCGACGCCTTCCGCCGCAAGTTCCGCACCATGGCGCGCGACCCGTTCGCCTTCTACCGGGGCAGCGCGGCGCTGTTCTACGCCGACGTCGACCGGCTCGCCGACCCGTGGGTCGACGACGTCAGCTCGCGGGTGTGGATCCAGGGCGACCTGCACGCCGAGAACTTCGGCACCTACATGGACTCCGACGGGCGGCTGGTCTTCGACGTCAACGACTTCGACGAGGCCTACCTCGGCCACTGGACGTGGGACGTGCAGCGCTTCGTCGCCAGCCTGGCGCTGCTGTGCTGGAGCAAGGCGCTGCCCGACGCGGTGATCGACGACCTCGTGGGCGGGTACGTGCGCGCCTACGTCGACCAGGTGCACCACTACGTCGAGGTCGACGACGACACGGGGTGGGCGCTCACGCTGGGCACAGCGAAGGGCGCCGTGCTCGACGCCCTGCACCGCGCCAAGCTCGCACGCCGCGTGGCGCTGCTCGACCGCGTCACCGTGGTCGAGGACCACCGACGGCGCTTCGCCGACGGCTCCGGCGTCCGGCGGCTGGCTGAGCCGGAGTACGCCCACGTCACCGAGGCCTTCGGCGCCTACCGCGACACCGTGCCGAAGGGGAAGGTCGTCGGACCGGTGGCGTACGACGTCCTCGACCTGGTCGGCAAGACCGGGTTCGGCATCGGCAGCGCCGGCCTCCCGGCGTACAACGTGCTCATCGAGGCGTTCAGCCAGGCGCTCGACAACGACGTCGTGCTGACGCTCAAGCAGGGCAACGTCGCCGCGCCCAGCCGGGTCGTCCACGACGAGCGGCTCGCGTCGGCGTTCGAGCACCACGGCCACCGGACGGCGGTGTCGCAGCGCGCGCTGCAGGCCCACTCCGACCGCTTCCTCGGCTGGACGTCGATCGACACCGGCGCGGGCCCCGTGGGCTTCGTCGTCAGCGAGTACAGCCCCTACGAGGCCGACCTGGAGTGGGACGGCGTCGACGAGCCGGACGAGCTGCGGGTGCTCGTCGAGCAGCTGGGCCGCGCCACCGCCAAGGTGCACTGCGTCTCCGACTCCGACACCGAGGGCGGCGTCGTGCGGGTGCAGGTGGAGGAGGCTGTCGCACGGTCGATCGGGGGCGACGTCGACGGGCTCGTCACCGACATGCGCCGCTTCGCGCACGCCTACGCCGGCAGGGCGCGCGAGGACCACCGGCTGTTCGTCGACGCCTTCCGCGCCGGCGCCTTCGCCGCCGTGGCGCCGCACCGGGTGTGAGGGTGCGGCGCCACTCGAGCGCCTCAGCCGAGCGCGCGGCTCAGCCGGACGGGTGGGTCAGTAGATCCAGACCCGGCGGCCGATGGGCGCGACGCCCGACGACCACATCCAGTTGATCGCGGCGTTGCTGACGCGCACGCAACCGTGTGAGGCCGCGTAGGCGGGGATCGACGACGAGCCGTGGATCGCGTAGCCGCCGTAGAAGTACTTCGGGCGGAACAGCACGCCCAGCGGCGCCACGCGCCGGCCGTCGATCTGCCGGTTGATGGCGAAGCGCCCCCGCGGCGTGCGGGCCAGCGACCGGACGCCGTCGTTGACGTAGTACTCGCCGCTGCCCGTCGAGGTGTTGATGGCCCAGGCGGTGCGGCCCTTGGCGACGACGAAGATGACCTGGCGCTTGAGGTCGACCTCGAACAGCGAGCCGCTGCGGCTGCGCGCCTGGGGCCTCGTGCCGCGCGTCAGCACGATGGTCGTCTCACGGTTGATGGTGCCGGTGCGCTTGAGCCCGGCGACCTTCTGCAACGCCAGGACGGCCTGCGACGTCTGCGACCCGAACTCGCCGTCGACGCCGTCGAGCCAGTAGCCGAGCGCGACGAGCCGCAGCTGGGCGGCGCGCACCAGCGGGCCCCGGTCGCCGCGGCGCAGCGTGCCCGACCACGGCGCGAGCCAGCGGCGGGCGGGAGCGGTCCGCAGCGCGCTCGTGGTGGTGGTGGCGACCAGGCCGGTGGTGGCGACCGAGGCGGTGGACACCGCGCTCGCCGGCGCGGCCGGTGCCTGCGCCCCCGCTGGGGCGACGGCGAGCAGGACGCTGCCCGCGGCGATGGCCGTCGCCGCGGCGACGGTGCGCAGGGGGCGGCGGCGTGAGGTCAGGACGGCAGGGCGCATGAGGTCTTCTTCCGGTTCTGCGGCGTGTGTCGCCTGTGATGATGTCCTGTCCGTCGCGGTGCGCGCACGGGTGGTTGCTGATTCGTGACCGACGCGGTGCCCGAGCCGGTGCTCGAGCGGGTGCCGTGGGCCGGCGACCGTCGTCGGCGCGGCTCGACGACCCGCTGCGGCACCGGCCGGCCGCCGTACCGTGTGGACGCTTGCACCCGCCTGCCACGGCGAGCACCATGCGGTGTCGCCGCTCGCGCTGCAGCGGTGACCACGCGAGCGGAGGTCTACGTGAACATCGTCGTGGGATACATCCCCAGCCCCGAGGGGCTCGCGGCGGTCGACTACGCCGTGCAGCACGCCGGGCTGACGGGCTCCCGGCTGATCGTCGTCAACACCGGTCACCACGGCAACTACGCCGACGCCAGCTTCGCCGACCCGCGTGACCTCGACGCCCTCGACGAGCAGCTGACCACGAGCGGCATCGAGCACGAGGTCCGGCAGCCGGTCGAGGGCCGCTCGGCCGCCGACGAGCTGCTCGAGACCGCGATCGCCGTGCATGCCGAGCTCATCGTCATCGGGCTGCGCCGGCGCTCGCCGGTCGGCAAGCTGATCACCGGCAGCACGGCCCAGCAGGTGCTGCTGGACGCCGAGTGCCCCGTCGTGGCGGTCAAGGCCCCCGTCACCGGATGACGCCACACCCCGGTCTCCCGGTCGGGCGCCAGCGGCGGCTCGCGACACGCCGCACGTCGTCCACCGTCGAACACCTGTTCGGGTTAGGCTCGTCCACAGCGGTCACCCGACGTCCCACCGTCCACAGGGCGGGGACGTCGGCGGCCACTGTCGGTGGCGCCACCTAACGTCGCTCCCGACGACAGCAGACACCGGTCGGCCAGCCGACCGCAGACGACAGGTGATGACAGTGCCCGCTCCCGCAGACCGCGACAAGGCGCTCGACGCAGCGCTCTCCAACATCGACAAGCAGTTCGGCAAGGGCTCGGTGATGCGTCTCGGCGACGAGGTGCGCGCCCCGCTCGAGGTCATCCCGACCGGATCGGTCGCCCTCGACATCGCGCTCGGCATCGGCGGCCTGCCCCGCGGCCGCGTGGTGGAGATCTACGGCCCGGAGTCCTCAGGCAAGACGACCGTCGCCCTGCACGCGGTGGCGAACGCCCAGCGCGCCGGTGGCATCGCCGCGTTCATCGACGCCGAGCACGCCCTCGACCCCGAGTACGCCAAGAAGCTCGGGGTCGACACCGACGCCCTGCTGGTCTCCCAGCCCGACACCGGTGAGCAGGCGCTCGAGATCGCCGACATGCTGATCCGCTCGGGTGCGCTCGACATCATCGTCATCGACTCGGTGGCCGCGCTCGTGCCGCGCGCCGAGATCGAGGGGGAGATGGGCGACAGCCACGTCGGTCTGCAGGCCCGGTTGATGTCGCAGGCGCTGCGCAAGATCACCGGTGCGCTGAGCAACTCCAACACCACCGCGATCTTCATCAACCAGCTGCGCGAGAAGATCGGGGTGATGTTCGGCTCGCCCGAGACCACCACCGGCGGCAAGGCGCTGAAGTTCTACGCCTCGGTGCGCCTCGACGTGCGGCGCATCGAGACCCTCAAGGACGGCACCGAGCCGGTCGGCAACCGCACCCGGTGCAAGGTCGTCAAGAACAAGATGGCCCCGCCGTTCAAGCAGGCCGAGTTCGACATCCTCTACGGCCACGGCATCTCTCGTGAGGGCGGCCTGATCGACATGGGTGTCGATCAGGGCTTCGTGCGCAAGTCCGGCGCCTGGTACACCTACGAGGGCGACCAGCTCGGGCAGGGCAAGGAGAACGCGCGCGCGTTCCTGCGCGACAACCCCGACCTGAGCGACGAGCTCGAGAAGAAGATCAAGGAGAAGCTCGGCATCGGTCCCCGCGTCGACGCCCCGGTCGATGCCGCGCCGGTGCTGGCCGAGGCCGAGGTCAGCTTCTGAGCGCGTCCGCCGCGCGCAGCGGCGGCCGGCGCACCCGGCGGCCGGGCCCCGAGGGCCCCACCCCGGGTAGCCCGGCCGACCAGTCACCCGAGGCCGACCCCGAGTCCGTCGCGCGTGGCATCGTGCTGCGCCAGCTCACGATGGCGCCGCGCAGCCGCGCCCAGCTCGCCGACAAGCTGGCGCAGCGCGACTGCCCGCCGGACGTCGCCCAGCGGGTGCTCGACCGCTTCGAGCAGGTCGGGCTGGTCGACGACGCGGAGTTCGCCCGCAGCTGGGTGCGCTCGCGCCACAGCACCCGCGGGCTCTCGCGACGCGCACTGGCCCACGAGCTGCGCGGCAAGGGCGTCGACGACGAGCTCGCTGAGCAGGCGCTGGCGGCGGTCGACACCGACGCCGAGCTGGCGGCCGCCCAGCGGCTCGTCGCTGGGCGGTTGGGGGCGGTCCGCGGCCTGCCCCGCGACAAGCAGGTCACCCGGCTCGCGGGCATGCTCGCGCGCAAGGGGTACGGCGGCGGGCTCGCCGTCGCGGTCGTTCGCGCGGCGCTGGACGCCGCCGCCGACGATGGCGCGAGCAGCGCCGGTGACGACGACTGGTGACCGGACAGCTCAGCACCGTGAGCAGACACGCTGTCCGGTCTTTCAGCGTCAGGAGGGCAGCTCCGGAGTCCGACCTCTCGGCGGCAGATGTCGCACGGCGTACACGCACCTGACACGCGGGTGCGTGGCGGCGGCCATGCTCGCGGAGCAGCGTCCCGGGCATGAGCGACGACGCCACGGGCGACACGACTGACACGACGACTCCTGCGCCGGGCTCCGGCGCCACTGACGCGGGCACCAGCACAGCCCCGCTGTCGCAGGTGACCCGACGACGGCTGCTCGCCGCAGCCGGCATCGGTAGTGCCCTCGCGGTGACCGGCGCGGGCAGCGCCGCCGCCGCTGACGGTGGTGCACGCGACCGTGGCGATCACAGCGGCGGTGGCGGACGCGGTGGCTCGGGCTGGACGCCGGGCGGGCGCCCGGGCGACCCGGTGCTGACCCCGCCGGTGTCCGGGCTGCACCTGCAGTTCGGTGCCGACGCCTCCCGCGAGGTCGTGGTGTCGTGGCACACCCTGCAGCCGGTGAGGGCACCGCAGGTGCTCCTCGGCCGCCCCGACGGCTCCTACGAGCGCACCGTCTCGGCGCACAGCACGACGTACACCGACGCGAAGTCCGACCGCGTGGTCTACGCCCACCACGCCAGCCTCGCGGGGCTGCGTCCGGCGACCGAGTACGTCTACGGCGCCTGGCACCAGGGCGCCGAGCCCGAGCTCGCGACCTTCCGCACCGGGCCGCGGGGCCGGGCTGCCTTCACGTTCACCAGCTTCGGCGACCAGGGCACGCCCACCACGGGCAGGAAGTACGTGCCGCCCGCAGGCGTGACCATCGCCAACCCGCCGTACGTCAACGACAATCTCGGCTCGCCCGCCGCCGGCGACACCACCGCGGGGGTCGAGCGGGTGCAGCCGCTGTTCCACCTGTTCAACGGCGACCTCTGCTACGCCAACCTCAGCCAGGACCGCGTCCGCACCTGGTGGGACTTCTGGGAGAACAACTCCCGCAGCGCCCGCAACCGCCCGTGGATGCCCTCGGCCGGCAACCACGAGAACGAGCTGGGCAACGGGCCGATCGGGTTCGCGGCCTACCAGACGTACTTCTCGGTGCCCGAAGCCTCTGGCCAGGACGACCGCACCCGCGGCCTCTGGTACGCCTTCACGGTGGGCTCGGTGCGGGTCATCAGCCTCAACAACGACGACGTCTGCTATCAGGACGGCGGCGACAGCTACGTCCGCGGCTACTCCGGCGGCGCGCAGCGCGACTGGCTGGAGAGCGAGCTGGCCTCCGCCCGCGACGACACCGGCGTCGACTGGGTCGTCGTGTGCATGCACCAGGTGGTCATCAGCACCGCGGACAAGTTCAACGGTGCCGACCTCGGCATCCGGCAGGAGTGGGTGCCGCTGTTCGACCGCTACGGCGTCGACCTCGTCGTGTGCGGGCACGAGCACCACTACGAGCGGTCTCACCCGATCCGTGGCCAGCAGCCCAACGCCACTCTGACGCCGGTGCCGACGTCCACCCGCACCGACGTGGTCGACACGACGGGCGGCACCGTGCACATGGTCCTCGGCGGTGGGGGGACGTCGGCACCGTCGAACCAGCTGTTCTTCGAGCCGCCGCAGTGCCGTGTCATCACCGCGGTCAGCGATCCCGACCCGGTCACCGGCAAGCGAGCGCCGGTCTACGTCACCGAGCCCGCGGCGTGGTCGGCCAAGCGCGACGCCGCGAACTCCTACGGATTCGCCGCGTTCACCGTCGACCCCGGCACGCGCCGCGGCGGCACGACCACGATCGAGGTCACGTACTACGACGTGGTGGGCCCGGGTGGTGCACTGCAGGCGTTCGAGACGTTCACGCTGCGGCGCCCGCGGTCGGACGCTCACCACTGACCTGAGGGCCGGCCCTCCCAGCAGAAGCGGCGACCGTCCGACGCGAGCTGTGGCCGTGATGGCGTGACGGTCACGTGCCGTGAGGTCGTCCGGGTCACAGCGTGCCGGCCGGGGCGTTCACCTGGCCGACGTCCGTCGGGGTGGCTGTCGTGGTGCCCGAGCGGGAGGAGCGGCGCTCCAGCGCTCGCGCCACCACGCTGAGCAGGTAGTTGAGCGCGATGAACATGACCGCCACCACCGTCAGCACCTGGATGGGGTTGTCGAGGTTGAGGGCGATGAGGTTGCCGTTGCGCAGCAGCTCGGTGTAGAGGCCCAGGACGGCGGCGAGCGAGGTGTCCTTCAGGATCACGACGAGCTGGCTGATCAGGGCGGGCAGCATCACCTGCACCGCCTGGGGCAGCAGCACCAGTCGCAGCGTCGCCCCCGGCATGAGCCCGACGGCGAGCGCCGCCTCGCGCTGGCCGCGGGGCAGCGATGCCACGCCGGCGCGCAGGATCTCGGCGATGATCACGCTGTTGTAGAGGGTCAGCCCGATGACGAGGAACCACAGCCCCTCGCCGCCGGGCAGCGTCGACAGGTCGGCGCCCGCCTCAGGCAGCACCCGGCTGACGACGTAGATCGTGATGACCACCGGCAGGCCGCGCAGCAGCTCGATGACGCCGACGAGCGGGATGCGCGCCCGGCGGCCCAGCATCAGCCGGCCCGCGCCGATGAGCGAGCCGAGCACCAGCGAGAACGCGATGGCGAGCGCCGCCGCCTTGAGCGTCGCCACCAGCCCCTCCCCGAGCAGCCGCCACACGTCCTGGAAGCTCTCGTCCGAGGGGTCGACCAGCGGCGCCCAGAGGTCGGCCGCGAACTGGCCCTGCGCGTTCAGCCGCGCCGCGACCACCGCGACGAGGGCGACGATGACCGCGAGGGCGACCAGCCCCGCGACCAGGTGGCGGCGCCGGGCCCGGGGGCCTGGCGCGTCGTACAGGACGGTCTGCTGGCTCATCGCACGATCGCCACCCGGCGCTCGATGACGCCGAGCAGGACTCCCGCGCTCAGGGTGATGACCAGGTAGCCGACAGCAACGCCGGTCAGGGCCGGCAGCGCCGCGTAGCCCTGAGCGCTGGTGAGCCGCTCGCCGACGCTGAACAGGTCGCGCCCGACGCCGAAGGCGCCCACGACCGCGGAGTTCTTGAACATCGCGATCAGGACGCTGCCCACGGGCGGCACCGACGTCCGGAACGCCTGCGGCAGCACGACCTGCCGCAGCGTCTGGGTGAAGGGCAGGCCGATCGCGCGAGCCGCCTCGGCCTGCCCGGCAGGCACCGCGTTGATGCCCGACCGCAGCGCCTCGCAGACGAACGCGGAGGTGTAGACGATCAGCGCGGCGACGCCGAAGCCGTAGTAGCCGGCGTTGATGCCGATCTCGGGGAAGCCGAACGCGAAGAAGAACAGGACGACGGTGAGCGGGCAGTTGCGGACGACGGTCACCCACGCCGTCCCCAGCGCGCGCAGCGGCGCGACCGGGCACACGCGCAGGACGGCGACCAGCGTGCCGAGCAGCAGCGAGCCGGCCAGCGCCCACAGGCAGATGCCCAGCGAGCGCAGGAAGCCGTTCCAGTACAGGTCGAGGTTCTCGGTGACCGCGCTCACGACGGCGTCCCGCCCACCCGGGCCGCCGCCCGGCGCGGACGCGGCCCGGTCACGGTCAGCGCAGCGGTCACGTGCAGGGCGCGGCCTCGGGCAGGGTGGCTGCCTCGGCTCCCTCGACCTTGCCCGCGGTGCTCGACCACGCGGTGTTGTAGGCCTCGACGTTCTTCTTCAGGGTGTCGTTGATGAACTGGCAGAAGGCGGTGTCGCCCTTCTTGATGCCGATGCCGTAGGGCTCCTCGGTGAACTGCTCGCCGACGAGCTTGAACTTGCCGTCCGACTCCGACACGAAGCCGAGCAGGATCACGTTGTCGGTCGTGACGACCTGCACCTGGCCGGTGCGCAGCGCGTTGGCGCACTTGTCGTAGACGTCGAAGAGCACCAGCTGGCTGGGGCTCGCGAGGTACTCGGCGATGTTCTCCGCCGGCGTCGAGCCGGTGACCGAGCAGACCTTGGCGCTGGGGTTGGCCTTGAGGTCGTCCGGCTTGGTGATCGTGGTGTTGTCGGCGGCGACCATCAGCTGCTGGCCGGCGACGTAGTAGGGGCCGGCGAAGGAGATGCGCTCCTTGCGCTTGTCGTTGATCGTGTAGGTCGCGGCGACGAGGTCGACCTTGTCCTGCTCGATGTTCTCCTCGCGGACCTTGGAGGGGGACTCGACGTAGGTGATGCCGTCCTCGCCGATGCCGAGCGCGCCGGCGATGATCGTGGCGACCTCGACGTCGAACCCCTCGGGCTGGCCCGACAGGCCCTTGAGCCCGAAGCCGGGCTGGTCGAACTTCGTGCCGACGCGCAGCTTCCCGGCATCGGCGAGCTTGGCCATGGTGGTGCCGGCGGCGAAGGTGGGGGTGGCGGCGACGGGGGCGTCACCGGCGTCGCTGTCGGAGCTGCTGCTGCCGCAGGCGGTCAGCAGCAGCGCGGCGGCGACGCCGGCGGTCAAGGTGGTGCGGCGCAGACTCACGGTGTGGGGCCTTTCGGTGGTGGGCCGTCGGTGACGAGGGCTTCAGTGGGTCAGGATCTTGGACAGGAAGTCCTGGGCGCGGGCGGACGCCGGCGCGGTGAAGAACTGCTCGGGGGTGGCCTGCTCGACGATCTCGCCGTCGGCCATGAAGACGACGCGGTCGGCGGCGCGCCGCGCGAAACCCATCTCGTGGGTGACCACGACCATCGTCATGCCGCTGCGGGCCAGCGAGGTCATGACGTCGAGCACCTCGTTGATCATCTCGGGGTCGAGCGCGGAGGTGGGCTCGTCGAACAGCATCACCTTGGGCTCCATCGCGAGCGCGCGGGCGATGGCCACGCGCTGCTGCTGGCCGCCGGACAGCTGGGCGGGGTACTTGGCCGACTGCGCCTTGACGCCGACGCGGTCGAGCAGCTCGCCGGCGCGGGTGGCGGCCTCGGTCTTGTCGACGCCGCGCACCTTGATGGGGCCGAGGGTGACGTTCTCCAGCACCGTCTTGTGCGCGAACAGGTTGAAGCTCTGGAACACCATGCCGACGTCGGCGCGCAGCTGGGCGAGAGCCTTGCCCTCGGCCGGCAGCTCGGTGCCGTCGAGGGTGATGCGGCCGCTCTCGATGGTCTCGAGGCGGTTGATGGCCCGGCACAGCGTCGACTTGCCCGAGCCGGACGGCCCGATGACGACGACGACCTCGCCGGCGCCGACGGTCAGGTCGATGTCCTTGAGCACGTGCAGGTCGCCGAAGTGCTTGTTGACCTTCTCGAGCACGACGAGCGCGCGGCGCGCCGGCGCAGCAGACCGACCGGCGGCATCGCCCGGCGCGGGTAAAGGGCTGGTCATTCCCAGACCGTACCCCGGTGATCATGACGACAGGGCAGGTCAGGACCCGCGGCGCCCGGGTGTGACCACACCGTGATGACGCCGTGGTCGGCAGCTGCGCCGGCGACGGGACGGCCCGCGCGCGGCGCCGTACCCTGGACCCCTCATGCGGACCTACGACGTGCGCACCCACGGGTGCCAGATGAACGTGCACGACTCCGAGCGGCTCAGCGGCATGCTGGAGGCGGCCGGCTACGTCGCCGCCCGGCCCGGCGCGGAGGCCGACGTGGTGGTGCTCAACACCTGCGCCGTGCGCGAGAACGCCGACAACAAGCTCTACGGCAACCTCGGCCAGCTGGCAGCGGTCAAGGCGCGCCGCCCCGGCATGCAGATCGCGGTCGGCGGCTGCCTCGCCCAGAAGGACCGCGGCGAGGTCGTGCGACGCGCTCCCTGGGTCGACGTCGTCTTCGGCACCCACAACATCGGGTCGCTGCCGGCGCTGCTCGACCGCGCCCGCCACAACGAGTCGGCGCAGGTCGAGATTCTGGAGGCCCTCGACGTCTTCCCCTCGACGCTGCCGACCCGGCGGGAGTCGTCGTACGCCGGCTGGGTGTCGATCAGCGTCGGCTGCACCAACACCTGCACGTTCTGCATCGTGCCCAGCCTGCGCGGCACCGAGCGCGACCGACGTCCCGGCGACGTGCTGGCCGAGGTGCGGGCGCTCGTCGCGGACGGCGTCATCGAGGTGACGCTGCTGGGTCAGAACGTCAACACCTACGGCATCGAGCTTGGTGACCGCCTCGCGTTCGGCAAGCTGCTGCGCGCCTGCGGCGACGTGCCCAGCCTCGAGCGCGTCCGCTTCACCAGCCCCCACCCGGCCGCGTTCACCGACGACGTCATCGCCGCGATGGCCGACACGCCCAACGTCATGCCGAGCCTGCACATGCCGCTGCAGTCGGGCTCCGACCGCGTGCTGCGCGCGATGCGCCGGTCCTACCGCTCCGAGCGCTACCTCGGCATCCTCGACCGGGTGCGGCAGCAGATCCCCGGCGCCGCGATCACGAGCGACATCATCGTCGGCTTCCCCGGCGAGACAGAGGAGGACTTCCAGGCCACCCTGGACGTCGTCGCGACCGCCCGCTTCGCCAGCGCCTTCACCTTCCAGTACTCCAGGCGCCCCGGGACGCCGGCCGCCGACCTGCCCGACCAGCTGCCCAAGCAGGTGGTGCAGGAGCGCTACCTGCGGCTCGCGGCGCTGCAGGAGCAGATCTCCTTCGAGGAGAACCGGGCGCAGGAGGGGCGGGTGCTCGACGTGCTCGTCAGCGAGGGCGAGGGCCGCAAGGACGGCGCCACGCGGCGGCTGTCCGGCCGGGCACCGGACGGCCGTCTGGTCCACCTGTCCGTCCCCGAGGGCTCGGCCGCGCCACGCCCGGGCGACGTCGTGACGGTGCAGGTCACCCACGGCGCCCCGCACCACCTGGTCGCCGACGGCGCGCTGACCGGCGGCCCCTTCGCCGTGCGCCCCACGCGCGCCGGCGACGCCTGGGCCGCCCGGCAGGCCCAGCCCGTCGCCGCGCGCCGCAGCGTCGGGCTGGGCCTGCCGACCGTGGGGCGACCGGCAGCCGCGCCGGCGCCCGCCTGTGGCTGACCGCCACCCACCCACGGTCGTCGCGGTGGTCGGGCCCACCGCCACCGGCAAGTCCGACCTCGGCGTCGCGCTCGCCCGCGAGCTCGGCGGGGAGGTCGTGAACGCCGACGCGTCGCAGCTGTACCGCGGCATGGACGTCGGCACCGCGAAGCTGCCCGTCGCCCAGCGACAGGGCGTGCCGCACCACCTGCTCGACGTGCTGGACGTCCGCGAGGAGGCCAGCGTCGCGGCGTACCAGCGGGAGGTCTCGGCGGTGCTCGACGACCTGATCGCCCGTGACGTCGTGCCCGTGCTCGTCGGCGGGTCGGGCCTGTACGTGCGCGCGGCGGTGGACGAGCTGGACATCCCGCCGACCGACCCCGCGCTGCGGGCGTCGCTGGAGCAGCACGCCGAGCAGGTGGGCGCGCCGGCGCTGCACGCCGAGCTGGCCGCCGTCGACCCGGTCGCGGCGGCCAGCATCCTGGTCGGCAACGTGCGGCGGGTGGTGCGGGCGCTGGAGGTGGTGCGGCTGACCGGTCGGCCGTTCTCGGCGACGCTGCCCTCGGGGCGCTACCTGCGCCCGACCGTGCAGATCGGGCTGCAGGCCCCTCGCGAGGTCCTCGACGAGCGCATCGGGGCGCGTGTGCGCCGCATGTGGGACGACGGGCTGC
This sequence comes from uncultured Actinomycetales bacterium, assembly GCA_964243295.1. Classification (GTDB taxonomy): domain Bacteria; phylum Actinomycetota; class Actinomycetes; order Actinomycetales; family Angustibacteraceae; genus CAXTEJ01. The sequence goes on along the minus strand of CAXTEJ010000006.1, from coordinate 51,174 downwards.
TGGCCGAGGTGGCCGCCCTCGACGCCGCCGGCCTGCGAAAGGGTCGCACCGCCTCGCGCGCCGTCGGCTACGCCCAGGCGCTGGCGCAGCTCGACGGTGAGGTCACCGAGCAGGACGCCCAGCAGCAGACCGCCCAGCTCACCCGGCGGCTCGCCCGTCGCCAGCAGTCGTGGTTCGGCCGCGACGACCGCGTGCGGTGGCTGACCCACGACGCCCCGGACCTCACCGGCCGGGCGCTCGCGGCCGTCGCCGGTGGATGATGGGCGCGTGCAGCTGACCTTCACCAAGGGCCACGGGACCGAGAACGACTTCGTCCTGGTGCCCGACCTCGAGGCCGTCCTCGACCTTCGCCCGGACGACGTGCGCCGGCTCGCCGACCGGCACGCCGGCATCGGTGGCGACGGGGTGATCCGCGTGGTCCGCACCAAGGACGTGCCCGAGGTCGCCGACCAGGCCGACGTCGCGGAGTGGTTCATGGACTACCGCAACGCCGACGGCGCACCGGCCGAGATGTGCGGCAACGGCGTCCGGGTCTTCGTCGCCTACCTGCGCCGCGAGGGCCTGGTGGCCGACGACGGCGCACCGCTGCGGGTCGCGACCCGGGGGGGACCCAAGGACGTGCGGTTCGAGGGCGACCTGATCGCCGTCGACCTCGGCGCCTGGCACGTCGTCGGCGGGGACGCCGCGCTCGCCGCCGGCGGTGACGCCGACGTCACTGTCCGCGGGCTGCCCGCCGCCCTGACGGGGCTCTCGCTCGACCTCGGCAACCCGCACACCGTCGTGCTGCTCCCGGCCGAGGGCGACCTCGCGCACGCCGACCTGACCCGGGCGCCCGACGTCCGGCCGGTGCCGCCGCAGGGCACCAACGTCGAGCTGGTGGTGCCGCTCGCGCCCGGCCACGTGGTGATGCGCGTGCACGAGCGCGGCGTGGGGGAGACCCGCTCGTGCGGCACGGGCGCCGCGGCTGCCGCGCTCGCCGCTCGCGCGTGGGCGCTCGCCGCGGGCGGCGAGTCCGAGGACCAGTGGCGCGTCGACGTGCCCGGCGGCACCGTCTGGGTGCGCGTGCTGGGGTCGCGCGTCGAGCTCGTCGGCCCCGCCGAGCTGGTCGCCGACGGGGTGGTCGACCTGCCCAGCGGGTGGAGTGCGGCGGCTGGGCGAGCTGAGTGAGGTTCGTAGCGCCTGGGTAGCGCCCGAGCGGGCTGCACCGACAGCTGCTCGATGTGCCCGTCGCCGAGTCGTGCGGCCGCGGTAGGGGTCACGGCCGCGGTCGGGCACAGACGCGGCAAGATGCAGCCATGGCAGACCACGACTGGCCACCCGGCTTCTTCGACCGACAGGACGACGGCGACGATGCCGACTTCTACGCACCGACGCGCTTCGTCACCCATATCGACGACGGCGCCATCGCAGCGGTCACCGAGCTGTACGACGAGCTGGGGGTGCCCGACGGCAGGGTCCTGGACCTGATGTCGTCCTGGGTGTCCCACCTGCGCAGCAAGCCGAGTGGTGGGCTGGTCGCTCTCGGTATGAACGCCGTCGAGCTGCGGGCGAACCCCCTGGCCGACCAGGTCGTCGTCCAGGATCTGAACGTCGACCCGCGGTTGCCGTTCGACGAGGCCTCGTTCGACGCGGTGGTCTGCTGCGTGTCGATCGACTACCTCATCCACCCGGTCGAGGTGCTGCGCGAGGCGGCTCGCGTGCTGCGTCCCGGTGGGGTCGTGGTGCTCACCTTCAGCAACCGCTGCTTCCCGACCAAGGCGGTTCGCGGGTGGCTGGCCACCGACGAGGACGGACGAACCTCGATCGTCCGGGCCTACCTGGAGCAAGCCGGCTTCGAGGCCGTGACGACCGCGTTGCGGACCGAGCGGCGGCTGGGACGGGACCCGCTGTACGGGGCCTGGGCGACCACGCAGCTGGATGCGCGTCGCCTCAGGCACCTGCCGCTGCGCTGACCGGCTGTCGGCGCGCGTCGGCGCGCTCCTGATCGCGCAGCCACGTGCGCTCGACGACGAACGGCGCGACCGGGAGCACCGAGGCCGCGAGCACGAGGACGGTGCGCATCGGGGTCCAGCGCCGACGTACGGCCACCAGCAGGGCGAGCGCGACGTAGGCGACGAAGAGCGCGCCGTGCACCGGTCCCACCACCTGCACCCCGATCTCCTCGCGCGGCCCGGTGTACTTGACGAGCGTCGCGACGAGCAGCACGAGGAAGGACGTCGCCTCGGCGAGGGAAACCCATCGCAGGGCGGTGACGGCGTTGCGGGGCACGGGCGGGGCTCCAGGTGGGTGACAGGCGGACGGCAGGGCGGACGACGCCGAGCCGGCCCTGCCAGTGTGCGTGCCGTCCCGGTCGCCGCCGAGGCCAGGGCTCGCTCGCCGGGCCCCGCGCCCGCCGCGGGCGTAGGTTGCGCGGGTCGTACCCGCCAGCCGAAGGAGCCGTCATGAGTCGCCGCCGCCTGATAGCCGTCGTGACGACCGCCGCCCTGGTGTCGTCCGGCGCCGCCACCGCCACCGCCGCGGGGCCCGCCCCGCGGCCCGTCGGGAAGGCCGCCGCGCAGCCCGCACCGGTCAAGGCCTCGGCGCCCAAGCGGCCCGTCGCCACCGGCTCCGGCGGTGCCGTGGCCTCGGTCGACGACGTCGCGACCTCGGTCGGCATCGAGGTGCTGCGCCAGGGAGGCAACGCCGCCGACGCCGCCATCGCCGCTGCCGCCGCCCTCGGCGTGACCGAGCCCTACTCCGCCGGCATCGGGGGCGGCGGCTACCTCGTCTACTACGACGCCCGCACCCGCCGCGTGCAGACGATCGACGGCCGCGAGACCGCACCCGAGACCTTCACCCCGACGACGTTCACCGCGAAGGACGGCTCGGCCCTCGACTTCGCGACCGTCGTCAGCTCGGGGCTGTCGGTGGGCGTGCCGGGCACGCCGGCGCTGTGGGACGAGGCGGCCCGCCGGTTCGGCACTCGCTCGCTGACCAGCCTGCTGCTCCCGGCGCAGACGATCGCCTCCCGCGGCTTCGTCGTCGACAAGACCTTCAACCAGCAGACGGCCGACAACGCCACGCGCTTCGCGAAGTTCCCCGCCACCGCCAAGGTGTTCCTGCGGGGCGGTGCTGCGCCCGCTGTCGGCAGCGTCTTCCGCAACCCCGACCTCGCCCTCGCCTACCGCCAGCTGCGCGTGCAGGGCGTCAAGGCGATGTACGACGGGCCGCTGGGAGCCGCGCTCGTCGACGAGGCCCAGCACCCGACCACCGCTCCGGGCGTGCAGGTCCACCCCGGGCAGATCACCGAGTCCGACCTCGCCGACTACCAGGCGCTGCGCCGCAGCCCGACCCGCACCACCTACCGCGGACTCGACGTCTACGGCATGCCGGTGTCGTCGTCCGGCGGCATCGCGGTGAGCGAGTCGCTGAACCTGCTGGAGTCCTACGACCAGCGCACCGGCACGGACCTGTCGGCGGTGCCGCGCTCGCAGTACCTCCACCGGTTCGCCGAGGCCACGGCCACGGCGTTCAGCGACCGCAACCGGTACGTCGGCGACGTCCCCGGCGTGCCGACGTCCGAGCTGACGTCGCAGGCGTTCGCCGACGAGCGCGCGTGCGACCTGTTCGACCCCGCGAAGCTCCACGCCCGCCCGATCCCGTTCGGCAGCCCCGACGGCGAGTACGGCTGTGCCGCAACGGCTTCAGCGCAGGCTTCCCCGCGTGACGACCACGGGACGACGCACCTGACGGTGGCCGACAGGTTCGGTAACGTCGCGTCGTACACGCTGACGATCGAGCAGACCGGTGGCTCGGGCATCACCGTGCCGGGCTGGGGCTTCCTGCTCAACAACGAGCTCACCGACTTCAACTTCACGCCGCTGAGCAAGGACGTGCCCGACCCCAACCTGCCCGGCCCCGGCAAGCGGCCGCGCTCATCGATGAGCCCGCTGGTCGTGACCGACGGCACGCGGCCGGTGCTGGCGCTCGGCTCGCCCGGCGGCGCCACCATCATCACGACCGTCACCCAGGTGCTGACCGAGTACCTCGACCGCGGGCTGCCGCTGGTGCAGGCCATCGCCTCGCCGCGCATCAGCTCGCGCAACGGCGCCACCACGGACGCCGAGCCCACCGTCGTCGCCGGCCCCGACGGTGCCGCCCTGACCGCGCTGGGCCACCAGCTGAAGTCCGTGCCCGAGATCGGTGCGGCGACGGCCGTCCGGCTGCTCGCCGGCAACCGCTTCCAGGCCGCCGCCGAGACGACCCGCCGCGGTGGCGGCGCCGCGATGGTGGTGCAGCCCTCGCGCTGAGCTGCTCCGCCCGGTGGCCGGTCCCGCGTCAGGGGCCGGCCACCGGCACGCTGCGCTACAGCAGGTGCAGCTCGGTCTGGCGGCGGTCGAGGTAGCTGACGCCGTCGTCGGTCAGGGCGATGCCCTGCTCGACGCCGACGTACACGACCTGTCCGTCCCACTCGGGGATGGCGACGCGCACGCCCAGCTCGAGCGCCCACAGCGTGCCGGTGCGGACGACGGCGTCACCGCTGCCGGGGACGCCGTCCTGCATGTCCCACAACCCGATCGACGGTCCGGCGCCGTGACCGTGACGGCCCACCGGGTGGGAGTAGAGCAGCGCGTCCAGCCCGGCACCGGCGAACGCGGAGCGCGAGGCGGCCAGCACCTCGTTGCCCGTGCGGCCCGGCCGCAGCTGCGCGACGACGAGGTCCTGGGCGAGGTTGCCGGCCGCGAGGGCGTCCTGCAAACCTTGCGGCGCAACGGGCACACGATCGAGCACGTAGGCGAGCTGCTGGGTGTCGGTGCACAGCCCGGCGGTCGTGAGGCCGACGTCGCAGTGCAGCAGGTCGCCGGGCAGGATCGGCGTCTGCTGGCCGATGTCGCCGCGGCCGCGTCGCTGCGCGTCGACCGTCGGCTGGAACCAGGCGGCCACCGACAGGTCGGCGAAGCGCTGTCGGACCCACCAGGCGACGTCGTCGCAGGTGGTCGTGCCCGGCGTGATGACGGTGCGCGAGAACGCCTGCGCGATCACCTCGTGAGCGAGGGCGTTCGCCTCGTGGGCCGCCGCCACCTCCTCGGGCAGGCGCACCTGCAGCCACGCGAGCGCCAGCGGCTCGGCGTCGACCAGGTCGTCGCGACGTCCGGCCAGGGCCTCGAGCAGCCAGGCGTGGTCGGCCACCGTGATGCCGCCGGCGTGGGCGAAGGTGGGGGAGACGTCGATGCCGATGCGGCGCGGGGCGACCTCGTCGACGACCCGCGCGAGCGCCGCCGCCTGGCCGGACGACGCCGTGCCGTCGGGCCCGGCGCCGCCGTCCCACGCGCCGGCGAAGTCGCCCACCGGGTAGCGGCTGACGGCGTGGCCGACGACACCCGCCGCGGTGCGCGCGAGCACCAGCACCGTGCGCCGGCGCGCCGACAGCCACTGCGCGGGCACGAGCGAGGCGAGCACCGGGTCCTCGGCGTACTCGCGGCAGCAGACCACCCAGCAGTCGATGCCGGTCTCGTCCATGAGCGCGGGCAGCAGCCCGGCGACGCGCTGCCGCTGCCAGGCGTCGTGGCGCTCGGCCTGGGCGCGTAGGGAGTGGCCGACGGGCGGCGCGACGCTCATGGCGCCGCCACCTCGATGACCCGGAAGCCCTTGTGCGACGCGAGCCGGCTGACGGCGTACCCCTGCGGGCCGAGCTGGTCGGCGAGCCAGGCCTGCAGCGAGTCCGAGCCGAGGTGGCGCTGCACGACGAGGTACGCGCTCGCGCCGGGCGCGAGCCGCGGCAGCCACTGCAGCAGCAGCTCGTGCAGCACGGCCTTGCCCACCCGGATCGGCGGGTTGCTCCAGATCGCTGCGAACCGGACGTCGTCGGGCACGGCCTGCGGTGTGGTGGCCGTGACGTGCTCCGCTCCGGCGGCCTCGGCGTTGCGGCGCAGCAGGTCGAGCGCGCGCTCGTTGACGTCGACGCCCCACACCCGCGCCCGGGGCGACGTCAGCGCCAGGGTCAGCGAGACCGGCCCCCAGCCGCTGCCGAGGTCGAGCAGGTCGCCGGCAGCAGGCGGCGGGGGAGCGTGCTGGAGCAGCACCGCGGTGCCCTGGTCGACGCGGTCGGGACTGAAGACCCCTCGTGCGGTGTGCAGGGCGAGGTCGCGCCCGGCCAGGCGCACCTGCAGCGGGCGCAGGTCGCCGGGGCTCGCTGGCTCCGCGGTGAAGTAGTGGTCGCCCCGCTGGTCACTCCGCTGGTTACCTGGGGAGGCCGGGGCGTGCGCGTCGTCCACGCACGTCATCCTGCCAGCCGCGCGACGACCCCGGACCGGTCCGCGTGGGGGGGGGTGATCTGCAGGAATCGGGTGGCAACCCGGCGCGTTGTGGTGGCAGGTTGGGAGAACCACGACGACGGAGGCACATGAAGACTGTCACCACCACCAGCGCCGAGGCGACGACCGAGGCCCCCCGGGCCCAGGTCACCGGGGACGACGCATCCCGCGTCTACGCCCCGCACCGCGCCATGCGTCCTGGTGAGCGTGACCAGGGAACCGACGAGGGATCCCGTGCGGACGGGTACGTGACTGATGCGGACGCGGGTACCGACGGCGACCAGCTCGATCGCGCCGACCGGCAGGCCCTGCGACGCGTCGTCGGCCTGTCGACCGAGCTCGAGGACGTCACCGAGGTCGAGTACCGCCAGCTGCGCCTCGAGCGCGTCGTGCTGGCCGGCGTGTGGACCGAGGGCGACGTGCGCGACGCCGAGAACTCGATGGCCGAGCTCGCGGCCCTCGCCGAGACCGCGGGCTCGCAGGTGCTCGAGGCGCTCATGCAGCGCCGCGACAAGCCCGACCCCAGCACGTTCCTCGGCTCGGGCAAGGCCAAGGAGCTGCGCGACGTCGTCGTCGAGACCGGCGCCGACACCGTCATCTGCGACGGCGAGCTGTCACCGTCGCAGCGACGCTCGCTCGAGGACGTCGTCAAGGTCAAGGTCATCGACCGCACGGCGCTGATCCTCGACATCTTCGCCCAGCACGCCAAGAGCCGTGAGGGCAAGGCGCAGGTCGAGCTGGCGCAGCTGGAGTACCTGCTGCCGCGGCTGCGCGGCTGGGGTGAGTCGATGTCGCGCCAGGCCGGTGGCCGGGTGGCTGCCGGTGCGGGCATCGGCTCGCGCGGCCCCGGCGAGACCAAGATCGAGCTCGACCGTCGGCGGATCCGCACCCGCGTGTCGAAGCTCAAGCGCGACATCAAGGCGATGAAGACCTCGCGCGACGTCGCCCGCGGCGACCGCCGGCGCCACCAGGTGCCCAGCGTCGCGATCGCCGGCTACACCAACGCCGGCAAGTCGAGCATCCTCAACCGGCTCACCGGTGCCGGGGTGCTCGTCGAGGACGCGCTGTTCGCGACGCTCGACCCGACGGTCCGCAAGGCCCAGACCCCGGACGGCCGGCCCTACACGCTGACCGACACGGTCGGGTTCGTGCGCCACCTGCCCCACCAGCTCGTCGAGGCGTTCCGCTCCACGCTGGAGGAGGTCGCGCAGTCCGACCTGGTGCTGCACGTGGTCGACGGGTCGCACCCCGACCCGGAGGGCCAGATCGCGGCCGTGCGCGCGGTGCTCGCCGACGTCGACGCCCACGACCTGCCCGAGGTCATCGTCATCAACAAGGCCGACGCGGCCGACCCCGAGGTCGTGCAGCGGCTGCGGTCGCGCGAGCGCACCGCGCTGGTGGTCTCGGCCCGCACCGGTGAGGGCATGGACGCCCTGCTCGAGCGGGTGGCCGAGCTGCTGCCCCACCCCGAGACCGACGTCGAGGTGCTGCTGCCCTACGGGCGCGGCGACCTGCTCAGCCGGGTGCACGCCGACGGCGAGGTGCTGCACGAGGAGCACGGTGAGGTCGGCACGCTGGTGCGAGCCCGCGTGATGCCCGCCCTCGCCGGCGAGCTGGCCGGCTTCGCGGTCTGACCTCAGGCAGCGCCCGGTCCTTGCTTCGAGGGCCGGGCGCTCGTGCGTCTAGGCGGGACGGAGTGGCGCGTCGTCCACAGCGGCCGTGGCGGAGCCCGGCGTCCGGCTCGGTGGCGGTTAGCCTCGAGCCGTGCCCGTGACGACCTCCCCACCGCTCGCTGACCTGCTGCAGGCGGCCGTCGCCGGCGTCGGCGGCAGCGAACGTCCCGGGCAGGTGGCCATGGCGCGGGCGGTCGAGCGCGCCGTCGAGCGCCGCGAGCACCTGCTGGTGCAGGCCGGCACCGGCACCGGCAAGTCGGTCGCCTACCTCGTCCCCGCCATCGCGCACGCGGTCGCGGTCGGCAAGCCCGTGGTCGTCGCCACGGCCACGCTCGCGCTGCAGGCGCAGGTCGTCGACCGCGACCTGCCGCGGGTCGTCGAGGCGCTGGCGCCGCTGCTCGGCCGACGTCCGCGCTACGGCCTGGTCAAGGGCCGGCGCAACTACCTGTGCAAGCACAAGCTCGTCGGTGGCTTCCCCGCCGACGAGGAGGACACCCTCTTCGCCGGCACCTCGATGGCGCGGGCCCAGGCGGCCAGCCGGCTGGGTGAGGACGTCGTGCGGCTGCGCGCGTGGGCCGACGACACCGAGTCCGGCGACCGCGACGAGCTGGTGCCCGGCGTCAGCGAGCGCGCCTGGCGGCAGGTGTCGGTGTCGGCGCGCGAGTGCCTCGGCAGCCGCTGCCCGCTGGCCGCCGAGTGCTTCGTCGAGCAGGCGCGCGCCGCGGCACGCGAGGCTGACGTCGTGGTCACCAACCACGCGCTGCTCGCCATCGACGCCTTCGAGGGACGCCAGATCCTGCCTGAGCACGACCTGGTGGTCGTCGACGAGGGGCACGAGCTGGTCGACCGCGTGACGTCCGTCGTCACCGGCGAGCTGACGCCCTCGGGCATCGAGCGGGCGGCGCGCAGGGCTTCGTCGATGGCCGAGACCGATGCGCTCGACGACGCGGCCGAGGCGCTGCGCGGGGTGAGCGAGCTGCTGCCGCCCGGCCGGCTGCCGGTGCTGCCGCCCGAGCTGGTCGCGAGCCTGACGCTGGTGCGCGACGCCGCCCGCGGGCTGCAGAGCGCGCTCAAGCCCGACAAGGGGCAGGAGGGGGAAGGCGCCCGGCAGGTCGCCCGCGCCGAGGTCGACGAGATCTTCGACACCGCCGAGCGGCTGCTCGACGAGGGCGACGGCGACGTGGCCTGGGCCAGCGACGACCTGCGCCGCGGCACCGTGCTGCACGTCGCCCCGATCACGGTGGCGGGCATGCTGCGCGAGCGGCTCTACGGCCAGCGCACCGTCGTGCTGACCTCGGCGACCCTCGAGCTCGGCGGCACCTTCGACGCGGTCGCCCGCACCGTCGGGCTGTCCGGCCCCGACGCCCCCGCCTGGCAGGGCCTCGACGTCGGCAGCCCGTTCGACTACCCGCGCCAGGCGATCCTGTACGTCGCGCGCCACCTCGCCGCCCCCGGCCGCGACGGCGCCTCCGACGCCACGATGGACGAGCTGGCTGACCTCGTGACCGCCGCCGGCGGCCGCACGCTCGGGCTGTTCTCCTCGATGCGCGCCGCGCAGGCGGCCGCCGAGGCGATGCGCGAGCGGCTCGACGCGCCCGTGCTGTGCCAGGGCGAGGACCAGACCGCCACGCTCGTGCGCGCCTTCGCCCGCGACGCCCGCACGTGCCTGTTCGGCACGCTGTCGCTGTGGCAGGGCGTCGACGTGCCCGGCCCCGCCTGCCAGCTCGTGGTCATCGACCGCATCCCCTTCCCCCGGCCCGACGACCCGCTGATGGCCGCGCGCTCGCAGGCCGTCGCCGACGCCGGCGGCAACGGGTTCATGTCGGTCGCGGCGACCTACGCCGCGCTGCGGCTCGCGCAGGGCGCCGGTCGGCTGGTGCGGTCGGGGTCCGACCGCGGCGTGGTCGCGGTGCTCGACTCCCGGCTGGCGACCGCCCGGTACGGCGGGTTCCTGCGCCAGTCGCTGCCACCGTTCTGGCCGACGTCCGACAAGGAGGTGGTGGTGGCTGCGCTGGCGCGGCTCAATGCGGCCGCCGATGACGTCTGGGTGGTCAGCGACCCGGCGCTGCGGGTCGAGGCGATGCGGGGGCCGGCTGCTGCGCCGGTCGCGGCGCGCGTGACTGAGCCCCCTGTGGTGCCCCCAGCGGCGCCCCCGGTGGCGGCTGAGCCCGCACCGGTGCCCGAGGCGAGCCGCACGGCCGTGGTGGCGGGGCGGGCGTGGACCGCCGAGGACGACACCGAGCTGCGCCAGGGCGTGCACTACGGCTGCACCATCGAAGAGCTCGCCGACCAGTTCGAGGTCGACGTGCCGGTCGTGGCCATGCGGCTGGCGATGCTCAACCTGGCCGCGCCGAGCCAGGCCTCGCGGGGCTGAGCCCTCCGCCGCATCCTCCCGCCGCGCCGACGCACCGCCTGGCCGCGGGATGACGCGCCCGCAGTCCGCTGTTGCCGCCGGTGGCCGGCGCTGCGCCCGGCCGCCGTCGCCCTCGGGGAGCTGCTGGTCGTGAAGGTCGAGATCTGGTCGGACGTCGTCTGCCCCTGGTGCTACATCGGCAAGCGGCGGTTCGAGGCCGCGCTGGCCCGCTTCGAGCACCGCGACCAGGTGCAGGTCGAGTGGAAGAGCTTCGAGCTCGACCCGACGGCCACCTCGGGCGGGTCGGGCGGCTACGCCCAGCGCCTGGCAGCGAAGTACGGCACCGGTGTGGAGCAGGCGCAGCAGATGCTCGACCAGATGACCGCGACCGCGGCGGCCGAGGGTCTGGACTTCCACTTCGAGCACGCGGTGCACGCTGGTACCTTCGACGCCCACCAGGTCATCCACCTCGCCGGGCTGCGCGGGGTGCAGGACGCGGTGAAGGAGCGGCTGATGCTCGCGTACTTCACGCAAGGTAGGCCCGTCGGCGACCGCGAGCAGCTCGTGAGGCTGGGCGCCGAGGCGGGCCTGCACCCCGACGAGGTGCGCCAGGCGCTCGCCGCGCAGACCTACGCGTCCGACGTCCGGGCCGACGAGGCGCAGGCGCAGGCGCTGGGCATCAGCGGTGTGCCGTTCTTCGTCATCGACGGGCGGTACGGCGTGTCGGGCGCGCAGCCGGCCGACGCGCTGCTGCAGGTGCTCGATCGCGCGTGGGCCGAGCGGCAGCCGACGCTCGTCATGGCCGCCGCCGCTGACGGCGCGAGCAGCGCCGGAGGCACGGACGCCGCGTGCGGCCCTGACGGCTGCGCCGTCTGAGCGCTCGGCCCATCGCTCCCGGTCGGCTCCCAGGGAGCACCCAGGAACGCTCGTCATCATGGGTTCATGAGAGAAGACGAGGCCACCCGCGTCGCCGCTGCGCTCGTCGAGCGCGGCATCATCGCTCGCGTCGCCCGCCCCTCCGCGTTCCGCTTCGGCATCCGGGTGCCGCTCGGGGACGGTCGTGAGGCGCTGTGGGACGTCGACGGGGCCGCCGGGCTGGAGGCGCAGATCATGCGGGACGGCATGCTCGTCGGATTCGTGCCCCAGATCGACGGCTCGGAGTCCTTCGATGAGAAGCAGACCGTCGAAGCGATCCTCGCCGCGGACTACGGCCGATAGAGCTGGACGCCGGGCTCGGACGCTGGGCTCGTACGCCGGGATGCACGCCGGGCTCGTACGCCGGGATGCACGCCGGGATGCACGCCGATGCTCGTACGCCCGGCGTCATGCAGGGCTTCACACCGGGCGTCACACCGGGCTTGACGCCGGGCTTGACGCGGGCGGCACGCAGGGGCGAGCACCCGCCCGGGTTTCTTGCGCGGCGTCAGCACCGGGCTCGTTCGACCGTGCCCGTCTCCAGGCGCCCTCTAGGCGACCTCGGCCGACTGGCCGCCGGTGATGCGCAGCAGCTCGTCGTAGGTGGTCGGGAAGACTGCGTGGGGGTGTCCCGCGGCGGCCCACACCACGTCGTACCGCGCCAGAGACACGTCGACGACCGTCCGCAGCGGCGTGGGGTGACCGACTGGCGCCACCCCGCCGATGGCGAAGCCCGTCGCGGCACGCACCCCGTCGGCGTCGGGCCGGTCGAGGGTCGGCACGCCCAGCAGCGCGGCGAGGTTCACCACGTCGACGCGGTGCGCTCCGGAGGTGAGCACGAGCAGCGGCTCGGCCTGCGCCGAGCGGGGGCGGCGCGGCCCGGTCAGCCCGAGCAGGAACACCAGCGAGCTCGCGATCTGGCCCGTCTCGACCCCGAGCGCCGCGGCAGCCTGCGCCGCCGTGCGCGCCGGCTCGGTCAGCACCCGCACCTTCCCGGTCGCGCCCAGCCCCGCGAGCGTCGCGGCCACCCGCAGGACGGCGGGGTGGTTCGCCACCCGCTCGGGCGCGAGCGCCCCGTCGCCCGCAGGGCTCGGGTCGGGCGGGGGCGCGGCGGCTGGCATGGCTGAACCGTAGCGACGCCCACCGACAGCGGGCGGCCGATGTGGCCGCCGTGACCACGGCCGTGCCGGTGCGGGTTTCAGGGCTCGTGCGACGTCCGGGCACGACGGAGGCGCCGCGACCGGGCGTACCGGACGGCACCGACGACCACGCCCATGGCGCAACCTGCTGCGCCGCCGAACAGGGGCATGACGACGAGCGCGGTGCCCTCGCCCTCGCTCGCACCCATGGACGCCAGGGACAGGCCAAGGAGGAAGCCGGACCCCGACCCCACGGCCGCCCAGGTGAGGGGTCGCAGCCGCAGCGCGCGCTGCGGCTTGACGACGATCATGGCGCCACGAGGAGCGGCACGCCGGCAAGTGCGATGAGCAGCTGCGACGCCTGCCCAGGAGAGGCGTCGGGCAGCATCGGATAGGCGACGGCGGCCACGCTGAGCACGACGAGCGCCCCGATGACGAGCGTCAGGTCGGAGCGGTACCTGCCCATGGAGAGTCCCTTCATCGGTCGGACCCGGCGGGCAGCCGGTGTGCGCCGTCAGCGCCCCGCACCGTCACCGTGTGCCCTCGCGCACAGTGTGCCCTCGCGGTGGCAGTCACGCCGGCGTCGCGCCCAGCGGGGGCGTCAGCGACCGCCGGCAAGGCCGCGGGCAGGTGGCCCGCAGCGGCCGACGAGGTTGCCGACACGGTTGCCGCACGCTGCGGCAGGACTCGCGGCGGCGTGTCGTGCAGGGCGCGCCGATGCCGCTGCGGCCTCTGTCGCCCCGTCGTCCCCAGGGCCGCGCCACGTGTTGACGGACTGTCGGAGGTCCGGTGTACGGTTCTCGTAGTTCGAACAGACGTTCGAACACCATGCTCGGGCCGGTATCCCCACCGGCGCCGGGTGGTCTGCAGCGTGCCGCCTCGACCCCGGCGTGGTGCAGGCCTGCACCGGGTGGTCCGGACGGCGGTGGGGAAGCCGCCGTCCGGGTCCACCCACCCCGGGCTGCCCCGCCTTCCCCCTCGGCAGACCGACCTTCGGTGAGTCGGTGAACGCTGTGTGGAGGCTGAGATGGTTCGACGGTACGACGACGAGGTGCAGGTGCGTCCGGCGCTCGGTGAGTCCGAGGGTGAGCCCGAGCCCGACGCCTTCGTGTGGCGCGGCCGGCTGTACGTGGTGCGCGCCGTCCTGGCCCGCTGGCACGAGCGCCGCGCCTGGTGGCGCGACCCGGCAGCTGCAGCACTTCTCGGGTTGCAGGCTGACGCCGTCCCGGCTGCTGCTGCCGACGCGTGGCTCGCCGACGTGGGCACGGCTGGCTCCAGCGGTGCCGGGGGCACCACCACCGGCACCACTCCCGCAGCAGGCATGAGCGCAGCCGGCACGAGCACCGCCTGGGGCGGTGCCTCGGCATCGGCGCTGGCCGGTGAGTGCCAGGTCTGGCGCGTCGAGGCCGCAGCGGGCAGGTCCAGCCCGCTCGGCGTCTACGACCTGGTGCACACCCCGGGCGTCCCCAGCACCTGGCACCTCGCTCGCGTCGCTGACTGACCTCGTGCCGCCGGCCTTGCGCCGGTTCGCTCACCTGCCCTGCTCCCGCGCTCACGCGGGAGCACACCGGCCACCGGCCGGTCCTCCTGCCGGGCCCACCCCCGGGTCGTCGTCCGGCCGACTCGTCGTCCGGCCGACTCGTCGTCCGGCCGACTCGTCGTCCGGCCGACTCGTCCACCCGGTGGGCTTGTCGTCCACCGCTCGTCGCGCGCACCCGGCTCCTCCGAGAGGAACTCCCATGACCACGATCACCCGACCGCCACTGACGTCGAGCAGCCTCGAGCTGGTCGACCGCGCCCATGACAGCCTGCTCGGAGCCCTCACCGCCTCCACCGCCGGCGAGCGGTACGTCGCCGCCCACCTGGCGGCGCTGCGCGGCGCCGCCGCGGTGCTGGCCGTCCGCGGTCGCCCCACCCGTCGCGGCCGCCCGCGCAGCGTGTGGGAGGTGCTGCCCAGCGTGGCGCCCGAGCTGGGGGAGTGGGCGGCGTTCTTCGACGCCGGCGCCGCGCGCCGCGCAGCGGTCGAGGCGGGCCGCGAGGAGGCGGTCGGCACGCGTGAGGCCAACGACCTGCTGCGCGACGCCGAGACCTTCCTGCACATCGTCGAGACGGTGATGGGCCTGCCGCACAGCACCTTCCCGACCGGCACGCTGCCGGTGACAGCCCCGGTGTCGTCAGGCTCGGTGTCGTCAGGCTCGGTGTCGGGCTCGGTGCCGGGCTCGGGCTCGCTGGTCTCGTCGTCCGCGGCGTCGTCACCGCCGTCCTCATGAGCGGCACCGACCCGTTCGTCCACCTGCACGTCGCGTCGGGGTACTCGCTGCGCTACGGCGCCTCCCACCCGCAGCAGCTGGTCGACCAGGCGGCCGCCCACGGCATGGGCGCGCTCGCCCTCACCGACCGCGACGGGCTCTACGGGGCGGTCAAGTTCGTCCTCGCCGCCCGCCGGGCCGGCATCGCCCCGATCCTCGGCGTCGACCTCGCCACCGCACCCACCGGCCTGGTCGAGGGGCTGCCCGGCTGGGCCGACCCCTCGGTGGCCGCCCGGCAGCGCGCGGGCCGCCGCGGTGCCGCTCGCGGCGGTGAGGTGGTCGATCCGCGCTGGCCTCGCGCCACGGTGCTCGCGCTCGGCGGCCCCTCGGCGCACGCGAGCGGGTCCGGCCGGGGGTGGGCACAGCTGTGCCGCCTGGTGTCGGCCGCCCACCTGTCCAGCGGGCACCTCGGTGGCGACCGTGGCGCCCCCGTGGTCGATCTGGCCCTGCTCGCGCAGCACGTCCTCGACGGCGGCCGGGCCGACGGTCCGTCCGCGGCACCGCCGCTCACCTCAGCAGCCGAGGCCGAGCCCGCGCTCGTCGTCCTGCTCGGGCCGTCCAGCGAGGTGGGGCGCGCGGTCCTGGCGCGCCGACCCGACCTCGCCAGGGCCGTCCTGGCCCGCTGGCGCGCAGCCCTGCCCGCCGGGTCGCTGGCGATCGAGGTCGTCTGCCACCACGGACCACCGCGCGGCCCGCTCAGCGCCGACCACGCCGCGCGGATGCTCGCGCTGGCGCGGGAGGAAGGCGTGCCCGCGGTGCTCACCGGGGCGGTCCGACACGCCGACCCCTCAGGTGCCGCCACCGTCGACGTGCTCGACGCCGCCCGCCGGCTGGTCGCCCTCGACACCCGCCACCTCGACCGCGTCACCGCGCAGGGCCACCTCGCCGACGGCGCGGCCATGGCCCGCACCGCCGCCGACGTCGCCGCGGCGCTGGGTGGCGGCGACCACCTCGCCCGCGAGCAGGCGCGCCGGCTGCTCGACGACACGGCCGCCCTGGCCGCTCGCTGCGTCCTCGACCCCGGCGCCGACCTCGGCATCGGCTCGGTCCACCTGCCCGAGACCTCCGTGCTCGGGCTCGGGCCGGACGACCATCCCGCCGCCGTGCTGCGCCGCCGGGCGACCGACGCGATCCCCACCCGCTACGCCGGTGCCGGTGGCGCGCTGCTGCGGCAGATCGGCACCCGGCTCGACGACGAGCTCGCGGTCATCGAGCACCTCGGCTACCCGGCGTACTTCCTCACCGTGGCCGCCGTCTGCGACCTGATCCGCGACATGGGGGTGCGGGTGGCCGCGCGCGGGTCCGGTGCCGGCAGCCTGGTCAACTACCTGATCGGGGTCTCCGGGGTCGAGCCGCTCGAGCACGGGCTGCTGATGGAGCGGTTCTGCTCACCGCTGCGCGCCCAGCTGCCCGACATCGACCTCGACGTCGAGTCCGCGCGGCGCACGGAGGTCTACGAGCGGGTGCTCGAGCGCTTCGGCGGCGACCGCGTCACCTGCGTCTCGATGATGGACACCTACCGGGTCCGTCACGCGGTGCGCGACGTCGGCGCCGCGCTCGGTCTGCCGCCCGGCGAGGTCGACTCCATCGCCAAGGCGTTCCCGCACATCCGGGCGCGCGACGCCCGCGCCGCCGTGGCCGAGCTGCCCGAGCTGCGCGCCAGCGGGCTCGGCCACCAGCGCCTCGACCTGCTCTTCGAGCTGGTCGAGAGGTTGGACGGGTTGCCGCGCCACGTCGCCCTGCACCCGTGCGGGGTGGTGCTGTCCGACTCCACCCTGCTCGACCGCACCCCCGTCGAGGCCAGCTGGCTGGGGTTCCCCATGAGCCAGCTCGACAAGGACGACGTCGAGGAGATGGGGCTGCTCAAGCTCGACGTCCTCGGCATCCGCATGCAGTCGGCGATGGCCCACGCGGTGTCGGAGGTCGCGCGGGTCGACGACGTGCGCATCGATCTGGACGACCGGCACGACGTGCCGCTCGACGACGACGCCACCTTCCGGCTGATCCGCTCGACCCACACGCTCGGGTGCTTCCAGATCGAGTCGCCCGGCCAGCGCGAGCTGATCGGCAAGTTCGCGCCCGAGACCTTCCGCGACATCATCATCGACATCTCGCTGTTCCGACCCGGCCCGGTCAAGTCCGACATGGTCACCCCCTTCCTGCAGGCCCGCCAGGGCTGGTGCGAGCCCGAGTACCTCCACCCCACGCTGCGGGAGGCGCTGGCCGAGACCTACGGCGTCGTGGTGTTCCACGAGCAGGTGCTGCGGATCGTCGAGGCGACCACCGGCGTCACGCTCGCCGAGGCCGACGAGGTGCGCCGCGCCATGGGGTCGACCGCGGGCCAGGCGGAGGTCAAGGCCTGGTGGCGCCCGGTGGCCGCGGCCCGCGGCTACAGCCCGGCCGACGTCGACCGCATCTGGGAGGTGCTCAAGGCGTTCGCGTCCTTCGGGTTCTGCAAGGCCCACGCCGCGGCGTTCGCGCTGCCGACCTACCAGTCCTCGTGGTTGAAGGCCCACCACCCGGCCGCCTTCCTCGCCGGGGTGCTGACCCACGACCCGGGCATGTACCCCAAGCGGCTGATCCTGGACGACGCGCGCAACCTCGGCATCGCGGTCCTCGGCCTGGACGTCAACGCCTCCGACGACACCTACCGCGTCGAGCGCGTCGCGGTGTGGGACGAGCCGCCGCCGGCCATCCTCGACCAGCTGGAGGCCGGCCCCTCCCGCCCGGACGACGGCCCCCGGCCCCACCCCGCGGCCGACCTGCCCGACGCCCGCGGCTACGGCATCCGGCTCTCGCTCACCGACATCAAGGGCATCAGCGATGCCGAGGTCGCGCGAATCATCGCCGGCCGCCCCTACGCCTCGCTCGCCGACTTCTGGCACCGCGCCCGCGTCTCGCGCCCGGTGGTCGAGCGGCTGGTCGTCACCGGGGCGTTCGACTCCCTGTACGGGCTGGGAGGGCTCGCGGCCCGGCTGCCGGTGCGCCGGCGCGGACAGGTCACGCGACGCGACCTGCTGCTGCAGGTGCTCGAGCTCGACCGGTGGACCCGCAGCACCAACCGCAGCAGCGGCAGGCCCGGCCGCGGCCGCCCGTCGGCGCGGGTGACCGCTGCCGGGACCAGCCAGGGTCCGGCGTCCGGGCCAGCCCCCGGGGTGGGAGATGACCTGTTCGGGGTGGCCGCCGCCGGGCCGGACGTGCGGGTGCTGGCCGCTGCGCAGTCGCAGGCGGCGCGCGCTGTCGTGCCCGCGGCCGAGCAGCCGGTGCAGCTGGCCCTCGACCTGGGCGACTCACCCGATCAGACCACCATCACCGGCCTGCCGGAGATGACCGGCCCCGAGCGCGTGCGCGCCGAGCTGGAGGTGCTCGGCCTGGACGCCAGCGCCCACGTGCTCGACCACTACGCCCCGCTGCTGCGGGCGCTCGAGGTCACCCACGCGAGCGAGCTGCTCAGCCGGCGCAACAAGGCCGACCTGCTCATCGCGGGGGTCAAGGTGGCGACGCAGACCCCGCCGATCCGCTCGGGGCGCCGGGTCGTCTTCCTCACCCTCGACGACGCCACCGGTCCGGTCGACGCCACCTTCTTCGAGGACGTCCAGGGCCCGTACGCCGCGACGGTCTTCCACTCCTGGCTGCTGCTGGTGCGCGGGGTGCTGCGCCGCACCGGTCCGCGAGGGGTGTCCGTGCGCGCCACCGGCGCGTGGGAGCTCGCGTCGCTGTGGGACGCCTGGACCGAGGGCGGGCTGCCCGCCGTCCACGCCGCTCTCGAGGCGGCCGACGCCCAGGCCATGGCGCTCGCGGCCGGGCAGGTCGGCTACGGGGACCAGGCGACCCGCGGTGCCGCGGCCAGCCGGGCCTCACGCCCGGTCGTGGCCACCCCCGACCTGCCGCCGCCCGGTGGCGGCGACGGCCACCTGGCCGCCGGGTTCGCCACCCCCGAGGACGAGCGCCGCGGCGGCATGGGCGGCGGGGTGCAGCACCGTCGGGTGCTCGTGCACGCCAGTGGGTTCCGCCAGTCCCCGTACGCCGACATCAAGCCGGCGGGCGAGGACGCCAAGACCGCACCCCGCAAGCTGTGGCACGCCAGCTCCGGCAGCTCCGGCCGATGACCGGGACGACCCGCCGCTGCCGACACGACCCCAACGGCGCCGACAGCACTCCTCACGTCCTCGGCGACCATCTCCGGCGCCGGCACGACCCTGGCCGCCGCCACGACCGCAGCCGCCACCCAGGGCCGTCACTAGGCTGGCTCCCGAGCGTGCGTCCTCGCGCGCCGCGCACCCAGGGAGGTCGGCCGTGGCCGAGCAGCACCGTCGTCCCCGCCGCGGGGACGTCGCCCACGCGCCGCGCACAGCCGCGGTGTGGGAGGTCGTGGCCCGCTGCGCCACGCGGCTGTCCGACGAGCGCGGCGCCGAGGACGGGTCCGGTTCTCGGTCCGCCGGGTCTGCGGCTGGTCGGGGGCTGCGCGTGCTCGACGTCGGCGGCGGCACCGGCGGCCTCGCTGTCGCGCTGGCCGGCATCGGCCACCACGTCACCGTCGTCGACCCCAGCCCTGACGCGCTCGCCGCGTTCGCCCGGCGCGCCGCCGAGGCCGGTGTCGAGCCGCTGGTGCACGCCGCGCAGGCCGACGCCACGACGCTCGGTGAGGTCGTCGAGCCCGACAGCATCGACCTGGTCTGCTGCCACGGCGTGCTCGAGTACGTCGACGACCCGGCTGCCGCGCTCGCCGCGGTCGCGCGGGTCGTGCGCCCCGGTGGCGTCGTCAGCCTGCTGGTGGCCCAGCGGTCCGCGGCCGTCGTGGCGCGCGCCCTCGCCGGGCGCTTCGCGGAGGCGGCGCACGCCCTCGACGACCCCGACGGCCGGTGGGGCGCGGCCGACCCGCTGCCACGCCGTTACGACGAGTCGACGCTCGTGCCGCTGGTGGGCGCAGCCGGGCTCGACGTCGAGCAGGTGCACGGCGTGCGGCTGTTCAGCGACCTGGTGCCCGAGGCGCTGGTCGAGGGCGAGGACGGCCGCGCCGCCCTGCTCGACCTCGAGCGGCGCGCTGGTGCGCACGCCGCCCACCCTGCCCTGGCGTCGCTGGCGACCCAGTTGCACGTGGTGGCCGGCCGGCGACGATGAGCCCGTCCACGGCACGCAGGTGAGCACGTGAGCCGGCGCCAGTTCACCCGCGCAGATTCCACGCCCGACGGCGAGGACGGTCCCGACGACACCGGGTGCACCGTCCTGCACGTCGACATGGACGCCTTCTACGCCTCGGTGTCGCTGCTCGAGCGGCCAGAGCTGGTCGGCACGCCGGTCATCGTCGGCGGCGGCGGCACTCGTGGTGTCGTGCTGTCCGCGACGTACGAGGCCCGGGCGTTCGGCGTCCACGCGGCCATGCCGATGGCCCGTGCCCGACGCGCCTGCCCGCACGCGGTCGTGATCGAGCCCGACCACTCCCGCTACGCCGAGGTGTCCCGCGGCGTCATGGCCGTCTTCGCCGACATCACACCGCTGGTCGAGCCGCTGTCGCTGGACGAGGCGTTCCTCGACGTCGCCGGCTCGCTGCGCCGGCTCGGGTCACCCGCGAGCATCGCCCAGCAGGTGCGCGACCGCGTGGCCGACGAGCAGGGCGTCAGCTGCTCGGTCGGCGTGGCCTCGACCAAGTTCGTCGCCAAGCTCGCGTCGGGGCTCGCCAAGCCGGACGGCCTGCTGGTGGTGCCGCACGAGCGGACGCTGTCGGTGCTGCACCCGCTGCCCGTCGGCGCGCTGTGGGGGGTGGGGGAGCGCACCGAGGAGACGCTGCACCGCTTCGGGCTGCGCACGATCGGCGACATCGCCCACACCCCGCTCGACACCCTGGTGCGCGCGCTCGGGCCGGCCACCGGCTCCCACCTGTTCGAGCTGGCGTGGGGGCGCGACCTGCGTCACGTCGTCCCCGCGCAGACTGAGCGCAGCATCGGCTGCGAGGAGACCTTCTCCCACGACGTCGACGACCCCGAGGTCATCCACCGCGAGCTGCTGCGCCTCTCGGAGCGGGCCGCCGCCCGGCTGCGCGCCGCCCGGCTGGTCGGCCGCACCGTCTCGATCAAGGTGCGGTTCGCCGACTTCACCACGATCACCCGGTCGCGCACGCTGGGCGAGGCGACCGACGTCGGCCGCGACGTCTACGCCACCGCGTGCTCGCTGTTCGACGCGCTCGGCCTGCAGCGGGCCCGGCTGCGGCTGGTCGGCGTCAGGCTCGAGGGGCTGAGCGACGTCGGGTCGCAGCAGCGCCAGATGCTGCTCGACGAGCCGGCGTTCGGCTGGCGGGACGCCGAGCGGGCGGTCGACCGGGCGAGCGCCCGCTTCGGGGCCGGCAGCGTCCGGCCGGCCAGCCTGGTGCGCAATCACGACAGCCCCCGCCCGGACGCCGGGTAGCCGGCTGAGGGCTCGTGGCCACCGGCGAGGCGAAGGCGATCGCCAGCGAGGCCACGTGGGGCGGCGGCCCCCGCGCGCGCACCCCGCGGCCGTGACGCGGGCAGGGAGGCCCGATCGCGTCCGCTCCGCGTGGGGATGTGACGACGCCCTCGTCGTGACTGAACGAGTCGACTTCCCCCCACCGCTATCGCGGGGGGCAGACGCCACCTATCCTTAAGGCACATGGGATGACAGCGCCCGCCTGCGGCCTCCTTGCCATCCCCAGGCCCAACGCACCACCAGCGGGAGGACGCCATGCCGCTGTCCGAGCACGAGCAGAGACTGCTCGAGCAGATGGAGCAGGCGATGTACGCCGAGGACCCGAAGTTCGCCTCGGCGATGCGGGGTCGATCCTCGCGTGCCCGGCAACGACGGCGGCTCGCCATCGGCGCCACGGCGCTCGTGGTCGGGCTCGCCCTCGTGGTGGCGGGCATCGCCACCAAGACGGTGGTGCCGCTCGCCGTGATCGGCTTCGTGCTCATGCTTGCCGGTGCCGGCTTCGCCGTGGCACCCGAGCGCAAGACGGGCCCCGTCGGGGCCGTGGCCGCCGATGGGCGCACCCGGCCGCGCAAGAAGGGACCGGTCAACACCGGCTCGCGTGAGTCCTTCATCGCCAAGCTCGAGCAGCGCTGGGACAGGCGCCGCGACGGTGGCGGCGGTTGGGGCTGACGCCCCGCTCCTGATGTCCCGGCACGGTTCGGCCACGACGGCCGGCCGTGCCGATGTCGTTGCTGTGAAGCCGTCCGCCCTCGCCGTTCCGCAGACCTGAGCGGCGACAGCGATCCGCGGCTGCAGCGGCCACCGTGTGAGGCGAGTCGACTCGCCACGGAAGCTCAACACGGGAGCTCGGCACCCCGTCACGGCACCCCGATGGCGCGACCTCGGCGTCCGACCTCCGCTGGACCCGACATGGGCCGTGTCGGGCGCGGCGTCCCCGCAGGCTGGCCCGATGATCGCCTGGGCCGAGAAGTGGCCGTGCTGCGCCGAGGGGACGTGTTTCCCTTCCCCCTCGCCACGTGCACGCCTTCGCGCAGCGCCTGCGCGAGGTGCTGAGCCCAGACGTGTGAGCGCCAGCCACGTGCCCTGCGGGCCGGCGCCGCGTGACGCCGGCTCCGCAGGAGGGGCCGGAGGTCCTACGGGTCAGACCCGCGGGCGCACCAGCTTCGGACGGCGCACGCGCAGCTCGTGCAGCCGGTGCGCGACGCCCTGGTCGAGCGACCCCAGCCGGCGTCCGAGCGCGTCCCCGGAGCTGGTGAGCCGCGCGGTCCCGGAGCGGGGGACCACGACGGCGAGCGCGCGCTCGCGGCGGGTGCGGGTGGCCGACACCGCCGCGAGCACGACCCGGACGTCCTCGTCGAGGTCGCCGGTGTCCTGCTGCCCACGGGCGTAGCGGCTCCGCTCGACCAGCCGGCCCAGCCGGGCGAGCGCGACGAAGGCACGCGAGCCCTCGCCGAGCGCGGCCTGCCGGGCGAGCTCGGCCCCGAGCTGGCGCGGGGTGCTCCCCGACGGCAGCGCGACACCGAGGTCACCCACCCACTCGAGCAGGTCGGCCCACGCGGCTTCGATCCGGCCGGCGTCGTCGGCGGCAGCACGCCGCCGGCGACGGCGCGCGAGGACCGCCGTGACCGGTGCCAGGGCCAGCAGCGCGACCACGAGCAGGCCGACGGCGACAGCGCGCCACGGCACGTCGATGCCGAACCCGCCGGTGGAGCCGCCGACGGGAGCCCCGGCGGCCGCGGTCGTCGCCTGCTGGTCGGGCAGCTGGTCGATGCGGTTGTTGGTCGTCGGGCCCGCGGACGCCGACGCGCCGGGTGCCGCCGAGGCCGACGGGTCACCGGTGGGGACCGGCCCGACCTGGGGGGTGGCCCACGCGGGCGCCACACCGGTGCGCGTCGCCGGGGTCGGCTCGAAGCGCACCCAGCCGGAGCCCTCGAAGTACAGCTCGGGCCAGGCGTGGGCGTCAGTGAGGTTCACCGTGTAGGTGTTGTCGCCGTCCTTGGTGCCCGGCAGGAAGCCGACCGCGACACGGGCCGGGATGTCGAGGGCCCGCGCCATGACGGCCATGGCCGAGGCGAACTGCACGCAGTAGCCCTGCTTGTTGACCAGGAAGCCGGCCACCGCGTCGCCGCCGGCGGTCGCGGGCGCCCTGGTGGAGTAGGTGAAGCCGCCAGTCTCGCGGAACCACTGCTGCAGCGCCATCGCCTGGTCGTACTTGGTGGTCGCTCCACCCGCGCCGGCCACCTCGCGCGCTCGGTCGCGGACGAGCGACGGCAGCGAGCGCGGCAGCGCCGTGTAGACCCGCGTGATGTCACCGGGGGCGTCGGACGCCGAGCGCAGCTGCTCGGCGGTCGGCTGCACCGCGAGGTACTGGGCGGTGTACTCCGTGTTGCGCACGGTCTCGCCGTCGCCGATCACGTTGAGCGTGCTGCGGTCGAACAGCCAGCGGCCGTCGATGTCGACCTTGCGCGTCGGGTAGGGCAGCGGCAGGAAGTCCTGGTTCAGCACCCCGCCGACCTCGATGCGCATGTCGAAGCTGCGGCGCGCCACGGCGTCGGACAGGCCCGGCGGGGTGGGCAGGCCGTCCTTGGCGCGGTCACCGCGTGAGGGGTCGCTGCTCGCCGGCTCCCACTGGTCGCCGTCGAAGCGGTCGGCGGTCAGGATCCGCAGCGGCGCGACGTCGTCCTGAGTCGTCTCGTAGCGCAGCACCGCGACGTCCTGCCGGGGGGCGAGGTTGTCGCGCAGGGACAGGATGGGGTTGACGACGGTGACGCCCGAGCCGTCGCCGACGCCGCCCGAGCCGCCGCGGGTCAGCAGGCTCTCGGACAGCCCGGGCGCTACGGACGGCACCAGGACGGCGACCGCGATGGCGGCCACGCCGAGCCGCCGACCGGTCGCCGACAGGGCACCGGTGTCGGTGGCGACGGCGTTGCGGCTGCCCGGGCCGTTGCCCCACCGGGGCAGCAGCCGTCCCCAGCGCAGCACCCGCTCGCCGGCGTCGTGCGCGAGCAGCACCAGCCAGCCCAGCGCGGCCGCCACGAAGTACCGCCACGACAGGCCGTCGCGGACGACCGCGGCGGGCACGCAGTACAGCGCGAGCAGCGGCAGCCCAGCAGCCGCCGGGGCGCGCAGGGTCACGGCGACGACGTCGACCAGCAGCGCCACCGCCAGGACACCGGCGGTCACCAGCAGCGACAGCCCGTTCGAGAGCGGCACGGGCGCCTGGTACCGCTGGATGGTGTCGCCACCGTCGCGCACCACCGCACCGAGCGTCTCCAGTGCCTGCGGGCCCGGGAACAACCCGAGCACCGCGTCGCTGCCGGCGAACACCGCGGTGATGGCCACGACCCCGGCGACCGCCTGGCCGCCGAGCACCACGGCGGGCGGCATGTGCAGCTCGCGCAGCCCGATGCCGGTCAGCATCACCACGACGATCATCAGCAGGGTCGGTGCCCACCACCCGTTCCCGTCGACGACGGGTGACATCGACCAGACGGTCAGCGTGGTGGCGAGGGCGGCGAGGACCGGGGTCCAGCGCTCGCGAGTCATCGTGCTCCTCCGGTGGCAAGGGCTCGTCCGGAGCCGACGCGGCTCCAGGTGGTCGAGAGGGCTTCGCCCTCCTCGGCCGGGACGACGTCCCAGCCGGCGGCGCGCAACAGCTCGAGGGCGGCGTCGTGGTCGGCGCGGGCGGCGGCCCCGGCGGGTGGTGCCGCCAGGAGGGCGAGGCACGACGTCCCGGCGCGGTGCAGGGGGGCGAGGTGGGCGACGTCCGATGCGCGCAGCGCACCGAGGACGGCCACCACGAGGCCGCCGCCGGACGAGCTGGCCCGGACGGCACGCTCGAGCTCGAGCTCACCGCCGGCCTCGACGCTCGCTAGCGCGTCCAGCACGGCCGCGGCCGAGGTGTCGGGCACCGGGTCGAACAGGCTGAGCCCGGCGCCGGCGTCCGAACCGTCAACGAAGCGGACGGCGTAGCCGCGCCCGGCGAGGTGGGCGGCCACCGAGCCGACGGCGCTGACGGCCCACTCGAAGCTCGACCCGGCGCCCTCTCCGGAGTGCGCCTTGCGGCGACGGTCGAGCAGCAGCGTCGCCCGGCTCTGCCACGGCTGCTCCTCGCGGCGCACCATCAGCTCGCCCCGGCGCGCTGTCGAGCGCCAGTGGACGCGGCGCAGGTCGTCACCCTGGCGGTACTCGCGGGTCGTGGCGTCGTCCTCGCCGCTGGCGGCCACCGCGCGGGGTCGGGTGTCACCGGTGCCCGTCCAGTCGCCCGACAGCGCGACCGGGGGAAGTGCCACGACCGGCGGGGTGACCACGAGCTCGTCGCGCACGCTGAACGAGCGGCGGTGCTCGCCCATGCCGAACGGGTCGGTGAGGGTGAGGGTGAGCGGCCCGATCGGGAAGCGGCCACGCAGCTCGGACCTCACCGGGTACGCGATCGCGCGCCGCTCGCCCGGCTCGAGGCCGGGAAGGACGAAGCGGGGCCGCGAGCCCAGCACGTACGGCACCTGCTCCTCGGCGAGCACCAGGCCGCACCGCGTGCCGGAGACGTTGGCGATCTCGAGCACGACACGGGCCGACTGCCCCGCCTCGACCCGCTGCGGTGTGACGGTGCGGGTGCAGGCGAGCCGGTAGCGCGCACGGGCCAGCACGGCGACCGTCAGCAACGGCACGACCGCCAGCAGCACCCCGACGCGCAGCAGGTCGCGCTGGCCGAGCAGCAGCGAGCACACGGCGGCTGTGACGCCGGCGCTCAGCACGGCGCGCCCGCGCGTGGTGAGCCGCTGCACCGGGGCGGTGAGCGCGCGACCAGCGCGACGGCGATAGGCGCGAAGGTTCACCATGCGTGACCCGAGGCAGGCGTCGCGCTGCCTCCGACCGTGAGCTCGAGGGTGAGGGTCACGCCGGTCACCGCGCGGCCGACGGGACCGGCACCCGGGCGATGACCGCGGCGACGACGTCGGCCGGGCTGCGGCGAGCGAGCATCGCGTCGGGCGTCAGCAGCATGCGGTGCGCGAGCACCGGGCCGGCGAGCACCTGGACGTCGTCGGGCAGCACGTGGTCGCGTCCCTCGAGGGCCGCGTGGGCGCGGGCGGCGCGCAGCAGGTGCAAGGTCGCTCGCGGCGAGGCACCGAGCCGCAGGTCGGACGACGAGCGGGTGGCCCCGGCGACGTCGACGACGTACTGCTTGACTGCGTCGCTCACCCAGATGTCGCGCGCGGTGGCGATCAGGCGGCGGACGTCGGCGGCCGTGGCGACCGGCGTGACCGCCTCGAGCGGGGACGACGCGCCGTGGCTGCTCAGCATGTCGAGCTCGGCGCGGGGGGAGGGGTAACCCATGGAGACCCGTGCCATGAAGCGGTCGCGCTGAGCCTCGGGCAGGGCGTAGGTGCCCTCCATCTCGATCGGGTTCTGCGTCGCGACCACGATGAACGGCGACTCGAGGAAGTAGGGGGTGCCGTCGACGGTGACCTGCCCCTCCTCCATGCACTCCAGCAGCGCGGACTGGGTCTTGGGGGAAGCTCGGTTGATCTCGTCGCCCAGGACCACGTTGGCGAAGATCGCGCCCGGCTTGAACTCGAAGTCGCGCTGCTCCTGGTTGTAGATGCTGACCCCGGTGACGTCGCTGGGGAGCAGGTCGGGCGTGAACTGGATCCGCCGCACGCTGCAGTCGATCGAGCGCGCGAGCGCCTTGGCCAGCATCGTCTTGCCGACGCCCGGGACGTCCTCGATGAGCAGGTGCCCCTCGGCGAGCAGCACCGTCAGCGCTGTGCGGACCACGTCGGGCTTGCCCTCCATCACCGTCTCGACCGAGGCCGTGATGAGGCCGGCGACGTGGGTGAGGTCGTCCAGCCCCTCCCCGGCTCGATTCGTCGGCTCGGCGCGGACAGCGCTCACGGGGCCTCCTGAGTCGGTGCTGCGTCTGAAGCAGCTGCGGGTGGTGCTCGGTGCGTCGGGCCTGCGGTCGTGCCGGTGGTGCGGTCGTGCCGTGACACGGGCGTGCCTGTGCGCCTGGACGCGAAGGGCAGCGGTGTCCATCGCCCGAAGCCCCGCCGCCAGAATGCCCGCCACCATGGTGCGCCGTCGACCGCCGTCTGTCAGCCGCTGACCGCACCCGCCGACATGGGCCCGCGCGGGTGCGCGGCACCCAGCTGACGCCATCGGTGGTGCAACGCGGCGACCGCGGATTTTGCTCCCACATCGCCCCACCACCAGCGCGGAGCTCGCGCCAGGGCGGTGGGCGCCGCCGTCACGTGCGGGCAGCGGCCCCGCCGGACGTCGGCACTGCCCGAGCCGCTCCACAGCGCCCCACCGCGCCCGCGTCACCACCGCATGGCCCTGACCTGCGACGACGCTCGGGTGCCGCGGCGTCACCAGGGCGCGTCCGACGGACCGGAGGGGTGGTGGACGGTTGACCGTGGAGTGAAGTGGGGTAATGTGGAGGACATCGGAGCGCGGGGTGTCGCGCCAGGGTCGAGCAGGGTCGAGGCGGCGTGCGAGCGCGGTGCCGGGCGGGGGGTGGGCCGTGTTCCTCGGCACGCACTCCCCGCGCCTGGACGACAAGGGCCGGCTGTTCCTGCCCGCCAAGTTCCGCGCCGAGCTCGCCGAGGGCCTGGTCATCACCCGCGGCCAGGACCGCTGCCTGTACGTCTACCCGGTGGCGGAGTTCGCCCGCCTGGCCGACGCCATGCGCGCTGCGCCCACCACCAGCGGCGAGGCCCGGGCCCACGTCCGCATGCTCACCTCCGGGGCGAGCGACGAGGTGCCCGACCGCCAGGGCCGCATCACCATCCCGCCGCTGCTGCGCCAGTACGCCCACCTCGACCGCGACTGCGCCGTCATCGGCGCCGGGTCGCGCGTCGAGATCTGGGACGCCGCCGCCTGGGCCACCTACGTCGACGCCAACGAGCAGGGCTTCTCCGAGCAGTCCGAGGAGGTGGTCCCCGGCCTGCTGTGACCCGCGTTCCGCCGCACCACCGATCCGGGCCCACGCCGTCCGACCAGCACGACCCGCCCGTCCGATCAGGTCTCCACCCGCTCCCGTCCGCCGCTCGCTCCTGGCGCACCTTCCCCGGTGCCAGGCCGTCGGCGAGACGCTCCCGGCCCGCCGGGGGAGCGGTTGGGGACCTGACGGGACGGACCACGGCGTCCACCGGGCACCACGACACCCGACCCACTGCAGCAGCCGGCACGGACAGGAGGACGCGATGAGCCGCACCGGCGACGCCGCCTCGCGTCACGTGCCGGTGCTGCGCGACCGCGTCGTCGGCCTGCTCGAGCCCGCGCTGCGCGCCCCCGGGTCGGTCGTCGTCGACGGCACGCTCGGCATGGGTGGTCACGCCGAGGCGCTGCTGACCACCTGCCCCGAGGCGCTGCTGGTCGGCATCGACCGCGACCGCGAGGCGCTGGCGCTCGCGGGCGAGCGGCTGGCCTCGTTCGGCGACCGCGTGCGCCTGGTGCACGCGGTGTACGACGAGCTGCCGGACGTGCTCGCCCGGCTGGGCATCACCGAGGTGCAGGGCGTGCTGCTCGACCTCGGCGTGTCGTCGCTGCAGCTGGACGAGGACGACCGGGGCTTCGCCTACCGCGTCGACGCCCCCCTCGACATGCGCATGGACCAGTCCGGCGGCGTGACCGCCGCGCAGGTGCTCAACACCTACGAGGTGTCCGACCTCGCGCGCGTGCTGCGCGAGTACGGCGAGGAGCGCTTCGCCCTGCGCATCGCCAAGGCGGTGGCCCGCGAGCGCGACCGCGAGCCCTTCACCACCTCGGGGCGGCTCGTCGAGCTGGTGCGCGCCAACGTTCCCGCCGCCACGCGCACCCAGGGCGGCAACCCCGCCAAGCGCACCTTCCAGGCGCTGCGCATCGAGGTCAACGAGGAGCTCGCGGCCCTCGGGGCGGCCCTGCCCGCCGCGGTCGACGCGCTCGCCGTCGGGGGCCGGATCGCCGTCCTCGCCTACCACTCGCTCGAGGACCGACCGGTCAAGCAGACCCTCGCCGCCGGGGCCCGCAGCACCACGCCCCCCGGCCTGCCGGTCGAGCTGCCCGAGCACGCCCCGTATTTGCGTCTCCTGACACGCGGCGGGGAACCGGCCAGCGAGGCCGAGATCCAGCAGAATCCCAGAGCAGCGTCGGCCCGGCTGCGGGCGGCCGAGCGCGTGCGTTCCACGAGAGGACACCTCGCATGAGCCAGACCCTGGCGTCGAGCACCCGCAGCCGGTCGCGCGGCACCGCTGCGACCGACCCACGCCCCCGGCTGCGTCCGGTGCCGGTCACGCGCAGCGCGCTCGCCGGCCCCGCCCGGCTCGCGGCGCGCGCCTCGGCCCGCAGCTCAGCCCGCACCGCAGCCCGCAGCCCGCTGCGCAGCCCCCTGCGCGCGGTCGCCGCGCCGGTCAGCGACCGCAGCCGCACCGCCTTCGCCCTCGGCTGCCTCGTGCTGCTCGTGGGCGGCCTGTTCGCGCTGCTGATGATCAACATCAACCTCGCCGAGGGCTCCTTCCGGCTGCAGGAGCTGCAGACGACCTCCAGCGAGCTCGCCGACCAGTCGCAGGCGCTCACCGAGGACATCGCCCAGCAGGCTTCACCCGCCCAGCTGTCGCTGCGCGCCGGCGCGCTCGGCATGGTGCCGTCCGGGTCGGTCGCGTTCCTGCGGCTGTCGGACGGCCGCGTGCTCGGCGTGGCGAAGCCGGCGCCCGGGCCCGCCGCACCTACCGTTGCCGATCACGCGGCTGCGGCCACCGCCGGCGCCGCCACGAGCCCGACGTCCGACGCCACGGGAACCAGCACCGCCGACGGCACCAACCAGCAGCCCGACCCGACGAGCACGACGACGAGGTGAGTGTGGACCAGCCACGCGGACGCCCGACCCGCGCGGCCGGCCCCGGACCGACGTCCGGCCATCGCCCCGCAGCCGGCCCGCCGAGGCAGCCCGGCACCCAGCCGCGGTCAGCCGGCCCGCGCCCCGCCGGCCGGCCGCGCTCGGCAGCCCCGACCGCGCGCCGCGCCGGCATGGGCGGTGGCGCCCACCCGATGCGACTGCCGCGCCTGGGCAACACCCACCGCCGGGTGCGGGCGATGTTCCTCGCCGTCTGCGTCGTGCTCAGCCTCTTCGCCGCCCAGCTGATGCGGCTGCAGGCGCTCGACGCCTCCACCATGGCCAAGGCCGCCCTCGGCACCCGGCTCACGACCGTCACGACCCCCGCCCTGCGCGGCTCGATCCGCGACAGCGACGGGGCCGTGCTGGCCGCCAGCGTCGAGCGGTGGGACGTCGTCGCCGACCAGCGCGTGACCCGGGAGTGGTACCGCTTCGTCACGGACCCGGTCACCGGCAAGACCAGGAAGGTCGAGCAGGGGCCGGCCGAGGCCGCGGCCGAGCTCGCTCCGCTGCTGGGCCTGGACGTGGCCACCGTGCAGGGCAAGCTGACCGGCAAGCGCGGCTACTCCGTCGTGGCGAAGACCGTGACCCCGCAGGTGTGGCGTCGCGTCGACGCGCTCGACATCGGTGGGGTGAGCGGCGTCCGCACCAGCCAGCGCACGCACCCCGCCGGCGGGCTCGCCGGCGCGGTGACCGGCTGGTACACCGCCGACAACAAGCCGCTCGGCGGCCTCGAGAAGATGCTGGACGACGACCTGTCGGGCACCGCCGGAACGCGCACGTTCGAGCGCGACCCGAGCGGTCGCCAGATCGCCACCGGCGAGATCGACAGCACCCCCGCGGTGCCGGGCGCGGACGTCACGATCACCCTCGACCGCGACCTGCAGTGGAAGTCCGAGCAGGCTCTCGCCGCGCAGGTCAAGGCCACGGATGCCCTGTCGGGCACCGTCGTCGCGATCGAGGTCAAGACCGGCCGCATCCTCGCGCTCGCCAACGCGCCGACGCTCGACCCCTCGCAGCGGGGCGCCGCGCTCACCGCCAACCTGCACAACCGGGCGCTGGAGGACATCTACGAGCCGGGCTCGACCGGCAAGGTCATGACGGTCGCGGCCGCGATCGAGGAGGGCGTGGTCACCCCGTCCTCGCCGTTCACCGTCCCCTACACCCTCCAGCGGGCCGGGAAGGTGTTCCACGACTCCCACGTGCACCCGGTCGAGCACCTCACCCTGGCGGGGGTCCTCGCGCAGTCCAGCAACGTCGGCACGATCATGGCCGGCGAGCGGGTGCCGGCGCCGACGATGCGCGACTACCTCACCAGGTTCGGCGTCGGCGTCCCGACCGGTCTCGGGTTCCCGGGCGAGAGCCGCGGCATCCTCGCCCAGGCGGCCGACTGGAGCGGCTCGCAGCGCTACACCGTGCTGTTCGGCCAGGGCCTGTCGGTCAACGCCGTCCAGGCCGCCGGGGTCTACCAGACCCTCGCCAACGGTGGCGTCCACATCCCGCCGACGCTGGTCCGGAGCACGCGGCGGGCTGACGGCACCATCGTGCCGACGCCCCAGCCGAAGGGCACCCGCGTCGTGAGCGAGAAGACGGCGTCCCAGGTCGTCGCGATGCTCGAGGGCGTCGTCAGCAAGGACGGCACCGCGCCCGAGGCCCAGATCCCCGGCTACCGGGTCGCGGGCAAGACGGGCACCGCCCAGCGCTACGACGACGCCTGCCGCTGCTACAGCGGCTTCACCGGGTCGTTCATCGGCCTCGCCCCCGCGGACGACCCGCAGATCGTCATCGCGGTGACCCTGCAGCGGCCGGTCAAGGGCTACTACGGCGGCACGGTCGCAGCCCCGGTGTTCAAGGACGTCAT
Source organism: uncultured Actinomycetales bacterium (assembly GCA_964243295.1). Lineage (GTDB taxonomy): Bacteria > Actinomycetota > Actinomycetes > Actinomycetales > Angustibacteraceae > CAXTEJ01. Next base: position 19,321 of record CAXTEJ010000006.1, on the reverse strand, counting down.
GACCTATGCGCTGCAGGAGAAGCAGATCCCGCCGACCGGCGCCGCGTCGCCGGGGATCCGGCTGACCACGGCGGGCGGGTAGCCTCACCTCGTGCCGACGCCAGCCGGTCTGCGTCCCCTCGCCGGCGCCGGGTCCTCCCTCGAGGCGCTCGCGCTCACGGCGGGCGCCGACCTCATCCCCTCCTCGAGCGGGCGCGTCGTCGTCACCGGCGTCACGCTCGACTCGCGCGCGGCCGGCCCCGGCGACCTGTACGCCGCGCTGCCCGGCTCGCGCGCGCACGGCGGCGACTTCGCCCAGCAGGTCGCGGACGCCGGGGCGCTGGCCGTGCTCACCGACGCCGAGGGCGCTCACCGGGCGACCCCCAGCGGTCTGCCGGTGCTCGTGACCGAGGACCCCCGCGCGGTGCTCGGGCGGGTCGCCGCCGAGGTCTACGGCCACCCCAGCCGCGACCTGCTGCTGCTCGGCGTCACCGGGACCAACGGCAAGACCACCACGACGTTCCTGCTCGACGCCGCGCTGCGGGCCCTCGGGCGCACCACCGGCATGATCGGCACGGTCGAGACCCGCGTGGCCGACGACAGCAGCCCGAGCGTGCGCACCACGCCCGAGGCGCCCGACCTGCACCGGCTGCTGGCCACCATGCGCGAGCGGCACGTCAGCGTCTGCTCGATGGAGGTGTCGAGCCAGGCCCTCGCCCAGCACCGCGTCGACGGTGTCGTCGTCGACGTCGCCGGGTTCACCAGCTTCAGCCAGGACCACCTCGAGCTGCACGGAGACATGCGCACCTACCTCGCCGCCAAGGCGCTGCTGTTCACCCCCGACCACTCCCGCCATGGCGTCGTGGTCGTCGATGACGCCGGGGGCCGCGAGGTCGCCGCCACGGCCGGGGTGCCGGTCACCACGGTGTCGTCGTCCGCCGCGGCCGCGGCCGACTGGACGGTGGCCGACCGCGTGCCAGAGGGCCTCACCACCCGCTTCGTGCTCCATTCACGCGAGGGGTCGGTGCTGGCACTGCGCTGCCCGCTGCCCGGCGACTTCAACGTGATGAACACCGCCGTCGCCGCCGTGATGCTGCTGACCGCCGGCTTCGGGGCGGACGACGTCACCGCCGGCCTCGCCCGCGCCGGCGGGGTGCCGGGCCGGATGGAGCAGGTGGGGGCCACCGGGCCCGGGCAGCCGCTCGCGGTGGTCGACTACGCCCACACCCCCGACGCCGTCGCCGCGGCCCTGCAGGCGCTGCGCGGCACCGTCGCGCCGGGCGGCCGGCTGGTCGTCGTGCTCGGCGCCGGCGGCGACCGCGACCCGGGCAAGCGCCCCGGCATGGGCGCCGCGGCGGCCGAGCACGCCGACGTCGTGGTCGTCACCGACGACAACCCCCGCAGCGAGGTGCCCGCGCAGGTCCGCGCCGCCGTCCTGGCCGGTGCCCGCGAGGCCGCAGAGCGCCGCAGCACCCAGGTGGTCGAGGTCGGTGACCGCGCCCACGCCATCGCCCACGCCGCCGGCCTGGTCGGTGCCGGTGACGTGCTGCTGGTCGCCGGCAAGGGCCACGAGCAGGGCCAGGAGGTCGCGGGCGTCGTGCACCCGTTCGACGACCGCGACGTGCTAGCCGGCGCCCTGGCCGCCGGACACCCGGGCGCCGCCCCGACCGCCGGCGGCCCCGTGGGCGAGGGCGCGACCCGATGATCGCCCTCACGCTCGCCGAGGTCGCCCAGGCGACCGGCGGCCGGCTGGTCGCGGACGCAGCCGACGAGGCGGCGCCGAGGCCGGTGACCGGTCCCGTCGTCACCGACGCCCGGCTCGCCCAGCCCGGCAGCCTGTACGTCGCGCGCGTCGGCGAGCACGCCGACGGCCACGACTTCGTCGCCCAGGCGGCCGAGCGAGGCGCCGTCGCCGCGCTCGTGCAGCGCCCGGTGGCCGGCCTCGCGTGCGTGGTCGTGACCGACGTCCAGGAGGGCTTCGCCGCGCTCGCCCGGGCCGTCGTCGCGCGCGTCGAGGCGCTGACCGTCGTCGCGGTGACCGGCTCGTCGGGCAAGACCAGCACCAAGGACCTGCTGGCGCAGGTGCTCGGCGCCCACGCCCCGACCGTCGCGTCGGCCGAGTCGTTCAACGGCGAGGTGGGCGTGCCGCTGACCGCGCTGCGCGTCGAGGCCGGCACGCGCCACCTGGTGCTCGAGATGGGCGCCCGGGGCGTCGGCCACCTGCGCTACCTGACCGGCATCGTCATGCCCGACATCTCGGTCGTCCTCAACGTCGGCACCGCCCACGTCGGCGAGTTCGGCTCCGTCGACGCCATCGCGCGCGCCAAGTCCGAGCTCGTGGCCGACCTGCCGGCGTCCGGGCTGGCGGTGCTCAACGCCGACGACGCGCGGGTGGCCGCGATGGCGGGCGTCACCGCCGCGCGGGTCGTGACCTTCGGGCAGGGCGACGACGCCGTCGTGCGTGCGCGTGACGTCGTCGCCGACGACCTGGCGCGGGCGAGCTTCACGCTCGTGACCCCGCGGGGGGAGGCGCCGGTGCGGCTCGCCCTGCACGGCGAGCACCACGTCGCCAACGCGCTCGCCGTCGCCGCGGTCGCCCTCGAGGTCGGCATGGCGCTGCCCGCCGTCGCCGAGGCGCTCGGTGCCGCGCGCCCGGTCAGCCGCTGGCGGATGGAGGTCACCGAGCGCCCGGACGGCGTCACAGTCGTCAACGACGCCTACAACGCCAACCCCGACTCGGTGCGGGCGGCGCTCAAGGCCCTGGTCAGCATGGCCGCCGGACGCCGCAGCTGGGCCGTCCTCGGCGAGATGCTCGAGCTCGGCGACGACGCGGTAGCCGAGCACGACGCCATCGGCCGCCTGGTCGTGCGCCTCGGTGTCGACCGGCTCGTCGTCGTGGGCCAGGGCGCGCGCGCCATGCACACCGGCGCGGTGATGGAGGGCTCGTGGGGTGAGGAGTCGGTGCTGGTCCCCGACGTCGACGCCGCTCACGAGCTTCTCACCGCCGAGCTCGAGCCCGGTGACGTCGTCCTGCTGAAGTCCAGCCGTGACAGCGGGCTGCGGTGGCTGGGCGAGCGCCTGACCGGAGAGCGCCCGTGAAGACCGTCCTCGTCGCGGCCGCCGTCTCGCTGCTGGTGTCGCTGCTCGGCACCCCGCTCTACATCCGGTTCCTCGTCAAGCGCAGCTACGGCCAGTTCATCCGCGACGACGGCCCGACGTCCCACCACACCAAGCGCGGCACGCCCACGATGGGCGGCGCCGTCATCATCGCGGCAGTGCTCGTCGCCTACGCCGCGGCCCACCTGGTGACGCTGCGGCCACCGACCATGAGCGCGGTGCTCGTGCTGTTCCTCATGGCGGGCCTGGGTTTCGTCGGGTTCCTCGACGACTTCATCAAGATCTCCAAGCAGCGCAGCCTGGGCCTGCGCGCCGGGCCGAAGCTCATCGGCCAGTCGGTGATCTCGATCGTGTTCGCCGTGCTGGTGCTGCAGTTCCCGAACTCGCAGTTCCGCACCCCCGCCTCGACGCAGGTCTCGATCATCCGTGACACCCGCGTCGACCTGGCCTTCGCCGGCACGGCCGTCGGCGTCGCCCTGTTCGTCGTGTGGGCCTACCTGATGATCGCCGCGGCCAGCAACGGCGTGAACCTCACCGACGGCCTCGACGGCCTGGCCACCGGCGCGAGCACGCTCGTCTTCGCCGCCTACGTGCTGATCGGCACCTGGCAGTCCAACCAGAGCTGCCAGAACCTCAGCTCCGACGCCACGAGCGCCACCGCCCTGAAGTGCTACGAGGTGCGCGACCCGCGTGACCTCGCCGTGGTCGCGGCCTGCGTCATGGGCGCCTGCATCGGGTTCTTGTGGTGGAACGCCGCCCCGGCCAAGATCTTCATGGGCGACACCGGGTCGCTGGCGCTCGGTGGGGCGCTCGCGGGCCTCGCCATCACCAGCCGCACCGAGATCCTGCTGCTGGTCATCGGCGGGCTGTTCGTCATCATCACGGCTTCGGTGATCATCCAGGTCGCCTCCTTCAAGATGACCGGCAAGCGGGTGTTCAGGATGGCGCCGCTGCAGCACCACTTCGAGCTGCTCGGGTGGCAGGAGGTCACCATCGTGATCCGCTTCTGGATCATCGCCGGGCTGTTCGTGGCGCTCGGCCTGGGCATCTTCTACGGCGAGTGGGTGGTGGGCTCGTGAGGCTCGACGGCCTGACGCACGGCGCGGCCGACTGGGCCGGGCTCGACGTCGTCGTGGCGGGCCTGGGGCGCAGTGGTTTCGCGGCCGCCGACGCGCTGCTCGAGCGCGGTGCGCGCGTCACGGTGGTCGACGGCTCGGGAGGGCCCACCACCGACGAGCGGCGCGAGATCCTCTCGATCCTCGGTGCCGACGTCCGGATCGGGCCCGAGCACGTCAGCGCGCTGCCGCACCGCCCCGACGTCGTGGTCACCTCGCCGGGATGGCGGCCCGACCAGCGGCTGCTCGCCGGTGCCGCAGCGACCGGCGTCCCGGTGTGGGGGGAGGTCGAGCTGGCCTGGCGGCTGCGCCCGGCCACCGGCGCCGCTCCCTGGCTCACCCTCACCGGCACCAACGGCAAGACCACCACCGTGCGCATGCTGACCGCGATGCTGCGCGCGGGCGGCCTGCGCACCGAGGCGGTCGGCAACGTCGGCACGCCCGTCGTCGAGGCGCTGCAGCACCCCGAGCCGTACGACGTCCTCGCGGTCGAGCTGTCGAGCTTCCAGCTGCACTGGCTGGCTGCCGACTCCCGGCTGGCGCCCGAGGCGAGCGCCGTCCTCAACGTCGCCCCTGACCACCTCGACTGGCACGGGTCGATGGACGCCTACCGCCGCGACAAGGGCGAGATCTACCAGCGCACCCGCGTGGCGTGCGTCTACAACGTGCAGGACCCGGTCACCGAGCAGCTCGTCCGCGACGCCGACGTCCAGGACGGCTGCCGCGCAACGGGTTTCACCCTCGGCATCCCCGCGCCCGGCATGGTCGGCGTCGTCGACGACGTGCTCGCCGACCGCGCGTTCGTGCCGCAGCTGCACACCTCGGCCGCCGAGCTCGGCACGCTCGCCGACGTCCAGGGCGACGCACCGACCCTCGCGCCCCACCAGGTGGCCAACGCGCTCGCCGCCGCTGCGCTCGCCCGCGCCCACGGCGTGGCGCCCGCCGCGGTCCGCGACGGGCTGCGCGGGTTCGTGCCCGACCCCCACCGCATCGCCCACGTCGCCGACGTCGGCCAGGTGGCGTTCGTCGACGACAGCAAGGCCACCAACCCGCACGCGGCGGCCGCGGCGCTGTCGGCGTACGAGAGCGTCGTGTGGGTCGCGGGCGGGTTGCTCAAGGGCGCCTCGGTCGACGACCTGGTGCGGGTGCACGCGCGCCGGCTGCGGGCCGCGGTGCTCGTCGGCACCGACCGCGACCTGATCGCCGAGGCGATCGCGCGACACGCGCCCGATGTGCCCGTGGTCGGCATCGCGAACGCCGAGACTGGCCTGATGGACTCCGTCGTGCGCGCCGCCGCCTCCCTCGCGCGACCCGGCGACACCGTGCTGCTCGCGCCGGCAGCCGCCTCCACCGACCAGTTCCGCGACTACACCCACCGCGGTGAGGAGTTCGCCGCCGCGGTGCGCCGGCTCGCCTCGGCAGGGGAGTAGCGCGTGGCGACCACGACCTCGGCAGGCCCGGGCCGGATCACGGGCGCGCGCCCGAGCGGCGCCACCCCGGCCCGCCGCCCGCAGTCGTTCCTCGCCCGCCACCTGCCCTCGGTCGAGCGGTTCGAGTCGCCGGTGACGACGTACTACCTGATCCTCGGTGCCACGCTCATGCTGCTCGCCATCGGCCTGGTGATGGTGCTGTCCGCGTCGGTGGTCACCTCCCTGAAGGACACCAGCTCGGCCTTCACCGTCTTCAACAGCCAGCTGGTCTTCGCCGCGATCGGGCTGCCCTGCCTGCTGGTCGCCTCGCGGCTGCCCGTGGCGATGTGGCGGCGGCTGGGCTGGCTGCTGATCGTCGCCACGCTCACCGCGCAGCTGCTGGTCTTCACCCCGCTGGGCGTCAGCGTCAACGGCAACCGCAACTGGATCGCGCTGGGCGGCATGCGGCTGCAGCCGTCCGAGGCGGTCAAGCTGGCGCTCGTCGTGTGGGGCGCGACCGTGCTCGCGAGCAAGCGCCAGCTGCTGCCCGACTGGAAGCACGCCGTCGTCCCGCTGCTGTTCCCCGCCGGGTTCCTCGCCCTGGCGCTGGTGCTGGCCGGTCACGACCTGGGCACCGCCATGATCCTGCTGCTCATCCTCGGCGCGCTGCTGTTCGCCGCCGGGGCACCGGCGCGGATGTTCCTGTCGGCCGGCGCGGTCATGGCCGCGCTCGTCGCGGTGCTCGTGCTGACCAGCGCCAACCGCATGGACCGCGTCGGGTCGTGGCTGGGCGGCGAGTGCACCGACAAGCTCGGCACGTGCATGCAGCCCATCCACGGCAAGTACGCCCTCGCCGACGGCGGCTGGTGGGGGGTCGGCCTGGGCGCCAGCCGCGAGAAGTGGTCGTGGCTGCCCGAGGCCCACAACGACTTCATCTTCGCGATCATCGGCGAGGAGCTCGGGCTGCCCGGCACCCTCGTCGTGCTGGGCCTGTTCCTGGTGCTGGCCTACGCCTGCTTCCGGCTCGTCACCCGCACCGACGACCTGTTCGTGCGGCTCGCGACCGCCGCGGCCATGGCCTGGCTGCTCGGCCAGATGCTCGTCAACGTCGGCGCGGTCATCGGGCTGCTGCCCGTCATCGGCGTTCCGCTGCCGCTCGTGTCCTCGGGCGGGTCGGCGCTCATCACCTCGCTCGCCGTGCTCGGCATGCTGCTGTCTTTCGCCCGCCGCGAGCCCGGCGCCCACGAGGCGCTCACCGCGCGCTCGGGCGTCGTGCGGCGCTCGCTCGCGGTGCTGCCCGGCCGCATCGCCGGCCGCCGGCGCACCTCGTGAGCTCGCCGGTGCTGCCATGACGCTCTCGGTGCTGCTGGCCGGTGGCGGCTCAGCCGGCCACGTCTCGCCGCTGCTCGCGCTCGCCGACTGCCTGCGCCGCCGCGACCCCGCCACCGTCATCACGGCGCTGGGCACCGCCGAGGGCCTCGAGGCCCGGCTGGTGCCGGAGCGCGGCTACCGCCTGGTGACCGTGCCCCGGGTGCCGATGCCGCGCCGCCCCGGCCCCGACCTCGCCCGGCTCGCCGGCCGGCTGCGGGGCGCGGTCGACGCGGCCGCGGCCGCCATGGCGCACTCGCGCGCCGACGTCGTCGTCGGCTTCGGGGGCTACGTCAGCGCGCCGGCCTACCTCGCCGCCCGCCGCCGCCGCATCCCGGTCGTCATCCACGAGCAGAACCCGCTGCCGGGCCTCGCCAACCGCCTCGGCGCCCGCCTCACGCCGTACGTCGCCGTCGCCTTCGCCTCGACCCGGCTGCCCGGCGCCGTCCACACCGGCATGCCGCTGCGCCCCGAGATCAGCGGCCTGCGCCGCCTGGAGGTGCGCGACCAGGCCCACCACGAGCTCGGCCTCGACCCCGACCTCACCACGCTGCTCGTCACCGGCGGGTCGCTCGGCGCCCAGCGGCTCAACCAGACGTTCGGCCGGGCCGCCCCAGACCTGGTGGGTGCCGGCGTCCAGGTGCTGCACGCCAGCGGTCTGGGCAAGGACGTCGACCTGCCGGCCGACCTGCCCACGGGGCCGGGGAGACCCGTCTACCGGGTGGTCGACTACCTCGACCGCATCGAGCTCGCCTACGCCGCCGCCGACCTGGTGGCCTGCCGCTCGGGCGCCAGCACCGTCTGCGAGCTGACAGCCGTCGGGCTGCCCGGCGCCTACGTGCCGCTGCCAATCGGCAACGGCGAGCAGCGCCTCAACGCCGAGCTCGTCGCCCGCGGCGGCGGCGGCGTGGTGGTCGACGACGCCGACTGCACGCCGGCCTGGGTGCGCGAGGTGCTGGTGCCGCTGCTGGGTGACCACGGCGCGCTGCAGCGCATGGGGGGTGCAGCCGCGGCCCTCGGCGTCCCGCACGCCGACGAGCGGCTCGCCGACCTGGTGCTCGCCGCGGTGCACGGCCGCCCGGCGACGCTGGCTGCCCCGCCCGTGACGGAGGCCTCGTGAGCCTCGCCCCCGAGCCGGACGCCGGCCCCGCAGTGGCGCCGGGCCCTGCTGCCGACGGCGCCGCCGCGCAGTCGCTGGTGCCGCAGTCGCTGGTGCCTCTTGCGGGCACGCCGCTGCTCGCCGCCGCCGACCTGCCCCCCGTGCACTTCGTCGGCATCGGCGGCGCCGGCATGTCGGGCATCGCGCGCATCATGCTGGCGCGCGGCATGACCGTCACCGGCAGCGACGCCCGCGAGTCGGTGCTGCTGACCGCGCTGCGGGCCGAGGGCGCCACGGTGCACGTCGGCCACGACCCGGCCCACGTCACCGGCGCCCGCACCGTGGTCGCCAACTCCGCGATCCGCCGCTCCAACCCCGAGCTCGTCGCCGCCCGCGAGCAGGGACTGCAGCTGCTGCACCGCTCGCAGGCGCTCGCCGCCGTCGCGTCCGGCCACCGCGTCGTCGCGGTCGCGGGCACCAACGGCAAGACCACCACGACCTCGATGCTCACCGTGACGCTGCAGCACGCGGGTCTCGACCCCTCGTTCTCGATCGGGGGCGAGCTCACCGAGAGCGGCACCAACGGCCACCACGGCAGCGGTGACGCGTTCGTGCTGGAGGCCGACGAGAGCGACGGCAGCTTCGTCGTCTACCGCCCCCACGTCGCGGTCGTGACCAACGTGCAGGCCGACCACCTCGACCACTACGGCGACCTCGCCGGTGTCGAGGCCGGCTTCGTGGCCTTCGCGCGCAGCATCCGGGCGGGCGGCGTGCTCGTGGCCTGCGCCGACGACGCCGGGTCTGTCCGGCTGGCCGCCGCCGCCTCCGCGCTCGGCGTCGACGTGGTCACCTACGGCGAGTCCGCCGGTGCCGACGTCCGGATGGTCGACGTGCGTCCCACGACGGCGGGGCTCGACCTCGCCGTCGTCGACCGCGGACGGCGGGTCGGCGAGGTCGCGCTGCGGGTGCCCGGTCACCACAACGCCCTCAACGCGCTCGGTGCCGTCGCCGCGGCGGTGGCGCTGGGCGTGCCCGTCTCGACCGCGCTGGAGGGTGTCGGCACCTTCGGCGGCACCCGGCGACGGTTCGAGGCGCGCGGCGAGGCCGCGGGCGTGCGGGTGTTCGACGACTACGCCCACAACCCGGGCAAGGTCGCCGCCGCCGTCTCGACCGGCCGGCAGGTGGCGGGGGCGGGGCGCGTGGTCGCGGTCTTCCAGCCCCACCTGTTCAGCCGCACCCGTGACTTCGCCGCCGAGTTCGGCCGTGCGCTGGGCCGCGCCGACGAGGTCGTCGTGATGGACGTCTACGCCGCCCGCGAGGACCCTGTGCCCGGGGTGTCGGGTGCGATGGTCGCCGACGCGGTGCCGCTGCCCGCCGGCCGGGTCGCGTTCGTGCCCTCGTGGTCGCGGGTCGCCGCGGAGGTGGCCGGCCGGCTGCGCCCGGGCGACGTGCTGCTGACCATCGGTGCCGGCGACGTCACCCTGCTCGCCGACGAGGTGCTCGCGCTGCTCGACGAGACGGTGACCGCGTGAGCACGACACGTCCGACGCGCCCCCGTGGCGGGTACGGCGGCGGCAAGGACGCCGGTGGCGACGCCCGCCGGCCCCACGGCGCCAGCCCCGCACCGACCCCGCAGGCGCCCGCCCGGCCCACCCGTCCCGGTCGGCCGGGGCGCCCGGGCTCCGAGTCGGTGCCCGTGCCGTTCCTCGACCGGGTGCGCGCCGCTCGCCGACTCGATCGACGGCCGGTGCTGCTCGCGGCGCTGGCCGCGGTCGCGGTCGTCGCGCTGCTGGCCTTCGCCTACGCCGGCCCGCTGCTGGTGGTGCGCACCGCCACGGTCACCGGTCCCAGCCTGCCGCGCGAGGAGCTCGTGCGCGCAGCCGCCGGCATCCGGCTCGGCCAGCCGCTGGCCCAGGTCGACACCCGCGGCATGAGCGAGCGCGTCAGCGCCCTGCCCTTCGTCGAGCACGTCGACGTCAGCCGCTCGTGGCCCTCGACCCTGCGCCTGGTCGTGACCGTGCGACAGCCCGCTGCCGTCGTCCAGGTGCCGGGCGGGGGCTACCAGGTCGTCGACGCCACCGGTGTCCCCTTCGCCGCGTCCGCCGCCCCGCTGCGAGGTCGGCCGGTCATCGCCGTCGGCCTCGCCCCCGCTCAGCGACCGGCCCTGCGCGCGGCCCTGACGGTCATCGCCTCGCTGCCACCCGACGTGCGCGCCACGGTGGGCGTGGTCAGCGCCACCACGCCCGACGACGTCCGGTTCAAGGTCGGCTCGGCCACGGTCGTGTGGGGTGGCACCGACGACAGCGACCGCAAGGCAGCCGTCTTCGCGGCCCTGCGCCGCAGCGAGAAGGCGACGGTCTACGACCTCAGCTCGCCCGAGACGCCCGTCCTGCGCTGACCCACCCCATCCCACCCTGCGTGATCATGCAATCCCGGCTCACCTCGGCGGTGGTGCCCCCACCCCACCCTGCGTGATCATGCAGTCCCGGCTCACCCGCCGCGTGATCATGCAGTCCCGGCTCAGTGGTCGCCCGCGAGCCTCAGGGCGCGCCGCGGCCTGGGCGTCTGAGGCCAAGCACGTCCGCGGACCTGCGAGGTCCCTCACGAGCCGGCGGTGGACTTCACCTGGCGTGCACGCCAGGTGAAGCGCACCGTCGTCGCGGGATGGCAGCCGCGTCTCGACAGCTGACACGCTGGCCGACGCGGCCGGGGCTCCGTGCTCGCCCGCGTGATCATGCGACTCCGGCTCACTCCCAACCGGGTAGCCGTCAACGCTGACGGCGAGCCCGGGTGGCTCACCTCGCAGGGGATCTCGGTCAAGGCGCGGCCGGCAGCGAAATGTCGCGAACCGGGGACGACCACCCAGAACGCGCCGACGTCCACGGTCCGATGACGCAGGTCGACCGGGCCGGGATTGCATGATCACGGGGTGGGAGGGAGGCATCCCTCAGGTCACGACCCACGGCGGACCCACGGCCGGAACGAGGACGACGCGCCGACACGCCGCAGGTGTTTGTCGCGCGCGAGGGGAACCCTCTACCGTCTGCATCAACGCGAGGTTGACATAACTATAACCCTCCACCTGAGGGTTACCCACCACCGCACCGGACGAGAGGCAACGCCGTGGCAGCACCGCAGAACTACCTGGCCGTCATCAAGGTCGTCGGCATCGGCGGCGGCGGCGTCAACGCGATCAACCGCATGATCGACGTGGGCCTCAAGGGCGTCGAGTTCATCGCCATCAACACTGACGCGCAGGCGCTGCTCATGAGCGACGCCGACGTCAAGCTCGACATCGGCCGCGAGCTCACGCGGGGCCTCGGCGCGGGGGCCGACCCGGAGGTCGGCAAGAAGGCCGCCGAGGACCACGCGGAGGAGATCGAGGAGGTGCTCAAGGGCGCCGACATGGTCTTCGTCACCGCGGGCGAGGGCGGCGGCACGGGCACCGGCGGTGCGCCGGTGGTCGCGCGCATCGCGCGCTCGCTGGGCGCGCTCACCATCGGCGTCGTGACCCGGCCGTTCACCTTCGAGGGCCGGCGGCGCGCGAACAGCGCCGAGACCGGCATCGCCTCGCTGCGCGAGGAGGTCGACACCCTCATCGTCATCCCCAACGACCGGCTGCTGTCGATCAGCGACCGCGCGGTCAGCATGCTCGACGCCTTCAAGAGCGCCGACCAGGTGCTGCTGTCCGGCGTGCAGGGCATCACCGACCTCATCACCACCCCGGGCCTGATCAACCTCGACTTCGCCGACGTCAAGTCGGTGATGCAGGGCGCCGGCAGCGCGCTCATGGGCATCGGCTCGGCCCGCGGCGAGGACCGCGCCGTGCAGGCGGCCGAGCTCGCGATCTCCTCGCCGCTGCTCGAGGCCAGCATCGACGGCGCCTACGGCGTGCTGCTGTCGATCCAGGGCGGCTCCGACCTCGGGCTGTTCGAGATCAACGAGGCCGCCCGGCTGGTGCAGGAGGCCGCCCACCCCGAGGCCAACATCATCTTCGGCGCCGTCATCGACGACGCCCTCGGCGACGAGGTGCGGGTCACGGTCATCGCGGCCGGCTTCGACGGTGGCACCCCGGTGCCCCGCCCGAACGAGCGGGCCGTCGGGCAGCTGCCCGGCCGGGCACCGGTCGCCTCCGAGCGCCCGCCGGTGGAGGGCCAGCAGCGCCCATACGGCGGTCAGCAGTACGCGCCGGCGCCCCGCCCCGACCAGCAGCGCCCCGAGCCCGCCCGCGCCGACCAGCAGCGTCCCGAGCCGGCCCGCGCCGACGCCCAGCCGACGGCCGACCAGGCGCCCGCCCCGGCCGACCTGCCCAACGACGAGCGGGTCATCGTGGTCCCCGACGCCCTCGAGCCGTCGCGCGCCCGCGGCGCCCGCCCGGTCGAGCGCGCCGACGACCTCGACGTCCCCGACTTCCTGAAGTGACCGCAGCCTGACGAGACCGCAGCCTGACCAGACCGCAGCGGGCCGACCCGCTGCGCCGCCGGGCCCGAGCCGGGCTCCACCTACGCTGTCCCCGTGCACTGGGACGAGCGCGTGGGTGGAGCCCGGTTCGTCGTCTCCGACCGCTCCGGAGCTGCCGGCTGCCCGCCGTACGACGGCTTCAACCTCGCGCTGCACGTCGGGGACGACCCCGCGACCGTGCTGGCCAACCGTGACGCCTTCACCGAGCACCTCGGCGCGCACGGCACCGTCTTCGTCGATCAGGTGCACGGCGACACCGTGCTCGCGGTCGACGCCCCGTTCGACGGGGCACCGCCGCAGGCCGACGGGCTGGTGACCCGCACGCCTGGGCTCGCGCTCGCGATGATGGTCGCCGACTGCGTCCCGGTGCTGCTGGCCGATCCCGTCGCCGGCGTGGTCGGCGCGGCGCACGCGGGCCGGGGCGGCATGGCCGCCGGGGTGGCGGCGCGCGTGGTGGGGGCCATGCGCGACCTCGGCGCCCGGGCGGTCACGGCGAGGCTCGGCCCCTCGGTGTGCGCGCGGTGCTACCCCGTGCCGCTCGCGATGCGCGAGCAGGTCGCGGCGCGGCGGCCCGAGACCCGGTCGGTCGACCGGCACGGCGCTCCGTCCCTCGACGTCGCGGCCGGGGTGCTGGCCGAGCTGGCGCCGCTGTGCACCGACGTCCGCGAGGTCGGCGGCTGCACCGCCGAGACGCCGTCCCTGTTCTCCTACCGCCGCGACGGCGTCACCGGCCGGTTCGCTGGGGCGGTCGTCCTGCAGCCGGCACCGTGAGCGAGGACCCCCGCGCCGTCGAGCTGGCGGCGTCGCTCGCGGCCGTCGAGGCGCGCATCGCGACCGCCTGCCGCGACGCCGGGCGCGACCGCGGCGATCTCACCCTCGTCGTGGTCACCAAGACGTTCCCGGCGGACGACGTCACCCGGCTGGCCGCAGCCGGTGTCGTCGACGTGGGGGAGAACAAGGACCAGGAGGCAGCCGCCAAGGCCGCCGAGCTCGCGGGCCTGCGGCTGCGGTGGCACTTCGTCGGCCAGCTGCAGCGCAACAAGGCCCGCTCGGTCGCGCGCTACGCCGACGTCGTCCACTCGGTCGACCGCGCACCGCTGGTGCAGGCGCTGGGCCGCGGCGCCGAGGACGCCCAGCGCGAGCTGGGCGTGCTCGTGCAGGTCGACCTCGACGACCGCGCGCAGCACGACCGCGACGCCGACAACGACGTCGCGCGCGGCGGCGCCGCGCCCGCCGACGTCCCGGCGCTGGCCGACGACGTCGCGCGGACGCCGGGGCTGGCGCTGCGGGGGCTGATGGCCGTGGCCCCGCGTGAGGCCGGCCCGGCCGGCACGGCCCGCGCCTTCGAGCGGCTCGCGGCCCTGTCGGCGCGGCTGCGCACCGACCACCCGGGCGCCGCGTGGGTCTCGGCGGGCATGAGCGGCGACCTCGAGCTGGCCGTGGCGGCGGGTGCGACACACCTGCGTGTCGGCAGCGCGGTCCTCGGGCGCCGTGCCCGGCTGCAGTAACGTCGCGAGCGGCACACCGTTGGCCATCGCTCGACCAGATCTCACGACGACACAGAACAGGAGCCGGCCGATGGCGGGTGCGCTGCGCAAGACCATGGTGTACCTCGGGCTCGCTGAGGACGACGTCCGCTACGACGACGAGTACGACGACTACGACGAGCCCGTCGCCGAGCGCTCCCGCTCCGTGGCCCACGGCTCCTCGGTCGCCTCGAACGGCCACAGCGCCCAGGGTCACGGCGCCCAGGTCACCTCGCTGCCGCAGCGTCAGCTCGCGCGCGTCGTGCCCAGCCCGGCGCCGGGCGGTGAGCTGCAGCGGATCACCACGATCCACCCGCGCACCTACAACGAGGCCAAGACGATCGGCGAGGCGTTCCGCGAGGGCACCCCGGTCATCATGAACCTCACCGACCTCGACGACGCCGACGCCAAGCGCCTCGTCGACTTCGCTGCCGGCCTGGTGTTCGGCCTGCACGGCGCCATCGAGCGCGTCACCAGCAAGGTGTTCCTGCTCTCGCCCGCCCACGTGGAGGTCGTCGCCGAGGACAAGGAGCCCGCGCCCGCACCGGGCTTCTTCAACCAGAGCTGACGGCGATGGACCTGATCCGCTCGGTGCTGCACTTCGTCGTGCTCATCTTCTTCGTGCTGCTCATCGGGCGGGTCGTCATCGACTGGATCCAGGTGCTGGCCCGTGACTGGCGCCCCCGCGGCGTGCTGCTCGTGGTCGCCGAGGCGATCTACAGCGCCACCGACCCCCCGCTGCGCGCGCTGCGGCGCGTCGTCCCGCCGCTGCGACTGGGTCAGATCCAGATCGACCTGGCGTTCATGATCTTGTTCTTCGTGACCCTCGTGCTGCTCAACGTGCTGGCCTGAGCGCCACGCGCGCGCGAGCACCGCACGGATCACGCCCGGCGGGTCGATTCGCTACGGTGTGCCGGGCCACCCACGACAGGCGAAGGTGAACAGATGCCGCTGAATCCCGAGGAAGTCGTCAACAAGCGCTTCAGCGCGACGAAGTTCCGGCAGGGCTACGACGAGGAAGAGGTCGACGAGTTCCTCGACGAGGTCGTCACCGAGCTGCGCCGCCTGAACGCCGAGAACACCGACCTGCGCAGCAAGCTGAGCACCTGCGAGGGCCGGGTGACCGAGCTGACCTCGCAGCTGGCCGACCAGCCGTCCGGCGCCTCGAGCGTCACGAGAAGCGCTCCCGTCGTGGCGGCCGCGCCTGCCCCCGAGCCGACCCCGGCGCCAGAGCCGGTCGTCCCCGCCGCCGCGCCGGCTGCCGCCGCGCCCGTCACCACGGGCACCGACGGCGTCGCCGGCATGCTCGCGCTCGCCCAGAAGCTGCACGACGAGCACGTCGCCGAGGGCCGCGCCCAGGGCCAGCAGATCCTGGCCGAGGCGCAGGAGCAGGCCGCTCGCCTCGTCAACGAGGCGGAGACGACGTCCCGCGAGACGCTGGGCACCCTCGAGACCCAGCGGCGCGAGCTCGAGACCGAGGTCGAGCAGCTGCGCGGCTTCGAGCGCGAGTACCGCAGCCGTCTGAAGAGCTACCTCGAGAGCCAGCTGCGCGAGCTCGACCAGGCCGGCTCCGCGACGAGCGCCACCGCCGGCTCCGGCGACGCGGCCACGCCGCGCGCACCGTTCGGCGGCTGACCGTGCCCGTTCGCGGGGCGCAGCGCCGTGGCTGACCGTCGCCGGGCCAAGGCCGCCGACCAGGCGCCCGCGGCCGCGCTCGCCGTCCGCGAGGACGAGTCGCCCTGGACGCCGGACGAGCTGGCGCAGGTGCGGGCCGACCTGCAGGCCGACATCACCCGGCTGGGCGCTGAGCTGCAGGCCGCCCAGAGCGGCCTGACCGAGCTGCTGCGCGACTCCGGCGACGGGGCCGGCGACGACCAGGCCGACGCGGGGGCGAAGACCTTCGAGCGCGAGCAGGAGATCTCACTGGCCAACAACAGCCGCGAGATGCTCGAGCAGTCCGAGCGGGCGCTGGCCGCCATCGACGACGGCACCTACGGGGTGTGCGAGTCGTGTGGTGGGCCGATCGGCAAGATGCGACTGCAGGCCTTCCCGCGTGCGACCCTGTGCGTCTCATGCAAACAGCGCCAGGAACGTCGCTGAGCGACGCCGCACCGACCTCCGCCGGTCGGGGGCGCCTGCTGCAGGCGCTGACCGGCGTCGCCGTCCTCGTCTACCTCCTCGACCAGGTCAGCAAGGCGCTCGCCACCCGCGAGCTCGTGCCCGGCGAGCCGGTGAGCCTGGTCGGCTCGCTGCTGCAGCTGCGGCTGATCCGCAACCCCGGCGCCGCCTTCTCCGTGGCGACCGGCATGACCTGGGTGCTGACGCTCGTCGCGGTCGTGGTGGTCGTGGTGGTGGTCCGCTCGGCGCGCCGGCTCGGCAGCCGCGGCTGGGCCGTCGCGCTCGGGCTGCTGCTCGGCGGCGCGCTCGGCAACCTGACCGACCGGCTGGTGCGCGAGCCCGCGATCGCCCGCGGGCACGTCGTCGACTTCCTCGACTACAACGGCTGGTTCGTGGGCAACGTCGCCGACATCGCCATCGTGGTCGCCGCGGTGCTCGTCGGGCTGCTCGGCCTGCGCGGCATCGGCCTGGACGGCGGGCGGCAGCCGAGCGCTGCGTCGCCCGACACCGGCGGGCTGGAGGCGACCCGCGATGGGTGACCTGCGCTCGCTGCCCGTGCCCGACGGTCTGGAGGGCGAGCGACTGGACGCCGCCCTCGCCCGGCTGTTCGGCCTCTCGCGCAGCAAGGCCGCCGAGCTCGCCGCGGCCGGCCGGGTCAGCCTCGACGGCTCGCCTGTCGCCAAGTCCGAGCGCGTGCGCGCGGGGGCGTGGCTCGAGGTCGAGCTCGCCGGCCCGGGCGCGCAGGTCGAGGTCGTCGCCGAGCCCGTCCCCGGCCTGCGGATCGTGCACGACGACGACGACATCGTGGTGGTCGACAAGCCGGTCGGCGTGGCGGCGCACCCGAGCCCCGGCTGGACCGGCCCGACGGTCGTCGGGGGCCTTGCCGGAGCCGGCTACCGCATCTCGACGTCCGGGGCCGCCGAGCGCCAGGGCGTCGTGCACCGGCTGGACGTCGGCACCTCGGGGCTGATGGTGGTGGCCAAGAGCGAGCACGCCTACACCGTGCTCAAGCGGGCCTTCAAGGAGCGGACGGTCGACAAGACCTACCACGCGGTGGTGCAGGGCCTGCCCGACCCGCTGCGCGGCACGATCGACGCGCCGATCGGGCGCCACCCCGGCCACGACTACCGGTTCGCGGTGACCGAGTCGGGCAAGCCGAGCATCACCCACTACGAGGTGCTCGAGGCGTTCCGGTCGGCGTCCCTGGTGGAGGTGCACCTGGAGACCGGCCGCACCCACCAGATCCGGGTGCACTTCAGCGCGCTGCGCCACCCGTGCGTCGGCGACCTGACCTACGGCGCCGACCCCACCCTCGCGGCCCGGCTGGGGCTTGGGCGACAATGGCTGCACGCCGTGCGGCTGGGCTTCGACCACCCGGCCACCGGACGGCCTGTCGAGTACGAGAGCACCTACCCGGACGACCTCGCCGACGCCCTCGAGGCGCTGGGCGGGTCGTGAGACGGTGGGCCCCAGGGTCCGAGCACGGAGGCGCACATGAGTGATACCGCCACACCGGTGACCGACGCCGTCCCGCGTCGCCCGCTGTCCCACCTGCTCGTCGTGACCGAGGCGGTCAGCTACATCGACGAGCACGGCCTGGCCGACCTGACGATGCGCCGCCTCGGCCAGCGGCTGGGCGTCGAGGCGATGTCGCTCTACCGCTACGTCGACGGCCGCGAGGCGCTGCTCGACGGCGTGGTCGAGCACGTCACCAGCGCCCTCGACATCGACCCCCTCCGGGCGCTGCTGCCCTCCGACGGCTGGCACGCCTTCCTGCAGGACGTCGCGCACCAGGTTCGCGGCATCGCGCTCGCCCACCCGCGGGTGTTCCCGCTCGTGGCCACGCGCAGCCCGTCCGCGCCGTGGTTGCGCCCGCCGCTGCGCAGCCTCGACCTGGTCGAGTCGTTCCTGGTGGGCCTGCAGCACCGCGGCTTCAGCGACGAGTCCGCCGTGGCGGCCTACCGCGCGTTCTCCAGTTTCCTGCTCGGCCACCTGCTGCTCGAGGTGTCGGCCCTCGGCGCCGAGACCGCTCCCGCCGAGGAGCCGCTCGCCGAGCCCGACCACCGCTCGACGGGCGAGACCCGGGACGAGCTGGCGGAGTACCCCCAGCTGCGGCGGCTGCGCGAGCAGCTGGCCACCGACCACTCGGCCGCGGAGTTCGAGGAGTCGCTCGAGAACCTGCTCGACCGGCTCGAGCGCTTCGTCGCCTGAGCGGCACTGCGATGATCTTCGGGATGCGCTGTGCCGCGGGCGCTGCCATGGTGTGCTCAGGCTTACAACCTAAGCCGACCTGGTCCGCCCTCGGGCGACAACACTTCTGGAGCCCCCGTGTCCGACGCCATCGACTCGGCACTGACGTCCATCGCGACGTTCGTGCCCAAGCTCGTCCTGTTTCTCGTCATCCTGATCGTCGGCGTGATCGTCGCCAAGGTGCTGTCGAAGGTGGTCGACCGTGTGCTGGAGAAGGTCGGCTTCGACCGCGCAGTCGAGCGCGGCGGTGTCGGGAAGGCCCTCGCGGGCAGCCAGCTGGACGCCAGCGACATCCTCGCCAAGGTCGTCTACTACGCCGTGCTGCTGTTCACCCTGCAGCTCGCGTTCAGCTCGTTCGGTCCCAACCCGGTGAGCGACCTGCTCACCACGTTCGTGGCCTACCTGCCCCGGGTCTTCGTCGCGATCGTCATCGTCGTCATCAGCTCGGCGATCGCAGCGGGCGTCAAGTCGCTGATCACCGGCGCGCTCGGCGGCCTGTCCTACGGCCGCACGCTCGCGAGCATCGCCTCGGTCTTCGTGCTCGGGCTCGGCATCATCGCCGCGCTGAACCAGGTCGGCATCGCCACGACCGTGACCACCCCGGTGCTCGTAGCCGTGCTCGCCACCGTGGCGGGCATCCTGGTCGTCGGTGTCGGCGGCGGCCTGATCAAGCCCATGCAGCAGCGGTGGGAGGGTTACCTCAGCGCCGCCGAGGCCGAGGCCCCCAAGGTGAAGGCCCACGCGGCCAACGCCTCGGCCGCCCGCACGTCCGCCGTCCCCGCGTCGACCGTGGGCGCCACTGCTCGCGCCCCGCGCGCCTGACACCCCCCCCCCCCCCCCCCCCCCCCCCCCCCGGCGCCCCCCCCCCCCCCCCAGACC
>CAXTEJ010000005.1:0-123785 GCA_964243295.1 uncultured Actinomycetales bacterium | reverse complement strand
ACGCACGTCAACGGCGCCGAGTGGTTCATCGACGGCGGGTACACGAGCGTCTGAGCAGCACGAACCAGATCGTCGGCGCGGGCGAGGCCGGCAGCCACCTCGCCCGCGCCGCGATCGCGCCGGGGCACGACGTCCTCACCGCGAGCCCGCGGCCGTGCGGTGGGCGAGCCGCGGGTGCGCTCAAGGACCCCGGCGCCGCTGCCGAGAGCCCCCAGGATGAAGACGCACGCACCGAGCCGCCCCACCTGCCCGCACTGCGCGGCCACGGTGCGCACCGGCATGGCCTGGTGCTCCCTGTGCTTCGGCTCCCTCGCCGCGCCGGCCGACGTCCGAGTGCCCGCCCCGGACGGGCAGCCGCTGCCGGACGACGACGACCCCGCCGCCGTGGACCGCGCCGACCACGGCCTGGACGTGGCGGTCGACCCGGATGCCGACGTCGATGTCGACGCCCTCGCCGAGGGGATGCTCGCGCAGCTCGCGGCGGGTCACGACCAGCCGCTCGGTGCGCGCCTGCCACGGTCGATGCCCGCCACGGTGGCGCTGATGGCCGGCGGGGGGACCGCCGGCTGCGTGGTGCTGCTGCTCGTGCTGTACGTGCTCGGGCTGCTCCTGTGACCTGCGCTCTCGCGCTGTAGCCTTCCCAGCGACCCGGGGGAAGGCCGAGCTGGAGGGCCCGAGCCGTTCCGCCCGCAGACCCCCCTCGAGAGGCACCACCGATGGCCGACCGCACCGCGTCGACGACGCAGATCGACGCGCCGCCCTCGCAGGTGCTCGCCGTCATCGCCGACTTCGACGCCTACCCCCAGTGGGCCGATGCGGTGAAGCAGGCCGAGGTGCGGTCGAAGGGTCCCGGCGGGCGCGCGGCCCGCGTGGCCTTCGTGCTCGACGCGGGTGCGATCAAGGACAGCTACGAGCTGGACTACACCTGGGACGTCGCCTCCGACGGCGCCGGGCGCGTGTCGTGGACCATCGCCGCGCCCGGCAAGCTCGTCAAGGCCCTCGACGGCAGCTACACCCTGGCTGTGGCGGGCGGCGGCACCCGCGTCACGTACGAGCTCACCGTCGACGTCACCATCCCGATGCTCGGCATGCTCAAGCGCAAGGCCGAGAAGAGCATCATCGAGACCGCGCTCAACGAGCTCAAGAAGCGGGTCGAGAGCTAGGTTGCGCGTCCTCCTGCACACCGGCAAGGGCGGCGTCGGCACGACCACCCTGGTGGCGGCGGCCGGCGTCCACGCAGCGCGCTGCGGCCTGCGCGCGCTCGTGGTGTCGACCGATCCGGCCCACTCGCTCGCCGACGTCCTCGGGAGCCGGCTCGATCAAGCCCACCCCGTCGAGGTGGAGCCCGGCCTGCTGGCCCTGCAGGTCGACGCCCGCGCCGCGCTGGCGCAGCGGCGGGACGCCGTCCCCGACCACGTGGCCCGCACGCTGGGCGCCCTCGGCGTGCCGGCCCGTGCGCTCGCCGACCTGCCGGGCGGCGCCGACGTCCTCGTGCTGGCTGCGCTGCGCGACCACGTGGCGACGGGTGCGGCCGGTGCCGGGCCGCTCGACCTGCTGGTCGTGGACTGCCCGTCGACCGCTGGGGCGCTGCGGCTGGTGACGCTGCCCGACGTGCTGGCCCGGCTCGTCGACCGGCTGCTGGCCGCCCAGCGCCTCACCGCCCGCTCGCTGACGCGCGTCGGCGGTGTCGAGCTGCCCGCGGCCGACGTCGCCGCCGCCCTGGCTGACCTGCGCGACCACCTCGCCGAGGTCGCCGGCGTGCTGCGGTCACCGACGACGTCGGTGCGGCTCGTGCTCACCCCCGAGTCGGTCGTCGTGGCCGAGTCGCTGCGCACGCTGACTGCACTCGCACTGCACGGCTTCGCCGTCGACACCGTGCTCGCCAACCGGGTGGTGCCCGGTGAGGGCGCCGACGGCTGGCGCCGGTCGTGGGCCGCCGCCCAGCAGCGCCGGCTCACCCGCCTGGAGGCCGACGTCGCGCCGGTGCCGGTGCGACGGGTGCCCTACCTGGCCGGCGAGCCCGTCGGCACCGACGCCCTGGCCGCGCTGGGCAGGCAGGTCTACGGCGACGGGACGTCGGCGCTGCTGGCGGGCGAGGGCCCCGGCCCGGTCGGTGTCGAGCGCGCCGGCACCGGGTTCGACCTGGTGCTCGACCTGCCGATGGCCCGCGCGGGCGACCTCGACCTGGCCCGCGACGGCGACGACCTGGTGGTCACCGTCGGCGCTCATCGCCGGGTGCTGCGGCTGCCCTCGGCGCTGCGCCGCTGCCGCACCGCCGACGCCGCGCTGCGCGCCGGGCGGCTGCGCGTGCACTTCGAGCCCGACCCGCAGCTGTGGCCGGTGCGGTGACCGAGCCCACCGTCGGCAGCGCCGCGCACGAGGCCGCCCGGCTGCTCGAGAGCCTCGGCGGCTGGTTCGCTGCGCCGGGCCGGGCCGTGCCCGGTGAGGCCGCGTCGGGTGCGACCCCGCCGCGTGGCGCCGCACCGGGTCGGGCCGCACCGCCCGCCGACGGACCTGCCGGTCCTGCTCCGGCCGGCCCCGCTCCCGCCGGGGCGGCACACGACGTCTCCTCCTGCCGGGCCTGCCCCGTGTGCCGCGGCATCGACGCGGTCCGCTCGGTTCACCCCGAGCTGGTCGAGCAGCTCGCGACGGCCGCCGAGTCCCTCGCCGCGGCGCTGCGCGGGCTGACCGCGTCAGCCGCCCAGCCGACCGGCACCCCGGCTGACGCGCCCACGCCGCGGCCGACGTCCGCCGACCCGGTGCACATCCCGGTGCGCGACGACGACGTGGCGCTCCACGACCACGACGACCACCACACGCACGGGCCCGCCCGGGGCCTCGACGAGCAGGACGGAGCAGCAGCATGGGGCTGACCATCGGGGTCGACGTCGGGGGCACGAAGATCGCGGCCGGCGTCGTCGACGGCGCCGGCACGCTCGTCGCCATGACCCGGCGGGAGACGCCGGCCACCGACGCCGATCTCATCGAGGAGCAGATCGGCGACGCGGTCCGCGAGCTGCGGGAGAGCCACGACGTCACGGCGGTCGGCGTGGCCGCGGCCGGGTTCGTCGACTCGACGTCCGGCACCGTGCTGTTCGCCCCCAACCTGGCGTGGCGCGACGAACCGCTCGGCGCCGACCTGCGCGAGCGGCTGCAGCTGCCGGTGGCGGTCGAGAACGACGCCAACGCCGCCGCGTGGGGCGAGTTCCGGTTCGGCGCGGCCAAGCACGTCGACGACATGGTGCTGCTGACCGTCGGCACCGGCCTCGGCGGCGGCATCGTCGTCGCCGGCGCCCTGCTGCGCGGCGCCGGCGGGCTCGGGGCCGAGGTCGGCCATGTGCGCGTCGTGCCCGACGGCATCCGCTGCGGCTGCGGCAACCGCGGCTGCTGGGAGCAGTACGCGTCCGGCTCGGCGCTCGAGCGCGAGGCCCGAGAGCTCGTCGCGTCCGGCAGCCTGCACGCGGCGCGGCTGCTCGAGCTGTGCGAGGGAAAGCCCAAGCGGCTGCGGGGCCGGATGGTGACCCAGGCCGCTCAGGAAGGTGACCCCGCGTCGGTCGAGCTGCTCGCCGACCTCGGCCGCTGGCTCGGCGAGGGCATGGCGTCGATGGCCGCCGTGCTCGACCCGCGCGCCTTCGTGGTGGGCGGCGGTGTCGTCGCTGCCGGCGACCTCATCCTGGAGCCTGCCCGCAGTGCGCTGCGCCGCAACCTGCCGGCCCGCGGTCACCGCCCGCCGATCGAGGTGCAGGCGGCGACGCTCGGCAACGAGGCAGGGATGATCGGGGTCGCCGACCTCGCCCGGGGCCGGGCATGACCGAGCGGCGCGCCGAGGCGCCGCGCACGCTGCAGTCGCTGCAACGGCCGGCGATCGGCGTCGACATCGGCGGCACCAAGGTCGCCGCCGGCCTCGTCGACACCGACGGCCGGGTGCTGCAGCGCGCACGCCGCGAGACACCCCACCGCAGCAAGAGCCCGCAGGTGGTCGAGGACACCATCGCCGAGGTCATCAGCGAGCTGCGCGACTACCGCGAGGCCCTCGCCGTCGGCATCGGCGCGGCCGGCTTCGTCGACGCGACGCAGTCCTCGGTCCTGTTCGCCCCTCACCTGTCCTGGCGCCACGAGCCGCTGCGCGACGCCATGCGCCGCCGGGTCGGCCTGCCCGTCGTCGTCGAGAACGACGCCAACGCCGCGCTGTGGGCCGAGTGGCGCTTCGGCGCGGCGCAGGGCGAGGACAACGTCGTCTGCGTCAACCTCGGCACCGGCATCGGCGGTGGGGTGCTCATCGACGGTGAGCTCTACCGCGGCCGGTACGGCGTCGCCGGCGAGTTCGGGCACGTGCAGGTCGTCGCGTCCGGGCACCGCTGCGAGTGCGGCAACCGCGGCTGCTGGGAGCAGTACGCCAGCGGCAACGCGCTCGTGCGCGAGGCCCGTGAGCTCGCCTCGGCCGGCTCGCCGGTCGCCCACGACCTGCTCGAGCGGGTCGACGGCGACGCCACGAGGATCACCGGCCCGCTGGTCACGGCGGCGGCCAAGGACGGCGACCCGGCGGCGGTCGAGCTGTTCGAGGAGATCGGGCGCTGGCTCGGTGTGGGTCTCGCCAACCTCGCGGCCAACTTCGACCCGGGCCTGTTCGTCATCGGCGGCGGCGTCTCGGAGGCCGGTGAGCTGCTTCTCAACCCGGCCCGCGAGGCCTTCCGCCGTCAGCTGACCGGCCGCGGCTTCCGCCCCGAGGCACGCATCGTGCGGGCCCAGCTCGGCAACGAGGCGGGGCTGATCGGTGCGGCCGACCTCGCTCGCGACCGCGCGCGCATCTTCCGCCGGCGCCGTCACCGCAGCAGCCGGCTGCTGTGACGGCCGCGTCGTGAGCGACGGGGCGCGGCCGCTGCGGCTGCTCACCTGGAACGTCCACGACCTGCTCGACGACGCCGACGCCGTGGCGCACGCGCTGCGCTCGTGCCGCCCTGACGTTGCCTGCCTGCAGGAGGTGCCGCGCCGCCCGCTCACCCGTCACCGGGTGAGGCGGCTGGCGCGCGAGAGCGGGCTGCGGTGGGTCGCCGGCGGCCGCGGCAGCGGTGGGACCGCGGTGTTCGCGGGGCGCGCGGTCGACGTCCTGGTGGGGCGCTCGGCATCGCTGCCGGTCCGCACGCCGCTCACCCGCACCCGCGGCTACGCCCTCGCCCGGGTGCGGCTCGCCGGCTCGGCGCCGCTGACCGCGGTGAGCGTCCACCTCCCGTTGCGCGAGGGTGAGCGGCTCGCGCACGTGCGTCAGGTGCTGGCCGAGGTCGGGCCCGGCCCTCTCGTCGTCGCCGGCGACCTCAACGAACCGCCGTCCGGTCCGTCGTGGGCGCTGCTGCAGCGCACCCTGCTGGACGCCGGAGCCGACGGCCCGCCGACCTACCCGGCGCGCGATCCCCGGCGGCGGATCGACGCCGTCCTGGTGTCGGCTGACGTCGGCGTCGAGCAGATCGGCGTCGCCGGGCCCGAGCAGGGGCTGTGGCTCGCCGACCTGCGCGCCGCCAGCGACCACCTCCCGGTGCTCGCCACCCTGCGCCCCCCACCCTCCCCGTGAACAGGCAGCTGCGGCTCGCTCAGCCCCGCCGCCTGCGACGCGCGAGCACGGCCAGCAGGACTGCCGCGCCCAGCATCCCGACGCCCACCGGTACGACGGCAGGCACGCCAGCGGCTGGCGCCGGCTCGGGCGAGGCCTCGGGTCGCCCGCCCGACAGCGGTGGGTAGCCGCCCCCGAAGCTCGCCGGTGCCGTCGAACCGACGCGTGAGCCGCCGCACAGCGAGGCGGTCAGCTGGCCCGGGGCCGGTGAGGGGACCAGGGTTTCCGGGGCGCCCGTGCGCGCGAACAGCAGGACCGCTCCCGAGCCGGGCAGCTCGAGGCCGCAGCTGGCTCCGCTGACCGCCGTCACCACCTCCTGCGTGGTCCTCGCCTGCCCCTTGAACACCCGGTCGACGCGCACGACGTACGTCGCCGGGTCCGCCGACGACCTGGCGTCGGTCGGCGCCTCCCTGCGCAGCACCTGACCCGTGAGCACCACATCGGCCCGGTCACGGCTCGCCTGCAAGCTCTGGTTGGCGCACGAGCAGGCCGAGGCGCTGCCGCCGGTCGCGACAACGAGCAGCGGTGCACCGACCAGCGCCAGGAGCAGCCGCGCAACAACCGTGCGGTGCCGCGCGCGAGTAAGGCTCATGCCACTGCGACGCGGCACCGACCCGCGAGGTTCCCTGTGCCACTGGATGGGGAAGTCCGGGATGGCGACCTGCTGGCGTTGCTGCCTGATCAGGTGCGGGGCGTCATCACCATGCTGGGCCTTGATATCCGGGATTGGCACACTGAGCGCTGGCTCAGCCCCGCCAGCCGGGGCTGAGCTCGGTGGCCAGCTGCTCCAGGAACAGGCCGACGTCGGTGACGACGCCGCGCGCCTGCGAGGAGCCGCGGTCAGCCAGCTTGGTCACCGTGGCCGGGTTGATGTCGACGCACACCAGCGGGACGGCCGCCGGCAGCAGGTTGCCGGTGGCCACCGAGTGCAGCATCGTCGCCACCATGATGGCGAAGCCGACGCCCTCGAGCTCGGCGCGCATGGCCCGCTGACCGGCGATGACGTCGGTGATGACGTCGGGCAGCGGCCCGTCGTCGCGCACGGAGCCGACGAGCACGAACCGCTTGCCGTGCGTGACGAGGGCGTGCATGACGCCGCTGGTGATCACGCCCTGCTCGACGGCCGCGGCGATCGAGCCGGCGGCCCGCACGCGGTTGATGGCGCGGATGTGGTGCTCGTGGCCGTGCTCGACGCCGCGGCCCTGCGACAGGTCGACGCCGAGCGAGGTGCCGTACAGCGAGGACTCGATGTCGTGCGTGGCGATCGCGTTGCCGCCGAACAGCACGTCGACGTAGCCGGCCTCGACGAGCGCGACCATGGCGGGCGCCGCACCGGTGTGGACGACGGCCGGGCCACCGACCCACAGCAGCTTTCGACCGGCCGCCACGGTGTCGCGCATCTCCTGCGCGATCTGGCGCACCAGCAGGGCCTGCGGCTTCTCGCTGGAGACCTGTGAGTTCATGAACTCGAACGTCGAGCCGTCCTCGCTCGCCGCCGGTGCCACCGTGACTCGCACCCCCGAGGCGCCGCACACGACCGCGTCGCCGGCTCTCGCGTCGCTGACCGGGACGGTGCGCACGGTGCGCGCCGAGCCCGCGCCGCCGACCAGCAGCCCGCAGTCCATCTCCGGCTGCTGGACGTCGACCCAGTGACCGTCCAGGCGCACCTGCGTGGGCAGGTTGGTGGTGGAGTAGAAGTCCTGGGGGAAGACGCCGTCCGCCTCGACCTCACGCACCACCGCCTCGCCGGGATCGGTGAGGTTCACCCCGTGGGCGTTGAGCCGCATGAGCATCGATGCGAGCCGCTCGTGGTCGGCCGCCTGCACGCGGATGCGGGCGTACGACTCGTCCTCGTGGTCCTTGCCGACGTCGAACCGCTCGATGACGTAGTCGCCGCCGAGGCTGCGCACGTCGCTGACACAGCGCGACAGCACCCCGCTGTCGAGCAGGTGGCCCCGGATCTCGACCGTCTCGCTGGCGCTGGTCACACCAGCACTCATACCACGGCGCCGTCGTCGTCCTCGTCGTCGTGGTGCAGCGGCAGCCTCATCACGAGCGCGACGAAACCGCCGACGAACGAGATGACCGCGAGGCCGAGCCACCAGGGGCTCGCCGACCGCCAGAACAGCCCGGCCAGGACCAGCACGAGCGGCCCGACCACGACGGCCACCCACGGCAGGGCGGTCAGCAGGTCACCGCGCGGCAGCGGCGGCGGCTCGGGGGGCACGTAGCCCTCCTCGACCTCCGGCGCCGGCTGGAAGTCACGCGGACCGACGAGCGGCGCGGCCGGCTCGACGGGTGCCGGCGGCAGCGGCGGCGGCTGCGGCACCCCTGCGCCGGGCGCCGGGGAGGGCGGCGCGCCCGCTGCGGACGTCGGTGCGGACCCGGCGGGTGAGGCACCGGACGGGCCGGCTGCGTCGCGGTCGGGCAGCGTCGGGACGTCCTCCCAGCCGGCGATGATGCGCGCGAACGCGGCGTCGACGTCCTCGTCGGGCCGGTCGCGGTCGGGGCGGTCACGACCAGCAGAGCTCACGTGGTCACCCGCTGGACGAAGTCGAGCGAGGCCTTCTCGATGACATCGGCGTCGTGGTCGAGCGTCGCGACGTGGAAGCTGTTGTCGAGCACCACCTCGGTGACGTCCTTGCTCGACACGCGCGACAGCAGCAGCTCGGAGCTGCGAGCCGGGACGACGTGGTCGGTGCGCGAGCGCAGCAGCAGCAGCGGCTGGGTGACGCGCGGCAGCTCGCGCAGGATGTCGTCGAACCTGCTGACGAACGAGTGCAGGGCCCGCAGCGGGGTGCGCGCGTAGGCCAGCTCGGTGCTGCCGGGCTTGGCGATGTCGCTGCCGATGCCGGCCAGCGACGGGACGACGTGGTGCAGCAGCGGCAGCAGCCGCAGTCTGGGGTCGTCGGCGGCGACCGCGGGGTTCACCACCACCAGCCCGGCGACGTCGGCCGGGCGGCGGGCGGCGAGCGTGGCCGCGAGGGCGCCACCCATGGACAGCCCACCGACCACGACGCTGCGGCAGCGGGCGGTGAGCTCGTCGAGGGACGCGTCGACCGCCGCCAGCCAGTCCTCCCAGCGCGTCACGTTCAGCTCCTGCCAGGTGGTGCCGTGACCAGGCAGGCGCGGCAGGCGCACGCTCAGTCCGTCGTCGGCGAGGCGCTCGGCCCACGGCCGCAGGCTCTGCGGGGTGCCGGTGAGGCCGTGGCACAGCAGCACCCCGACGTCCCCGGCGTCGTGGTCGTACGGCTCTGCTCCAGGCAACACGGGCACGGGACCTCCTCAGGCGGAGCGAGCGCGTCCGCGGGCTGGGCCCATCGTTCCACGGCGACCGGCCACGGTCGAGGGGTGCCCTAGAGTTCGTCGCTACGACGGACGGAGGTGGTTGCACTGTTCTACTGGCTGCTCAAGACGGTGCTGCTGGGCCCCGTGCTGCGCATGGTGTTCCGCCCGTGGGTGCAGGGCCTCGAGCACGTGCCCGAGAGTGGCGGCGTCATCTTCGCGAGCAACCACCTGTCGTTCTCCGACTCGATCTTCCTGCCGCTGGTGCTCGAGCGGAAGGTGACGTTCCTCGCCAAGGCCGACTACTTCACCGGCCGTGGGCCCAAGGGCCGGCTCACAGCCGCCTTCTTCCGCCTCGCCGACCAGCTGCCGGTCGACCGCTCCGGCGGCCGGGCCAGCGAGGCGGCGCTGCGCACGGGGCTGCGCGTGCTGCGGCGCGGCGACATCCTGGGCATCTACCCCGAGGGCACGCGCTCGCCGGACGGCCGGCTCTACCGCGGCAAGACCGGGGTCGCCCGCATGGCTCTCGAGGGCGGCGTCCCGGTCATCCCGGTCGCGATGATCGACACCGACAAGGCCCAGCCCATCGGGCGAACCATCCCCACCGTCATGCGCGTCGGCGTGCGCATCGGCGCCCCCCTGGACTTCTCGCGCTACGAGGGCATGGAGGACGACCGCTTCGTCCTGCGCTCGATCACCGACGAGATCATGTACGAGCTCATGCAGCTGTCGGGGCAGGAGTACGTCGACGTCTACGCCGCCGACATGAAGGAGCGCCTGGCCGCCGCCCGCCGAGCCAAGGGCGCCGTCCCGGCCGGCACGGAGGCCACCGCCGACGTCCCGGCGGGTGTGGCCGACGACCCGGTCGCCGACGTCGCGCAGCCGCCGCGGGCACCGGACGCCGGCGCCGCGGGCGCCGGTGACGGCCAGGTGCAGGAGCCGCCGGCGCGCGCAGCGGGCTGACCACGCGGTCCGCGCACCGGTCCGGCTAGGGTCGGCGCATGCGCATCGGTGTACTGACAGGTGGCGGGGACTGCCCCGGGCTCAACGCGGTGATCCGCGCGGTGGTCACGAAGGGGGTGCACGCGTACGGGCACGAGTTCGTCGGCTTCCGCAATGGCTGGAAGGGCCCGGTCGAGGGGCTGACGCAGCCGCTCGGGCTCGAGGACGTCGACGACATCCTCGCCCGCGGTGGCACCATCCTCGGCTCCTCGCGCACCAACCCCTACTCGATGGACGGCGCGGTCGACGCGATCCGCTCCAACCTGGCCGACCTCGGCGTCGACGCACTCGTGGCCATCGGCGGCGAGGACACCCTCGGCGTGGCCAAGCGGCTCACCGACGACGGCATCGGCGTCGTCGGCGTGCCGAAGACCATCGACAACGACCTCGGCGCCACCGACTACACGTTCGGCTTCGACACCGCGGTGTCGATCGCCACCGAGGCCATCGACCGGGTGCGCACCACCGCCGAGTCCCACGACCGCACCATCGTCGTCGAGGTCATGGGCCGCCACGCCGGCTGGATCGCGCTGCACGCCGGCATGGCCGGTGGCGCCGACGCGATCCTCGTCCCCGAGTTCCCCTTCGACGTCGACCAGGTCTGCGGCTGGGTGAACGCCCGCTACGACCGCGGCCACGCCGCGGTGCTCTGCGTCGCGGAGGGCGCCCTGCCCGAGGGCGGCAGCGAGTCGCTGACCGCGGGGGAGAAGGACGCCTTCGGGCACGTGCGGCTCGGGGGCATCGGCACCTGGCTGGCGGGCGAGATCGAGCAGCGCACCGGCCACGAGACGCGGGCGGCGGTGCTGGGCCACGTGCAGCGCGGCGGCACGCCCACGGCGTACGACCGGGTGCTGTCCACGCGCTTCGGTCTCGGTGCCATCGAGGCGGTCGACGACGGCGACTTCGGTGTGATGATCGCCCTGCGGGGGACCGACATCGTGCGCGTCAAGCTCTCCGAGGCCACGGCCGAGCTCAAGACCGTGTCGCCCGAGCGCTACGCCGAGGCCCAGCAGCTGTTCGGCTGAGGCGTCGGTCCGGCTGCGCGAGCCGTCCGCCATCCGGACCCGTGTCCGGGTGGTGGACGCCGCGCGCCTACCCTGGGGCCCGTGAGCGAGACGACCGTCCTGGCCAGCCCCGAGGTGCTCGACGGCCTCGACGCGTGGCGCGGGCTGCCGGCTGCCCAGCAGCCGGTGTGGCCCGACCGCGCCGCGCTCGACGACGCGGTCGTCCGGCTCTCGGCGTACCCACCGCTGGTGTTCGCCGGCGAGTGCGACGACCTGCGCTCGCGGCTGGCGGCCGCGGCGCGCGGCGAGGCGTTCCTGCTGCAGGGCGGTGACTGCGCCGAGACGTTCGCCGACGCCACGGCCGACAACATCCGCAACCGCATCAAGACGGTGCTGCAGATGGCCGTCGTGCTCACCTACGGCGCGAGCATGCCGGTCATCAAGCTGGGCCGGATGGCCGGCCAGTTCGCCAAGCCCCGCAGCAGCGAGCACGAGACCCGCGACGGCGTGACGCTGCCGGCCTACCGCGGCGACGCCGTCAACGACTTCGCGTTCACCGCCGAGGGACGTCGCAACGACCCCGAGCGGCTGCTTCGCGCCTACCACACGTCCAGCGCGACGCTAAACCTCATCCGGGCGTTCACCCACGGCGGTTTCGCCGACCTGCGCCTGGTGCACGAGTGGAACCGCGGCTTCGTCGGCAACGCCGCGAAGGCCCGCTACGAGGTGATGGCCCGCGACATCGACAAGGCCATGAAGTTCATGGCCGCCTGCGGCGCCGACTTCGACACCCTGCGGACCGTCGACTTCTTCTCCAGCCACGAGGCGCTGCTGCTCGACTACGAGCGCGCCCTCACCCGCATCGACTCCCGCACCGGCAGCCCGTACGACGTCTCCGCCCACCTCGTCTGGATCGGCGAGCGCACCCGCCAGCTGGACGGCGCGCACGTCGACTTCCTCTCGCGCGTCCGCAACCCGCTGGGGGTCAAGCTGAGCGCGAAGACCCGGCCGGCCGACGTCCTCGCGCTGATGGACAAGCTCGACCCGGACGCCGAGCCGGGGCGGCTGACGTTCATCACGCGGATGGGCGCGGGAACCGTGCGCGAGGCGCTGCCGTCCCTGATCGAGACGGTGCAGTCGGCCGGCCGTCAGGTGCTGTGGGTCTGCGACCCCATGCACGGCAACGGTTTCGAGTCGCCCACCGGTTACAAGACCCGCCGCTTCGACGACATCATCGACGAGGTGCGTGGCTTCTTCGAGGTGCACAAGGCGCTGGGCACCGTGCCCGGTGGCGTGCACCTCGAGCTCACCGGCGACGACGTCACCGAGTGCCTCGGTGGCGCCGATCAGATCGACGAGGCAGCCCTGTCGACGCGCTACGAGAGCGTCTGCGACCCGCGGCTGAACCACCAGCAGAGCCTCGAGATGGCCTTTCTCATCGCCGAGATGCTGGCGGACCGGTGACGGCCGGCGGCACGCGCACCATCGACCTGCGCAGCGACACGGTCACGCGCCCGACGGCCGGCATGCGCCGCGCCATGGCCGACGCCGAGGTCGGCGACGACGTCTACGGGGAGGACCCGACGGTCAACCGGCTCGAGGCGCGCGTCGCCGAGATGCTCGGGCACGAGGCGGGCCTGTTCGCCGGCACCGGCTCGCTCGCCAACCAGCTCGGCCTGCGCATGCTCGTCGAGCCGGGCCGCGAGCTGCTCTGCGACCAGACTGCTCACGTCGCGCGCGCCGAGCTCGGCGCAGCGGCCGTCTTCAGCGGCATCACCACCCGCACCTGGCCCAGCAGCGACGGCCGGCTCGTGGCCGACGTCCCGCTCGCGATGATGGAGGCCGACGCCGGTCCGTACCTGGTGTCGACCGCCGCCATCGCCGTCGAGAACACCCACAACTTCGGCGGCGGCAGCGTGCAGCCGCTGGCGCAGGCGAAGGCGCTGCGCGACGGCGTGAGCGGCACCGGCGTGGCGCTGCACCTCGACGGCGCCCGGCTGTTCAACGCGCACGTCGCCACGGGCGAGGCGCTCGACGCCTGGGGCAGCCTGTTCGACACCGTCTCGGTGTGCCTGAGCAAGGGGCTGGGCGCGCCGATCGGCTCGGTGCTCGCGTCCGACGCCGAGACCGTCGCGAAGGCGCGGGTGTGGCGCAAGCGGTACGGCGGCGGCATGCGGCAGGTGGGCGTCCTCGCCGCCGCGGCCGACTACGCGCTCGACCACCACCTCGACCGGCTGGCCGACGACCACGCCCGGGCGGCGGCCATCGCGAAGGCCTGTGCCGCAACGCGTGCGGGCATCGTCGACCCCGACGCGGTCGACACCAACATCGTCGTGCTTAACCTGCGGGGCACTGACCTCAGCGCGCCGGCGCTCGTCGCGGCCTGTGCTGCCGACGGCGTGCGGATGTCGGCGTTCGGGCCTCACCGCGTGCGCCTGGTGACGCACCTGGAGGTCGACGACGACGACACGGCGACCGCGATCGCCGTGCTGACGCGTCACCTGTCCGGGTAGCGGTCGCCCCGGTGACACCGTGAACCGCCCCCTGCCGAGGTCGCTGCCTCCCGGCCAACGGCCTGCAGCGGGGTGGCCCGTCCTGCACTACGGCCCCGTGCCGAAGCTGCGACCGGCCACCTGGGAGCTCACGTTCGCGGGCGCCACGGCGGACGGCGAGCAGCACGGCCTCGACCTCGCTCAGCTCGCCGAGCTGCCGCGCGTCGAGGTGGTCAGCGACCTGCACTGCGTCACGCGATGGTCGGTGCCCGACCGCCGGTGGCAGGGTGTGGCGGCGCGGACGCTGCTCGACCTGTTCCCGCCCAGGGACGACGTCGAGCACGTCATGGTGTGGGCCGAGTACGGCTACTCCGCCAACCTGCGGCTGGAGGACCTCGCCTCGCCGCGCTGCGTCTTCGCCACCCACGGCGACGGCGAGCCCCTCACCCCCGAGCGGGGCTGGCCGCTGCGGCTGGTGGTGCCGCACCTCTACGCCTGGAAGGGCCCCAAGTGGGTGCGTGGCGTGGAGTACCTGACCTCGCCTGGACGCGGCTTCTGGGAGCAGCGCGGCTACCACGAGCGCGCCGACCCCTGGTACGAGGAGCGCTACTCCTACCAGGAGTAGACCCAGCGCGGCTCGTTCCGGCTGCGGTGATCATGCGATCGCGGCCCACTGCGCACGCCCCGGCCACTGCGAGGGACTGCCGAGCAGGCTGAGCTCGGATTGCATGATCGCGGGGGATGGGGTCCGGTGCGCCGAGTGGGGTGAGCCGGGAATGCATGATCGCGGGGGATGGGGTGCTGCGCCGCGCAGCCGGACCATCGTGCGGCCGGACCTCCGGCTCAGCGCACCCGGCCGTAGCTGACCCGGGACGTCCAGATCCTGGCGAGGCGCACGCGGTCACCGGCCTTGGGGGAGTGCCAGATCCGGTTGCCCCCGGCGTAGATGCCCACGTGGTAGACGTGGCCGCGCGAGCCGAAGAACACCAGGTCGCCGCTCTGCCGGCGCGAGGACGGCACGGGCACGGTGGCCCGCTGCTGGCCCTGCGAGGAGTGCGGCAGCCGCTTGCCGAGCCTGGCGAACACCCAGCGGGTGTAGCCGGAGCAGTCGAAGCGCGTGGGGCCGGCGGCGCCGTACCCGTACGGCGTGCCCTTCTTGGTCTTGGCGATCTGCACGGCCTTGGTGCCGAGCACGACGGCAGCCGACGGCGCGGCGGCCTTGGCCCGAGGTGCCGCGACGGTCGAGCCGAGGCCCGTGAGGCCGGCGACGAGGGCGGTGAGCAGGAGGACCCGCACGAGGGCAGGGGTGAAGGCGCGACGCAGCGCGGTCATGACGGCTCTTCCAGGTATGCGCCTGCGGGGCCAGTCCTGTCGGGTTCGGGAAACCTGTGTCCCGGCCGGGCCGTCGTGCGGCTCGGCTTCACCCCAAGGGCGCGCTCACGGTCGTCGACCGCCGCGCCCGTCGTGCCGGGTGCTCCGCTCCCGTCACACACTCCGTGCTGGCGTGGAGCTCGGGTCGGTGACGGGACTCAGCGACGACCAGAGCGCCCCGTGTCGTGTGCGGGGCGTGATGATCATAGGTGCAGGCTCAGCGCTCGCCGACCACGCCACGCGCGGCCGGCGCGACGACCGCGCCCCCGGGCTCACCCGCCCCGGTCGGCGTGCCACGCGGACCGAGCTCGGCGACGTACATCGCGACGAGCACGAGCAGGCCGCCGGCGAGCGTGCGCCAGGTCAGCCGCTCACCGCCCAGGGCGACGGCGAAGGCTGCCGCGAACACGGGCTCGAAGGTCATGATGATGGCCGCGCGCGTCGCCGTCAGGTGCGCCTGCGCCCACGTCTGGACGACGAGAGCCAGCGCCCCGGCCATGACCGCCGTGTAGCCGACGGCCCACCACTGCTCGGGCCCCGAGGGCAGCCGCACGCCGCCGGGCAGGGCGCCGACCAGGCAGACGGCCGCGACCGCGAGCATCTGCACGGTCGCGAGGCCGAGCGCGTCGCGGGCCCGCGACCACCGGCCGAGCCCGACGATGTGCGCGGCGTACAGGGCGGCCGAGGCCAGGGTCAGCAGCTCGCCGGTGCCCACCGACAGCCCCCGCAGCGCCAGCAGGGCCAGCCCGCCGGTGGCCAGCAGCACCGCCAGCCACGTCGCGGGCGGCGTGCGCTGGCGCAGCAGCAGCGCGCCGAGCAGCGGCGTGATCACCACGTAGGTGCCCGTGACGAACCCGCTGATGGCCGCCGGCGTGGTGGCGAGGCCCTGCGTCTGCAGGATCTGCGCGACGCCGTACCCGCCGCCGAGGCAGAGCCCCACCACCACCTGCCCGCGGTCGAGGGCTCGCACGTGCCGGCCCAGCACCACCACCATCACCGCCGCGGCGAGGACGAAGCGGGAGGCGAGGAAGTCGGTCACGGGCAGCTCGTCGACGACGCCCTTGATGAGCACGAAGGTGCTGCCCCACACCGCGGTGACGCCCACCAGCCCGGCGGCGGCGAGGGCTGCTGGGC
Source organism: uncultured Actinomycetales bacterium (assembly GCA_964243295.1). Taxonomy (GTDB): domain Bacteria; phylum Actinomycetota; class Actinomycetes; order Actinomycetales; family Angustibacteraceae; genus CAXTEJ01. Next base: position 107,892 of record CAXTEJ010000005.1, on the reverse strand, counting down.
GGGAGGAGAGGGTGCTGGCCACCCCGGTCAGACGACGGTCAGGGTGATCGTCGACCCCGCCGGCACCTGCTCGCCCGCCTCCGGGTCCTGCGAGCGGATCGTGCCGAAGAAGCCGCCGAGCACCTCGCTGACGCGCACGGTGAAGCCCTGCGCCTGCAGGATCGCGGTGCCCTCCTCGACCTGCTTGCCGACGACCGTGGGCACCGTGACGAGCCGCGGCCCGCGCGAGACCACCAGCGCGACGGCGCTGCCGCGAAAGCCCGTGCCCGAGCTCGGCGTCTGCCCGATGACGTCGCCCTTCGGCACGGTCGCGTCGTACTGCTGCGTCGAGGTGACGGTGAAGCCGGCGGCGCGCAGGTCGGCGACGGCGCGGTCGCCGTCCTTGCCGACATAGTTCTGGACGGCGATCGGCTGGCGACCGCGGCTGACCACCAGCGCGACGCCCTGGTAGGGGCGCAGCAGCTGGCCGGACGCCGAGTCGCTGGAGATCACGCGCCCGGCCGGGACGGCCTCGCTGTAGTCCTCGGTGATGCCGCTGACCGTGAGCTTGTTGTTGACGAGGGCCTCGGTGGCGGTGGCCCGCGGCACGCCGGCGAGCGCGGGCACGGTGTAGCGCTCGGGGCCGCGGGAGACCACGAGGGTGACCGTCGAGCCGTTGCGGGCGCGCGTGCGCGGAGTGGCGCTGACCACCTGGCCGGTCGGCGCGGTCTCGGAGTAGACCAGCTGGGGTCGGGCCCGCAGGCCCGCGGCCCGCAGGGTGCCCGTGGCCTGCTCGACCTGCTTGCCGGCCAGCGGCGGGACGTCGGTGTAGGCGCCCGGGCCGGCGCCGACGTACCAGCCGCCGACGCCGAGCAGCGCGGCCAGCACCAGCACGGCGGCGAGCAGCAGCGGGCGGCGACGACGCCGGGGGGCATCGCGATCGGCGCCGGGGTGGTCGTGGAGCCGGCCGGTGTCGGCCGGTCGGCGCGGTGAGGTGCCGAAGGCGATCGTCGACCCGCTCAGCTGCGAGCGGCGCGGTGGGGTGGGGTGGACGAGGGCCACGGGCCGCTGGTCGAGGGCGTCCGGCTCCAGCGCCGCCCGCGCCTCGCGCACGGTCTGCAGCAGCGCACCCGCGTCGCGCGGGCGCGCGTCCGGGTCGTTGGCCGAGGCCCGCAGCACCACGTCGTCGAGCTCGGCGGGGATGCCGTCGGCGCGGGTGCTGGGCGCGGGCACCTCGCCGTGGACGTGCTGGTAGGCCACCTGCAGCGCGGTCTCGCCCTCGAAGGGCTTGGCGGCGGTGAGCATCTCGAACAGCAGCAGCCCGGCGGCGTAGACGTCGGTGCGGGCGTCGGCGATGCCGCGCTCGACCTGCTCGGGCGCGAGGTAGGCGACCGTCCCCAGCACGACGCCGGTGGCGCTGGCCACGGTGCTGGTGGTGACCCGCCGGGCGAGCCCGAAGTCGGCGACCTTGACGCGGCCGTCCTCGGCCAGCAGCACGTTCTCGGGCTTGACGTCGCGGTGCACCAGCCCGGCGCGGTGGGCGGCGGCCAGCGCGTCGAGCACCGGCCCGAGCACGTCGAGCGCCTCCCGGGGGGTCAGGGGCCCGCGCTCGCGCATCAGGTCGCGCAGGGTGCGCCCGTCGACGTACTCCATCGCGAGGAACACCACGCCGTCGTCCTCGCCCTGGTCGAAGACCTGCACGACGCCGGGGTGGCTGAGCCGGGCCGCGGCGCGGGCCTCGCGGATGAAGCGGCGCACGAAGTCGTCGTCGGCCGACAGCGACGCGTGCATGACCTTGATCGCGACCTCACGGTCGAGCCGCTCGTCGACGGCGAGGTAGACCGTCGACATGCCGCCGCGGGCGATGCGCGACCGCACGGCGTACCGGCCGTCGAGCAGCCGACCCACCAGGGGGTCGGTCACGGTCGTGTCCACGCGGGCGAGTCTACGGCGGGCCGCCACGTGCTCCCGGGACGCCGGGACGGTGCGCCGCGCGCCCCGGGCGTGCTGGGCGCGCGGCGGCGGTGTCAGCTGAAGCGGGCGCGCAGGGCCTTGACGCTGCGGACGTAGCGCTTGGTGTCGGTGTACATGCCGCGCGACTGCACCGAGCCCAGGCCCTGGTAGTAGCCGGCGATGACGTGGTCGGGGTGACGGGCGCTGCGCTGCAGGGCCTTGAGGATCACCACGCCGGCGGTCACGTTGTCGCGGGTGTCGAGCAGGTCGAGCCGGCGTCCCACCAGGTCGCTCGCCCACCGGCCGGACGACGGGATGACCTGCATGACGCCGATGGCGTTGGCCACCGAGACCTGCCGCTGGCTCCAGCCGGACTCCTGGTAGCCGACGGCGAGCGCGAGCGCCGGGTCGACGCCGTACCGCGCGGCGGTGCGCTGGATCAGCCCGCGCACGGCCTCGCGGCTCAGCACCGCCCGGCCGGCGAGCGCGGCGCGGTTCGCGTCGGCGGCGTCGAGCGTCGCGGCGGGGTAGGTGCGGCCCGCGAAGGTGGTGACCCGGGCCCGGCTGGCGGTGCGGGTGGGCACCGACAGCACCTGGCCGGGCTGGATGCGCGAGGTCATGGTGAGGCGGTTGGCCTTGAGGATGCCGGCGATGGTCGAGCCGGTGCGGGCAGCGATCGCACTGACGGTGTCGCCGCTGCGCACGGTGTACCGCACCGTGCGCACGCCCGTGGCGGTCGATGCGGCGGCCTTGGCCGGTGCGCTGACGCCGCGCACCGGCAGCGACAGGTGCTGGCCGACGTAGATCTGGCCGTACCGGTTGAGGTGGTTGGCACGCCGGATCGACTCCTCGGTGATCCCGAAGCGGACCGCGAGGTGGCTGACGGTGTCGCCGGGGCGCACGGCGTACCGCGCGACGCGCGCGGTGGTGCGGGCCGTGTGCCGGGCGGCCGGGCGGGCGGCGCGCGCCGCGGGCACGCGGATGCGCGCGCCGGCGCGGATCAGGTGCCCGCCGTCGGACAGGTGGTTGGCGCGCACCAGCGTGCCGACGTCCGTGCGGTGGCTCGCGGCGATGTCGAACAGGGTGTCGCCGTCGCGGACGGTGTAGTCCGACCAGCCGGAGGCGGCGGCGCCCAGCAGGAGGGGTGCGCCGGCAGCGGTGGCGATCGCGGCGGTGAGAACGGCCATGGGGGCTCCAGCGGTGGGGTGCGTGTGACAGGCGGGTCAGTCGGTGCTCGTGAGGAAAGTACCCGACCTTGAGCCGTTCTGCTTACTTACAGTGATGTCATTCGCTTCCCTGAGCACGCTGGGTCACCTCCTCCGTGCCCGGTCGGCTGCCAGGCATGGCGTCAGGCATGGCAGGCTTGACCCGTGACCGACCTGGACGAGCTCGTCGACGCCTGGCTGACCCTCCCCGAGATCGCGGAGCGACTCGACCTGAAGGTGACCCTCGTGCGGCGGATGCTGCAGGAGCGCCAGCTGGTGGCGGTGCGCCGCGGCGAGAACAACGCGCTGCAGGTGCCGGCCGCGCTGCTGGGCGAGCAGGGCCCGCTGCCCGAGCTGCCGGGCACCCTGACGGTGCTCGCCGACAGCGGCTACGAGGGTGAGGACGCGCTGCGCTGGCTGTTTACCCCCGACGAGACCATCGCCGGCGGTACGCCGGTCGGCGCCCTGCTCGCGGGACACAAGACCGAGGTGCGCCGCCGGGCGCAGGCGCTCGCGGTCTGAGCGCGCGACCACTGCTGATGGCCCCCTCGACCGACGGCTGACCGGTGCGCCCCCTGAGCTACGTCGCGATGCTCGCGTTCTGCCTGCTGGGCACCGCGCCGCTCGAGCTGGTGCTGCACGTCGGGGTCTACCGGCGCGTGCGGCGGCTCGCGCTCACCATCGCCCCGGTGCTTGCCGTCTTCGTGTGCTGGGACCTGTACGCCATCAGCCGCGAGCACTGGCAGTTCGACCCCCAGCAGACCCTCGGCGTCGTGCTGCCCGGCGGGCTCCCGCTCGACGAGATCGGCTTCTTCCTCGTCGTGCCGATCGCCGCCGTGCTGACGCTCGAGGCGGTGCGCGCCGTGCGCGGGTGGACCGTGGGCGACGAAGCGGCCGGCGAGCACCGGGACGGGCAGCCGTGACCTACACCCAGCTGTGCGCCGTGGCGCTGGTCGGCAGCGTGCTGCTCGACCTGGTGGTGCTGCGCACCCGGTTGCTGACCCGCAGGGCGTTTTGGGTGTCCTACGCGATCGTCGTGGTCTTCCAGCTGCTCACCAACGGCTGGCTGACCGAGCGGCGCATCGTCACCTACAGCGCTGACGCCGTGATGGGCGGGTCGCAACCGCTGCTCGTCGGTGACGGACGGCTGTTCTACGCCCCGGTCGAGGACCTCGCCTTCGGCTTCGCCCTGGTGCTGCAGACCCTCGCCTGGTGGGTGTTCTGGGGACGGCGGGGGGTGCAGCGAGAGGTCAGGCGGTCCGCCACCTCGCGGACTCCCGCCGAGCCGCCACCGCCCGAGCGAGCGCCGGCACCGCCACCTGCGCCCGGCGGCGGTTCGGCACGCTGACCCGCCGGGTCAGCACCTGGTGGTCGGCGCGGACCACCTCGTCCAGGATCCCGCCGTACAGCCGCAGCGCGGTCTCGAGGCACGGCCGGCTCTCGGGACGCACCATGGGGATGCCGGCGGCGGCGAAGGCGTAGACCTCCCGGGTGCGGGCGATCTCGAAGTCGAGCAGGGCCCGCACCCCGTCGGTCACCGTCCCGGCGCGCAGGTCGTCCTCGGTGACGCCGAAGCGGTCGAGGTCGTCGAGTGGCAGGTAGATGCGGCCGCGGCGCAGGTCCTCGCCGACGTCCCGGATGAAGTTCGACATCTGGAAGGCCTCGCCGAGGGCGGCGGCGTGAGCGTCGGCCTCGGGGGTGAGACGGCCGAGCACGGGCAGCATCATCAGCCCGATGACGCAGGCCGAGCCCCACATGTAGCCGCGCAGGTCGTCGTAGGTGTGGTAGCGGGTGACGTCGATGTCCTGGCGCATGGCGGCCAGGAAGTCGACGAACAGCTGCCGGTCGATGTCGAGCTCGCGCACCGTGTGGCCCACCGCGGCGATGATCGGGTCGTCGGACTCGCCGCGGTCGAGATCGGCCAGCGCCGCGGCGCCCCAGGTGATGAGCCCCTGCGGGTCGGGCGCCGTCAGCGAGTCGACGAACTCGTCGGCCCAGCGGCTGAACGCGTAGAGCGCGTAGACGTGCGGACGTCGGGCAGCCGGCAGCATCAGCGCCGACAGGTAGTAGGTCTTGCCGTGCTCGGCGTTGACCTCGCGGCACACCTCGTAGGCGCGCCGCAGGGCGGGGTCGTGGATGCCGGCGGCGTCGAGCGCTCGCTCGTGCGGGCGGCTGCGGAGGCGGTCGAGGCTGGTCACGTCGGTGATTGTGCCAAGGCGGTGCCGCGCGCGACCACGGCCGGGCCGGCTCACCGCCAGGCGCGCGAGCGGTACGACGGGTCGTGCCCGAGCACCCGCTCGGCGGCCAGCCGGCCCGAGACCAGCACCATCGGCACGCCGACGCCCGGCTGGGTGCCCGACCCGGTGAAGACGACGTTCTCCCCCCACAGGTTGCCGGGGCGGAACGGCCCGGTCTGGGAGAACGAGTGGGACGCCGCGAACGGGGCGCCACGCTCCATGCCCCTGCGCGCCCAGTCGAGCGGCGTCGTGACGTCCTCGACCTCGATCGCCTCGGTGAAGCCGTCGTAGCCTCGTGCCTGCAGGGTGGTCAGCACGTGCTCGCGGTAGGCCGGCGCCACCTGCTGCCAGTCGACGTCGCCGTCGAGGTTGGGCGTCGGGAACAGCACGTAGTAGATCTGCCGGCCGTCCGGCGCCAGCGAGGGGTCGCTGCGCGTGGGGTTGGTGACCAGCACCGACGGGTCGCTCATGAGCCGGCCGCCGATGAGCTCGTCGAAGACCCCGCGCCAGCTGGTGCCGAAGTGGATGTTGTGGTGGGCCAGCTGGTCGTAGCTGCGGGTCGATCCCGCGAGCAGCAGGTAGCACGAGGGGGAGTAGGTGAGGCGTCGCACGGACCACGGCGACGAGCCGAGCAGCTCCTTGTGGGCCACCGGCAGGTCGGGGTTGAGCACCACGACGTCAGCGGCGATGCGCTCGCCGCCGGCCGTGTGCACCGCGACGGCACGGTCGCCGCGCTTCTCCACGCGCGTGACCTCGGTGGAGTAGCGGATCTCGACGCCGTGCTTCTCCGCAGCCGCCGCCATGGCGATCGGCACCTGGTGCATGCCGCCCCGGGGGAAGAACACCCCCGCGACGGAGTCCATGTAGGCGATGACCGCGTAGATCGCCAGCGCGTCGTACGGCGACAGCCCGGCGTACATGGCCTGGAAGCTGAACAGCTTCTGCGTGCGGGGGTCCTTGAGGTACTGCTCGACCTTGGGCGCGAGCTTGCGGAACCCGCCGATCGCCGCCAGCCGGGCGAGGTTGGGCGTCAGCAAGTCGAGCGGTGAGTCGATGTTGCGGTCGATGAAGTCGCGCATCTCGTACTTGTAGAGCTTGGACACGAAGTCGACGTAGCGCTCGTAGCCCGCGGCCTCCTCGGGGCCGCACACCTCACGGATCTCCTGCGTCATCGCAGCCGGGTCCGCCAGCACGTCCAGCCGCGAGCCGTCGGGGTGGAAACTGCGGTAGAGCGGGTCGACGGGGAGCAGGTCGAGCCAGTCCTCCATGCGCTCACCGAGGGCGTCGAAGCAGTCGGCGATTAGGTCGGGCATCGTCAGCACGGTCGGGCCCGGGTCGAAGCGGTAGCTGCCGCTGCCGTCGGGCGCCGCGATCTCGACGAGCCCGGCGCGACCGCCCGGCACCGCCTCGCGCTCGAGCAGCGTGACCTTGCGGCCCGCGCCCGCGAGGCGCATCGCCGCCGACAGACCCGCGAGGCCGGCGCCGACCACCACGACGTGGTCGGTCGGGCCGACGACGGTGCGGGGTGCGCCCGGCCGCCGGGCGAGCAGCCGACTGGCGCGGCTGCTGGGGCGGGGGGTGCGACCGGTGCCGGTCGTGCCGTGGCTGCTGGACGTGCCCTGACCGCCGAGGGGCAGGCCGGGGCCGGTGGTGGTGCCGGTGGTGGTGCTGTCGGTGGTCATGCCTGCCTTGCTGTCGCTGCGTCGACCAGGTCGGCGAGCACCGCACGTGCCGGCTCCGCCACCCCCGATCCGGTCAGTGCCTCGCGTGAGCGCTGCACCAGGGTGTCGATCCGCCGCTCGACCGAGGCGAGCGCCCCGGTGTCGACGACGATCTCGCGCAGCACCTGCACGCCCTCGACGTCGAGGTGGGGGTCGCCGAGGCGCTGACGGACCGCAGCGGCCTGACCGCGCGTCGCCTGCTGCAGCGCCAGCGCGACGAGCACGGTGCGCTTGCCCTCACGCAGGTCGTCGCCGGCCGGCTTCCCGGTCTCGGCGGGGTCACCGAAGACCCCCAGCACGTCGTCGCGCAGCTGGAAGGCCTCGCCGAGGGGGAGGCCGTAGGCGGAGTACTGCGCCTGCAGCTCGGGTGAGGCGCCGGCCAGCGAGCCGCCGATGAGCAGGGGGTGCTCGATCGTGTACTTCGCGCTCTTGAACCAGATCACGCGGCGGGCGCGCTCGACCGTGCCGCCGCCGTCGGCCTCGGGCACCACCTGTTCGAGGACGTCGAGGAACTGGCCGCCCATCAGCTGGGTGCGCATCAGGTCGAAGGTGTCGCGGCCGCGCACGAGCGTGTCGGGCGGCAACCCGCTGCGCCACAGCATCTCATCGCTCCACGACAGGCACAGGTCGCCGGCGAGGATCGCCGCCGAGGTGCCGAAGCGCTCGCCGTCACCGGTCCAGCCGTTGCCTCGGTGCAGGCTGGCCATCCGCCGGTGCGCTGCGGGCAGTCCGCGCCGGGTGTCGCTGTCGTCCATGACGTCGTCGTGCAGCAGGGCCGCGGCCTGGAACAGCTCGAGCGCCGCGGCCGCGGCCACGATGGCCTCGCCGTCGGGCTCGCCGACGCCCCGCCAGCCCCAGTAGCAGAACGCCGGGCGCAGCCGCTTCCCACCCCGCAGCAGGTCGGTGATGCTCTCCATGAGCACGCCGAGATCTGGGCTGACGTCCTCGAGCCGCCGCGCTTGAACGGCGAGGTGGTCGTCGAGAGCCTTCTGCACCCGAGCGCGCAGGTCCTCGGCATCCAGCGGGTTGCTCACACGGTCTCCTTGGTCGGTGCTGAGAGCCTAGTTCGGGGCACCGACAGCCGTGCGTCCCGTCACGTGCGTGGCGCGGTTACGCTGGGTGGCATGGCTCACGGACTGCCGTCGACGCGCCCTGACAGCGGCGCCACGGTCAACGACAGTCTTCGCGACCTGCTCTCGCGCGGCGAGCGGTCCTACTCCTTCGAGTTCTTCCCCCCCAAGGACGACGCGGGCGAGGCCCAGCTGTGGTCGGCCATCCGGCGCCTGGAGCGGCTGCGCCCGACGTTCGTGTCCGTCACCTACGGCGCCGGGGGGTCGACGCGTGACCGCACGGTGCGCATCACCCAGCGCATCGCCGCCGACACCACGCTCACGCCGGTGGCCCACCTGACGTGCGTGTCGGCGTCCGTCGGCGAGCTGCGCCAGGTGATCGGCCAGTACGCCGACGCCGGTGTGCGCAACGTGCTCGCGCTGCGCGGCGACCCGCCCGGCGGCCTGGACGCCGAGTGGGTGCCGGCCGCCGACGGGCTCGCGCACGCCGACGACCTGGTGCGGCTGCTGCGCTCGATGGGCTCGTTCTGCGTGGGCGTCGCGGCCTTCCCCGACAAGCACCCGCAGTCGCCCGACCTCGACCACGACGCCCGCGTGCTGGTGGCGAAGGCCGCCGCGGGTGCCGAGTTCGCGGTCACCCAGCTGTTCCTCGACCCCGGGGCCTACGTCGGCCTGGTCGCGCGCGTGCGCTCGCTCGGCTGCGACATGCCGATCATCCCGGGGATCATGCCGGTCACGACCATCGCCCAGCTGCGAAGGTTCGCGGCGCTGTCCGGCGTGGCCGTGCCCGAGCACGTCGAGGGCCGGCTGCTGGACGCCGGCGACGACCCCGCCCGGGTGCGTGAGGTCGGCCTGGCCATGGCGGTGCAGCTGTGCCGCGACCTGCTCGACGCCGATGCGCCGGGCCTGCACTTCTACACGCTCAACAGGTCGACGGCGACGCTCGAGATGTACGAGGCGCTGGGTCTGGCGTCGGCCGTCCCGGTCTGAGATGTCCCCGCTCGTCGTCCCTGACCGCGCCGGCTACCTCGACCGCTGGTCGCGGCTGCACGGCGGCGTCGACCCGGCGTCGTCCTCGCTCATCCGGACGTGGCTGGGGATCACCTACGCGCTGGCCCGGCCGCTCGCGCGCGCACGGGTGTCACCCGACGCGCTGACCCTAGTGGGAGTGCTGCTGTCGGTCGCGGTGGTGCCGCTCGCGGCCGCGGGCGGACGCTGGCCCCTGCTCGGTGTGCTCGTCGTCGTCGTGAGCGGCTTGGTCGACAACCTCGACGGGGCCGTGGCGGTGCTCACCGACCGGTCGTCGCGGTGGGGCTCGGTGCTCGACTCGGTCGCCGACCGGCTCAGCGACGTCGCCTACGTCGTCGCGCTGCTCGCGCTCGGCGGGTTCGCCGACGACGGCTGGGTGCAGGTCGCGGCGGCTGGGGCGGCGGGTCTGGTGCTGCTGCAGGAGTACGCACGGGCTCGGGCCGCCACCGCCGGGCTGGACGACGTCGGCGTGGTGACCGTATCGGAGCGGCCGACACGGGTGATCGGCGCCGCGATGTTCTGCCTCGGCGGCGGGTTGCATCCCGCGGACGCCGGCGGCTGGGGCGCAGCCGGGCTGGCTTTCGGCGTGGTCGCCGGTCTGGTCGGGACGACGCAGCTGCTCGTCGTCGTGAAGCGCCGGCTGCGCCAAGGGGCGTAGGCGCCGGGGGCGCAGCGCCCTAGGCACGGCCGATCTGCGCGGCGACGATCGCCGCGCTCAGCCCCACCAGGGGCAGCCCGCCGCCGGGGTGCGAGGAGCCGCCGACCAGGAACAGCCCATCGACTGACGACCGGTTCGCCGGCCGCACGAACGCCGCGCGCGCACCGTTGCTGGACGTGCCGTAGATCGAGCCGCCGACGCTTCCGGTGTCGCGCTCGAGGTCGGCGGGCGAGCGCAGCTCGCGCCACAGCACCCGGTCGCGGACGTCGACGCCGCGGTCGGCCATGACCTGCAGCAACTGGTCGGCGTAGCGGTCGACGAGTCCCGGCTCGTCCCAGTCGACGCCGGCTCGCGGCGACCCGGGGGCGTGCCGGGGTGCGTTCACGAGCACGAACCACGCCTCGTGGTCGTCGTCCGGCCGCAGCGCCGGGTCGTCCGGCGCGCTGACGTAGACGGTCGGGTCGGGGACCGGCCGCGGGCGACCGCGGTGGCGCCCGGTGCCGAAGACCGAGTCGAACTCGTCGTCGTAGTCGGCTGGGAACAGCACGGTGTGGTGGGTGAGCCCGGGGGTGCGCCCGCGCAGCGCGAGCAGCATGACGAAGCCCGACAGCGACGGTTGGGTGCGCGCGAGGGCGGCGCGGGCGCTCGCCCCCTCCGGCCCCGGCACCAGGTCGCGGTAGACGTGGGCGGCGTCGGCGTTGGCCACGACCAGGTCGGCCTCGACCACCTCACCGGACTCGAGCTCGACGCCGGTGGCCCGGCCGTCGACGGTCACGACCCGTCGCACCCTCGCGCCGGTGCGGACGGTGACCCCCAGCTGCTCGACGCGCTCGAGCAGCGCGTCGCCGAGGCGTCGGAGGCCCCCCGTGACGTACCAGGCGCCGAAGCCCTGCTCGACGTAGGGCACCGTCGCGAGCGCCGCCGGCGCCCGCCGCGGGTCGGAGCCGGTGTAGGTGGCGTAGCGGTCGAGCAGGGTGATCAGCCTCGGGTCGCGCAGGTAGCTGCGGCCCAGCCCTCGCAGCGAGCGCCACGGCGCGATGGTCAGCAGGTCGCGCCAGCGCCGGCTCTCGCGCAGCAGCCCGCGCACGCCGTCCAGGGGCGACTCGAGGAAGGGCTCGCGGGTGGCGTCCCAGATGAGGGCGGCGCGGTCCATGAACGCCGACCACTGGGCGCCGGCGCCTGCGCCGAGGGCGTCGTCGAGCGCCTCGGTGACGCCGGCGCGCGTCGCGTTGGGAAGGTCGAGCTCGGTGCCGTCGGCGAAGCGGTAGTGGCAGACCGGGTCGACCGGCACCAGCTCGACGTGGTTCTCGAGGCGGTCGCCGGTCTTGAGGAACAGGTCGCGGTAGACCGCGGGCAGCGTGAGCAGGCTGGGGCCGGTGTCGAAGACGAAGCCGTCGCGCTCGTAGCGGCCCAGCTTGCCGCCGACGACCGGCGCCTGCTCGCAGATGGTCACCTGATGGCGCTGGGCCGCGAGCCTGGCGCTGACGGCCAGCCCGCCCATGCCGGCGCCGACGACCACGATGCGAGCCACGAGGGTGAGCCTAACGAGGGCCACTGACAGCGGCGGCGGCACCGTCGCCGAGCGGGCGGCCCTTCCAGCGCAGAGTGCCTCGGCGCCGGCCCAGCAGCGACCGGCCGGTGAGCCACCCGAGCAGCACCACGGACGCCGGGTGGCCGAGCGAGTCCGGAAAGGCGCGGCCACCGGTGCGCCGGGCGACCAGCGCGCGGCCGGCCACACCTGCGGCGTAGCCGAGCGCCCCGGCGCCCGACCCGCGCAGCGCCGCGACCGGCGGCCAGACGTACACGGCGCCCAGCACCCCGACGGTCGCGATCGCGCCGGCGGGGGAGCCGAACGCCGTCCACAACGACTTGGTGTAGCCGTCGCGCAGCTCGGCCCAGCCGTCGTACATCCGGCAGGTCGCGAGGTGCGTGCCGTCGGTGACGGTGCCGCGCCCGCCCACCGCCTTGACGGCCCGCAGCAGCGCGAGGTCGTCCAGGACGTCGGCCCGCACGCTCGCGTGCCCGCCGGCGCGCCGGTACGTGGTGGCGTCGACGGCCAGCAGCTGACCGTTGGCCGCGCCCAGCGAGGGGCGGCGCGACCGCTCGGCGACCCGCAGCGGCAGCGTCGTCAGCCACGACCACTGAAGCAGCGGTTGCACCAGCCGCTCGGCGGCGGTGACGGCCACCTGCCGGGGGTAGGGACTGACGAGCGCGAGGCCGAGCTGGCGCAGCTGGGCGACAGTCGCGGCCAGGGCGTGGGGTGCGAGCACGACGTCGGCGTCGACGAAGACGAGCGCCTGAGGCTCCATCGCGGTGTCGCCCGTGGCTGCATCGGCCAGCTGCTGGCAGGCCCAGGGCTTGCCGAGCCAGCCCGCCGGCCGGGGTGCGCCCGGCAGCAGCGTCACGCGCCGGTCGCCGCCCGCCACGCGCCGCACCAGGGCGGCCGTGCCGTCGGTCGACTCGTCGTCCAGCACGAGCAGGCGGGCGTGGCCGGGGTAGCCGTCGAGGGCGGCGAGCAGCGAGCGAAGACCGGGCTCGAGGCGGTGGGCCTCGTCGCGCACGGGCAGCAGGACGGCCACGGGCTCGAGCGCGTCGGGCGGGTGCGGCGGGGTGCGCACGAGCCGGAGGTTGAGGGCGGCGTGGGCGGTGAGGACGAGGCTCACGCCGGCGGTCACCTGGGTGAACGTCGGCGTCACGTCGGACGCCGGCGCAGCCCGAGCAGGTAGGGCGCGCAGCACAGGCCCATCGCGGCGAAGCCCCACAGCGCGACGAGGGGGCGGCCGAAGAACACGGCGTTGCCGAGACTCGACCCCAGCCAGGTCCAGCCGAGCAGGGCCGCGGGCACCGTCTGGTCGACGGCCGGACGGTGGTCGAGCACCCGGTCGAGCGCCGCGACGATGACCACGGCGACGAGCAGCCAGCCGGCGAAGTTGGTCAGCGGGATGCCCCCGATGCCTGGCAGCGACGGCGAGGGGAACGCCCAGGTCCAGTGCCCGGCGGCGACCATCTGGGGGTCGAGGAAGAGGTCCCAGGCCGCGAGGGTGAACCCGCCGGTGAGTGCGACCGTCGCGGCCCGCGCCCGGCGGCCTCGGGCGAGCGCCCGGCCGAGCAGCAGGCACGGGTAGGCCATCATCACCCAGGCCAGCGGCACGATGACGGGGACGTCGAGCGCCTGTGGGCCGAGCGTGCCGGCGTAGCGGTAGCTGCCGAAGGGGTAGCCGGTGCGGACCCCGACGGCCTCGGTGAGCAGGCCGATCCCGCCCGCGACCACGACCAGGCCGGCGGCCCACCGCAGCCCACCGCAAGAAGCTGCGTGCACCGCGCTCGCGGCGGCGAAGAGCAGGACCGTGGCGATGGTCACGAGCTGCAGCGGCTCGCCGTCGACGAGCGGGTAGGTGATCTGGGCGAGGACGACCAGGCCGGCGAGCGCGGCGCTCAGGCGGCGCAGCGTCACGACAGCGCGCGAGGTCGGGTGCCGCTGCGTGCACCGCGACGCTGCGCGCGGAAGCGGCGGATGCGCGACAGGGCCAGGACGACGAGCAGCAGCCCGATGACCAGCAGGCAGCCGGCGAGCGTGGCCGCCAGCCACGGGGACACCAGGGTCAGGGAGACGACCCCCGCGACGGTGACGTCCTCGGCTGTGCTGACGGCGATGTTGCTGGCCGGCTCGGGGGAGGTGTTGACCGCCGCCCGCAGGCCCGCCTTGACCGCGTGGCTCGCGAGCGCCGTCACGCCGCCGGTGGTGGCGAGCAGGGCCTGCTCGAGGGACGTCGCGTCACCGGCCAGCAGGGCCCCGAGGGCTGCGCCGACGGCGGGACGGACGGCGGTGTGCGCGAGGTCCCAGAACGAGTCGAGGTAGGGGATCTTGTCAGCTACCGCCTCGACGGCGAACAGCAGGGCAGCCACCGCCAGCACGTCGGTGCGCTGCAGCCCGATCGGAACAGCGTCGAGCCCGGCGAACCGCCCGAAGAGCCCGAGCAGCAGCACGACCGCGTAGGCGTTGACGCCGCTGGCCCAGCCGGAGGTGAACACCAGGGGCAGCAGCTCAGGGCCCATGGCCGGCCCCGTCCGTGGCGGTCACAGGGCCGAGCCCCGGTAGGTGCCCTCGGCGCCGAGCACCTCGAAGCGGGCGAACAGCTCCTCGGAGTACCACTGCTCGGTGGCCGTGCGTCGCACGGCCTCCTGGTGGGGGGCGCGCCCGTGCGCGAACCGGTTGAGTGCCTCGCTCGAGGTCCAGACGCTGAAGGTGCCCTGGAGACCGACGGGCGCCTCGCCGATGCCGACCGCGAGCTCGAGCCCCTCGACCTGGTGCAGGTCGTGCGAGACCGGCGGGACCGCGCGCCAGAACGTGCGCCACGAGCGCGTGGCGATGCGGGCGCGGGTGAGGCTGGCGACGCGCCCCACGACGGGGCGCGGCCTCGGGTCGCCGAACGGCGTGTCACCGGCCCACTGCCCCCTCGCCGCGATCGGCGACAGCCGGACGACGAGCGTCTCGGTGGCGGCCCGTTGCCACGACCGCACCACGCGGCTTCCGGCGGCGAACCGCTCGCCGTCGTGCGCGTCGTCCCAGACGGTGATCAGGCCCCAGTGCAGCGGGTCGGCGTCGCGCGCCGTGAACGTGCGCCCGTCACCGGTGCCCAGCAGCTTGGCGAACCGCAGCCCCTCAGCGCGGCGCAGCAGCAGGCGGCCGGTGGCCATCCGCGCCACCGCCCCCGGCACACCGGACGGCGGCACCCCCCACAGGTGCAGGAGCACCAGCTCGGGGATGGCGTCGGGTGAGCGCTGCACGTGTCAAACCTAGGCCAGCCCACCGACATCGGCCGCGGGCCGCCCCGGGCACCGCGTCGCGTGCACCGCGGCAGCAGTCGTGACCCCGCGTCACATCGTTCACCCGTTGTCCACAGGTGCCCCCGTCCGCCTGACACGCCGCGGGCTGGTTGGGTACTTTGCGGTCATGGGGGTTCGGGGCGTGGTGGTTACGAGTGGCGTTGTCGCTATGTTGGCTTCGGGGTGTAACGGGTCGCCGGTAGCGAAGTCCACCAACCCGACAATTGCCGCTATTACCCCCACTTCGGTTCCCGCGACGACGGCTCAATCGAGCGGTCGAGGCACGGCGCAAACACCTGAAGCGACTCCGCGGCAGGGCAGCACGTCGACAACAGGGTCAACGACGCAGCCGCCGCCAGCTGCGCGGCAGCACAGCAGCGATGGCGCTGAAGCTTTTGTGCGCTATTATTTGACGCAGGTGAGCCGCGCGTGGACAATCCCCCAGCCTGCCGCAGCCAGTGGCTTGGCGTTGTCGAGTTGCAAGACATGTTCGAGTTTCGTCCAGACTGCCGCAACGCTGCAGCGGACCCATCGGCGATATAAGGGCACCGCAATCAGTTTGGGTCTGGCCGCCCAACTCCCTGAATCGACGGCAAATCTGGTCTTCTTTCAGGGCCCGCTGGTCCAGGAGAAGCAAACCATAGTTGACGCTCAGGGGACGGCTGAGGAAGCCGTTGAGCGTAAAGTCGTTGCCGCGGTTCTGTCAGCCTCTTGGGTCGACGGCAGTTGGAGAATGCACCAAATTCGAGTAGAGCAGGCAAGTTGATCACCGCCGCGTGCTCCCTAGCCCTCTTGGGAACACTCAGTCTCGGTTCGGTCGGCCCCGGCTCCTCACCCAGCGAGTGTATTCGCGTGGACTGCGGTCTCAGTGACGGCGGTGGAAATGTTGGAATCACTGACCCCAGCAACGGTGAGTCTGGTCGTCCGTCGCCGGCACCGGGTGTTGGCATTGTTGTCGCCCGGCCAACGTCGGAGCAAACACTTACCCCAGGGTGCCCAGGCAACGACCCCAACTCGCCAGGTGCGTATGACATTTCGTGCGCCTACATGGTTACCTTTTGTCAAGCAGTCGCAGGCGGGCCCGGTCCGCTCAGTTGGATATGGAGGCGGCCAATCGACGTGGGCGGCAATGCAAGCGGGCCTTGGGTGCGGGTGGGCTATACCTGCAATGAGCCACCTCGAGGAGCCGATGGATTGCCGCCGCGACCGGTTTTGACTATCGCAATGATTCGTCAAGCATTTCGGGAGGTTGACTTTGCCAAGCCCGCGTTGCACGTGCAGCCCGAGGGCAATGTGACGCTTCTCAACCTGCCGACGTACTTTGAGGTTCGATGGCCAGATGTCGGCTTCAAGCCCGACGAGATCGCGACGGTCAATCTGCTGGGCCGGTCGGTGCGCATCCGCCCGCTGGAGAAGTCGTACACGTACCGTTTCGGGGACGGCGGCTCGCTCGGGCCGACGTCCGATGCAGGGGGCACCTATCCGGAGGGCACGGTGCGCCACACCTACGGAAGGGCCACCAAGGTCGCGGCCAAGGTGACGGCGACGTACGGCGGGGAGTTCAGCGTCGACGGTGGTGAGTGGCAGGAGGTCGGCGAGACCGTGGACATCGCCGGACCTGTGGCGGGCATCGAGGTCCGCCGCGCCCGCGCCCGGCTCGAGGCTGGCTGAGACCGGCGACGCCGACAGCGGTGCACCGCCGAGCCGTAGACAGGGCAGTCTGTGCAGGTGACGACCGATGTGATCGATCCCGTTCCCGGCTACCTCAACGCAGCGACGGCTGGCCTGCCGACCCGAGCGACCCGCGCGGCGATGCGCGACGCGCTGGACTCGTGGGCCGGCGGGGTTGCCGCCGCGACGGACTACGACGAAGCGGTGACCGAGGCACGGCACCTGTTCGCCGGACTGGTCGGCGTCCCAGCGCAGCGGGTGGCCATCGGCGCCCAGACGTCGGTGACGGCGGGGGTCGTAGCCGCGTCGTTGCCGGACGGCGCGTCAGTCGTGTGCGTCGACGGGGACTTCACGTCGATGATCTTCCCGTTCCGCGCCCAGGCAGACCGCGGCGTCACCGTGCGCCACGTGGCGCGCGATGCGGTCGCCGATGGGCTGAGAGAGGGCGACGCCCTGGTCGCCTACTCGATAGCCCAGTCCGCCGACGGTCAGCTCGTCGACGCCGCAGCCGTCCGTGAAGCGGCCCAGCGCACCGGCACCTTGACGTTCGCCGACACGACACAGGCGGTGGGATGGCTCTCCACCGACGCGGCCGCCGACGACATCACGGTCTGCGCTGCATACAAGTGGCTCTGCTGCCCGCGCGGCGTCGCCTTCTCCACCTACAGCGACCGCGCGCTCGCGCAGCTGCGGCCGGTCAACGCCGGGTGGTACGCCGGGGAGTCGATCTGGGACTCCTGCTACGGCCCGGCGATGCAGCTGGCTGCTAACGCGCGACGCTTCGACGTGTCGCCGGCCTGGTTGGCCTGGGTCGGCGCCGTCCCCGCGCTGCGCCATGCTGCGTCGCTGACAGCGACGGAGCAGACGCACGGTGCTCGCCTCGCGGACCAGTTGCGCGCGGCACTCGACCTGCCCGGGCAGGGACGGCCGGTGCTCGCGCTGCCTGACCTCGACGGCGTGCGTGCTGCGGCCCTCGCCGACTCCGGCTGCGTCGTCGCGGCTCGGGCAGGCCGGGTGCGCATCTCGTTCCACCTCTGGAACACCGAGGAGGACGTCGAGCGGGCCACGGCGGCGCTGACCCGCGCCGCGGGGACGCACGTCGGCTGACGCTGCCGACCGGCGACCGGCTGACCTGCTCTCGAAGGCCGATGGAGCACCACATCGCTACGGTCGGCCGCCGGCCGACCATCGGGTCAGCCGGCGGCCAACGCCTCAGAGCGAGCGGAGCACCGCCGTCACCCGGCCGAGCACCGTCGCGTGGTCGCCGTCGATCGGCGAGAACGCCGGGTTGTGCGGCATCAACCACACGTGCCCGTCACGGCGCTTAAAGGTCTTGACCGTCGCCTCGCCGTCCAGCATCGCCGCGACGATGTCGCCGTTCTCAGCGACCTGCTGCTGGCGGACGACGACCCAGTCCCCGTCGCAGATGGCGGCCTCGATCATGGAGTCACCAACCACCTTGAGCAGGAACAGCGTGCCTTCACCGACGATCTGGCGGGGTAGGGGGAACACGTCCTCGACGGCCTGCTCGGCGAGGATGGGGCCGCCCGCCGCGATGCGCCCGACCACGGGCACGTACGACGGGGCAGGCATCTGGTCCAACGAGCCCGTCTCGTCGTCGTCCGGCTGCACCGCCTGCAGCGGCTCGACGTCGGCGAGCCCTCTCGCGACCGGGGTGGAGTCCGGTGACACGACCTCCATGGCTCGGGGCCGGTTGGGGTCGCGCCGCAGGAAGCCCTTGCGCTGCAGGGCAGCCAGCTGATGGGCGACGCTGCTCGGGCTGGCCAACCCGGCGGCCTCGCCGATCTCGCGCATGCTCGGCGGGTAACCGTGACGGCCGATCGCGTCGCGGATCGTCTCCAGCACGCGCCGCTGCCGGACCGTGAGCCCGTCCGGCGCGTCGCGCTCGTGGAGCTCGTGCACCTCCGCCCGGGGGCGGCCCCTCTTGTTCTTCGGACGCTCGTCCATCGGCCCTCCTGCGCTCGTCGTGTGCTCACACGTTAGGGCCTGGCCCCGCTGGCTTCAAACACCTGTTCGATATGGATGTGCGTGTCGCGGCGACTGTCAGTGGTGCCTGCTGGAGTGCTCTCACGGCGGTCGGAGGTCATGGCGTCGGGGGGCGCTTGGGCTCGTCCGCCGGCTCAACTCTCGACACTGTCGGCCGCAGGTGCTACAACTCGTACAGGCGTTCGATCGAACTGACGTTCGATACACACTCCGGAGGTCACCATGTCCACTCTGACGCTCACCGCCCCGATGATCCGGCCGCGACGCTCGGTCGCGCCCGTGCGCATCCGGTCCACCGGTGTCGTGACCCCGCGAGGCCGCGACCGCTCCGCGCCCCCACGTGCCTCGTCGTCGCCCACCGCCCGTCGCGCGGGGCGTCCGGTCGCGGCCGCCGCGCGTGCTGGCGTCGCGCAGCGGACGCTGCCTCCCGCCCAGCCGTCGGTCCGCCTCGTCGGGCCCAGCGCGACCGCGACGGGTTGCCGCCGCGCCGCGGCACCCGCGCTGCGGCTCACCCGACGTGGACGCCTTGCCATCGTCACCACCGTGCTGGCCGTCGCGGCTGCCGCGAGCCTCGCGACGGGTTCTGTCAGCCTGGCCGGCACGGCGTCAGCTCCGGTGCCGGTGCGTCATGTGGTCGTCGAGGGGGGCGACACGCTGTGGTCGATCGCCGCCGACGTCGCCCCCGGTGCCGACCGGCGCGACACGGTCGCCGAGATCATCGAGCTCAACGCCCTCTCCGGTTCCGGCGTCCGTGCCGGTCAGCAGCTCGCCGTGCCGGCGTCGCGCTGAGTGGTCCGCCATGACAGCCTCCGCATCGTGGGGCCGGGGCTGCCGCGGGCCCCCAGCCCAGTCGGCGACACGCTGTGGTCCATCGCGGGCGACATCGCTCCGGGTGCGGACCGCGCGGCACCGTGGCCGAGATGATCGAGGCGAACGCTGGTGGGCTCGATGGTCCAGGCGGGCCAGCAGCTGGCCGTCCCGCTCGGGCGCTCGACCCCTGCACCAAGCCGTGCAGTGCAGCTAAAGCCGCTTCACCGCGCCGCAGATCAGCCGCCGAGCCACAGGCCAGCTGCGACGAGCTCGACCACCAGCACCTCGGTGAGCAGCCGCACGTCGTCGTCGTGGTCGCCAGGGTAGCGCACGGTGCACGACGCACCCTCCAGCTCGCCGCCGACGGACACGACGGTCGTCGATCGTGCCAGGGTCCACTCCAGGATCCCGGCGTCCCAGCCGGAGCCGGCGAAGGACAGCAACCGGTAGTCGGTCTTCTTGGTGAGGTAGACGTCCACGTGTGCCCAGTCGCCGGCCTCGCAGGCGACGGCGGCGCGACGGGGACCCTCACGCAGCATCAGCGCCGCCTGCTGGGCCGACGACAGCCGGCGGGCCGGCGCGACCACGTGCGCCCCCGCGGGCCCGTCGATCAGGCTGGTCACCGTCGGCAGCCACGACCCTGCAGTGACCAGCAGGTGCGAGGTGGCGACAGACGCCGCGCGCACCGTCGCCACGAGCGGGTCGAGCGGCGTCTCGATCAGGTGCGCCTCCAGCGCGAGCAGCAGCACGAGCGTGTGCTGGAACGACCGGCAGGCCACCCCGCCTTCCTCCACGCCGGCCTGCATGGGCACCACCAGCGAGCAGCGGGACGCCAACGCGGAGGTCGGCGCGTTGGTGAGCGCCACCGTGGTGGCTTCCGGGTGCACGCGCTCCAGCGCGTCCAGCGTCTCCCTGGAGCCGCCCCTGGCCGAGATCGCCACCACCAGCGTGCCGGCGCCCCAGGCGGGCAGCAGGTCGCTGCTGGCCAGCTCGGCCACGGCGACGACCCCTCGGGCGCGCAGCCGGGCGGCGGCGACACCAGCGGCGTACATCGACGAGCCCATCCCCACCAGCACCACTCGCGAGGGCACGACCTTCAGCCCGGACCAGGGGTCGCCCTGGCTCAGCGCGGAGGCGAGCGAGGTGAGCGCGGCCGGTTTGCGCTCCAGGTCGGCGCGGAAGGCCGAAGGGTTCACGAGCTCTCCGTGGGCAGGGGCAGCAGCTCGGGCAACGCCGCCTCGGGGACGTAGGACCATCGCGGCAGGTACGCCGCGGCGTAGCTGAACTCGCGGCACACCTGTCGCAGCCGAAAGCCGCGCACCAGTGCCGGCTGGACCAGCCGCGGGTGGCCGTGGGTCGCGACGGTGGCGGCGTACGTCGTCGCGAAGGCGTGCTCGCACGCGTCGGCCATGGCCGAGACCGCGGCGGGGTCGTGCTGCGGCTCGTGGTGGCGCAGCACCAGCGCGGCGTGCCGGATCGACTGCGCCAGCCCCGCGACGTCCTGCGCCGGGGGCTGCGGGAGCAACCGCTCTGCAGCGGGTACGAGGGGGTTGCCGTCGAAGTCGGTGACGACGTACTTCGTCCCGGCGTCGGTTGCCGCCCGCAGCACCTGGCCGACGTGCAGGTCACCGTGCACCCGGATCAGCGGCGAGCCGACGGCCGTCGCGGGCGCCCGGGTCGTGGCCAGGATCGCCGTCGCCCGACGGGCCAGCATCGCGCGCGGCTCGCCCGAGGTGACCGACAGCGCCTGCTCGAGGTCCCGGTCGGCGCCGGCCTCCCAGGCCGCCAGGTCCTCGCGGGTCGCGTGCGCGGTCCGGTCCGCGGCCAGGGCGGCGTGCATCCGCCCGACCAGGTCGCCGAGCTGGCGGCCGGTCTCGCGGACCTGGTCGACCGAACCGTCCAGGACGGCCGCGCGGAGGTCGTCGACGCTCCACGTCCACCCGTCGACGGCGTCCGCCAGCAGCGTGTCGACTGTGGCGAGCAGACGCGGCGCCGGGTCGCCGGGCGCCTGCCACTCCAGCAGGCCCCAGGGGGCCGGCATGCCCTCGAAGCGATGCCGCTGCAAGGCCTCGAGCATGCCCGGAGCCGCGTGTGCCCCGGGCTCGGCAGCGCGCAGCCACTTGACCACCGCCCGCTCGCCGACCACCACCGACTCGTTGGTCTGGTCGACGCCGAAGGAGCGTTCGCCTGCCACGAGCGTGTGGTGCCAGGTGGTCACCCGGAACGAGCCGATCTCACGCGACCCTCCCCCGAGCAGGGCGACCAGCCCGGTGGCGGCGCCGTCCCCGCTCCCAGCCCGGTGGTCAGCGTCGACCAGCCACGGGATCGGCCGCAGCAGGCCGTCACCCGCGTCCGCGACGAGCAGCGCCAGACCGGGGCCCAGCGCCAGCCGGTCGAGGACGATCACGCTCGCGACGCGGCATGCGCGAGCCCGACCCGTTCGATGACGTCGGCGCCGACCTGCAGGCCGTCGCGTGCTCGGACCCGCTCACCCAGCGCCGCCATCGAGGCGCGCAGCCGGGTGTCGGCGAGCAGCGTGTCGATCGCGCCGGTCAGCTCGTCGTCGGTGAAGGAGTACGTCGCCAGCCGGATGCCGAAGCCCAGCTCGTCCATCCGCTGCGCGTTGTCATGCTGGTCCCAGAACAGCGGCAGCACCACCATCGGCTTGCCGAAGTGCAGCGCCTCGGTGGTCGTGTTGTTGCCGCCGTGGGTGATGACCAGGTCGACCTGGGGGATCACCTTGGTCTGCGGCAGGGTCTGGGCGCCGACCATGTTGTCGGCCAGCTCGATCTGTTCGGCCTGCGGGCCCTTGCTGACGATGAACCGGTGCCGGCTGCGGCCGAGCACCTTCACCAGTCGCCGCATCAGCTCGACGTCGGCCCCACCGAGCGAACCCAGTGAGAGGTAGATCAGCGCGCTGCCCTCGGGGCGGTCCGCGATCGCGGCGGGCACGTCGTACTCGTCGTCGGTGAGCCGGACGCTGGAGTCCATCCGGGTCCAGGACCCGTCCAGCGGCCGCTCAGCGACGTAGTCGGCCTCCTCGGGGAAGACGTAGAGATTGGCGGCGTTGTCGCGGGGCATGAACTCCAGCTCGGGCAGCGGCGCCGCGCCGCGCTCGACGACCCAGGCGTTGAACGACTCCCACAGCCCGCGGTGGGTGCGCTCGAGCTCCTCGCGGAAGGGGACCCAGCTGGTCGGGTCGGCCTGCGCCAGGCCGGACAGCCCCGGTGCGACGGCGGGCCCGGGCACCTCGAGCGGGTTGCAGGACACGATCCGCACGAACGGCGCGCCGCTGGTCGTGAGCGCAGGAAACAGCACGACGTTGTCCTCCACCACGACATCGGGCCGGACGTCGGCCAGGATCGCCTGCAGGGCCGGCTCGGCGTACCTGGCGCCATCGATCAGCGCCTGGTACGTCGGCTGCACGAACGTCCGGAGCTGCTCGCGGGTGGTCTTGCGGAACTCCGGGGCGGTCTCGGCGATGAAGTCGGTCCAGAACTGCCCCGCGTCCTCGGAGCCGGCGTCCGGGTCGGGCGGTGCCAGGTCGACGCACCGCTCCTCGAAGCCGAGCGGGGCGAGCCGGCCGGCCCACGAGGACTCGGCGGCGAAGACCACCCGGTGGCCGCGGCGCAGCAGCAGGTCGCCGAGCCCGATGCACTGGTTGGTCGGCCCGTAGGCGGACTCGGGGAGGAACAGCACGGTCAGGGTCATGCGGGATCTCCTGCGTCGGGGAGGGGCGGGTCGGGGCGGTCGAGCGGGTGGCCGGTCGCGAGCCGGGCGTAGTCCAGGATCAGCTGGACAGCGACCGGGCGGTCGATGCTCGCGTGGCGGGCCACCATCCGGTAGCCGTAGGCGTCCTCGAGGGCGACGATGTTGCGAGCGAGGGTCTGGGAGGTCTGGGCCAGGCTGAAGACGCCGGAGGCGGCACCGTCCTCCAGGATCACCTGGTACATCGCCACCTGGCGGTCATAGAGCGAGGTCAGCATCGCGGCGTACCGCGGATAGCGGCCGGCCGCGCCGCCCAGCTCGCAGAGCAGCCGGACCGCCTCGTCCTCGCAGTCGCGGGGCAGGCCCGAGGCGATGGTGACCACCAGCTTGCGGTCCGGCGGCATCGACCCGCTGATCGCCTTCAGCCGCAGGTCGTAGAAGCGCTCCATGCCGGCGCGGTTGGCCTCGACGAGCAGCGTCTGGATGTCCGGGAAGTGGTAGAGGATCGCGCTCGAGGTGAGGCCGGCGACCTCGGCGACGTGCTTGAGCCGGACGTCGGCGCCGTGCTCGGCGACGGCCTTCTGGGCAGCGGCCAAGAGGTTCTCGCGGCGCTGCTTGCGGCCGATCGCCATCGCACTCCTCGGCGGCCAGAGGGTCGGGAACGGGTGCACACAGCCGTCGGGAGAACTCTGCCCGCGCAGCCCCAGAATTTGAAGACGGTATCAATGACCGGGCCGTATCGGCGTGCAACGAGCGTGTTTCGCCCATTGCCCCTCCTGAACTTTGGTGTAAGGATCCGGGCTCCAGGCGACCCGCAAGTGTCCCGATCACCGTGTCCGGGCCGGCGCGCCGGAGACCGGAGACAGCCATGACGTCCAGCACTCGCCCCCGTCGTACCGCCGCCGCGGCCGTCCTCGGCGGCGCCCTGGCTGTGGTCCTCGCCGGCTGCGGCGGCACAGACACGTCCTCGGCCGAGCCGAGCGAGCTCGACGCGGACGCCGACCTGAGCAAGCAGAGCATCGTGGTCTCCAACTGGGAGGCGTACATGCCCGAGGACATCGCCGACCTGGTCAAGAAGAAGACCGGCGCGGGCGTGGAGGTCACCTACCACGCCACCAACGAGGACATGGTGGCCAAGGTGACCGGGTCCGGCGGCGAGGGCCTGGACGTCGTGTTCGGCTCCCAGCCCTACCTCGAGGCGCTGGCCAAGGCGGGCAAGCTCGCGCCGCTGGACACCGACCTGCTGCCGAACTGGGGCAACCTGGAGCCCGCCGCCACCGACACGGCGAAGGTGGACGACAAGACGTACTGGGCGCCGTACACCTGGGGCACGACCGGGATCTGCTACCGCGCCGACCTCGTCGACAGGGCGCCGACGAGCTGGTACGACCTGCTGCGGCCGTCCGCGGCCAACAAGGGCAAGGTGACCATGATGGGCACCGAGCGGTGGGCGATGCTGCCGGCGCTCAAGGCGCTCGGCCACTCGGTGAACACCACGGACGAAGCTCAGCTCACGCAGGCCAAGGCCTTGATGGTCGCCGCCAAGCCGAACCTGCTGGCCTACGACGACTCGACCTTCTACGAGCGGCTGATCAGTGGTGAGGCCACGATGACCGAGGCCTGGGACGGTTGGTGCAACTACGGCGTCACCGAGAACAAGAACATCAAGTTCGTGGTCCCCAAGGAGGGATCCGACCTGTGGACCGACGGCATCGCGGTGCTGAAGTCCTCGAAGAGCCAGGAGGCGGCCCACGCCTTCATCGACACCATCCTCGACGCCAAGACGCACGCCTGGGTGGAGGAGAACATCCTCTACAACATCCCGAACAAGGCGGCGCTCGACCTGGTCCCGGCTGAGGTCACCAAGCGGTACGA
The DNA here is from genome assembly GCA_964243295.1 of uncultured Actinomycetales bacterium. GTDB lineage: Bacteria > Actinomycetota > Actinomycetes > Actinomycetales > Angustibacteraceae > CAXTEJ01. Next base: position 83,142 of record CAXTEJ010000005.1, on the reverse strand, counting down.
CACGCTCGGCACCCGGCGCGAGGACATGCTGGCCGGCGAGAACATGACCGACGTCGGTGACGACGCCGCCGCGATCTACAACCAGATCATCACCGAGGTCACGGCCTCCTGATGCCGACCGCGTCGCACGGTCGCGTCGGGGTGCGGCTGCGCCGTGGCCTTGAGCCCGCCGTGCTGCTCGGTCCTGGCCTGGTCTTCTACGGCGTCCTCGTCGCGGTGCCGGTCGCGCTGGTGACCGGATACATGTTCGCCCGTCGCGGCCGCTTCGGCGGCGTCGAGTGGCAGCTGGGGTTCGACAACTTCGGTCGCGTCACCGAGTCGGTGTACCTCGAGGTCGTGCGTGAGTCCCTCGGGCTCGCGCTGCTCGCCACGGTGGTCGCGCTGCTGATCGGCTACCCGACGGCCTACGCGATCGCCAAGCTGCCCCCGCGCTGGCGGACGGTGGCGCTCGTGCTGGTCGTGGTGCCGTTCTGGACCAACTTCCTGATCCGCGTCTACGCCTGGATCGTGCTGCTGAACAGCCAAGGCGTGCTCAACGACCTGCTGGTCGGGCTCGGGCTCGTCGACGAGCGGTTCACCATGCTCTACACGCCCGGCGCCGTGGTCGTCGGGCTCGTGTACTCCTACCTGCCGCTGATGATCCTGCCGCTGTACGCCGCGATCGAGAAGGTCGACGAGGAGCTGGTCGAGGCCTCGACCGACCTCGGCGCCAGCCGGGTCCGGAGCTTCCTCAGCGTCCAGCTGCCGCTCACCCTGCCGGGCGTGGTCACCGGGTCGATCCTGGTGTTCGTCCCGAGCCTGGGCAACTTCGTGGTCCCCGAGCTGCTCGGCGGCGGCAAGACCGTGATGGTCGGCAACCTGATCCGCGACCAGTTCCTGAAGGCGCAGGACTGGCCGTTCGGCTCGGTGCTCGCGATGATGGTCATGGTCCTGCTGGTGCTGCTGTTCCTGGGGCAGGCGGCAGTCACCCGTGTGGTCGAGGGCGGTGCCCGTGGTTAGCCAGGCGGCTGGCCGCCGACGAGGGCTGGGGTGGCTGATGCTGCCGCTCGCCGTGTCGGCCCTGTTCCTCTACCTGCCGATCCTGGTGCTCGTCGCGATGTCGTTCAACGGTGGCGGGTCGGCGTACACCTGGGGCGGTTTCAGCTTCCGCTGGTACGACGAGCTGGCCCGTGACAGCGACCTGATCCAGGCCGTCGGCACCTCGCTGGTCATCGCGGCGGGGGCGACGGCGATCGCCACCGTGCTCGGCACCCTGCTCGCGGTCGGGCTGGCCCGGCACACCCGCTCCCGGGTGCTGGAGGCTGCCGCGATGGCGCCGGCGATCCTGCCCGACCTGGTGCTGGCGATCGGGCTGCTGGCGTTCTTCTCGGCGGCCGGGGTCGCGAAGAGCGCGCTGACCGTGCTGCTCGCGCACGCCGCATTCGGCACCGCCTTCGTCGTCGCGGTCGTCCGGGCCCGGCTCGCGGGCTCCGACGCTGCGCTGGAGGAAGCCTCCCGTGACCTGGGTGCCGGTGCGGTGTCGACGTTCCTGCTCGTCACCGTGCCCTCGATCGCCCCCGCCGTGGTCGCCGGTGCCCTGCTGGTCTTCACGCTCTCGCTCGACGAGTTCGTGATCGCCTACTTCACCGCTGGCCCGACCACCACCACGCTGCCCATCACCGTCTACGCCATGGTGCGAACCGGCGTCACGCCCGAGATCAACGCCCTCGCGACCGTGCTGGTGCTGATCAGCGTCGCCGTGGTCGTCGTGGCCGCTCGAGCGGTCCGCAGGACGGAGAAGGCGTGAGCACCCCTCTGCTCGAGGTGCGCGAGGTCCAACGTGCCTTCGGCACCGTCCAGGCGCTTGACGCGGTGTCGCTGACGATCATGGAGAACGAGTTCTTCGCGCTGCTGGGTCCTTCGGGCTGCGGCAAGACGACGCTGCTGCGCTGCATCGCCGGTTTCGAGCACCCCGACAGCGGCGTCGTGCTGCTCGGCGGCCAGGACCTGCTCGCGCTCGCACCGAACCGGCGGCCGGTGAACCTGATGTTCCAGTCCTACGCGCTGTTCCCGCACCTCTCGGTCGCCTCGAACATCGCCTACGGCCTGAAGCGCGAGAAGCTGCCGAAGGCCGAGATCGCCGACCGGGTCGCGCAGGTGCTCGCCACCGTCGGCCTCACCACGATGGCCGGTCGCCGCCCCTCCCAGCTCTCCGGCGGCCAGCAGCAGCGGGTGGCGCTTGCCCGCGCCATCGTCAAGCGGCCCAAGCTGCTGCTGCTCGACGAGCCGCTCTCAGCGCTCGACCGCAAGGCCCGCTCCGAGATGCAGCTGGAGCTGAAGCGGCTGCAGCACGAGGTCGGCATCACCTTCGTCGTGGTCACCCACGACCAGGAGGAGGCGATGTCGATGGCCGACCGGATCGCTGTCCTCGCCGAGGGGCGGGTCCAGCAGGTCGCCACCCCCGCCGAGCTCTACCGGCACCCCGCCAACCTGTTCGTCGCGGACTTCATCGGCACCAGCAACCTGCTCGCCGGTCCGGCTGCCGACCAGCGGGTCATGGTGCGACCCGAGGACGTGCAGATCGTCGCGCCGGGCGCGGGCAACCTCGACGGCACCGTCGTCGACACCTCGTTCCACGGCGGCACCTCGACCGTCGCGGTCGAGGTGCACGGTCTGGTCACGCACTTCCTGGTGACCGAGCCCGGGTCCACGCACGCCGTCCGCGGCACCGCCGTCGGGCTCGCCTGGGAGCGCGCGGTGCTGGTCAAGGACGGGCTCGCGTGAATCGCGTGCTGGCCGATGCCCGGCCGCTGCCGGTGTGGTGGGAGGGCCGGGACACCGGCCCGACCAGCGCACCGCTAGCGGGCGGGCAGACCGCCGACCTGGTCGTCGTCGGCGCCGGGCTCACCGGCCTGTGGGCCGCGATCCACGCGCTGGAGGAGGAGCCCGGGCGCGACGTGGTCGTCCTGGAGGCGTCTCACGTCGCCGCTGGTGCGTCCGGCCGCAGCGGCGGCTTCGTCTCCGAGTCGCTGACCCACGGACTCGCCCACGGAGTCGCCACCTGGCCCGGCGAGGTGCCCGAGCTGCTCCGGCTCGGCCGCGCCAACGTCCGCGAGATGGCTGAGCTGGTCGACCGCGAGAAGGTCGACGCCGACCTGCGGCTGTGCGGGAAGACCGCGATGGCCACCCGCCCGCACGAGGTCGAGTCGCTGCGAGCCGCCCACGAGCTGAACCTGCGGTACGGCGAGGCGTCGACGTACCTGTGCGCCGAGCAGGTGCGTGCCGACGTGCACTCCTCGTCCTACCTCGCCGGCGTCCGCACCACCGGCGGTGGCCTGGTCGACCCCTGGGCGCTGACGACCGGCCTGCGCGAGGTCGCCGTACGACGCGGGGCGGTGCTGCACGAACGGTCCCCGGTGCGCTCGCTGGAGCGGGACGGCCGCCGGCTCGTCGTCCGCACCGACAGTGGCGTGGTCCGGACCCGCCAGGTGGTCCTCGCCACCAACGCGTTCCCACCGCTGCTGCGCCGGATCCGCAGCTACGTGCTGCCGGTGTGGGACCACGTGCTGGCGACCGAGCCGCTGACGACCAGCCAGCTCGACGCGATCGGCTGGGCCGACAACCAGGGCATGACCGACGCGGGCAACCAGTTCCACTACTACCGGCGCACGGCGGACGACCGGATCCTGTGGGGCGGCTACGACGCCGTCTACTACTTCGGCAACGGCACCCAGGCCGGTCGCGAGCAGCGCGAGGCCTCGCACCAGCTGCTGGCCGCGCAGTTCTACGCGACCTTCCCGCAGCTCGAGGACGTCCAGATGACCCACCGGTGGGCCGGGATGATCGACACCACGTCACGGTTCACCCCCGTCTTCGGCACGGCGTACGGCGGTGACGTGGGTTATGCCGTCGGCTACACCGGCCTCGGCGTGGCCTCCTCGCGCTTCGGCGCCCGGGCCGTGCTCGACCTGCTCGCCGGTCGCCGTACCGAGCGGACCGCGGTGAGCCTGGTGCGTCGTCGGCCCCTGCCGTTCCCCCCTGAGCCACTGCGGTGGATCGCCGTCCAGGCGGCCCGCGCCGCACTCGCCCGCGAGGACCGCACAGGTCGCCGTGGTGCGCTGCTGCGGACGATGGACGGCTTCGGTGTTGGCTTCAACAGCTAGGAGAGCAGTCATGAGCACCCCCTCCGCGGGCCTGCACCTCGACGGCACCAGCCGTCCGGGCAGCGGCAGCCCGATCACCCTGGTCGACCCGGCGACCGGCGACGAGTTCGCGGTCGTCGCGCAGAGCTCGGTCGACGACGTCGCGGCCGCCGTCGACGCGGCGGCCGCCGCGTTCCCGGCGTGGTCCGCCCGCACCGCGGGGGAGCGGGCCCGGGTGCTGCTGCGGCTCGCCGACCTGCTGGAGGCCGACGCCGAGGCACTGACCGAGCTCGAGGTGGCTGACACCGGCAAGCCGGTGCCGGTCTTCCGTGACGGCGAGCTGCCGTTCGCCGCTGACAACCTGCGCTTCTTCGCCGGCTCCGCGCGCTCGTTGGAGGGCACCGGCGCGGGCGTCCTGAGCGCAGGCTTCACCTCGATCCTGGTGCGTCGCCCGCTCGGCGTCGTCGCCGGCATCGCGCCGTGGAACTTCCCGCTGGTGATGGCGATCTGGAAGGTCGGCCCGGCGCTGGCCGCCGGCAACACCATGGTCCTCAAGCCCGCGCCACAGACCCCGCGCTCGAGCGTGCGGCTGGCCGAGCTCGCCGCCGAGGCAGGCCTGCCGCCGGGTGTCCTGAACGTCGTCACCGGCGGGGCCGACGTCGGCCAGGCCCTGGTCGCCGACCCGCGGGTCGCGATGGTCTCGGTGACCGGCTCGCCCGGCGCCGGCCGGGCGGTGATGCAGACCGCGTCATCGGCGACCAAGCGGGTCCACCTCGAGCTGGGCGGTAAGGCACCGGCGCTGGTCTTCGCCGACGCCGACCTGCAGGGTGCCGCAGGTGCCCTGACCATGGCCGCGACGTACAACACCGGGCAGGACTGCACCGCCGCCACGCGCGTCTACGTGGAGAGCAGCGTGGCCGAGGAGCTCGCGATGCTGCTGACCGAGCGCATGGCTGCGGTGACGTGGGGCGACCCGCGTGATCCGGCCACCGACATCGGCCCGATGATCTCGGTGGAGCACCGCGACCGGGTACACGGCTTCGTCAGCCGCGCGGTGGCGGCCGGCGCCGAGCTGCTGACCGGAGGTGTGCTGCCGCAGGGACCGGGCGGCTACTACCCGCCCACCCTGCTCCGCGGCGCCGCGCAGGACGCGGAGATCGTCCAGCAGGAGGTGTTCGGTCCGGTGCTGGTGCTCGGCACCTTCGAGGACGAGGCGGAGGCCGTCCGGCTCGCGAACGACAGCGCCTACGGTCTGGCCTCATCGGTGTGGACCGTCGACGTCGGCCGGGCGCTGCGGGTCGCTGGCGGCATCGAGGCGGGGGTGACCTGGGTGAACGACCACCTGCCGATCGCCTCGGAGGCGCCGCACGGCGGCGTGAAGGGCAGCGGGTTCGGCAAGGACATGAGCCACGAGGCGGTGCTGGAGTACACCGTCACCCAGCACGTGATGATCAAGCACGCGCCTCGCGAGTCCCACGACTCCTTCCGCCCGGCCTGATCCCGACCCGGCTGGGCCGGCTGGCCGGACGACGGCGCCGACGCTGTCGGCATGGAGGGTGTCCTACCCGCCCGACACGCCGGGGCGCCGCGTGGGCGGCGCCGCGTACTTGCGGAATGGGGGTGGGCACCTCTACGTTCCTACATGTAGTAGTTACACCGGTGTGCTTCATCCACACGTTGTGGTTCTCATGCACATCTTCTCCCCAGCCGGTCCCCAGGCTCATCCACAGGCGGATGGCGCCAGGGTTCCGCTGACCAGCCTGAGAGGCCGTCGTGCACTGTCCCTTCTGTCGTCACACCGACTCGCGCGTCATCGACTCGCGGGCCACGGACGACGGCACGTCGATCCGTCGGCGGCGGCAGTGCCCCGCGTGCAGCCGACGGTTCAGCACCGTCGAGACCGCAGGCCTGTCCGTGGTCAAGCGTTCTGGCGTGACCGAGCCGTTCAGTCGCGCCAAGGTGCTGTCCGGCGTCCGCAAGGCCTGCCAGGGCCGCCCGGTCGGCGAGGACGACCTGGCGCTGCTCGCGCAGCGCGTCGAGGAAGCCGTCCGCGCCCAGGGAGCGGCCGAGATCGAGGCACATGAGGTGGGGCTGGCCGTTCTCGGGCCCCTGCGCGAGCTCGACGAGGTGGCCTACCTGCGGTTCGCGTCGGTCTACCAGGCGTTCGACTCCCTGGAGGACTTCGAGGCCGCCATCACCGTGCTGCGAGCCGAGCGCGAGCCGACCGGCGTCGAACCGCGCACCCAGCGGTCGGACGGCACGCCCGCGTCGCGCACCCCCTGACGCCGCCGGCGGCGGTGGAGGGGAAGCCCGCCGCCGCCGGCGGAGACCACCGTCGGCGTCACCACAGCGACGTCACACCACAGCGACGTCACCCCCAGCGACACAAGCGACAGCACCACGCACGAGCCAGGCGCCAGCGGCAGACGCACCACTGCGCGACAGTCATCAGGACCACCGAGGAGACAGACCATGACCGAGACCACGAGCGGCGCCCGCACCTCAGCCCGCCGCAAGGGCCGCGGGGTGAGCGTGCCGCGCATCTTCACCACGCCGGGCGTCCACCCGTACGACGAGGTGACGTGGGAGCGCCGCGACGTCCTGCAGCAGAACTGGAAGACCGGCGAGACGATCTTCGAGCAGCGAGGCGTGGAGTTCCCGGACTTCTGGTCGGTCAACGCCTCGACGATCGTCACCACCAAGTACTTCCGCGGCGCCGTCGGCACCGACAGCCGTGAGACCGGGCTGCGCCAGCTCATCGACCGCGTGGTGCTGACCTACGCCCGCGCCGGCAAGGACCACGGCTACTTCGCGACCGACGAGGACGCGGACCTGTTCGAGCACGAGCTGACGTGGGCGCTGCTGCACCAGGTGTTCAGCTTCAACTCGCCGGTCTGGTTCAACGTCGGGACGTCCTCGCCGCAGCAGGTCAGCGCCTGCTTCATCCTCGCCGTCGACGACTCGATGGACTCGATCCTCAACTGGTACCGCGAGGAGGGGATGATCTTCAAGGGCGGCTCGGGCGCCGGCCTGAACCTCTCGCGCATCCGCTCGTCGAAGGAGCTGCTGCGTTCGTCGGGCGGTACGGCGTCCGGCCCGGTCTCGTTCATGCGCGGCGCCGACGCGTCCGCCGGCACCATCAAGTCCGGTGGCGCCACCCGCCGCGCGGCCAAGATGGTCGTCCTCGACATCGACCACCCCGACATCGAGGAGTTCGTCGAGACCAAGGCGCGCGAGGAGGACAAGATCCGCGTCCTGCGCGACGCCGGCTACGACATGGACCTCGGCGGCGCCGACATCACCTCGGTGCAGTACCAGAACGCCAACAACTCGGTGCGGGTCAGCGACGAGTTCATGCGCGCGGTCGAGGCGAACGGCCAGTTCGGTCTGCGCGCCCGCACCAGCGGTGAGGTCATCGAGACCGTCGACGCTGCCGAGCTGTTCACCAAGGTCGCCCAGGCCGCCTGGGCCTGCGCCGACCCGGGCATCCAGTACGACGACACGATCAACGACTGGCACACGACGCCGGAGACCGGGCGGATCAACGCCTCTAACCCGTGCTCGGAGTACATGTCGCTCGACAACTCCAGCTGCAACCTCGCCTCGCTGAACCTGCTGAAGTTCCTGCAGGACGACGGGTCCTTCGACGGCGTCACGTTCGCCAAGGTCGTCGAGCTGGTCATCACCGCGATGGACATCTCCATCTGCTTCGCGGACTTCCCCACCGAGGCCATCGGGCAGACCACCCGCGACTACCGCCAGCTGGGCATCGGCTACGCCAACCTCGGCGCGCTGCTCATGGCCTCGGGCCTGGCCTACGACAGCGACGGCGGCCGGGCGCTCGCCGGGTCGATCACCTCGCTGATGACCGGCACGGCGTACAAGAAGTCGGCTGAGATCGCGAGCGTCGTCGGCGCGTACGAGGGCTACGCCCGCAACAGCGACGCCCACCAGCGGGTCATGCGCAAGCACGCCGCTGCCAACGACACCATCCGCACGATGCACACGATGGACAAGGACGTCCAGCGCCTCGCGACGCAGGCGTGGGACGACGTGGTGAGGATGGGCGACAAGCACGGCTTCCGCAACGCCCAGGCCTCGGTGCTGGCCCCCACGGGCACCATCGGCTTCATGATGGACTGCGACACCACCGGCATCGAGCCCGACTTCTCGCTGGTCAAGTTCAAGAAGCTCGTCGGCGGCGGCTCGATGCAGATCGTCAACCTGACCATCCCGCGGGCCCTCACCAAGCTGGGCTACACCCAGGAGACCGTCGAGGCGATCGTCGAGCACATCGCCGAGAAGGGCCACGTCATCGACGCCCCGGGCCTGCGCCCGGAGCACTACGAGATCTTCGACTGCGCGATGGGTGCGCGCTCGATCAAGGCCATGGGCCACGTGCGCATGATGGCCGCCTGCCAGCCGTTCCTGTCCGGGGCGATCAGCAAGACGGTCAACCTGCCCGAGAACGCCACGGTCGAGGAGATCGAGGAGGTCTACCTGCAGGGCTGGAAGACCGGCCTGAAGGCCCTCGCGGTCTACCGCGACAACTGCAAGGTCGGCCAGCCGCTGTCCGACGCGAAGGCCAAGGGCGCCGACAAGGCGGTCGAGGCCACCGCCGTGGCGGTCGCGGAGGAGAAGGTGCGCGTCGAGTACCGCCCGGTCCGCAAGCGGCTGCCCAAGCGTCGTCCGTCGCAGACCATCTCGTTCGCTGTCGGCGGCGCCGAGGGTTACCTGACAGCGGGTTCGTACCCCGATGGCGGGCTCGGCGAGATCTTCCTGAAGTTCGGCAAGCAGGGCTCCACGCTCGCCGGCGTCATGGACGCGTTCTCCATCGCGGTGTCGATCGGCCTGCAGTACGGCGTGCCGCTGGAGACCTTCGTCGAGAAGTTCACCAACCTGCGCTTCGAGCCGGCCGGTCTGACCGACGACCCCGACATCCGCATGGCGCAGTCGATCATGGACTACGTCTTCCGCCGCCTCGCCCTCGACCACCTGGACTTCGACGCGCGCTCCTACATGGGCATCCACTCGGCCGACGAGCGCGCCCGTCAGCTCGAGACCGGCTCCTACCTGCCGGCCGACAACGCCGACGAGGACGACGAGGCCGAGCTGGAGAGCTACTCCCAGACGGCTTCGGTGAAGGCCAAGCCCGAGATCCACGCCGAGCCGGCCGAGCACATCGAGGTCAAGTCCGGCGCCGGTGCGGCATCCGCCAAGCGGATCAGCTCCGACGTCCACAGCTCGACCGAGCTGCTCGAGGCGCTGCAGGGGCGCACGGCTGACGCGCCGATGTGCCTGACGTGCGGGGTCAAGATGCGTCCCGCCGGCAGCTGCTACGTCTGCGAGGGCTGCGGCAGCACCAGCGGCTGCAGCTGACACTCGGCAGGCGGGAGCCCCGACGCGCGGTCGTCGGGGCTTTCGCCTTGTCGGACGACAGTCTCGGGATCCGAGCACGATGAGGACAGGAGACGACCCTGCCGCCATGGCGGGTGACAGCGCCCATGCGTGGATTGAATTGGCCGCGTCTGGCGTGAAAACAAGTGGCACAAATAGCTTGAGCGGCTCCCAGAGCCACGGCAACCGCCACTACGCATCTAGGCAGAAGTAGTCACGATGTCCGAACTACTGCCGAGCTGTCCGACCGCAACAACGTCACTCAGTCGACGGTCGCACGTACGCGCGTGAAGGCCGGTGGGGATGGGTGGGCCGGTGGGTTTGGGGCGGGTCAGCAGGTACGTGCCCGCGCCGATGATGAACAGGGCGACGACCAGGACAGTAACGGCGTAGATGACTCGGCGCTGGGCCAGGATGTTCTCGGCGCGCTCCTGGGCGCTATGGGAGTCTCCGGCCGCGTTCGTGTGCTGTTGCCGCTCGCTCGCCACGGTGCCCTCCCAACGTGTCGGGCCCTTTGCTCGGATTCTGGCGTACTGTCGAGGTCGGTACTGCTGGATTCGGTGACACCGCCACCCAGGATGCTGCGGGTCGCCGACGCCTCCCGGGGAACGGGACGGCGCGCGGGGTCGAACTGGACTGAGCTTCGGTCCACTTGCGAAGCCATGACTCCTGGCAGTCGGCGGGAACCATCGATTGGCGTCAGCAGTCCTGAGGGTGCTCGTTCGCGTTGGCCGGCCGGATGTCGGTGATTCCATTCGGAGCAATGTCTGCCGTGTTCGACTGGGGCCACGTCACACTCACGGACACACATTCACCGACGTGAGTGCCGCGAGCGTCGGCGCCCTTGACGCAGAAACCCTTTGCGTCGTGGCGGGCGACGCAGAAGCCGCCGCTCACCTCGGAGACCGTGCCTGCGAGCGTACCCGTACGCAGCTGCGGCGCGCGGCGGACACCACCGCAGCCCGCGCACGCCACCAGCGCCAGAGCAACGCCCACGGTCGTGCTGACACCGGAGCTGGTCATGGCGGGAGGTTACGCGCTCGCGCCCGAACGCATCTGAACGTGCTGATATCAATTCTTGAGGGCTGAGACGCTTGACCACTGTGTCGGGATTTCCTCACAGACGACCGCACAGCTGTGAGGTGGCGGCGGGGAACCTGCTGACACGCCCAAGCCTCATGGGGAGGCGGTCGCCGGGCAGGCACACGAAACTCGGACTCCTGGCTAAGGGCGCCGCTCAGCATGCTCGCCGCGCGTGGCCACAGCGGATGAACCGCATGAGCATGATGCGCTGTCTGGACGCCGCTGAGCTGTCATTCGCCGCCTTCCTCATCCGGCGTTGACGTCGATCTGGAACGTGGGCCACATGAGGTTGAAGACGTGTGAGACCAGTGACCAGGGTCCCGCGGCAGTCAGGCCTTGCTCGTTGACCACGGCGGCTTGTCTACAGTTGTTGGTATAGATCCACAACTGGGTCTGCTCACCGTCGATCGTGAAGTTCAACCGGTACGTCCGCGTCGACTCGGCGGTGTCGACTGCGCATCGGGCCGGGTTCACCGTGGGGAACACGTCTTTGGTGACTGGTGCCTGGGTGAACGCGGCGGCGAGCCTCGTCGCCTGACGTCGGCTGGAGGCGACGGAGTAGTCGAGCCAACCTTTGGTGTACCCGCACGCTGACCCTGTGGTGACATCCCCTGCGGGTAGCAGGGTGCCGCTCTGCTCCGTGCGGAACGTTGGGCGCCTGCGCGGGTCGTGCACGAGGCAACCGTTGACGATGGCGGAGCCGGGAAGGGGGACGGCAGCGTTCACGTAGCGCCGGGCCAGGGCTGGGTCTGGGGATGTGACGGTCAGCGTGGTGTCGCGGTCAGCGAAGTGGCGGATGATCTGGGTGCGCCCGTCTTTGGTGGTCGTTCGCCCGGGCTTGAGTCCGGTCATGTTGCCGGAAAGCCGAACCTCAGTCAGGTCACGTGACTGCTCGTTCACGACCGCACACGCCGGGGTAGGCGAGTTCTGCAAGACGTAGGCGATGTCCCGCATCGGTGTTCCGCAGGCGCGCGAGTCCTTCGTCCACGCCGTCGGGACGGCGACCTGCACCCCTCGGTAGGTCAGCGCTGACCGTCCCGGCAGGAGCGTCACAGGTTGCGCGTCCTGTGCGGGCGGGATGGGTTGGCGCGAGCCGCCTCCACCGCCGAGCAAGGCGGTCGCGGACACGACGGCGGCCGTGATGAGGGCCGCGAGGCTCCACTGCCGTCTCTGGCGCCGCCGAGCCCGCCCCCGCAACGAGGCCAGGGGAGGCGCAGTTCTCGGATGGTGCGACTGGACGTCCCGCTGGACGAGGTCGTAAATGTCAGGCACGGGTGTCCTCTTCCTCGAAGGCTGGCAGCAGCGCCGCCCGGGCGCGGCTCAGCCGGGACTTCACGGTCCCGGTGGGTATGTCAAGGTCGGCGGCGACCCGGTCGACTGGCAGGTCGCAGTAGTAGTGCAGCACCAGGACCGCTCGTTGCTCTTGCGGCAGCGAAGCCAACGCCCGGTCCAGGTCAACCCGGTCAGCGGTGGGCTCGGGGTGCTCTGCTGGTCCGCCGAGCCGGGTGATCGCACGGAAGCCGTTGCTGATCTTCCGTCGCCGGTTCAGGGCGAGACGCAGCGCGACGACGCGGACCCACGCCTCAGGGTCGTCGTAGTGGCGGACGTTGCCCCATCGGCTGATCAGTCGGACGAACGCCTCCTGAACCGCCTCCTCCGCGCTGTCGCGGTCTTGGCAGACAGCGCTGACGACAGCAACGAGCCGCGTATAGCTCCCCTCGTACAGCTGCGTGAGGGCATCGGGCTCCCTGTCCATACCCGTAACACCCCCCAGCGGCCTGCTTGGTTCCGTCTCGCAGGCATCAAGCACATCTCACGCCAGAATCCAAGCCGAGGGTCCCCTAGGCGATGCAAAGACGCTATCGGCGAACCATCAACCGCTCGACTGCTGCGCTCAGCGCGAGCTTTCATCCATCCCGTCATCATGGTCAACGGTGGAGCAAGCCGCTTGCGCGAAGCGCCTCCAGCAGACGGTGCGGGCCTCTGGCGGGTCCGGGACCGAGTAGCACCCGCGGGTCACCCTCATACGAGCGGGTTCAGCGACCGCAACCGGCACAGTGACGTCCTAGCGTCATCCGACTGTCGTCCTACAGGGCTTCCGCCTACGGCTGTGGACGGACGACGACGCCACCGATGCTGTCCGGCGTACGGTCCTCGCCTCGGCACCACCGTGGTGCTCGTGAGGTCAGGAGCTGACGATGACCGAACCTGTCACGGGGGACGACCTCGAGGGGATGACGGACAAGCAGCTCGTCGCCGGCCGGCGCCTGTACGACCTCGCGCTGCCCGCGGCGAAGCAGCGCCGAACGCTGAGCTACGCCGAGGCCGCGGACGAGACCGGCTACGCCCCGGTCGGCATCGGCAGGGCGCTCGACGCGCTGGCCGCCTACTGCGAGAAGCAGAAAGTGCCTGACCTCAGCTCGCTGTACCGCCCGAAGAACCCCGGTCGCCCCGGGCGGTGGACGTCGGACGAGGAGCGCGAGGAGGAGGCGGATCGCTGCTACGCCCACCGGCGGTGGCCGAAGCTGAAGCCGTGAGGCGAGGTCGGAAAGTCCGCAGACACCCCTTGTCCCCCTTGTCCGCTGTCCCTAGGTTCGCTCGCATGAGACGCCCACCACGCGCGCGCCGAGCCAGCACGACGACGGCGGTGGCCGGCGTCGCGGTGCTCATCGCCGCCGTCCTCGTCGGGACGACGGCCGCGCAGGCCGCAGACCCGCCGGCCCTGGCGGTGGTGACGGGCGATCCCGTCCTGACCGCACCCTGCCTCGACGCTGACGTCCCGCTGACGATCGAGGAGCGGCGCCTGGTCGGGACGCTGCCGCTCAACGCCGACCCGTCGCGGCTGCAGGCCAGACCCTTCGCGCAGCAGATGATCGAGGGCGCCGGGTTCCAGCGGTTCGGCCCGTCACTGGTGACGCAGCTGTGCCGCACCCGCACCCTGGCCACGGCGCAGCGGCTCGCGGACTCGCAGGGCCGCCGGCTGTGGCAGGACGCGGTCGCCCGGGCGCAGCGCAGGGCCGGCCGGGTGCACGGCACCCTGCCCGCCAGCGACGACCGGCCGCTGTACTGGACGCGGCTGCAGGCGACGGCCGCGATGCGGCAGTGGCAGCCCCGGTTCGCGATCACGCCCGCCCAGCGCGCCGCCCTCATCACCCGCTTCGACCGCGCGGCGCACGGCATGACCGACATCGACTTCCCGACGTCGACGGCGACCAAGCGCGTGCTGATGAGCGGGTTCGACCCCTACACCCTCGACGAGGGGGAGACCGGCACCGCACCCGGGTCGGTCGGCAACAACATCAGGCACGGGAACCCCTCGGGCGCCATCGCCCTCTCGCTCGACGGCACGACCTACCGCGACGCGGCCGGCACGACGCAGGTGGTGCAGGCCTACACGCTGCCGGTGAACTTCACCGAGTTCGCGGCCGGCTACCTCGAGGACACCGTCGGCCCGTGGCTGCGGCCCGGCCCCAAGCAGGTCACCGCGTCCGTGACCGTCAGCCAGGCCGGTGGCTCGCGCTTCGACCTCGAGCAGTGGAACTCCCGCTACCACGGCACGTTCCCCGGCAACGACCTCAGCCTCCCGTGCCCCCTCGTGGACGGCGTCGCGCAGCGGGCCGTCGACAACCCCGGCTGCAACACCCAGGTGCCGACCCGCTGGGGCGGCCCCACCGCCTTCGACCTGCACAACCCGCCGCAGTGGACCACCTCGACCCTGCCGATCGACGCGATGATGCGCGCCGACACCGGTCGCGGCGTGCCGCGCCCGCCCGGTGACACCTGGCCCGACCCATCGGTGGCCTTCGGCGTCGTGTGGCACACGAGCTTCGTCGAGTTCCCCGACTGCAGCTCTTCGGAGCGTGTGAGCGTCAACACCCCGTCGCCGATCCTGTACCCGCCGGCGCAGCCGCCCACGCCGCCGTCGAAGGACTCCTGCTCCTACAGCGGCGGTGGCGGCAACTACCTGTCCAACGAGAGCGCCTACCGCAACACGCTGCTGCGCGACCGGCTCGGGCTCGACATCCCCGCCGGCCACATCCACACCCCCGGCATGCAGGTGTTCTCGGCGGGCAACACCTTCGACGTGAGCGACGCGACGTTCGACGCCTGGCGCAACGCGATCGTGCGGCAGGCGCAGAACCTCGTGCACGTCGTCGGCGCGGAGTCGTAGTGCCGCAGCCGGTCCTGACGCCCGGCGTCCGGTGACCACCCTCGACCTCAACGCCGATCTCGGCGAAGGGTTCGGCAGCTGGGCGCTGGGTGACGACGACGCGCTGCTCGCCGTCGTCAGCAGCGCCAACGTCGCCTGCGGCTACCACGCCGGCGACGCGTCGACCATGCGCCGGGTCTGCGAGCGGGCGGTGGCCGCGGGCGTCGCCATCGGCGCGCAGGTCGGCTACCGCGACCTGCCGGGCTTCGGTCGGCGGTTCATCGACATCGAGCCCGAAGCCCTTGCGGCAGACGTGATCTACCAGATCGGCGCGCTCGACGCGTTCGCCCGCATCGCGGGCTCGGGCGTGCGGTACGTCAAGCCGCACGGCGGTCTCTACCACGCGATCGGACACCACGAGGAGCAGGCCGGCGCCGTCGTCGAGGCGGTCGCGGCGTACGACAGCACGCTGCCGGTGCTCGGGCTGCCCGGCTCGGCGTGGCTGCGGCTGGCGGGGGAGGCGGGCCTCACCTGCGTGGCCGAGGCGTTCGCCGACCGGGCGTACACCCCGCAGGGCACGCTCGTGAGCCGCCGGCTGCCGGGCGCGGTGCTGCACGAGGCCGAGGTCGTCGCCGCCCGCACCGTGGCGATGGCGACCGGGCAGCCGGTCACCGACGTCGAAGGCGGCTTGCTGCGGCTGACGCCCGGGTCGGTGTGCGTGCACGGTGACACCCCGGGCGCCGTCGGCATCGCCCGCGCCGTGCGCGAGGCGCTCACCGCGGCCGGTGTCACCCTCGCGCCCTTCGCGCCCTGATGCGCATCCTGCCGAGCGGCAGCACCGCCGCACTGGTCGAGCTCGGCGGGCTCGAGGAGGTGCTGGGCCTGTACGCCGCGCTGGACGAGGCGCCGCCGCCCGGCGTCGTCGACCTCGTGCCGGCGGCCCGCACCCTGCTGGTGGTGATCGACCCCGCGGTCACCGACCTCGCCGCCGTCGAGCGGGCCGTGCTGGCGACGACGCCCCGCGCCGCTCACGCCCGCGAGCACGGCTCGGTCGAGCTGCCCGTGGTGTACGACGGCGCCGACCTCGCCGAGGCCGCGGCGCTGGTCGGTGTCGCGCCGCGCGAGCTGGTGCGCCGTCACACCGACGAGCGCTGGACCGTGGCGTTCTGCGGTTTCGCGCCGGGTTTCGGCTACCTGGTGGGGGAGCGCTATGCGTGGCAGCTGCCGCGCCGGTCGACGCCGCGCACCAGCGTGCCCGCCGGCTCGGTGGCTCTCGCGGGCGAGTTCTCGGGCGTCTACCCGCGCGCGTCACCGGGCGGGTGGCAGCTCGTCGGGCGCACCGCGACGGCGGTGCTCGACCTGGCCCGTGACCCGCCGGCGCTGCTGCGCCCGGGCACCAGGGTTCGCTTCGTCGAGGACGGCCCGTGAGCCCGCGCACCCTCACCGTCCTGGCGCCCGGTCCGCTCACCACGGTGCAGGACCTCGGCCGCCCGGGGCAGGGCGCGCTGGGCATCGGCCGCTCCGGGGCCTGCGACCGCGCTTCTGCAGCACGTGCGAACCGGCTGGTGGGCAACGACCCGGCGGACGCGCTGCTCGAGGCGACCCTGGGCGGCCTGCAGCTGCGGGCCGACGCCGACCTCGAGGTCGTCGCCACCGGCGCGCCCTGCCCCGGCGCTCCGCAGGACGCCCCGCTGCTGCTGCGGGCCGGCGAGGTGCTGCGGCTGGGGGCCCCGGCGTCCGGAGTGCGCACCTACCTTGCCGTGCGCGGCGGGCTGGACGTCGCGGCCGTGCTCGGCTCGCGCTCGACCGACCTGCTCTCGGGGCTCGGGCCGCCCCCGCTGACCGCCGGCACCGTGCTGCCGGTCGGGCGCAGCCGGCTGCCGGCGCCCGGGGTCGACGCCGCGCCGGCACCCAACCCGCCCTCCGGGGAGGTCGTGGTGCGCGTGGCACCCGGACCGCGCCGCGACTGGTTCGCCGACGACGCCTGGGCGCTGCTCGTCGGCCAGGCGTGGCAGGTGACCCCGCGCAGCAACCGGGTCGGGCTGCGCCTTGCCGGCGTCGCACTGGCACGGCTGCGCGAGGGCGAGCTGGCGAGCGAGGGCATGGTGCGCGGGGCGCTGCAGGTGCCGCCGTCCGGGCTGCCCGTGCTGTTCCTGGCCGACCACCCCGTCACCGGCGGCTACCCCGTCATCGGCTACGTCGAGGACGCGGACGTCGACCGCTGCGCCCAGCTGCGCACCGGTCAGACCGTACGATTTCGCCCACCGCCCGGCTGACCGGCGGTCAGCCGGGCCGGCCGGCCGCGATTGCTCTGGGGCGATCCGATGCTGACTGCTCCGAAAAGGCTGCTTCACGGCGGTCGAAGCAGCCGTCTCAGCACAGTCAGGTCGGGATCAGCCGGTGAGGTGCCCCCGCGCCTGCTCGAGCTCGGTCCACGGGCCCTGAGCGGCAACCCGCCCCTCGATCAGGTCCACGACCCGGTCAGACCGTACGATTTCGCCCACCGCCCGACTGACCGGCCTTCAGTTCGGCCGGCGACCTGACGACGGTCCGTGGGTGCGCAGCGAGGAGCAGGGCCCATGGCCTCGCAGGGACGCTGCGAGCCGCGTGCTCGCCCCCGAGGGCGGCGCCTCGTCGTCCGGGATCACCCACCAGGCGACCCACCGCTCGCTCGGGCTGCTCTACGTCGGCGGCGGGCTGGTGGCCTTCGCCTGGCTGCTGCTGCCCGAGGCCGGCAGCGGCCACCGCTGGGCGATGGCCAGCATGGCCGCCGCGGCGGTCGTCGTCGGCGCCGTCGTCGCATGGCTGCCGGCCGGCTGGCGCGACCCGCGCACGCTGCACGTCGTGCTGGTCGTCATCCAGCTGGTGATCGCCGTCGGCTTCGTCGCGAGCGGCGACCCGCGCAACGACCTGCGCTTCTTCTGGGCGTGGGCGGCGCCGTACTCGGCACTGTTCTTCTCCCGGCGAGCCGCGGCCGCGCACACGGCGTGGGTCGGCGTGCTGTCGGCCGCCTCGCTCGCGGTGCTGGGTGTGCCCCTGCTCAGCGCCCTGTCGCTGTGGCTGTTCCCGATGGGCACCCTCGCGGCGTCTGCGGCGCTCACCGCGTGGGCGGCGGCGCTCGCCCGCTCCAGCCGTGAGCGGCTACGGCACCTGGCGCTGCACGACACGCTCACCGGGCTGCCCAACCGGCGGCTCTACGCGGTCCACGTCGCCGAGGCGCTGGCCCGGCGTGACCGCGTGGGCGGCCAGGTCGCCGTCGCGCTGCTCGACCTCGACGACTTCAAGCTCGTGAACGACACCTACGGCCACGAGGCCGGTGACGAGCTGCTCGGTGAGCTGGCCCGGCGGCTGACCCCCGAGGCGGTTGGCGCCCATCTGGTGGCACGCCTGGGAGGTGACGAGTTCGTCGTCGTCCTCGACCAACGCGGCCCGATCGACGTCCCCGCCCTCGCCGGCCGCATCGCCTCGGTGTGGCGCGCCCCCTTCGCCCTGCAGGACGGCGACACCTGGGCCGGCGGCAGCATCGGCGTCTCGGTGGCCGACCGGCCCGGCGCCAGCGCCACCTCGCTGCTGCGCGAGGCCGACGCCGCGATGTACCGCGCCAAGACCGACGGCATCGGCATCGCCGTCTACGACGACGGCATGCGCGCCGCCGCGCGTGCCCGCCTGCAGCTCGACACCGCGCTGCAGCAGGGGCTGCACGACGAGCAGCTGCAGCTGCACTACCAGCCCATCGTCGACCTGCACACCGGACGCTGGCACGGCGCCGAGGCCCTGCTGCGCTGGAACCACCCCGAGCACGGGCAGGTGCCGCCGGCGGTCTTCATCCCGCTCGCCGAGCAGACGCGGCTGATCGT
This sequence comes from uncultured Actinomycetales bacterium, assembly GCA_964243295.1. Classification (GTDB taxonomy): domain Bacteria; phylum Actinomycetota; class Actinomycetes; order Actinomycetales; family Angustibacteraceae; genus CAXTEJ01. The sequence continues at coordinate 64,534 of CAXTEJ010000005.1, read as the reverse complement.
GCCGATGGGCGACTGGGTGCTGCGCACCGGCCTGCGCCAGCTGGCGCAGTGGCGCCGTGACGAGGTCGTCGACCAGGAGTTCGTGCTGTCGGTCAACGTGTCGCCGCGCCAGCTGCGGCCGACGTTCCTCGAGACGGTCCGCCTTAGCCTGGCCGAGTGCGGCGTGCCCGCCCGCTGCCTCGCCCTCGAGCTCACCGAGAGCGTCCTGGTGGCCGACTCGGTCGAGCTCGCCGGGCTGCTCGCGTCGCTGCGCGAGCTCGGGGTCGCGATCCACCTCGACGACTTCGGCACCGGCTACTCCCCGCTCACCTACCTCGAGCGCGTCCCGGTCGACCAGCTCAAGGTCGACCGCGGGTTCACCGCGGGCCTGGTGACCTCGCCGCGCAAGGCCGCCGTCGTGACCGCCGTGCTGGCGATGGCCGAGGCGCTCGGGGTGCCGGTGACCGCCGAGGGCGTCGAGACCCACGAGCAGGCCCAGGCGCTGCGCAGTCGCGGCTGCCGCTACGCCCAGGGTCACCTCTACGCCGCGGCCGCGCCGGCCGACGTGACCGCTGGTCGGCTGCGCGCGGGCGTCACGTGCGAGGGCTCCGCGCCCGAGCTGGTGGCCGCGACCCTCGACTGACTGTGGGCGGTCCGGTTCCCAGCGCAGGGCGCGTGCTCGCGGGAATGACCGTGATGCGGTGGTTGCTGCATGTTCGTCCGGCGGCCGCAGCGGCCGGACCCCCATCAGCGCTCTCGGAGGACCACCCATGCTCGGCAGCACCACCCGGCGCGCGCGCCTGCTCCTGACCGCCGTCACCGTGGCGACCCTCGCGGCCGCCTGCGGCTCCAGCGGCGGCGACGCCGCCGGCGCCGGCTCGAGCGGCGGGTCGCAGGACCCGATCACGGTCGGCACCGAGGGCACCTACTCGCCCTTCACGTTCCACGACCCCAAGACCAACGCTCTCACCGGGTACGACGTGCAGGTGGTCACCGAGGTCGCCAAGCGGCTCGGCAAGCCGGTCACGTTCTCCGAGACCGCGTTCGACTCGATCTTCGCGGGCCTGCAGGCCAAGCGCTTCGACGTCATCGCCAACCAGGTGTCGGTCACCCCCGAGCGCCAGGGCCTCTACGCGTTCTCCACGCCCTACACCGTGTCGACCGGCGTGGTCGTGACGCGAGCAGACGACTCGTCGGTCACGTCTCTCGCCGACGTCCGCGGCAAGAAGTCGGCGCAGTCGGTGACGAGCAACTTCGCCCAGACCGCCAAGGACGCCGGTGCGACGATCGAGGGCGTCGAGGGCTTCACCCAGGCGGTCACGCTGCTCAAGCAGAAGCGCGTCGACGTGACGATCAACGACAACCTCGCCCTGCTCGACTACATGAAGAGCACAGGCGACACCAGCATCAAGATCGCTGCGACCACGCCTGAGCAGACCCAGCAGGCCTTCGCCTTCCGCAAGGACAGCCCGCTCGCCGCACAGTTCGACACCGCGCTGAAGGCGATGGCGGCCGACGGCACGCTGGCGAAGATCTCGAACACCTGGTTCGGCGAGGACGTCTCCAAGCCCGCGGCGGGCTGATCGTGGACGCCGCCACGTGGCAGGTGCTGCGTGACAACGCCCTGCCGCTGCTGGGTGGCCTGCTCAAGGGCACCCTGCCGCTGACGGCGATCAGCTTCGTGCTCGGCCTGGTGCTGGCGCTCGTCATCGCGCTGATGCGGCTGTCGGGCATCAGCGCCCTGCAGGCGGTCGCTCGCGTCTACGTGTCGCTCATTCGCGGGACACCGCTGCTGGTCCAGCTCTTCATCATCTACTTCGCGCTGCCCTCCGCGGGCGTGACCATCAACCCGTTCCCGGGCGCCGCCATCGCGCTCACCCTGAACGTCGGCGGCTACGCCTCCGAGGTGATCCGGGCCTCGATCCTGGCCGTCCCCCGCGGGCAGTGGGAAGCGGCGTCGACCGTGGGCATGGGCTACACCACCACGTTGCGCAAGGTGATCCTGCCCCAGGCCACGCGCGTGGCGGTCCCGCCGCTGTCGAACACGTTGATCTCCCTGGTGAAGGACACCTCGCTGGCCTCGACCATCGGGGCCACCGAGCTGTTGCGCAGGGCGCAGGAGGCGGCGGCGCCGACCTACCAGTTCTTCGCGCTGTACGGCCTCGCCGCCCTCTACTACTGGATCGTCTGCCTCGTGCTCTCCTTCGGCCAGTCCCGCGCGGAGACGCGCCTCGACAGGTTCGTGACGGCATGAGCGTCGCGACAGGGCAGCCGCTGCTCGACGTCACCGGTGTGCGCAAGGCGTTCGGCGACAACCAGGTGCTGCGCGGGATCGACCTGCAGGTCGGCGCCGGGTCGGTCACGGTGCTCATCGGCCCGTCCGGTTCCGGCAAGACCACGGTGCTGCGGTCGGTCAACGCCCTCGAGGTGCCGGACGCCGGCACCGTCCGGATCGCGGACGTGACCGTCGACTTCGCCGCCCGCCCCGACAAGCGGGCGCAGGCGCGGCTGCGGGCGCAGAGCGGCATGGTCTTCCAGAGCCACCACCTGTTCCCGCACATGACGGTGCTGCAGAACGTGACCGCCGGCCCTGTGCTGGTGCAGGGCCGGCCCGCCGAGCAGGTGCGCGGGGAGGCGCTCGAGCTGCTCGCGAGCGTCGGGCTGTCCGACAAGGCCGACCAGCACCCGTCGCAGCTGTCGGGTGGGCAGCAGCAGCGCGTGGGCATCGTCCGGGCGCTCGCCACGCGGCCCAAGCTCATGCTGTTCGACGAGCCGACCTCGGCGCTCGACCCCGAGCTGGTCGGCGAGGTGCTGTCGGTCATGCGCGACCTGGCGTCGGAGGGCTGGACGATGCTGGTCGTCACCCACGAGATCCGGTTCGCGCAGCAGGTGGCCGACCAGGTGGCGTTCCTCGACGGCGGTGTCGTCGTCGAGCGCGGCCTGCCCGCGCAGGTGCTGACCGACCCGCGCGAGCCCCGCACCCGGCAGTTCCTGCGCCGCATCCTCGACCCGCTCTGAGCCGGTTCCCGACCTCATCGACCGCCCGGGAACACATCGGCACGCCCTAGGGTTGGCCGCAGACGTAACGACGTGCGGCCACGGCACCGGCGCCTCGCACGCGGCCCGTCCCGGCGGCGACCCCTCAGGTCGAGCGCCCGGCGACGACCCCGCCCACCGACGAAGGACCGTGCCGACCCAGATGACTGCCGACGTGACCGCGCGCCGTGACAGCGCCACCGACCTCGCCGCACCGCCCACGGACCTCGGCGCACCCCCCGCCGGGCCCACCGATCCCTCCGAGGCTGCCCGCCGGGCCGCCCCCGTCTGGCTCGCGATCGCCGCCCTGGCCGTCGGCGGTTTCGGCATCGGCACCACCGAGTTCGCCACCATGGGCGTGCTGCCCGACCTGACCCGCGACCTCGGCGCCACGGTGCCGCAGGGCGGCCACCTGGTCTCGGCGTACGCCGTGGGCGTCGTGGTCGGCGCCCCGACCCTCGCCGTGCTCGGCGCGCGGCTGCCCCGCAAGGCGCTGCTGCTGGCGCTCGTCGCCGCCGTGCTCACCGGCAACCTGCTGTCGGCGGTCGCGCCGACGTTCGACACCCTCGCCGCCGCCCGCTTCGTCAGCGGCCTGCCGCACGGGGCCTACTTCGGCATCGGCGCGGTCGTCGCGGCCTCGCTCGTGCCGCCGGACCGCCGGGCGCGGGCCGTCGCCCGCATGATGCTCGGCCTGACGGTCGCCAACATCGTCGGCGTGCCCCTCGCCACGGTGCTCGGCCAGCACCTCGGCTGGCGCAGCACCTACGGCTCGGTGGTCGTCATCTCCGCCCTCGCGCTCGTGGCGATCGCCCGCTTCGTCCCCGCCGTCCCGGCCGCAGAGGGGGCCGGCCCGCGGCGCGAGCTGGGCGCCCTCGCCCGGCCGCAGGTGTGGCTGACGCTGCTCGTCGGGGCGGTCGGCTTCGGCGGCTTCTTCGCCGTCTACAGCTACATCACCCCGACGTTGGTCGAGGAGACCGGCCTCGGCGTGGCCGCCGTGCCGCTCGCGCTCGCGCTGTTCGGCGTCGGCATGACCGTCGGCAACGAGATCGGTGGCCGGCTGGCCGACTGGTCGGTCGTGCGCAGCCTCTACATCGGCATGGTCGCGGTCAGCGTGGTGCTCTTCGCGTTCAGCGTCATGGTGCACACCGTGGTCGGCGCCATGGTCGGTGTCTTCCTCATCGCGGCGGCCGGCTCGTCGTCCATCCCGGCGCTGCAGACCCGGCTGATGGACGTCGCCGGCGACGCCCAGTCCCTCGCCGCCGCCGGCAACCACGCCGCGCTCAACCTCGGCAACGCCCTCGGCGCGTTCCTCGGCGGTCTGGTCATCACCGCGGGCTACGGCTACACCGCGCCGGCCCTGGTCGGCGGGGTGCTCGCGCTGTGCGGCGTCGTCGTGCTGACCGTGTCGCAGCTGCTCGAGCGGCGGACGGCGCGCCTGCAGGCCGCGTGACCGACGACGCGCGGGTCGTGCTCACCGGGCGCCGGCGCACGATCGAGGAGCAGGTGCAGCGGCTGCGCGCCCAGCACGCCGGTCTGGTCGCCGCTGCGGCCGGGTCCAACGCCGACGACGAGCACGACCCCGAGGGCTCGACGCTCGCGTTCGAGCGCGAGCAGGTCGTCGCCACCATCGCCGGCCTCGAGCGCGCCGGCGCTGACGTCGTCCGGGCGCTGGCGGCCCTGGACGACGGCAGCTACGGCCGCTGCGAGGTGTGCGGGTCGCCGATACCGGCCGAGCGGCTGGAGGCCAGGCCCGGCGCGCGCACCTGCGTCGGGTGCGCGCCGCGCCGCTGAGCCGGGTGGGCACCGAGCGGTCAGCGCGGGGTCAGGCCAGCCGGCGCGCCAGCGACATGGCGTCGAACGGCGCGCGCACCTTGATGTCGTTGTCGAAGTAGACGAAGACGTCGCGCGGACGCCGGACAGCCGGCTCGGCGACGGTCCGGCCCTCAGCCGGCGTGCCGCCGCCGCGCCAGACGGCGATGCGCCGGGCCCAGGCGTCCAGCGACTCCTCGTCGTAGCCGCTGGCGTACAGCTCCTCGGCGCCGTGCAGCCGCAGGTAGACGACGTCCGCGGTGACGTCGTCCAGCTCGGGCCAGCGGCCGCCGGCGTCGGTGCGCACCAGGGCGACGCCGTGCGCGCGCAGCAGGGCCACCACCTCGGGCGTGGCGAAGGAGGGGTGGCGCACCTCGAGGGCGTGGCGCAGCGGCACGTCAAGCGGGCTCGTCGTGAGCGACCGGTCGTCGAGCCGGGCGTCGTGCTCGAGGGAGAGCGTCGCGGCCTCGCCGGTGGTGCGGGGGAGCAGGGCGAGGAACGGCTCGAGCCGGTCGTCGAGCGCCAGCGTCGGCGGCAGCTGCCACAGCACCGGGCCGAGCTTGCGCCCCAGAGCCAGCACCCCGGACGCCAGGAAGTTCGCCACGGGCGTGCGCACGTCCAGCAGCCGCTTCATGTGCGTCACGAACCGCGGCCCCTTCACCGAGAAGACGAAGTCGTCGGGCGTCTCGTCGTGCCAGCGCTGGTAGGACGTCGGGCGCTGCAGGGAGTAGAAGGAGCCGTTGACCTCGATGCTGCGAAACGCGGTCGCGGCGTAGCCGAGCTCCTCTCGCCGGCGCAGCCCCGGCGGGTAGAACGTCCCCCGCGACGCGGCGTAGGTCCACCCGGAGATCCCGGTGCGGACGTCGCCGGGAAGACCGCTGGCCACGGTCAGCACCACGCTCCTTCGCGTCACCCCGCCCGACGGGCGCGTCACGCTCATGCCCGCTCGGCCGCCGGTTCATGCGGGCGGGCGACCCGTGTCGCGGGGGGTCGGCGTGCGTGATGGGATCGGCGCATGAGCAACGACAACTCCGGCGAGAGCTATGACATCGAGGGCGCCGGCACCTACAGCGTCGACGACGAGGACCAGCCCAGCGGTGACGACGCCGACAGCCTGCTGCTGAGCAACCAGGCCGACGGGCTGGACGAGGGGTACTCCCCGCCCGAGCGCCCGCTGGGCGTGGACAAGTTCGGGACGACGGCGGCCGAGCAGGCCCAGGGCGAGACGCTCGACCAGCGCATCGCCCAGGAGGAGCCCGACCCCGCGCTCGAGGTCGAGGACCTCCTGGCGGCGCCTGCGGACGACGACCCCGACGCGCCGGTCGAGGCTGACGAGTTCCTCGACGACGGCCAGGTCGGCGACGTGCGCGCCGGCCGGCTCGTCGACCCGGACGAGGGCGTGCGCGAGGACAGCGAGAAGGACTCGGTCGGCGGCGACGTCGGCATCGACGGCGGTGCGGCCTCGGCCGAGGAGGCCGCCGTGCACGTCATCGAGCCGTAGGGCTTCCTCAGCGCACGGCCCGCGGCGGCAGCCGGTGCAGGACGACGTCCTGCAGGCTGCCGCCGCTCACGTGCGCCGTCAGGTAGGTGGCGTGCGGCTGCCGCCGGCGGTCGGTCGGTGAGCCGGGGTTGAGCAGGCGGGTGCCGCCCGGCGTCACGGTGTCCCACGGGATGTGGCTGTGGCCGAACACCAGCACGTCGGTGCCCTCGAGCCCGTCGACGCCCCGCACCCCGCCGAAGCGCTCGTCGCAGCGGCGCTCGCGGCCGGTGCGGTCGCCCGTCTCGTGCACCACCGCGAACCGCACGCCGCCCAGCTCGGCGCGCGCCACCTCGGGCAGCCGCGCCCGCAGGGCAGGTCCGTCGTTGTTGCCGTAGCAGCCGACCACCCGGCGGCTGCGGGCCTCGAGCCGGTCGAGCAGGTCGGCCTCGACCCAGTCGCCGGCGTGCAGCACGACGTCGGCCGCGTCGACCTCGTCCCACAGCTGCGCCGGCAGGTCGCGGGCGCGCCGCGGCAGGTGGGTGTCGGCCATGACCAGCAGCCTCATCCGCAGCTCACCACCGGCTCACCACCGGGCTCAGCGCCGGTTCACCGGGTGCGCGGCAGCGTCGTCGGCTGGTACGTCGGCCCGTCGGTCGTCGGGCCGTCCGGCGTCCACGCGATGGGGTCGACGCACAGCCGCCGGGCCGTCTGCCCCTCGTCCCAGGCGTGGTAGACGAGCACGTCCGTGCCGCCCGGCGTGCCGTCGTGCAGGGTGACCACGCTGTTGTGGCCCGGCCCGATGACGTGGCCGGGGATGCTGCGCAGCAGCGGTTCGGCGTCGGTGGGCACGGTCCACGGGCCCAGCGGGTGGTCGGCGACGGCGTACCCCACGGCGTACGTCGGCTCGAGCCACGACCCGCCGGAGTAGAACAGCCACAGCCGGCCGTCGCGCCGGCGCACGAACGGACCCTCGAGCGTGTGCCAGTCGTAGACGGCGCCGTACATCTCGCGGGCGCGCTGGTAGACCTGCCAGTCCGCCGTCGGGCGCAGCACCTCGACCGGCTCGCCGCGCAGGGCCGACATCGTCTCGAGCCGGTCGACGGCGAGCATGGTGCCCACCCGGTCGCCCTCGAGCACGTCGTGGGCGTAGAACAGGTACCACGTGCCGTCGGCGTCACGGAACGGGTGCGGGTCGATGGCGAACCGCTCGCCCGGCGTCAGGTCGGCGCCCGAGTCGCGGTACGGGCCGACGGCCGCGTCGGCGACCGCCACCCGCAGGTGGTGGCCCGTGTCGCCGACGCCCACGGAGTAGTAGAGGTACCAGCGGCCCTCGTGCTCGGCCGCCTCGGGCGCCCAGAAGTCGCTGCCGAGCCCGTCGGGGGCCTCGAGCGCCCCGCCGACGCTCGTCCAGGTGACGAGGTCGGGGGAGGTGAGCACCTCGAAGACCCGGCCGTCGACCACGGCCCCGGTGCCGATGGCGACGTACTGCTCGCCGTCGTGCACGACGAAGGGGTCGGCGAAGTAGGTGGGGTGGACGGGGTTGCGGTAGGGGACGGCGGTCGGCATGCCCCGAGGGTGGCACCGACGACGGCGACGTGCACCACCGGCGCAGCCCGCCGTGCTGGTTCGCTCGGCGGCGTCGGGGTACGTTGACGCGCAGGTGCAACGAGGCATCCCCGGACGAGGAGCACGTCGTGACCCCAATCGCCTTTATCGAACCCGACGCCGGTGCGCACACCAGGACCCGTCCTGCGCGCGTACGACGCTCGGCAGCCCTCGTCGGGCTCGCCGTGGCCGTGCCGCTGCTCGCGCCGGGTCTGCCGGCGCAGGCGCGCACGGCGCCGACCGCCGCCACCACCACCTACACCAACCCCGTCAGCAAGGGGTTCGCCGACACCTTCGCCGACCCGTCGGTCATCCGCGGCAAGGACGGCGCCTGGTACTCCTTCGGCACCTCCGACCCGCTGCGGGAGGGTGAGAGCCGGGTCCACCGGATCCCGGTCGCCCGCTCGACCGACCTCGTGACCTGGACGCAGGTCGGCGACGCCTTCACCGACGCCAACCTGCCGAGCTGGGCGGCTCCCGGCGCAGGCATCTGGGCGCCCGACATCCGCTTCGTCGACGGCCAGTACCGCATGTACTACGTCGTCACCGAGACGACTGTGACCGCCGAGCCGAACGACAACGCGGTCGGCATGGCCACCGCGCCGACGCCGGCCGGCCCGTGGACCGACAGCGGCGCGCCCGTCGTCGCCCCGCGCCGTGGTCAGGGCGCGACGGGCGACTTCCTGTGGACCTTCGACCCCACGGCCGTCACCGACACCGACGGCAGCCAGTGGCTGTTCTACGGCAGCTACTACGGCGGCATCTTCGCTGCGCCGCTGTCACGCGACGGACGCCGGGTCACCGGCGCAGCCACCCAGGTGGCCATCGACAACAAGTTCGAGGGTGCGTACGTCGTGCGCCGCGACGGCTGGTGGTACCTGTTCGGCTCGACCGCCAATTGCTGCGCCGGGCCCACCACCGGCTACAGCGTGCAGGTCGGCCGCTCGCGCACGCTGACCGGCCCGTACGTCGACCGCCAGGGCGTCCCGCTCACCGCTTCCCGGGCCGGCGGCACCCCGGTGCTGAACCAGAACGGCAACCGCTGGGTCGGCGCCGGCCACAACGCGGTGGCCACCGACCTCGCCGGCCAGGACTGGATCGTCTACCACGCCATCGACCGCGCCGACCCCTACCTCAACGGCACCGAGGGCATCAACGAGCGGCCGATGCTGCTCGACCGCCTCGACTGGGTCGACGGCTGGCCGGCGGTCAACGCGGGCCGTGGCCCGAGCGACACCCCGCAGCGTGGGCCGGTCACGGCGGGCGCGGCGACGTTCACCACCGGCACCGACGCGGGCGTGCGCACGGTCGGCCGCCTGGTCCGCGGCATCGACGCGCAAGCCGGCGGGCACCTGGTCGCCGCCGGTCCCGCCGCGGTGCTGGCGCGCCGCCTGGTCGACTCCGCCCGGGTCGAGGCCGACGTCCGCACGAGCGGCTCGGCGTTCTCGCTCGTCGCCGGTCGCGGCGTGGTGCTCACCATCGACCCCCGCCGCGCCACGGCGAGGCTGGTGGCAGACGGCCGCACGACGACCACCCGGCTGCCCGCGAGGTTCGTGCCGCGGGCCTGGCACTCGGTGAGCCTGCAGGTCAGCGGCACCCGTGCCGTCGCCGAGCTCAGCAACGCCCGGCTCGGCGACCCGCAGGTGCAGCTGTCGCTGCCGGTGGCGCGGCGCTCGACGGCGGCCTCGGCGGCCGGCGTCCTCGCTCACGGCGCGGGAGTGCGCATCGACGACCTGAGCGCGCTGCCCGCGACAGCGCCGGTCACGGCGCTCGCACCCGAGCGGGTGCCGAGCCGGCTCGACCGCGCTGCGAGCGACGAGTTCAGCGGCACGGCGCCGGCAGCCGGCTGGTCGTGGGTGCGCCAAGACCCCGCCGCCACGGTGACCGGCGGTGTGCTGCGCTGGCCAGTGGAGGAGGCGGACCTGACCGGTGACTCCAACAGCGCCGGGGTGCTGCTGCGCTCGCCCGGTAACGGCGAGTGGACCGCCGAGACCAAGGTGAGGATCAACCTCGGCACCGACGTGATCCGCAACTTCCAGCAGGCCGGGATCATCGCCTACGCCGGCGACGACCTGTTCGCCCGGCTCTCGCACGTCGCCATCTTCAACACCCGCCAGACCGAGTTCGGTCTCGAGCAGCCGTACGCCGGCCGGCTCGCCTACGGCGGCACCATCATCGGGCCGCCCGCCGCGACCACCTGGCTGCGGCTGACCCACCGGGTCGACCCGGCGAACGGTGAGCACGAGCTGCGCGGCTGGACCAGCCGTGACGGCCGCACCTGGGTCAAGGGCGGGGTGTGGACGCTCCCCGCCGGCGCCGACGTCCGAGTCGGCCTGGTGGCGCACGGCGCGACCGGCGGCCCGGTCGCGACCGCGGCCTTCGACTACCTGCGCATCTACCGCTGACCGCAGCGGACCAGGCCCGGCGCGCTGCCATCGGCAGCGCGCCGGGCCCTTGCGCGGGCACCACCGCCTGGCCGGGTGCGCTTCGCCTGCCGTTCACCCGATCACCACCGCACAAACACCCGCACCCCGTTGGCTGAGGGTCGTGTGCCGGGCGGCGAGCGCCCGGCTGTCAACGGAGGCACTCCATGCAGCAGCACTCCCACGGGTCGTCCGGCCACCACGGCCACACCCACGACGACTTGGGCCACGTGTCTGACCACGACCACGCGCCAGCCGGCGCGACCAACGACCCAGTTCTCGACGCGAGCATCCCCGACAGCGAGCTGTCGCCCACCGAGGTCGGGCGGCGCGGGTTCCTGCGCCGCGCCGGCATCCTCGGCGCGACCGCCGCAGCCGGCTCGGTGCTCGCCGACGCGGCGCCCGCCGCAGCGGCCCCGCCGCGCCCGTCCCAGCCCGGCACCTACCAGTGGCTCGCCGGCGACCATCACATCCACACGCAGTACAGCTCCGACGCGATGTACCGCGTCGCCGACCAGGTGCAGCACGGCTCGGCGTTCGGCCTGCAGTGGATGGTCATCACCGACCACGGCAGCGCGACCCACGCCAAGATCGGTGTCGAGAAGGTCAACCCCGACATCGTGCGCGCCCGCTCGCTGTACAAGGACCGCACGCTGGTCTTCCAGGGCTTCGAGTGGAACATCCCCGCGGCCGAGCACGGCACCGTCTTCGTGCACCCCGGCAAGAACGAGGTCACGGTCCTCAAGGAGTTCGAGAACTCCTTCGACGGCGTGGTCAAGGGCTGGACGGCCACGTCGGCCGCGAACGAGCTGCACGCCCTGGAGGGCTTGGACTTCCTCGCCGCGTCGGTCACCGACGGGCGCGTCCGCGACGCCGCCTTCTTCGCCAACCACCCGGCGCGCAAGGGCCTGGACTCCCCGCACGAGATCCGCGGGTGGCGCGAGCGCCAGCCGCGCGTCGCGCTCGGCATGGAGGGCGCCCCCGGCCACCAGGCCGCCGGCATCAAGGCGCCCATCGGCCCCGGCTCGGGCCGCGGCTACTACGACAACACGCCCGACGCGCAGAGCTGGCCGGGCTACCCGCTGGAGAGCTACATCACCTACGGCGGGTTCGACTGGATGACCGCGACCGTCGGGGGCCTGTGGGACAGCCTGCTCGCCGAGGGCCGGCCGTGGTGGATCACCGCCAACTCCGACTCGCACAGCATCTACCTCGACGACTCGGTGCGCGGTGGCGAGGGCAGCGCGGCGGAGTTCGCCGCGAACGGCCGCTACCTCGACCCGGTGCACGGCACCAAGGGCCCCGACGCCACCCGCGGTGACTTCTGGCCCGGCTACTACAGCAAGACCCACGTGGGCGCCCAGCGCTTCTCCTACGCGGCGGTGATGGAAGGTCTGCGGGCCGGCCGCGTCTACGTCGACCACGGCGGCCTCACCGGCGGCGTCGACGTCTCCGTCCGCAACCGCGGCGACCGTCGTCCGGGCAGCCCGCTCGGCTCGGTGCGCACTCCGCGCCGCGGCGAGCGGCTCGAGCTCGCCATCACCATCGACCCGGCGCGCACGCCGAACTGGGCGCAGTTCGTGCCCAAGCTGGCGCGCGTCGACGTCATCAGGGGCGCGGTGACCGGTGCCCAGACCAACAAGGACACCATCACCGCACCGCAGACGCGGGTGGTGCTGCAGCAGGACGTCTCCGACGTCCGGGGCCGCATCGTCATCACCTACGACCTCGGCCGGGTCCGCGACCCGTTCTACGTCCGGGTGCGCGGCACCGACGGCAACCGCAGCGCGGTCGGCCTGGCTGGTGCCCGTGTCGACCCGGCCGGCCCGGCCGCCGACGTCAAGGGTGACGCCGACCCGTGGGCGGACCTGTGGTTCTACACCAACCCCATCTGGGTCATCCCGGTCTGAGAGGCAGCGACATGAGTGAGGCGGTCCTGCTGGCCGCGCCGGGACAGACCCCGGAGTGGTCCAGCGTCCGCGAGGCCGAGCACGGGTACGCCGAGCTCGTGTCGCAGCAGGTGACGCCCCAGGGCGTCGTCCGGGCGTGCACGCACGTCGCCCCGGCCACCACGACGGTCCTCGTGACCGTCGAGGTGGCCGGCGGCGCCGTGCGCGTCATCGGGGAGGGGAGCCCGGACGACGTCGCCGCTGCCGCGGCGCACCACCGCGAGCGCACCGGCGGCCGGGCGTTCGCCTTCGCCGGCAGCGAGCAGCTGACCGGTGTCATGACCGTCGGCGAGCTGCTCTCCCGCACCGACGTCGACGAGGTGGTCATGATCGGTCAGCGCGAGCGCGTGGCCGACGACGTGATGATCGACACCCAGGCCTTCGTGCGGCCGCTGCACGACGGCGGCTCGCTGCGGCTCGTCGTCCGGCCGGCGCCGGAGGGCACGGTCGTGCCGTTCGAGCAGCCCAACCCGACGGCCTGCTGCGCCGACCACTGAGGGGCGCGACGGCCGGGCGGGGAATGGCGGGCGCGGGGTAGGGGTTGGCCGCACGGGACGGCGTGACGGCGCCACCCGTGACGCCGACCCGAGGAGCCAACCCGTGCCACCTGACAGCCCGGCAGCAGCGACGGCCGCCGGGACCGCCAAGCGCTCAGCGGTCGGCTTCCGGTCCGAGCGCGGCCCTGTGCTCATCGCCCTGATGCTGTCGACGGCGCTCGTCGCGCTCGACAGCACGATCATCGCGACGGCCGTGCCGTCGGTGGTCGAGGACCTCGGCGGGTTCGCCCAGTTCCCGTGGCTGTTCTCGGTCTACCTGCTGGCGCAGGCGGTCTCGGTGCCGATCTACGGCAAGCTCGCCGACATGGTGGGCCGCAAGCCGGTCATCCTGCTCGGCATCGGGCTGTTCCTGGTCGGGTCGGTCCTGTGCGGCATCGCCTGGAGCCTGCCCGCCCTGATCGCGTTCCGCGTGGTGCAGGGCCTGGGGGCCGGTGCGGTGCAGCCCATCGCGCTGACCATGGTCGGCGACATGTACTCCGTCGAGGAGCGCTCGCGCGTCCAGGGCTACCTCGCGAGCGTCTGGGGCATCGCGTCCGTCGTCGGCCCGACGCTGGGGGGCGTGTTCGCCGAGTACGTCAGCTGGCGCTGGATCTTCTTCGTCAACCTCCCCGTCGGCGCCCTCGCCGCCTGGATGATCCTGCGGCGCTTCCACGAGACGATCGAGCGCCGCCGCCACACCGTCGACTACACCGGCGCGGCGCTGCTCACCGTGGGCTGCTCGATGGTCATCCTGGCCATGCTCGAGGGCGGCCAGGCGTGGGACTGGGTGTCAGGGCCCGGGGTGCTCGTGCCGCTGGTCGGCGTGCTGCTGCTGGTCGTGTTCGTCCGCGTCGAGCAGCGTGCGGCCGAGCCGGTGCTGCCGCTGTGGGTCATGCGACGCCGCACCCTGCTCGGTGGCAACCTCGTCGGTCTCGGTGTCGGCGCCCTGCTCATCGGCCTGAGCTCGTACGTGCCGACGTACGTGCAGGGCGTGCTGGGCACCGGCCCGCTCGTCGCCGGCTTCGCCCTCGCCGCGCTCACCGTCGGCTGGCCCATCGCGGCCGCGCTGTCGGGCCGCATCTACCTGCGCATCGGCTTTCGCGACACCTCCCTGATCGGCGTCGCCGTGGTCGTCGTCGGCACCCTCGCCACGCTGGGGCTGGGCGAGGGCTCGTCGGTGTGGTCGGTCGCCGCAGCCTGCTTCCTGATCGGCGTCGGCATGGGCCTGACCGCGAGCCCGACCCTCGTGGCCATCCAGTCGGTCGTCGGCTGGAAGGAGCGCGGGGTCGTCACGGCCACCAACCTGTTCGCCCGCTCCATCGGCAGCGCCGTCGGGGTGGCGGTGTTCGGCGCCATCGCCAACGCCACGCTCTCGCAGCGGCTCGACGCGGCGCCGGCGTCCCTGCGCGGCTCGCTGCCCGACGGCCCGGACGCCGCGGCCTCGGTGCTGGGCGACGGGGGCGGGGCCAGCGCGGCGGTGCGCGCCGTCGTGCGGTCGGCGCTGTCTGACGCCACCCACCTGGTGTTCGTGTCGCTGGCCGTGACGGCCGTGCTCACCGTCGTGGCGCTGCTGCTGATGCCGCGGCGCACGGTGCCGCTGGCTGACACGGCCGACGTCACTGACACGGTCGACACCACGGTCGACACCACGGTCGACGCGGTCGACGACGCCACCGTCAGGTGAGCGGGAGCGACACCCGCACCCGGCCGTGGCGGCGGCTGCTCGCCGACACCCGGCCGCTGCGCCACCCGGCGTACCGGCGGCTGTTCTGGTCGACCGTCGTCACGGCGCTCGGCAGCCAGCTGACCGCGGTCGCGGTGCCCAAGCAGCTGTACGACGACACCGGGTCGTCCGCGTACGTCGGCCTCAGCGGTGCGGTCGCGCTGGTGCCGCTCGTGGTCTTCGCGCTGTTCGGCGGCAGCATCGCCGACGCCCACGACCGCCGCACGGTGCTGCTGGTCACGACCGCCGGCATCGCCGCGACCTCGCTGGCGCTGTGGGCGCAGGCCGCGTCGGGCGCGCGCTCGGTGTGGCTGGTGCTGGCGCTGCTGGCGGCGCAGCAGGCCTGCTTCGGGCTCAACGCGCCCGCCAGCGGCGCGGCCATCCCGCGGCTGGTGCCGACGTCCGAGCTGCCCGCGGCGCAGGCGCTCAACGCCACGGTGCAGTTCGTCGGAGCGGTGACCGGTCCGCTGCTGGCAGGTGTGCTCATCCCCGTGGTCGGGCTGTCGACGCTCTACCTGATCGACAGCGTCGCGCTGCTCGCCACGCTGTGGGCCGTGTGGCGGCTGCCCTCCCTGCCGCCGGTGCCGACCGCCGACGGGACGCGTCGTCAGGTCGGCCTGCGCTCGGTCATCGAGGGGCTGCAGCACATCGGCCGCCACGGGATCCTCATGGTCTCGTTCGTCGCCGACCTCGCCGCGATGGTGCTCGGCATGCCGCGCGCGCTGTTCCCCGAGATGGCCGAGCGCACCTTCGGCGACCCGCGGGGCGGTGGTCTCGCGCTGGGCGTGCTGTACGCCGCGATCCCGGCCGGGTCGATGGTCGCCGGCCTGCTGTCGGGGGCCTTCACCCGGCTGCGGCGCCAGGGCGCCGCGGTGCTCGTCGCGGTCGCGGCGTGGGGGCTCGCCATCGCCGGCTTCGGGCTCACAGGGTCGCTCTGGGTGGCCGCGGTGTTCCTCGCCCTTGGCGGCGCCGCCGACCTGGTGAGCATGGTGTTCCGCGGCTCGATCCTGGCGACGGCCGCGACCGACGAGATGCGCGGCCGCATGCAGGGCGCCTTCACGGTCGTGGTCGCCGGCGGCCCGCGCCTCGCGGACCTGCTGCACGGCGTCGCCGGCGACGTCGTCGGCACCCGGACGGCGGTCGCCGGCGGCGGCGCGCTGGTCGTCGCCGCCACCGTCGCCCTCGGGATCGCCGTCCCCTCGTTCTGGCGCTACCGACCGCCGGTCGACGCCTGAGGCTCGGTCTCGTGCCTGTGCCCTCGAGCTCTGATCCGACCGCGCCACGGTCGGTGCGGGTGGGCGGGCGGTGCGAGCGTGGCGGCCGTGACCGATCTCGCCGGTGCCAGCGTGCTCGTCGTCGGAGCCAGCGGGGTGCTGGGCGGCCTGGTCGCCCACGGCCTGCACGCCGAGCGCGCGCGGCTGACGCTCTCGGGGCGGTCGAGCGAGTCGCTGCAGCGCCTCGGGCTGGACGGCGCGCACCTCGAGCCCGCTGACCTGATGCACCCCGCGACGCCCGGCCGCCTCGTCGACGCCGCCGTCGCGGCCCACGGCTCGCTCGACGGTGTGGTCTTCGCAGCCGGCGTGGTCGCCTTCGGCGGCGTCGAGCTGGACGACGACATCGTCGACGAGCTGCTGGTCGTCAACTACCTGGCCGCCTCACGGCTCGCTCGCGCCGCGCTGCCGCAGCTGCCGCCCGGCGGCTTCATCGTCAACATCAGCGCCGTCGTCGCCGAGACACCCGCCCTGGGCATGGCCGCCTACAGCGCCAGCAAGGCGGCGCTCACGGCCTTCGACGCCGTGCTGCGCGCCCAGGCGCGGCGCAGCCGCGTTCGCGTCGTCGACGCGCGGCCGCCCCACACCGAGACCGGTCTGGCCGGGCGCCCCATCGCCGGCACCGCGCCGAGGCTGCCGCGTGGCCTCGAGGCGCAGGCCGTCGCCGACCGGGTGCTGCGCGCCATCCGGGACGACGAGACCGACCTGCCGTCGGCAGCCTTCAGCTGACCGTCACTGGCCGAGAAGCATTGCGGCGCAACGACTCAGTGGGCGAGGTAGGTCGCCGCCATGTCGAGGTCGCCGTGCCCGGCTGCGACCGCGCGGTCCAGGTGCTCGCGCACCGCAGCGAAGACCGCGACCTCCAGACCCACCGAGTCGGCCGCGTCGATGATGAGCGCGGCGTCCTTCGCGGCGCCGGCCAGCCCGAACGCCGGCGCGAAGTCGCCCTGCAGCATGGCGTTCCCCTTCAGCGCGACGTAGGGGGAGTCGACGGCGCCGCCCGCCACCGCCTGCAGGAACAGCTCGGGCGCGAGGCCGAGCTCGCGGGTGAGCGCCAGCGACTCGCTGATGCCCTCGAGCACCGTGACGACGAAGGCGTTGCACGCCAGCTTGAGCCGCGACCCCGTGCCCGCGGGGCCGACCCACATGGTGCGCGAGCCGATCGCGTCGAGCACCGGCGCGCAGCGGTCGTGCGCGTCGTCCGGGCCGCTGGCGAGGACGACGAGGGTGCCGGCCTCGGCGGGCCCCTTCGTGCCGAGCACCGGGGCGTCGACGAACACCACGCCGAGGTCGGCCGCGAGGGTCGTGAAGCGCTCGGTCGCCTCGACGCCCACGGTCGCCGTCTGCAGCCACACGGTGCCGGGCGCGAGGGCCGGGGCCGCGGCGCGGACGCACTGCTCGGTGGCGTCGGCGTCGAAGAGCATCGTCAGCACGACGTCGGCCCCGCGCACCGCGGCGCCGAGCTCGTCGGCGACCTCGATCCCGGCATCCGCGAGCGGCGCGGCCTTGTCGCGCGAGCGGTTCCACGCGCGGGTGGTGATGCCGGCTGCGGCGATGCTGCGGGCCATGCCCGCACCCATCGTGCCGGTGCCCAGCACTGCGACGACGTGGGACTGCGGGGTGATGGCCGAGGTGGTGTCAGAGGTCATGGCCCTACTGTCGCACCGCTACCGGCGAGGCGCCGGGGGCGGCGAGCCCGTCGTACGCTGCCGCCATGCCGCAGCGCCCTCTCGCCGTCGTGACCGGAGCCAGCAGCGGGATCGGCGCGGCCACCGCCGTGCGTCTCGCCCGCGACGGGTTCGAGGTGGTCGCCACCGCGCGGCGACGTGACCGCCTCGACGAGCTCGCCGCGGCGCACGAGCACGTGAGCGCCTGCACGCTCGACGTCACCGACGACGCGTCGGTGCGGGCGCTGGCCGAGGGGCTGGACGACGTGGCGCTGCTGGTCGCCAACGCGGGCGGCGCGTTCGGCACCGACACCGTCGAGAGCGCGGACGTCGAGGACTGGCGCGCGATGTACGACGTCAACGTGCTCGGGACGCTGCGATGCGTGCAGGCGCTGCTGCCGGCGCTCGAGGCGGGCAGCGGCGGCCACGTCATCGCGACCGGGTCGATCGCGGGCCACCTCGTCTACGAGGGCGGGGGCGGCTACACGGCCGCCAAGCACGCGGTGGCCGCGATGATGGAGACGCTGCGCCTCGAGCTCAACGGCCGGCCGGTGCGGGTCACCGAGATCGCGCCGGGCATGGTGCGCACCGAGGAGTTCTCGCTGGTGCGCCTGCGCGGCGACCAGGCCCGGGCCGACGCCGTCTACGCCGGTGTCGACGCGCCGCTGACCGCCGACGACGTCGCCGACTGCATCGCCTTCGCCGCGACACGGCCGGCCCACGTCAACATCGACCTGCTCGTCGTCAAGCCCCTCGCGCAGGCGGCTCCGCACAAGGTCCACCGCACACCCTGAACGGCACCCCGGCCGTGATCATGCGATCCCGGCCCGCGGCCGGGCCGGGATCGCATGATCACGGGAAGCAGGGGACGCGAGGGGGTGTTGGCCGACTCGTACGCACACGCACCGACTGACAGGACCTTCATGACCTCGCTGTACGAGCCCCTCGCCGCAGGCGACCTCGAGCTGTCCAACCGCGTGGTGATGGCACCGCTGACCCGCAGCCGCGCCGGTGACGGCATGACCCCCACCGACCTCAACGTCGAGTACTACCGCCAGCGCGCCGGCGCGGGCCTGATCATCACCGAGGGCACCCAGCCCAGCGCCACGGGCCAGGGCTACATGGACACCCCCGGCCTGCACACCGACGAGCAGACCGCCGGCTGGCGCCGGGTCGGCGAGGCCGTCCACGCGCGCGGCGGCCGGATCGTCGTCCAGCTGATGCACGCCGGGCGGATCGCCCACCCCGACAACAAGTCCGGGCTCGAGACGGTCGCGCCGAGCGCGATCGCGGCGCCCGGCCAGATCCTCACCCCCAGCGGCATGGCCGACCACCCCACGCCGCACGCCCTCACCGAGGACGAGCTGCCGGGTGTCGTCGCCGAGTTCGTCGACGCCTCCCGGCGTGCGATCGACGCGGGCCTGGACGGCGTCGAGCTGCACTCGGCCAACGGCTACCTGCTGCACCAGTTCCTCAGCCCCGCGTCGAACACCCGCACCGACGGGTACGGCGGTGACCCGGCCACGCGCGCCCGGTTCGTCATCGAGGTCGCCCAGGCGGTCTCGGCGGCGATCGGCGCCGGGCGCGTCGGCATCCGCATCTCGCCGGCCAACGGCGCCGGCGGCACGGCCGAGACCGATGCCCCTGACGTCGCCGCGACCTACAGCGCGCTCGTCGACGGTCTGGCCCCGCTCGGCCTGGCCTACCTGCACATCCTGAGCGACCCGGCTGCCGACCTCACGCGCGACCTGCGCGCCCGCTTCGGCGGGGTGTTCATGGCCAACACCGGCTTCGCGCAGGTCACCGATCGTGACGAGGCCGCCGCGCTCGTCGAGGACGGTCGTGCCGACCTGGTCTCGGTGGGCCGGCTGTTCATCGCCAACCCCGACCTCGTCGACCGCTGGCAGCAGGGCTCCGAGCTCAACGAGCCCAACCCCGACACCTTCTACGGCGGCGGCGCCGAGGGCTACACCGACTACCCGGCGCTCGCCTCGTGACCGAGCCGGACGTCGGCGCTGCCCTGACCGCCCACCTGCGCTCGTGGGTGGGGGCGTGGCCACCGCCGGCGTCCGGCCCGATGCTGCACGTCGTCGCCCACCCCGCCCGGGCCCTGCCCGGGTGGGACGGCGACGCCTACCCGGCGGCAGGAGTGCTGCGCGCCGACGGCCGCGGGGTGCTCGGCATCGACCCCGACGCGGCCGGCCTGCTGTCGAGCGGCGACGTCGACGACGTGCTCGCGGCGCTGCCGGCGGCCTTGGGCGGCGGCGGCACCGCGATGCGCGGTGCCTTCCGCTGGACGACGTCACCGGCCTCGGCCGCCAATCTGCCGGACGCGGGGGAGTGGCTCGCGGTCGCCGATCCCCGTGTGCCGCAGTGGTTGTGGCCGTTCGGCGGAGAGGTGCTCGTGGCGTTGCAGGACGACGTCTACGTCGCCGGCGTCGGGCTCAAGCGCCACGACGACCACGCGCGCGAGCTCGCCGTCGTGACGAGCGAGCAGGCGCGCGGGCGCGGCCTCGCCCGCCGCCTGGTGGCCCAGGCGGCCCGCCGGGTGCTCGACGAGGGGCGCGTGCCGACGTACCTGCACGCCCCAGGCAACCTCGCCTCGGCCCACGTCGCCGAGGCGAGCGGCTTCCCCGACCGGGGATGGCAGGTGCTCGGCTACCGCCCGTGAGGCGTGTCAGCCCCGTAGGTCGGGCGCACCAGGTCGAAGACCTCGCCGAGCGGCGCCCACTGGTTGCGCCCGAGCCGGCTGACCGGGTCGAGCAGCGCGAGGTCCGGCAGCCCGTCCTCGGCGAGCACCTCGCGCCGCACCGAGACGTTCACGACGCGGCCGAAGACCACGACGCTCGCCCCGAAGGACTGCTCGGCCTCGACGACGCACTCGAGGGCGACCGGCGACTCGGCGAGCCGCGGCACCGCCACGAGGTCGCTGGGCTCGCGCGTCAGCCCCGCCTCGGCGAACTCGTCGAAGCCGGGCGGGAAGTCGGTGCCCGTGACGTTGCAGCGCTCGGCGAGGGCGTGCGTCACGAGGTTCACGACGAACTCGCCGGTGGCGCGCGCGTTGCGCACGGTGTCCTTGGTGCCGACCGAGGTGAACGACACGATGGGCGGCTCGACGCTGGCGACGGTGAAGAACGAGTGCGGGGCGAGGTTCGTGACGCCGTCCGCCCCGACCGTGCTCACCCAGGCGATGGGCCGCGGCACCACCGTCGCCGTCAGCCACGGGTAGCCGCCGCCGGGGGGCAGGTCGCTGACGACGACGCCGAGCCGGCCGCTCACGCCGGGGTCAGGGGTGAGGGGCTGGGTGCTGGGGGACGAGGTGGCCACCGCGCCACGGTAGGTCGCGACCGTCGGCGCTCGTAAGGTGGGTCGGTGAGCACTCCGCAGGCGGACGTCCGGCACGACCCGGTGCTGCACCGCGCGGCCCGGATCGAGGACGCAGTCAACCGCACCGCGGCGCGGGTGCTCCGCCGCCGCGGCTGGCGGCCGCGGATCATCACCTACACCGGCTACGGCTCGACGGGTTGGGTGCGGGTGCTCGCCCGGGTGCTGCTGTCGCCGCCGCCGGTCAGTCCGCGGGAGGGCGTCATGCGCGGGTGGCGGCACTTCCTGAGCGCGAAGGTCGGAGGCGTGCCCGTCACCATCGACGTCGGCGGGGTACGCCACGTCGTCGAGAGCGAGCGCGGCGGCTACGTCGACGTCGTCCTGCCCAGCACGCTGGCGCCGGGCTGGGGCGAGGTGACCGTGCTGATCGACGGCGCCGTCCCGCAGCCGGCGCCGGTGCGGGTCGTGGGCGCCGACGAGCACCTGGGCATCATCAGCGACATCGACGACACGGTGCTGGTGACTGCGCTGCCCCGGCCGCTGCTGGCCTTCTGGAACACGTTCGTGCGCCCCGAGGAGTCGCGCACGCCGGTGCCCGGCATGGCCGAGCTCTACGACGCGCTGCGCGCGCAGACCCCCGACGCGTTCGTGGTCTACGTCTCGACGGGCGCCTGGAACGTCGCGCCGGCGCTGCGCCGGTTCATGGCGCGCCGGGGCTTCCCCGAGGGCCCCATGCTGCTCACCGACTGGGGGCCGACGCCGGAGGGCTGGTTCCGCTCGGGCCTGGACCACAAGCGGCTGACCCTGCGCCGGCTGGTCGACGACCTGCCGCAGCTGCGGTGGGTGCTCGTCGGCGACGACGGCCAGCACGACCCCCAGCTGTACGACGAGCTGGTGTGGGCGCGCCCGGACGACGTCCGGCTCGTGGTCGTGCGCCAGCTCGGTGCGGCCGAGCAGGTGTTCACGCACGGCCTGCCGGTGCCGCTCACCAGCGCGCGCGGCACAGCCCGCCCTCGCGCCGGCCACACGGTGCCGTGGATCGCCGCGCCCAACGGGCACGCCCTGCTGCGCCAGCTCCGCCAGCGCGACCTGCTGGGGGAGCGGACGCTCGGCCTGGAGCGGCGCGGCGGCCGGCGCCGCTGAGAGCTCCGCCCGGTGGCCGGCCGACGACGAAGGGCCCCGTCCTGGTGGACGGGGCCCTTCGGGTGCCGGACGAGCCGGCGAGGTCGGTCAGAGCGGGCGGACGTTCTCCGCCTGCGGGCCCTTGGGGCCCTGGGTGACGTCGAACTCGACGCGCTGGTTCTCGTCGAGCGAGCGGTACCCGTCGGTCGCGATGGCCGAGTAGTGCACGAAGACGTCAGCGCCGCCGCCGTCCTGGGCGATGAAGCCGAAGCCCTTCTCGGCGTTGAACCACTTGACTGCACCCTGCGACATGGATCCTCCTGATGTGGTGCGGGACGGTCCGAGCTGTGTGCTCGTCCCGGGCTGCCGCGATGTTTCGACGTCCCACCGAGGAGGGCCCATGGGCCCCACAACGACAAGCCGTCCGCGGTGTTGGTCCGCGGACGTCGTGACAACGATCGAGGAACTGCAACTGCAACCGATGAAGACCCTAGCACGCCGAGCCCGCGCTGCCGAGCCCCGCGGGGCACCCGTCCGCCAGGGCTCGGCAGCCGAACCGGGCGGTCACAACCTCGCGCCGCCGTCGACCTACAGCACCTGCCCGGCGACGAAAGGAGGCGCCGTCGCTGGCGACGAACGCGATGGCGTTGGCGATGTCGTCGGGGGCGCCGACCCGCCGGACCGGCGCCTGTCGCATGATCACGGAGGGGCTGGGCCCGCGGGGCGTCGAGTCCGCGCGAAAGGGCCACTTGTGTCGCCGAGGTGGCCCGTTTGCGAGGACTCGACGACCGATGAGCCGCGATTGCATGATCACGGGGGTGGGGGCTGCCTCAGGCGGGCCGGGATCGCAGGCACGGGGGAGGGGAGTGTCAGACCGTGGCGGGGGTGCGTCGGCCGCTCGTGCCGGCACCGAGGCCGAAGGCGCCGGCCAGCAGCTCGTAGGAGTGCCGGCGCTCGGCCGGGTCGTGGACGTTGGTGGTCACCATCAGCTCGTCGGCGCCGGCGTGGCGGGCGCGCTCGAGCAGCGCCTCGCGCACCTGCTCGGGCTCGCCGACGCTCACCAGGCGGCGCATGCCGGCGACGGCGTCGCGCTCGGCCGCGGTCCACGGGTGGGCGGCCGCCTCCTCCGGGGAGGGCAGCGGGCCGGGGCGGCCGGTGCGCAGCCGCAGCATCGACAGGTCGTTCGCGAGCGCCAGCTGCTCGGCCCGCTCGGCGGTGTCGGCGACGATCGCGGCGACGGCGAGGACGGCGCGCGGCTCGGTGGGGGCGCCGGGGCGCCCGCTCGGGCGCCAGCTGCTGCGGTAGCCGTCGACGGCCTCGGCCGGATCGGCGCTGCCGAAGTGACCGGCGAAGGCGAAGCCGGTGCCGAAGGTGCCCGCTGCCTGACCGCCGTACAGGCTCGACCCGAGGATCCACAGCGGCGGCAGCCCCACGTCGTCCGGCATGACGTGGATGGCGGCGAACGGGTGGTCGGCCGGGAACCCGTCCACGTAGGCCATCAGCTCGGCGAGCTGCTGCGGGAAGTCGTCGGCGCCGAGCGCCTCGCGGCTGCGGCGCAGGGCGTAGGCGGTGAGCTGGTCGGTGCCCGGGGCCCGCCCGAGGCCGAGGTCGATGCGGCCGGGGTGCAGCCCCTCGAGCACCCGGAAGGTCTCGGCGACCGTCAGCGGCGAGTGGTTGGGCAGCATGACGCCGCCCGAGCCGACGCGGATGCGTGCCGTCGCGACCGCGACCGCGGCGATCATCACGGTGGGGGTGCTGCTCGCCACCGACCGGATCGCGTGGTGCTCGGCGAGCCAGTAGCGCTCGTAGCCGAGGTCGTCGGCCAGCCGGGCGAGCGCGATGGTCTCGTGCAGGGCCCGGGAGGCCGGGGTGCCGGACGGCACGGGGGACAGGTCGAGCACGGACAGCGGGAGGGCAGACGTCACGCCAGGGCGAACCTGCGGGCGGCGTCCGGTTGTTCCCGGCCGAGGGCGGCCGAGGGCGGGGCCCGCCGCGCGCGCGGGGACGCCCTGGTCGAGGATGGGCGCCATGACGCGCACCACCGCAGACGCTGTCGTGATCGGCGGCGGCCACCACGGCCTCGTCGCCGCCGCCGTGCTCGCCGACGCCGGCTGGGACGTCGTGGTGCTGGAGGCCGAGGACGAGGTCGGTGGCGCCGTCCGGTCGCAGGAGGGGCACCCCGGGTTCACGGTCGACCGGTTCAGCGCCTTCTACCCGCTCGGGGCGGCCTCGCCGGTGCTCCGCGACCTCGACCTGGGCCGACACGGGCTGGAGTGGGTGCACGCGGAGCACGTCGTCGCCCACCCGCACGGCGTCGACGACGAGGTGGGCGCGGTGCTGAACCGCGACCCGCAGGTGACGGCCGACGCCCTCGGCGCCGACGCCCCCGCCGACCGCGAGACCTGGCTGCGGCTGGTCGACCAGTGGCAGCACCTGCGCGACCCGCTGCTGGACGCCCTCCTGACCGCGTGGCCGCCGGTGAAGGCCGCCACCCGGGTGCTGTCACGGCTCGGCACCGCCGACGCCCTGCGCCTCGCACGCTTCATGACCCTGCCGGCGACGCGGATGGGCGAGGAGCTGTTCGACGGTGACCTCGGACGCCGGCTGCTGGCGGGCAACGCCATGCACGCCGACGCCCCGATCGACGCCGCCGTCAGCGGCACCTTCGGCTGGTTGCTCATCATGCTCGGTCAGGACGTCGGCTTCCCCGCCCCGCGCGGCGGCGCCGGGATGCTCGCCGAGGCGCTGCGCTCGCGCGCCGAGTCGGCCGGCGCGCAGGTGCGCACCGGCGAGCGCGTCGCCGAGATCGTGCTGAGCGGACGACGCGCGGTGGGTGTGCGGACGGCGGGCGGCGAGGAGATCGCCGCGCGGCGTGCCGTGCTCGCCGAGGTGTCCCTGCCCGCGCTCTACCAGCAGCTGCTGCCGGCCGGCGTGCTGCCCGACCGGCTGCGAGAGGACCTGCGCCACTTCGACTGGGACCTCGCCACGGTCAAGCTCGACTACGCCCTGTCCGGACCCGTGCCCTGGCGGGCCGCCCACGCGCACGGGGCCGGCACGGTTCACGTCGGCGCCGACGTCGACCACGACGGCACCAGGGTCGACGCCGTCGAAGGCCTGGTGCGCTGGAACGCCGACCTGCGCAGCCGCCGGGTGCCAGCTGCGCCCTTCGGCCTGATCGGGCAGATGACGACCACCGACCCGACGCGCTCGCCGGCCGGCACCGAGAGCCTGTGGGCTTACACCCACGTGCCCAAGGGGATGCGGGGCCAGGAGGTGGCCGACGAGGTCGCGACCCGCATGGAGGACGTGCTCGAGCGCCACGCACCGGGCTTTCGCGACCTGGTCATCGACAGGATCGTGCAGCGCCCGGCCGACCTGGAGTCCGACGACGCCAACCTCGTAGGCGGCGCCGTCAACGGCGGCACCTCCCAGCTGCACCAGCAGCTGGTGTTCCGCCCGGTGCCCGGGGGCGGCGGCGCCCGCACCGTGGTCGACGGCCTCTACCTCGCGAGCGCCGCGACCCACCCCGGCGGCGGGGTGCACGGCGGCTGCGGCTTCCTCGCCGCCAAGGCGGCCCTGGGCGACCAGGCGCCGCTGCTCGGACCGCTGCGCCGCGCCGCCTCCTCGGCCGTGCTCGACCGCGTCTACCGCCCCTCGCCGCAGTAGCGCAGCGGCGACGTCAGCGGGAGGCGCCGCCGCGCTCGGCCAGGTAGGTCAGCCGCCGCAGGCTCTCGCGGTTGCGCGGGACGACGGCGAGCTGCCGCAGCGGCTTGGGCATCAGGACACCCGGGCCGTGGGTGGCGTCCTCGAGCATGCGAATCTCGCAGCCGTCGAACCGCGGTGAGATCTCGAGGGTGATGCGGGCCTCGCCGAAGGGGCGTCCGCGGGCCTGCAGCACCAGCTCGCGCTCGGGGTCGCTGCGGACGGACTCGGTCTCGTCGTCCAGCAGCAGCGGCCAGCTGCCCACGGAGTGGTGGATCTTCGACCCCGGCGCCGGCCAGGTGTCGTCGACCTGGCGGATGCGTGAGGCACCCACGACCCAGCCGGCGTAGATCCAGCCGTCGGTGAGCACCGCCCACACCGCAGCGGGCGTGGCGGAGGACTCACGGCTGACCACCAGCGTGCCCCCGCGCGCTCGTGTGCTCGAGGTGCCGTCCGGTTCGTCGTCCATCCTCGGAGGATAGGGAACAGGCGGCGGGGGCGCCCGTCGTGAGGGGACCACGCCCCTCGTCCCCACCGGCTGCCGTCGCCGCGGCAGCGCCACCGGACGACGACGCAGCTCCGGCGGCGGCGAGGGCGACCGCCGCGGGCCTCAGCTGCGGGCTCGTCAGGTCGGGAGGCCGGTTGGCCGCGGCCTCGGTGGGCAGGCGGCGCAGGTGGTCGGTCAGCTCCCTGAGCCCGGGAGGCTCGGGCACGCGGGCGAAGACCCGCGAGATGCGCCGGTCGAGCAGCGCCTTGCGGGGGTCGTCGTCGGCCAGGACGCGCCACGTCTCGTAGTCGTCGTGCGTGGCCTTCGTCGCCGCCCAGGAGCCGGGCGTGTGCACCTGAACCTCCAGCAGCCGGCCCGTGCGCGGGTCGGCGAGCGTGAGGTTGAGCCCGCGGTAGCGCGCCCCGCCCCAGAAGTTCTTGGCCTTCACCAGCACCATGCCCTGGCCGCGCAGGCCGGCGATGACGTCAGCGACCGCCCCGGCGTAGGCCTCGGTCGCGGGGACGAAGGTGTAGCGCACCGTGTCGTTGACGTCGGGGAGCACGTCGGGCAGCGGCCGGGTCGCCGCTGCCTCGGACACTTTGCGGCGCAGCGAGGCGCCACCCTTCACCGCGTTCTCCAGGCCCACCACGTCGGTGCCCGTGGCGCGCCCGACGGTGAGCACGCGGGCCCGCAGGTCGTGCTCTGCCCACGCGGCGTCACGGCCCAGCGCCCGCGTCGCCAGGTTCTGCCCGGGCGTCAGGGTGTAGAGCCGCCCCCGGTCGACCGCGCTCCACCCGCGCAGGTCGCGCAACCGCAGCCGCGAGCGCCCGGTCGCGGTGCCGGCCGTGATGCCCGCCCGGATGTCGGCGAGGCGCTCACCGCGGCTGCTGAGCTCGGCCAGGCGCACCCCGACGCTCACGCCGCGGTTGGCGGCGAGGCCCACACCGCCGGTCATCGCGCCCATGGCCAGGTCGGGCAGCAGGTGCCCGATCCATCGGCCGGGGTCGCTTCGCAGCAGGTCGGGGTCGACCACGGCCTTCGCGGTGTCGACCGGGTGGCTGGCCGCCGAGACCATGGCCCGCTCAGTCGCGCGGACGTCGCGCCACCAGCCCGAGGGATCGGCGAGGGCCCTCGTCGGTGACAGCATCACCGCGACCTTGGCGGTCGCGACCTCGGACTCGATGATCCCGAGCTGCAGGCTGCGCTGGAACCCGAACGCGCGGTGCAGCAGCCGCACCACGGCGTTCGGGGTGTCGGGCGCGGCGTCAGCGGCCCGGTCGAGGGCCGCCGCAGCACGCAGCCCGCTGCCCTGCACGCGCGCGCGGGCCTGCTCCACCTGCTCGAGCGCACGCCGCTGCAGGGCGTCAGCCGCATCCGGCGGGACGATGCCGCCGGTCGGCGATCCTGGCGTGCTGCGCAGCGCCCGAGCGCGACGGTCGAGGGCGAGGGCCTCGTCGGCCTGGTGCTGCGCGGCGGCGAGCACGCCCGCGTGGTGACGCACCGAGCCGCCGGCGTCGCGCAGCTGCGGCGCAGCACGGCGGTACGGCGCCGGCAGCGACGCCATCAGCCGGGCGAATCCGGCTGCGGCGCTGCCCACCCACCCCCCACCGAGGACGTGCTGCAGCAGGCGGTCGGTGCTGCCCAACCCGTCCGCCATGGCGTCGAGCTGGTCGGCCAGCTGCAGCACCCTTGCCGGGACCCCCGGCACCAGGTCGCTGCCCTGGCGCGCCCACGCCGGCAGGCCGAGCACGTCACCCGACGTCACGGTTCTCGCGGTCGAGGTGGGCACCGTCATCCGCGCGTCACCCGGCCCAGCTGAACGCGCGCGACGCGACGCCGTCGGCGCTCTCGTAGGTGTCGGCCACCAGCACCAGCACGTCTCGGGTGCAGCCGAGGTCGCTCGCCAGCAGCGTCAGCCCGTGGTCCCACCGCCGCGCGAAGCGCGCCGCGGCGTCGCGCAGCTGCTCGCAGCCGCTGTCCTGCGCGCGGCCGCGCACCACACCGGGGTGGTCGACGACCGCCCTCGCCGCGGCGACGGCCCGCCCGAGCCGCTCGGCGGCCTCGCGCAGCCGCCCGGGGTCGACCTCGAATCTCGCCATGGCAGGACGCTAGGGGTGGTGGCGGCGCCGCCGCTGCCGTCGTCCACAGGCCCGACGGTCCCACGGTCGAAAGCCCGTCGGTCGGCTCGTGGCGCACGTCACCCTCGTGTGAGCCAGCCCACCCCCGCACGACACGCATTCGTCACACGGACGCGGGAGACTGGGTCCACGAGGTCGCCACAGCGACCGAGCCGGAGCCACGAGGTTCCGCCAGCCACTGATCCGGCGCTCGACGACGAACGCACCGCGGCCCACCGGCCGCCGCCCGACGCACCGTCACGCACGATCTCGAAGGGACGCACCCCATGCCCGAGCAGAGCACCGTCTCCCGCACCACCACCTGCGCCAACCGCCCCGTGGCCAACCCGCGCCGCCTGCGCCTCGGCCGCGACGGCCGTCCGCTGCCCGTGCCCGCGGTCGCCCGCGCCGAGCGCGACGAGGAGCACCGCGCAGCCTGAGCCGCTCGCGGGATGGATCGCCGCCGCACCGGCGTTGACCCCACTGCGGCCCGTACGGGCGGCCCTGCCCGACGGAGGTTCCTGTGCTCGACCCCACCGCGCTCTACACGACGACCGAGGCCGCCGACGGACTCGCCGTGCCCGTCATGGTGCACGCCCTGGGCGGTTTCATCGACGCAGGGTCGGCCGGTCGGCTGGCTGCCGGGCACCTGCTCGCCACGCTCGAGCACGAGGTGGTCGCGACGTTCGACCCCGACGAGCTGGTCGACTACCGCTCGCGCCGTCCCGTGATGGTCTACGACAAGGATCACTACGAGTCCTACGAGACCCCGCTGGTGCAGCTGCACGCCGTGCGCGACCTGCAGGGCAACCCCTTCCTGCTGCTGACCGGCCCCGAGCCCGACCTGCAGTGGGAGCGGTTCGTGAGCGCCGTCCGCGGCCTGGTGCAGCGGTTCGGTGTGACGACGACCATGGGCGTCCACGCGATCCCCATGGCCGTGCCCCACACCCGCCCCATCGGCGTGCTGACACACGGCACGCGTGAGGGCCTCGCGCCGCAGCGTCAGTCCTGGGTGGGCATCGTCCAGATCCCCGGCTCGGCGGCTGCCCTGCTCGAGCTGCGCCTCGGCGAGCTCGGCCACGACGCGCTCGGTTTCGTGGTGCAGGTGCCGCACTACCTCGCCGACACCCCCTATCCCGAGGCCGCGGCCGTCCTGGTCGACAACCTCGCCGAGGTCGCCGGCCTGACCTTGCCGACCGCCGCCCTGCTCGAGCAGGCCGAGGCCACCCGCGCCGCCATCGCCGAGCAGGTCGCCGGGTCGGAGGAGGTCGAGCAGGTGGTGCGCGCCCTCGAGCAGCAGTACGACGCCTACGTCGGCGCCCGCGGCCGCACCAGCCTCATGGCGGGCGACGCCGGGCCGTTCCCGTCCGCCGACGAGCTGGGTGCCGAGGTCGAGCGCTTCCTCGCCGCCCAGCCCGACGACCCCGACGCCTGAGCCGACGCGTCAGCCTCGCGACGCCCAGCGCTGCAGCAGGTCTAGCTCGGCCGACCGGTCCAGTCCCGCCCTACGAGCGGTGCGGTCGAGCCCCCGCGAGCGCTCGTCCTCGAGGGTGTCGCCCAGCGTCTGCTCGATCGGACGACGGGCCAGCCCCAACGTGATCGCCCGCTCGTCGCTGCGGGCTCCGAAGCCGGCGTACTCCGGCCACGGTGTCCACAGGGGCAGTGACCGCGGCCCGGCCCAGCCCTGCACGTCGTTGTCCTGCAGCCACGTCGGGTCGGCGAGCACCAGCTCGCCGCTGGCTCCCGCGACCTCGCGCGCAGCCAGCAGCACCTGCTCGAGGGGACGCCGCTCACCGACCAGGTTGACCGCGCCCGTGTGCCCCGCAGCAGCGGCGCCCACCATCCACCCTGCGAGGTCGCGGACGTCGACCGTCTGGCTGGGCTGCGCCGCGGCGGCGGGCGCGAGGACCGGCTCCGCGCCGGCCAGCGCGAACCTGCCGACCCAGTAGCCGAAGCGGTCGCTGGGATCGCCGGGCCCGCCGATCAGGCCGGCGCGCACCAGCAGCGCCCGGTCGCCCACCGCCGCGGTGACGGCGTCCTCGCACGCGACCTTCGCCTCGCCGTAGACCTCCTGGTCGGCGACGTCGCCCGTCAGCGGCACGAGCCGTGCGGCGTCCTCGCCCGCGCCCGGCAGCGCGTGCTCGGCGTAGACCGAGCAGGACGACACGTACGTCCAGTGCCGCGCCCGCTCGCCGAGCGCCGCGACCGCCGAGCGCACCAGCGCGGGCTGCCACGAGACGTCGACCACCTCGTCCCAGTCCTGGCCCGACACCGCGTCGTAGGCTCCCGGCGCGGCCCGGTCAGCCCTCACGAGCCGGGCGCCGTCAGCGACGTCGCCCGCCTCGCCCCGCGCCAGGCACACCACCTCCTCGCCCCGTGACAGGGCCGCCCTCGCGACCTCGCGCCCCAGCCACGCCGTCCCGCCGAGCACCAGCACGCGTCCCATGGCACCACCCCACCAGCCGCCGGCCGGCGCGGCCATGCCCTTCCGCTGAGGGCGGACGACGTACGGTGCCCGCGTGAGGACGTCCCCGGACCTGCGGCTGCGCGCGGCGGTCGACGCCGACGCCGGTGAGCTGCTGACGCTGCAGCGCGCCGCCTTCGTCAGCGAGGCCCAGGAGTACGGCGACCCGATGCTGCCGCCGCTGCGCGAGACCCTGGAGCAGGTGCGGGCGGTGATCGCCGACGCGCTCGCGGTGGTGCTGGTGGCCGAGGTGGGCGCGGACGGCTCCGCCGGGCGTGCGGGCCGGCTCGTCGGTGCCGCGCGCCTCCACCTGCCGCCGCCCCACGGGGACGCCGGCCGGCCCGGTCAGGTGTCTCGCGTCGCGGTCGCCCCCGACGTGCAGGGCGCCGGCATCGGCTCGCGGCTGATGAGGGCCCTGCACGAGCTGGCCGAGGGCCGGGGCGTCACCCGTCTCGACCTGTTCACCGGCGGCCGCTCGGGAGCCAACATCGCCTTCTACCACCGCCTCGGCTACGCCGAGCTCGAGCGCCGCACCGACGACCGCGGGGTGCCGCTGCAGGTGATGCGCCGCGAGGCGTGACGGCGGCCCGACGCAGGGTGGTGCGCCGCCAGCGCGAGGGCGGCACTCGGACGTAGGCTGGAGATCGGCTACCGGCGAGGGAGCGGCATGGAGCGGCGGATCTTCGGCATCGAGAACGAGTACGGCGTCACCTGCACGTTCGAGGGGCAGCGCCGGCTCAGCCCCGACGAGGTGGCGCGCTACCTGTTCCGGCGGGTCGTGAGCTGGGGCAGGTCGAGCAACGTGTTCTTGCGCAACGGCGCGCGGCTCTACCTCGACGTCGGCTCGCACCCCGAGTACGCGACCCCCGAGTGCGACGACGTGCGGCAGGTCGTCGTCCACGACAAGGCCGGCGAGCGCATCCTCGAGGGCCTGGTCGCCGACGCCCAGGCGCGGCTGGCCGACGAGGGGATCGCCGGTGACGTCTACCTGTTCAAGAACAACACCGACTCGGCCGGCAACTCCTACGGCTGCCACGAGAACTACCTCGTGCCCCGGCACGGCGACTTCCAGCGGCTGTCGGACGTGCTGATCCCGTTCTTCGTCAGCCGCCAGGTCGTCTGCGGCGCAGGCAAGATCATGCAGACCCCGCGGGGTGCCGTCTACTGCGTCAGCCAGCGCGCCGACCACATCTGGGAGGGCGTCTCGAGCGCCACCACCCGCTCGCGCCCCATCATCAACACCCGCGACGAGCCGCACGCGGACGCCGAGAAGCACCGGCGGCTGCACGTGATCGTCGGCGACTCCAACATGAGCGAGACCACGACGATGCTCAAGGTCGGGTCGGCCGACCTGGTGCTGCAGATGATCGAGGCGGGGGTCGTCATGCGCGACCTGTCGCTCGAGAACCCGATCCGCGCCATCCGCGAGATCAGCCACGACATCACCGGACGCCGGCCGGTGCGGCTCGCGAACGGCCGCGAGATGTCGGCGCTGCAGATCCAGACCGAGTACTACGAGCGCGCCGTCGAGTTCGTCGACCAGCGCGGCACCGCGACGCCGGCTCACAAGGCGGTCCTCGAGCTGTGGGGTCGCACCCTGCGCGCGATCGAGACGGGCGACCTGTCGCTGGTCGACCGCGAGATCGACTGGGTGATCAAGAAGCGGCTCATCGAGCGCTACCGCGCCAAGCACAACCTCGAGCTCAGCAGCCCGCGCATCGCCCAGCTCGACCTCGCCTACCACGACATCCACCGCCGCCGCGGGCTCTACTACCTGCTGCAGCGCAGCGGTCAGGTCGAGCGGGTCGCGGGCGACCTCGAGATCTTCGAGGCCAAGAGCGTGCCGCCGCAGACGACCCGCGCCAAGCTTCGTGGCGACTTCGTGCGCGCGGCGCAGGACAAGCGTCGCGACTTCACCGTCGACTGGGTGCACCTGAAGCTGAACGACCAGGCCCAGCGCACCGTGCTGTGCAAGGACCCCTTCGCGGCGGTCGACGAGCGGGTCGACCGGCTCATCGCCGGCATGTGAGGGCGCGCGAGGTGTGGGCGTCCGCTGCTCCAGGCGGCGCCCAGGGTGCTCCCAGCCCCGCGGGTTAGGCTAGGACGTCCCCGGATTCCCAGCAAAGGTCTCTCTTCGTGCGCCCTCATCTCCCGCGCCTCGCCGCGGTGCTCGCCGTCCCCGTGCTGCTGGTCGCCGGCTGCGCCAGCGAGGGGTCGACCCCGGTCGGTGGTGCGACGCCGTCAGCCTCGGCCTCCGGCTCGGCGTCCGCCACCGCGTCGGGCACGGCCTCGGCCGCGACCGCAGCTCCGGGCGTGCCGTTCGACCAGGCCCTGGCCGACGTCAAGGTCGCCGGTGCCGCGGGCGCCAAGCCCACCGTGACGCTCGCCGCGAAGCCCACCCAGCTGTCGACGTCCGGCGTGCGCGTGATCACCCCCGGCACCGGCGCCACGGTGACCAAGGGCCAGAAGGTCACCGTCAAGTACGTGCTGCTGAACGGCAAGGACGGCAAGGAGGCCGACACCACGTTCGGCAAGACCGACGCCACGTTCCTGGCCGACCCGGGCCAGCTGCTGCCGGGCCTCGCCAACGGGCTCATCGGCCAGAAGGTCGGCACCCGCGAGCTGCTCGGCATCTCGCCGGCGGAAGGCTTCGCAGGCGGCCAGGGGAACCAGCAGCTCGGCTTCGGCCCCAGCGACTCGCTGATCTTCGTGCTCGACATCGTCAAGGCCGTCACGCCCGCCCCCGCGCTGACCAAGCCCGAAGGCACTCCGGTGACGCCGAAGGCGGGTCTGCCCACCGTGACCGAGAAGGCCGGCGTGCCGACCATCGCCGTGCCCAAGACGCCGGCGCCGACCTCGCTCGTGATCCAGCCCCTGATCCAGGGCAAGGGCGCGAAGGTGACCGCCGGCCAGACGCTGACGGCCAACTACGTCGGCGCGCTCTACTCCACCGGCAAGGTCTTCGACACCTCGTTCAAGGAGGGCGGCCAGCCGCTCAACGTGCCCATCGGAGTCGGCCAGCTCGTCCCCGGGTTCGACAAGGGCATCGTCGGCCAGACCGTCGGCAGCCGCGTGCTGCTGGTGCTGCCCCCGGCCGAGGGCTACGGCACCGCCGGCCAGCCCCAGGCCGGCATCAAGGGCACCGACACGCTCGTCTTCGTCGTCGACATCCTCGCCGCCAGCTGACCGTCCCCGACACCGACCCGAGAGGCCCGACATGGCGATCGACCGCACCAAGCCCGAGATCGAGTTCCCCGGCGACACCGCGCCCACCGAGCTCGTCCTCGTCGACGAGATCGAGGGCGACGGCCCCGAGGCCGTCGCCGGCACGACCGTGCTCGCCCACTACGTGGGCGTCGCCCACTCCACCGGCGAGGAGTTCGACGCCTCCTGGAACCGCGGCGAGCCGCTGTCGTTCCGGCTCGGCGCCGGCCAGGTCATCGCCGGCTGGGACCAGGGCATCCAGGGCATGAAGGTCGGCGGCCGCCGGCGCATCACCATCCCGCCGCACCTCGGGTACGGCGACCGCGGCGCCGGCGGCGCCATCAAGGGCGGCGAGACGCTGATCTTCGT
This sequence comes from uncultured Actinomycetales bacterium, assembly GCA_964243295.1. GTDB lineage: Bacteria > Actinomycetota > Actinomycetes > Actinomycetales > Angustibacteraceae > CAXTEJ01. The sequence goes on along the minus strand of CAXTEJ010000005.1, from coordinate 30,267 downwards.
CGTCGACCTCGTCGGCGTGAGCTGACCGACCTCGCACGACCCTGACCGGGGCGGCACCCGCGCGGGTGCCGCCCCGTCGTCGTGCGGTCAGCCGTCCAGCAGGCGGGCTGCGTGCACCCCGGCCGCGGCGGCCGCGAGGAACGCCGAGGGGTCGTCGCCCAGGCCGCGGCCCATGGTCGACAGCGCGACCGGGCTCGTGGCGAGCGCCCCGGCGAGCCCGTCGAGCGGCACGCGCACCAGTCGGTGGCGTGCGCTGAGCGCCGCGGCCTGGGCGCGCACCTGGTCGCCGAAGGCACCCGGCAGGTCGGGCACCACGAGGTCGGCGGGCGCCAGCGCCACCCGCCCGTACGCCGTGACGCTGTGGTGCGACACGCCACGGTGCCGCTCGCGCTCGTCGGCCTGCGACAGTCGGAGCACGCCGACCGGACGGCCACCCAGCACGGCCGCCGCGTTCACCGCCTCGCCGACGGCCACGCCGGAGAAGCCCCACCGGGTGCCGGTGCCGAGGTTGCCCGGGCCCTGCGCCACGACGGCGACGTCCGCGCCGAGCACGTGGCGCGCGGCCAGCAGGCCGGTGTGCACGGTCACGGCCTCGAGGTCGCCGCCGTACGCCTGCCCGACTGTCACCGAGCCGACCAGCCAGCCGGCGTCGCGCAGGCCGGCGAGGCTGCGGGAGAACCAGGCGGCCAGCGCCCCGCCGTCGGTCATGACGTAGGCCACGCGGACACCCGGCGCCACCAGCCGGACGCCGGCCACGACCGCCGGCAGCGAGGAGTGCAGGTCGGCGGTCACCACCGGCATGCCCGCCAGGTCGTCGGCGTCGCGCAGCAGCTCGTGGTGGGGCGACTCCTGCTCGTCGGCGCCGAGCACGAGCGGCTGCAGCGGCGTGTAGCGCGCCTTGACGAGGTGACCGGGCGCCTGCGGCGGGTCGGCGGGCAGCCGGTCGGGCAGCGCCGCGACGAGGGCGTAGCCGCCGGTGCCGAGGCCACGGCGCAGCGCGCCCACCGTGACCAGCACGCGGTCGCCGACCCGCGGCTCGCCGACCAGCGGCGGGTGGGCCAGCGCCCGCAGCGCCACGGGTTCGCCCTCCTCGACCACCTCGACGGACAGCTCGACGGCGCCCCGCCACCGTCGTCCGAGGGCCGTCACGGTGCCCGACCGCCAGCGGACCGCCGGAGCCGGGCCGGGCGGGGGAGGGCTGTCCACGCGGCGAGCCTACGCACGGGCGGTGCGTCCGGTTCGGGTAGCGTCCGGGACCAGGAGGGACGATGTCCAACGCCAAGACCGAGCGGCTGCTGAACCTGGTGATCTGCCTGCTCAGCACCCGTCGGCCGCTGACCAAGAACCAGATCCGGCAGGCCGTGCCGCAGTACGCCTCGACGGGCGCCTCGACGCTCTCCTCGGAGGCGTTCGAGCGCATGTTCGAGCGCGACAAGGACGAGCTGCGCGAGCTCGGCATCCCGGTCGTGACGACCTCGCAGGACGCCTACTTCGACGACGACCAGGGCTACCGCGTCGACCGCGACGCCTACGCGCTGCCCGACGTCCACCTCGAGCCCGACGAGCTCGCGGTCGTCGGGCTCGCCTCGCGGGTGTGGCAGCAGGCGAGCCTCGCCGGCCCCGCCGCGCGCGCCCTCACCAAGCTGTCCGCGCTCGGTGCCCCGCGCGACGCCGAGTCGCTCATCGGTCTCGAGCCGCGCGTGCTGACCGCCGAGCCGGCGTTCGAGGCGCTGTGGGCGGCGGTGCGCGACCGCGTGCCCGTGTCGTTCACCTACCGCACCGCCCGCAACGGCGAGGTCGCGCGGCGCACGGTCGAGCCGTGGGCGGTCACCAGCTGGCACGGCCGCTGGTACCTCGCCGCCCACGACCGCGACCGCGACGCCCCCCGGCTGTTCCGGCTCTCCCGCGTCGAGGGCGACGTGCGACCGGTCGGCGAGGCCGGCTCGTACGACGTCCCCGCCGGTGCCGCCGCGGTGGTGCTCGAGCAGACCGCCGGCGAGCCCGAGCGGGGGACCGCCCGGCTGCAGGTGCGCGAGGGCGCCGGCCAGCTGCTGCGTCGGCGGGCGCGCGCCGTCCGGCCCGAGCACGCACCGGAGGGCTTCGACGAGGTGCTGCTCGACTACGACGACGTGGAGACGCTCGCCCACGAGCTCGTCGCCTCCGCCGACGCCGTCGTCGCGATCGAGCCGCCGCAGCTGCGCGACGCCGTCGTGCGCCGCCTGGAGGCCGTGCTGGCCGCCGCGGGAGCGGCCGCGTGAGCGAGACCTCCACCGAGCGGCTGTCACGGCTGCTCGCGATGGTGCCGTGGCTGCTCGCCCACCAGGGGGTGCCGCTCGCCGACGCCGCCGCCGAGTTCGGCATCGGTGAGAAGCAGCTGGTCAAGGACCTCGAGCTGCTGTTCGTCTGCGGGCTGCCCGGCCACATGCCCGACGACCTCATCGAGGCCGACTGGGAGGAGGGCGTGGTCTACCTCGGCAACGCCGACGCCATCTCGCGGCCGCTGCGGCTGGCCGTCGACGAGGCCCTCGCCCTGATCGTCGGGCTGCGCGCCCTGGCCGACGTGCCCGGCCTCGGCGACCGTGACGCGGTCACCCGGGCCCTCGCCAAGCTCGAGAGCGCCGCGGGGGCCGCCGCCGCCACGGTCGACTCCGTGCGCGTCGACCTGCCCAGCCACGTCGACCCCGCCGTCACCTCGGCCTGCGAGGAGGCGCTGCGCCGGCGCCGGCGGCTGCACCTCGGCTACCTCGTGCCCCACCGCGACGAGACCACCGAGCGCGACGTCGACCCGATGCGGCTGCTGCACCTCGACGGGCACTGGTACCTCGAGGCCTGGTGCCACCGGGTCGAAGCGGTGCGCATGTTCCGGCTCGACCGCGTGGTCGACGTCCGGGTGCTCGACGTGGCCGGCGTCCCCCCGCCGCAGGCGCGCTCGCGCGACCTGGACGCCGGCGTCTTCGCGCCCGGACCGGACGACGTGCTGGTGACCCTGCGCGTCGCGCCGCCGGCCCGGTGGGTCGTCGACTACTACCCGGTCGAGTCCGTCGACGACCTCGATGACGGTTCGCTGCTGGTGCGCCTGCGCACGGCCGACACCGCGTGGCTGCGCCAGCTGGTGCTGCGGCTGGGCGGCCAGGCGGCCGTCGTCGACCCGCCGTCACTGGCGGACGACGTCACGCGGGCCGCCAGGGCCGCTCTGTCGGCGTACCGTCCGGCGCGGGGGTAAAGGTCCCGACCACCCGTGCCGAACGTGTTCTGGAGAGCAAACGGCGGGCCGAGAGCGGTCTCGCCGGAACCCATGAAGGGACCGGAGATGACCACCATCAAGGCGTCGTGCCCGTGCTGCGGGGACGTCGAGCTGACGCCGGCGCAGGTCCGTCTGGTCGTGTGCACCGTGGCCGACTGGTCGTACTACGCGTTCACGTGCCACACCTGCACCGACGAGATCCGCAAGCCCGCCGGCAAGGACGTCATCTCGCTGCTGCGCACCGGCGGCGTCCCGATCGAGCACTGGGCCGTGCCGGCCGAGGCGCTGGAGGACCACGAGGGTGCGGCCGTCAGCTACGACGACGTGCTCGACTTCGCGCTGCAGCTGGGGCAGACCGACGACCTGATGGCCGCCCTCACCTCGCTGCGCCCCGGCACCACCCGCATCGCCTCCTGAGGCGTCTCGGCCGCCCTCGAGCGTGAGGCGGTCGTCGACGTCCACGCCACCATCGGGGCGGCGATCGGGGCGTCGAACCGCCACACGAACATGCGCCAACGTCAGTCCGTGTCGGCGCTGAGCACGAGCCGACGCAGGACCGCCGCTGTGCGTCGGTGTGGTCGCTCAGGCCGCCGTCACCGCAGCCGCCGCTACGCTGGCGGGCGTGTGGTGGATCCTGGTGTGGGCGCTGCTGGTCGTCGGCGCGGTCCTCGTCATCGGCGCGCTCGTCTGGCGCCTGGTCAGGCAGGCCATCGCCCTCGGCAGGACCGTGGGCGAGAGCGCGAGCCGGGCCGGCGACGCCTTGACCGCACCCGCCGACGCCCCCCCGGGTGCCGCGACGACCTCGGTCTTCCTCGACCCCGACGCGCCCGGCGGCCCCGACGCCCAGCCGTTCATCTCCCGTCCTCTTCGCCCCGGGCGCCGACGGGCGTAGGCTGCTCGGAACAGCGTCAGTCGCCAGACTGCGTCGACCGAAGGGGTTGCGACCGTGGGCTTTCTGAGAGAACCGAGTCACCTGATCATCGTGGCGCTGGTCATTCTCGTGCTGTTCGGCGGCAAGAAGCTTCCCGAGGCCTCGCGGGGCCTCGCCCGCTCGCTGCGCATCTTCAAGTCGGAGATGAAGGAGATGCGCGACGACGACAAGCCCGCCGACGTCTCCTCCGGCGCCACCCCGGCCGCCCACGTCGGGCCGCTGGAGGGTCGCGTCGTCGGCAGCCCGGTCCCCCCCGTCCGGGCACCGGAGCACGTCCTCACCCCGGACGAGCGCCGCGCCGCGGGTCTCTGACCGTACCCGCTGACGCCCGCCACCCGCTGACCGATGGCGATCACCGCACCGCGGCGCAAGAGCCGGCATGACCCCGAGGGGCGCATGCCGTTGCGCGCCCATCTGGCTGAGCTGCGCAAGCGCTTCACGCGGTCCGCTCTGGCCATCGGCCTCGGCGCCATCGGCGGTTGGTACGCCTACCCGCCGCTGTTCAGAGCGGCCGTCGCGCCGGTCAGGAAGATCGCGGACGAGAGCGACGGCCCCTTGGCCGCGATCAACTTCGGCCAGCCCACGCTCGCCTTCAACCTGCAGGTGCAGTCGGCGATCGTGATCGGGATCTTCCTGGCCGCCCCGATCTGGCTGTACCAGCTGTGGGCGTTCATCACCCCCGGACTCACCCGCAAGGAGCGCCGCAGCGCCTTCGCCTTCGTCGGCGTCGCCACGCCGCTGTTCTGCGGCGGTGCGCTCATGGCCTGGTGGGTGCTTCCCAAGGCCGTCGAGTTCCTCTTCGAGTTCATCCCCGACGGTGGCTCGGCGATCATCGACGCGCCGACGTACTTCTCGTTCGTGACGCGCATCGTGCTGGCCTTCGGCCTGGCGTTCGTGGTGCCGGTCGTCCTGGTGTCGCTCAACCTGGTCGGCCTGCTGCCCGGCCGGGTGCTGCTGCAGCACTGGCGCATCATGGTGTTCGCCTGCTTCCTGTTCGCCGCGGTCGCGACCCCCACGCCCGAGGCGACGTCCATGTGCCTGCTGGCGTTGTCCATGTGCCTGCTGTTCGCGGTGGCGATCGGCATCTGCTTGCTCGCCGACCGGCGCAAGGCCCGCCGCGGGCTCGACCTCGAGTCCCTCCCCGACGACGTGGCCAGCCCGCTCTGAGCGTTCGCGCCACCCGCTACCGTCAGGCGGCGTGAGCACAGCCCGACGCATCGGCCTCGTCGTCAACCCCACCGCCGGCAAGGGCCGCGGTCGGGTGCTGGGCGCTGACGCGGGCGCGCTGCTGCGAGCCGCCGGCCACGAGGTCGTTAGCCTGTCCGGCGAGTCGGCTGCCGAGGCGCTCGACCGCTCGGTGGCGGCCGTCGCCTCGGGGATCGACACGCTCGTGGTCGTGGGCGGCGACGGCATGGTCCACCTCGGCGTCAACGCCGTCGTTGGAACCGGCACCGCGCTGGCGGTGGTCGCCGCCGGCACCGGCAACGACACCGCGACCGCGCTCGGCCTGCCGCTGCTGGACGCCCGCGCCGCGGCCGACGTGGTCCACACCGCCCGGCGCCGGCGCATCGACGCGGTGCGCGTGGTCGGCCCCGGCCCGCCCCGCTGGTACGTCGGCGTGCTCTGCGGTGGCTTCGACGCCGTCGTGAACGAGCGGGCCAACACCTGGCGATGGCCGCGCGGTCGGATGCGCTACAACCTCGCGGTCGCCTTCGAGCTGCCGACGTTCGCGCCGCTGCCCTACGAGCTCGAGCTCGACGGCGTCCCGTGGACGACCGACGCGGTGCTGGTGGCGGTCGGCAACGGGCCGTCGTACGGCGGCGGCATGCGCATCACCCCGGACGCCCTGTTCGACGACGGGCTGCTCGACGTGCTGGTCGTCGGCCCGGTGTCGGTGCCACGCCTGCTCGCCGTGTTCCCGAGGGTGTTCAAGGGCACCCACGTCACCCATCCCGCGGTGACGATCAAGCGCGCCCGACGGGTGCGGCTGTCGACGCCGGGCGTCGTGGCCTACGCGGACGGCGAGCGGCTCGGCCCGCTGCCGATCGAGGTCGAGGTCGTGCCGGGCGCCCTGGAGGTGCTGGTGCCGGCCCACGGTGCCGCGGCTGCGGCGCTGACGTAACCTGCGGGCATGTCCTCGCCCGCCGAGAGGTACGCACGGGCGCGGCAGCGCGCGGCTGCCGAGAAGTCCCAGCTGTTCCGCTTCCGCTCCGGCCTCGGGTTCGAGCTCGACGACTTCCAGGTGCGCGCCTGCGAGGCGCTGGAGAGCGGCCATGGCGTGCTGGTCGCGGCGCCCACCGGCGCGGGCAAGACCGTGGTGGGTGAGTTCGCCGTGCACCTGGCGCTGGCGGCGGGCCAGAAGGCGTTCTACACGACCCCGATCAAGGCGCTGTCGAACCAGAAGTACGGCGAGCTGGTCGCCCGGCACGGCGCCGAGAACGTCGGGCTGCTGACCGGCGACACGACGGTCAACGGCGAGGCGCCCGTGGTCGTGATGACCACCGAGGTGCTGCGCAACATGCTCTACAGCGGCTCCCCGACGCTGCGCGGCCTCGGCTACGTCGTCATGGACGAGGTGCACTACCTGGCTGACCGGTTCCGCGGGGCGGTGTGGGAGGAGGTCATCATCCACCTCGCCGACGACGTGCGTGTCGTGTCGCTGTCGGCGACCGTGAGCAACGCCGAGGAGTTCGGCGCGTGGCTCGACACCGTTCGCGGCGACACCGAGGTGGTCGTCGAGGAGCACCGGCCGGTGCCGCTCTACCAGCACGTGGCGGTGGGCAGCCGGCTGCTCGACCTGTTCGTCGACTCCGGGGCGGGGCGCGCCGACGTCAACCCCGAGCTGCTCGACCTCGCGCGCGACGAGCAGCGCCGGGAGCGCATGGACCGCGGCCGCGGCGGTCCGCGGCGCGGCCGGGGCGGGCCGCCGCAGCGCGGCGTGCCGGGCCGGGGCGTGCCGAGGCGGCCCGAGGTGGTCGAGCGGCTGGACGCCGCGGGGCTGCTGCCCGCCATCACCTTCGTCTTCAGCCGCGCCGGCTGCGACCAGGCGGTGCGCCAGTGCCTGCTCGCGGGGCTTCGCCTGACGACTCCCGCCGAGGCCCTCGAGATCCGGGCCTTCGCCGAGCAGCGCACGGCCGACGTCCCGCCCGAGGACCTGGACGTCCTGGGTTACTGGGAGTGGCTGGACGGGCTCTCGCGCGGCATCGCGGCGCACCACGCCGGCATGCTCGCCAGCTTCAAGGAGGTCGTCGAGCAGCTGTTCGCGCGCGGGCTGGTGCGCTGCGTGTTCGCCACCGAGACCCTCGCTCTCGGCATCAACATGCCGGCCCGCAGCGTCGTCCTCGAGAAGCTCGTGAAGTGGAACGGGGAGACCCACGCCGACGTGACGCCGGGGGAGTACACCCAGCTGACCGGTCGTGCGGGTCGCCGGGGCATCGACGTCGAGGGGCACGCGGTCGTGCTGTGGTCGCCCGGCCTCGACCCACGGGCGGTGGCCGGCCTCGCGTCGACGCGAACGTACCCGCTGCGCTCGAGCTTTCGGCCGACGTACAACATGGCCGTCAACCTGGTGGCGCAGGTCGGCCGCGAGCGCGCCCGCGAGGTGCTCGAGACCTCGTTCGCGCAGTTCCAGGCCGACCGGGCCGTCGTCGGGCTGGCCAAGCAGGTGCGAAAGCACGAGGAGGCGCTCGACGGCTACGCCACGGCGATGACGTGCCACCTCGGGGACTTCGCGGAGTACGCCGGCATCCGCCTCGCGATCAAGGACCGCGAGGCCCAGCTGTCGCGACGGCGACAGGGCGACCAGCGCGCCGAGGCGGCCCAGAGCCTGGAGAAGCTGCGGATCGGCGACGTGATCGCCGTGCCCGCCGGTCGTCGCGCGGGCTACGCCGTGGTGCTGGAGGCGGACGCCTCGACCGGCATGGACGGGCCGCGCCCGGTGGTGCTCACCGCCGACCGGCAGGTGCGGCGGCTGTCGGTGGTCGACGTGCCGGCCCCTGTCGAGGCGGTCACCCGCGTGCGCGTGCCGCGCGGCTTCAACGCCCGCAACCCGCAGTCGCGCCGCGACCTCGCCTCCACGCTGCGCAATGCGCTGCCGGACGTCGACGCGCCCGTCCGGCGTCCGGGGGGGCGCGGTGGCTTGGTGGACGACGCCGAGCTGCTCGACCTGCGGCGCCGGATGCGCTCGCACCCGTGCCACGGGTGCTCCGAGCGCGAGGACCACGCCCGGTGGAGCGAGCGCTGGTGGCGGCTGCGGCGAGAGACCGACCAGCTCACCGGTCGCATCGAGGGGCGCACCAACACCGTGGCCCGCACCTTCGACCGCGTGTGCGACGTGCTGAGCGACCTCGGGTACCTGCGCACCGTCGACGGTCGCACCCAGGTGACACGCGACGGCGAGCGGCTGCGCCGGCTCTACACCGAGCTCGACCTGCTCACCGCGGAGTGCCTGCGCGCCGGGGTGTGGAAGGGGCTGGACGGCCCGGCCCTCGCCGCGTGCCTGTCGGCGCTGGTGCACGAGGCGCGTCGCGACGACGGCGGCACCCCGCGCGTGCCCAGCGGCCCGGTCGGTGAGGCGCTCGACCGCACGCTGCGGCTGTGGGCCGAGCTGGAGGACCAGGAAGGCCGGCACCACCTGTCGACCCAGCGCCAGCCCGACGTCAGCCTCGCCTGGGCGATGCACCGCTGGGCCCGCGGCCACGGCCTGGACTCGGTGCTGCGCGACACCGACCTGGCGGCCGGCGACTTCGTCCGCCGGTGCAAGCAGCTGGTCGACCTGCTCGGCCAGGTGCACGACGCCAGCGACGACCCGGCCCTGCGCCGCGCGGCCTCCGACGCCGTCGACAAGGTGCTCCGCGGCGTCGTCGCCTACTCCAGCGTCGCCTGACCGCCCCGCCGTGATCATGCGATCCCGGCTCAGCTGCGGTCCCACCCCCACCGTGATCATGCGATCCCGGCTCGCTGGCGGTGATCACGCCGGGGTGGGCGGGCCCGGATGGCATGATCACGCCGGGGCGGGGCGGGCTGGGAGGGCGGCCAGGACGCGGTTGACGCTGGTGCGCAGGCCCCAGCGGTCGGCCAGCTCGGCCAGTGCCTGGACGTCGGCGGGCGCGGTGGGCAGCGCGTCGTCGACGTCGGGCAGCGGGATGTCGCGGACGACCTCGACGACCGTGGGGGCGACGGCGAGGTAGTCGCGGGCCGCCTCGAGCCTCGCACGCTGGGCGGAGCTCATGCCGGGGTCGCCCGCGTCGAGCGCGCTCATGAGCCCGGCGAGGCCGCCGTACCGGCGCAGCAACCCGACGGCGGTCTTCTCGCCGATGCCCGCGACACCGGGGAGCCCGTCGCTGGGGTCGCCGCGCAGCACGGCCATCTCGCCGTAGCCGCGGCCGCTGTCGACGTCGTACTTGCTGCGCAGGAACGCCTGGTCGACCAGCTGCATGTTGCGCACCCCCTTGCCGGTGTAGAGCACTCGCACGGAGCGGGCGTCGTCGACCAGCTGGAACAGGTCGCGGTCGCCGGTCACGACGTCGACGCCACGACCTGCCGAGGCGGCGCGCTCGGCGAGGGTCGCCATGACGTCGTCGGCCTCGAAGCCCGGGTGCCCGAGCCGGGCGATGCCGAGCGCCGCGAGCACGTCGACGATGACCGGCACCTGCGGCGCCAGGGTGTCGGGCGTCTCCTCACCCAGGCCGTCGGGCGTCAGCCGGTGCTGCTTGTACGACGGCAGCGCGCTCACGCGGAACGCCGGCCGCCAGTCGTCGTCCCAGCACGCCACGAGCTCGGTGGGCCGGTAGGTCGTGACCAGCGTCGCCACCATGTCCAGGAACCCGCGGACGGCGTTGACCGGCGTCCCGTCAGGGGCGACCACCGACTCGGGAACCCCGTAGTAGGCCCGGAAGTACAGCGACGCGGAGTCCAGCAGCATGAGCACGCGATCATGCTGGCAGGACGGTCACCCGGCCGCCCGGGGCACGCCGTAGAGTGCCGCCGATGGAGGACATCGACCGGCAGATCCTGCGCCTGCTGACCCGTGACGGGCGGATGAGCTACACCGACCTCGCGAAGGCGACAGGCCTGTCGACCTCCGCGGTGCACCAGCGGGTGCGGCGCCTGGAGCAGCGTGGGGTCATCACCGGCTACGTGGCGACGGTCTCGACCGACGCTCTCGGGCTGCCGCTGACGGCGTTCATCTCGATCACCCCGCTCGACCCCGCCTCGCCCGACGACGCGCCGGACAAGCTGTCGCACCTGAGCGAGATCGAGGCGTGCCACAGCGTCGCCGGCGAGGAGTCCTACGTGCTCAAGGTGCGGGTCGAGACGCCCGGCCGACTGGAGGAGCTGCTCGCCCGGATCCGCGCTGCCGCCAACGTCGCGACCCGGACGTCCGTGGTGCTGTCAACCCCGTACGAGGCGCGCCCACCCGCTGTCTGAGGCTCGACCTCACGGTCAGACCATCGCGGCGGCGGCCTCACGGCTCGCGGCGGCCTGGTCGAAGGCGGCCTGCTGCTGGTCGCCGCTGAGGCCGCCGTGCTCTCGCCACCACGCCTGCCCAGCCTCGGGCAGGGTGTGGATCGGGTCGTGGTAGACGAACTCGCGGCTGAGCGCTTCGTCCGCGCCCTCGATGGAGGTGCGGTAGTTCTTCGTCCAGTACGACATGCCGCGCTCGGTGTCGTAGGTGTGCACCTGGTGCACCCAGCGCTTGCCGACGAACGGCACGTCGCACACGATGCGTGGCGTCGCGAAGCCCGGCAGGTAGCCCATGATCGCGTGCTGCAGGTGCTGGGCCTCGGCCAGCGACAGCCGCCAGTGCTCACTGAACGGGATCATGTCGCACAGGTAGAAGTAGTACGGCGTGATCGACGCCTCGTCCTGCAGCCCGAAGCACAGGTCGAGCAGCGCCTTGCTGCTGTCGTTGACCCCGCGCATCAGCACACCCTGGTTGCGGACGTCGCGCACACCGGCGTCGAGCATCGCCCGGGCGGCTGCGGCCACAGCGGGCGTGAGCGACTGGGCGTGGTTGACGTGGGTGTGGACGGCGAGCGAGACCCCGCGCGAGCGCGCGACCGCTGCCACCCTCCCCACGCCGTCGACCACGTCGGGGGCCAGCCAGTGCTGCGGCAGCCCCATCAGCGCCTTGGTGGCGAGCCGGATGTCGCGGACGTTCTCGACCTCGAGCAGTCGCAGCAGGAAGGCCTCGAGGTTCTTCCACGGCATGTTGGCGACGTCACCGCCGCTCACGACGACGTCGCGCACCGACGGCGTGCGCCGCAGGTAGGCCAGCATCGCGTCGTAGCGGTCGACCGGCTTGAGGTCGAACCTCAGCTTCGGCACGGTGGGCGTGGAGTTGCCGACGAGGTCCATGCGCGTGCAGTGGCCGCAGTACTGCGGACAGGTGGGCAGCAGCTCGGCGAGCACCTTGGTGGGGTAGCGGTGCGTCAGTCCCTCGGCCACCCACATGTCGTGCTCGTGCAGCGAGTCGCGCGTCGCGAACGGGTGGCTCGGCCAGTCGGTGCGACGGTCGGAGAACACCGGCAGCATGTAGCGCCGCACCGGGTCGGCGTAGAACGCCTCGGTGAAGTCGTGGCCGGCGGCGGGCATCACGCCGTCGTCGAGCACACCGGACGCCGGCACCATCGTGTTCATCATCTGCGGCGGCACCAGCATCGACATCGTCGCCCGCTCGGCCTGGTCGCGCTCGAGGTCGGCGTAGAAGCGGTCCTCGAGCAGGTCACCCATGAGCTCGCGCAGCTGGCGGACGTTCTTGACGCAGCTGGCGCGCTGCCACTGCGCGCTCGCCCACTGCTCGGCCGTGACGTCGCGCCACCCGGGCAGCCGGGCCCAGTCGGGCTCGACGAGCAGGCGGCGACGGTAGGCGTAGGGCTGCTCGATCTGCTGGCTCACACCTGGCACCATACGGGACGTCGTCCGGCCGAAGCCGTCGCTCACGGCCGAATCTACGTCCGATCCGCGCCTACGGAGGAAGTCGTGACCTCGTCACCGATCGGCCTGCACCGTGTCATCGAGCCGGCCGGCGTGCTGCCGCAGGCGGCACGACGGCTCGACGCCCGCCCTGACCTCTGGCCGGACGAGGTGCGGATCGCTGTGCAGACCCTCAACCTCGACGCCGCGTCCTACCGGCAGCTCGCCACGGCCTGCACCCAGGCTGACGGCTCGGTCGACGGTGAGGCCATGCGTGCGCGGGTGCTCGACATCGTCGCCGAGCGCGGCAAGATGCAGAACCCGGTGACCGGCAGCGGCGGCATGCTCATCGGCACCGTCGACGAGGTCGGCCCCGACAGCCCGCTCGGCCTGGCGGTCGGCGACCGGGTCGCGACGCTGGTCTCGCTGTCGCTGACGCCGCTGGCCATCAGCGACGGCCTGGCGCGCTGGGACGGCCTCGGCGAGCAGGTGCCGGCAGCCGGCCACGCGATCGTGTTCGGCCGCTCGATCGTCGCCACGCTGCCGGACGACCTGCCGCCGGGCCTCGCCCTGATGGTCATGGACGTCTGCGGCGCCCCCGCCCTGGTGGCCCGCGTCGTCCGGCAGTACGTCGGCGCCGGCCGGGCGCCGTCCGTCGCCGTCATCGGTGGCGCGGGCAAGTCGGGCTCGCTGTCGCTGGCCGCGGCGCGGCGCGAGGGGGCGGCGCGCACCGCCGGCGTGGTGCCGGTAGAGCGCGAGGCGGCTGCCCTGGCGGCAGCGGGCCTCGCGGACGAGGTCGCCCTCGCCGACGCGCGTGACCCGGTGGCGCTCGCCGCGGCGGTCGAGGGGGCGCTCGGTGGCGCCGCCGACATCACGGTCGTGTGCGTCGACGTGCCCGGCTGCGAGCACGGCGCCGTGCTCGCCGCCGCCGACGGCGGCACGGTGATCTTCTTCTCCATGGCCACGTCGTTCAGCGCCGCCGCGCTCGGCGCCGAGGGCCTCGCCGCCGACGTCACGATGCTCGTCGGCAACGGCTACGTGCCCGGGCACGCGGCGTACGCGCTCGACCTGCTGCGCTCGGACGCCGGGGTGCGCGGCCTGCTCGAGGCGCGGCTGGTGCACGAGGGCTGACCGTTCGCGTGGCTGCGACCGCCGGCGTCGCGTCGTCGGCCAGACTGGCGGCCATGACCACGAAGCGACCCGTCAGCACGCTGTACCGCGGCGGCTCGGTCTACTCCCCGGCCGACCCGTTCGCGACCGCGATGCTGGTGAGCGGCGACACCGTCGCGTGGGTCGGGTCGGACGACGCGGCAGCCGGTCACGCGCCCGGCGCCGACGCGGTGATCGATCTCGGCGGCGCGCTGGTGACGGCCGCCTTCGTCGACGCCCACGTGCACACCACCGAGACCGGGCTCGCGCTCACCGGCGTCGACCTGCGCGGCTGCCCGTCGCTCGCCGAGGCGCTGCGCCGGGTCGAGGTCGCGGCCCGCCGCGCCGCCGGCCGCCCGGTGCTCGGCTCGGGCTGGGACGAGCGCGGCTGGCCCGAGGGCCGCCCGCCCACGCGCGCCGAGCTCGACCGGGCGTCGTACGGGGGAGTGGTCTACCTCGCCCGCGTCGACGTGCACTCGGCCGTCGTCAGCAGCGCCCTCGCCGCCGCTGCCGGGCTGGCGGGCCTTGCGGGGTGGAGCGTCGACGGTCGGGTCGAGCGCGCCGCCCACCACGCGGCCCGCGACGCCACCCGGTCGAGCCTGACGCCTGGCCAGCGCACCGACCTGCAGCGGCGCGCGCGCACTGCTGCCGCCGCTGCCGGCGTCGGGCTGCTGCACGAGATGTCGGCACCCCACATCGGCACCGACGACGACCTGCGGGCGCTGCTGACGCTCGCCGACGCCGAGCCCGGCCCGGACGTCGTCGCCTACCGCGGCGAGCTCGCCGCCGACGAGGCCGCCGCACGCGCGATCGTCGAGCGGCTCGGCGTGCCGGTGCGCGGTCTGGCCGGCGACCTGTGCGCCGACGGTTCGATCGGGTCGCGCACCGCCGCGCTGCGCGACCCGTACGCCGACGCCCCCGGCACGAGCGGCCACGGCTACCTGACCGCCGACCAGGTGCGCGACCATGTCGTGGCCTGCACCGCGGCCGGGCTGCAGGCCGGGTTCCACGTCATCGGCGACGCTGCGGCGGACGCCGTGGTCAGCGGCCTGCTCGCCGCCGCCGACCAGGTGGGCGAGGCACCCCTGCGCCGCGCCCGCCACCGGCTCGAGCACGTCGAGATGGTCGATGCCGCGGCGATCGCGGTGCTCGCCAGGCTCGGCGTGCACGCCAGCGTGCAGCCGGTCTTCGACGCCTGGTGGGGCGGCCCCGACGGCCTGTACGCCGAACGGCTGGGCGCCGCCCGGGCCGCCGAGATGAACCCGTTCGCGGCGCTCGCCGCGGCCGGCGTGCCCCTGGCCCTCGGCTCCGACTCTCCCGTCACCCCGTTCTCCCCGTGGGCAGCGGTCGGCGCCAGCGCCTTCCACCACGACGACCGGTGGCGCACCAGCGCCCGCGCCGCGTTCCTCGCCCACACCCGCGGCGGCTGGCGCGCGGCCGGCGTCGACGACGGCGGGGTGCTCGTGCCCGGGTCCCGGGCGACCTACGCGGTGTGGGAGCGCGCCGACCTCGTCGTCCAGGCCCCCGACGACCGGCTGCAGGCCTGGTCGACCGACCCCCGCTCCGGCACGCCGGGGCTGCCGGACCTCACTCCGGGCACGCCCCCGCCCGCGTGCCTGCGCACGGTCGTGCGCGGCGTCCGGGTGCATGATGCTGGTGCGCTCGGCTGAACCGGCCGGCACCGCAGCGAGGGGACGTCATGGGCACCGGTGGGCAGGGCCGGCGCACCCGGTCACCGCTGCGCTACCTCGCCCTGGTGTGCCTCGTCGTCGCCGCTGCGCTCACGCCGTGGCCGGTCCGGGCGGGGTTCGTCGTCGCGGCGCTCGCGCAGGTCGCCTTCCTGCGGGTCGACACCCGGCGGCGGCCGCGCGTCCGCGGCGGCCTGCGCCCCGGAGCGAGGCGCACCGGTGACGGTCGCTGAGGCGTCAGTCCGTCGGTGAGGGCGGCACCGCGTTGTAGTCGCGGCTGCGCGGCTGCCCGGTGAGGGCCGCGACGGCGTCCATCACGTCGTCGGTGAGCCGCCGGCGGGCGAGGGCCGCGGGCAGGCCGGCGTAGGTCTCGGGCAGCACGGGGGCCGCGAAGCGCACCGTGAACCGCACCACGCGCGGACGACGCGCACCCACCGGCTGCACCACCTCGGTGCCGAGCACCCCGGTCGGCACCACCGGCGCGCCCGACGCGAGGGACAGCCACGCGACGCCGTTGCGGCCGCGGTAGAGCCGGCCGTCGCGCGAGCGGGTTCCCTCGGGGTAGATGCCGAACGCGCCGCCCTCGCGCAGCACCTCGAGAGCCTGCTGCAGCGAGGCCATGGCGTCGCCGTGCGTGCCGCGGCGCACCGGCACCGCGCCGATCGCCTCGCACCAGGCACGCACCAGCCGGCCGCGCAGGTCGGTGCCCTCGAAGTAGTCGGACTTGGCGAGGAACACCACGTGCCGCGGCACCACCAGCGGGATGGCGACCGAGTCGAAGAACGACAGGTGGTTGCTGGCGACGATGACCGCGCCGGTGCTCGGCACGTGCCCGAGTCCCTCCACCCTCGGCCGCCACACCACGCGCAGCACCAGCGTGAGGAGGGCACGCACGATCCGCAGGGGCACGACGTCGCATCCTTCCGCACGCCGTTGCCCGACTCGACCGTGCCGCAGATCCTCCTGCGGGCAGGCGATATCACAGGAAGGCCTGCACCCCGCTGCTAGCCTCGCGGCATGGCGTCCCGTGCTGCACCGCTGCTCGAGCTCGACCCGCAGGTCGTCCGAGCGGCTCGCCGGCTGGCCGCCAGGGCCGGTGCGCCGGTCGTCGAGCTGGCCGCCACCCACACCACCGTCTCGGTCGAGCGGGCGCTGCTGCGCCTCGCCGGGCTCGCGGGTGCCGACGTCGAGCGCATCCCGTGGGTCAACCACCTGGTCGACGCCGTCCGCGAGCAGGTCGGGATCGAGCACGGCGTCGCGCTGCCGGTGTGGGACGCGCTCGCGCGCGGCGAGGCACCCGACCTGCTCACCCTCGCCCAGCTCGCGAGCTCGGGGTCGGTGGCGCTGCGGCTGCCCGAGGGGCGCGACGCCACCCGCGCCGCCTCGCTGGCACGGCGGTCCGCGGCGTCCGGCGTCCGCGCCATCGACAAGCGGCGGCTCGAGCGCGAGCGGCTGGTCACGCGACTCGGCGACCCGCCCCGACGGCCGTGGATCTACCTCATCGTCGCCACCGGCGACATCTACGAGGACATCCCCCAGGCGCAGGCCGCCGCGCGCGCGGGCGCCGACATCATCGCCGTCATCCGCTCGACCGGGCAGAGCCTGCTCGACTACGTGCCCGAGGGCGCCACGCGGGAGGGGTACGCCGGCACCTACGCCACCCAGGAGAACTTCCGGCTGATGCGCGCCGCCCTCGACGAGGTGGGCCAGGAGCTCGGTCGCTACGTGCGCCTCACCAACTACGCCTCGGGCCTGTGCATGCCCGAGATCGCGACGCTGGCGGGGCTCGAGCGGCTCGACATGATGCTCAACGACTCGATGTACGGGATCTTGTTTCGCGACATCAACCCCGTGCGCACCTTCGTCGACCAGCGCTTCTCCCGCCAGGTGCACGCCCGCGCCGGCATCATCATCAACACCGGCGAGGACAACTACCTCACCACCGCCGACGCCGTCGAGGCCGCCCACACCGTCACGGTGAGCCAGCTGATGAACGAGTTCTTCGCCAAGGAGGCGGGGCTGGCGGACTGGCAGCTGGGCCTCGGGCACGCCTTCGAGATCAACCCCGAGCTGCCCGACAGCTTCCGGCTGGAGCTCGCCCACGCGCTGCTCGCCCGCGAGCTGTTCCCCGACGCCCCGCTGAAGTGGATGCCGCCGACCAAGCACATGACCGGCGACGTGTTCCGCGGCTACCTGCTCGACGGCTTCTTCAACCTCGCCGGCATCCTCAGCGGCCAGGGCATCCTGCTGGTCGGCATGATGACCGAGGCCGTGGTCACCCCGTTCCTGTCCGACCGCGACCTCGCGCTGCAGAACGTCCGTTACGTGCTGGACGCCGCGGGCGGCCTCGCCGAGGACTTCCACCCACCCGCCGACGGATTCATCGCCACGCGCGCGCGGCAGGTGCTCGGCGAGGCGGTCCAGCTGCTCGAGCGCATCGTCGACGACGGCATGCTCACCGCGATCGGCGACGGCACCTTCGGGCTGATGAAGCGCCCCGCCGACGCCGGCAAGGGGCTCGAGGGCGTAGCCCGGCGCGCGCCCGGCTACGTCAACCCCGCCATCGACCTGCTCGAGGCCGGGGCGACCCGATGAGCCGCATCGTGCGCCCGTACGGCGACACCACCGGTGACGGCATGGTGCAGATGTCGTTCACCCTGCCGCTGCCGCACGACAAGCGCGCCGAGGGTGCGGCCCTGCAACTGGCCGAGAAGATGGGCATGAAGCCGGCGCTGCTGGTGCACGCCAAGCCCATGGGGCCCGACTTCACGTTCTTCGTCGTCTACGGGTCGGTCAGCCACCTGGTCGACGTCGACGCGGTGCAGGTGGTCGAGCGCGAGTTCCCGCTGCTGAGCGCCAAGGACGTCAACGCCGCCGTCAAGGCGCGGCTGCGCCGCAAGCTGGTCGTGGTCGGCGCCTGCATCGGCACCGACGCCCACACCGTCGGCATCGACGCCATCCTCAACATCAAGGGCTTCGCCGGGGAGAAGGGCCTGGAGTACTACCGCGAGCTGCGCGTGGTGAACCTCGGCGCGCAGGTGCTCGTGCCCGAGCTGGTCGAGCGCGCCCGGGCCGAGCGCGCCGACGCGGTGCTCGTCTCCCAGGTCGTCACCCAGCGAGACGCGCACGTGCACAACACCCGGCAGATGTCGGCCGCCTTCCGCGAGGCCTACCCCGCCGGCACCGCGCCGCTGCTCGTCGTGGGCGGGCCCCGGTTCGACCAGGCCTCGACCGGCGAGCTGGGCGTCGACCGCGTCTTCGGCCGCGGCACCACGCCCGGTGAGGTCGCGTCGTACCTCGTGCACGCCCTGCTGCCACCCCCGCGACGGAGGACCGCATGACCGCCACGCACCCGGCCGACGACTCGGCCGACCCCCGGCTCGGGCTGGAGGTCGTGCACCGGCGCTACGTGTCCCACGCCCACGCCCACTACGCCGGCGACCTCGTCGACGGCGCCTACAGCCTGGGCCTGTTCGGTGACGTGGCCACCGAGGTCTGCATCCGCACCGACGGCGACGAGGGCCTGTTCGCGTCGTACGCCGACGTGCAGTTCCGCGCGCCGGTGCGGGCGGGCGACGTGCTCGAGGTCCGAGCACGGGTGGTGCGCGTGGGGCGCCGCAGCCGTGAGCTCGAGCTGACCGCGACCGTCGTCTGCCGCGGCCGCAGCGACCTCGGCGACTCGCGCGCCGAGGTGCTCGACCCTCCGGTCGTGGCCACGACCGCCCGGGGGACGGTTGTCGTCCCCGCGAGCTGACCGCGCCCACCGCAGGTCGCTGCCGTCGGAGGTCGGCGGTCGACGTGCCGCACCCGGCCGCCGACCGTGCGGCGTGTCAGCCGGACACGCCGCGATCGTGCCCGACGGCGGCCCTCCGACATCACGCCCGTGACCCGGCTGTGACCTGCGCGAACGGTGCATCTGCGCAGGTCAGGGCACGCTTGACAGCCTTGCCGCGGCTGCGGATAGGTTGCTCGGCAAGTCCACTGCAGCGTGTCGCAGGAGCGTCGCCGCACGGCGACGGGGGTAGGGGTGGGGCCCATGAGGCGGACCGCGTCCAGCACTCAGAGCCAGGGTCACCGCCCCGTCCTCGCCCTTCGCGCGCGGGTGGGCCGGGCGGGCCCGTGGTGACCCAGTAGACAACGGCCGGCGGTCTCGGAGCCACCGAGACCGTGGCTGGACCAACAGCCGTCACGGGCCCGTTACCTCCCTTCCTCACCGCCGACACCGGCGGTCGGCCGCCGGGAGGGCGCCAGCGAGGCCGTGGCGGCCCGGGCGCGCGGTGCGGGCCTCGTACGATGGGGTGGTGGACCACCTCGTGAGCACCCCTTCGGCGAGCTCGTCCGCGCCCGCGGTGCTCCGCCTGGCACCGGCGGTGTCGCTCGCGGTGCTCGCCGGCTACCTCACGCGGCTGGCGTTCCCCGACCCGGGGTGGTGGCCCCTCGCACCGGTCGGCGTGGCGCTGTGGGTCGTCGCCTCGGCCGGCCGGTCGCTGCGCGGCGGCCTGCTGGTGGGCTTCGCCTACGGCTTGGCGCTCATGCTCACGCTGCTGCACTGGTCGGGCGTCTACGTCGGGGTGCTGCCCTGGGTCGCCCTGTCGGTCCTGCAGGCGCTCTACCTCGCCGGGCTCGGCGCCCTGCTCCCGCGTGCCCTGCGTCGCGGCGCCGTGCTGGCGCCGGTGGTGGTCGCCGCGCTGTGGGTGGCGCAGGAAGCGCTGCGCGACCGGACGCCGTACGGCGGGTTCCCGTGGGCGCGCCTCGCCTTCTCCCAGTCCGCGAGCCCGCTGGCGCCGCTCGCCGCCGTCGGCGGCGCGCCGCTGGTGACCTTTGCGGTCGCGCTGGCGGGCGGGCTGGTCGGCACCGCGGTGCTGCACCTGCTGGCCGCGCGGCGAGCGGTCGCGGCCGGCCCAGGGGGGCTGCGGGTGGCGGCGAGCCTGCTGGCCGGCGCGGCGGTGGTCGGGGTCGGCGCGCTCGTGCCGCTGCCCGTGAGCGGCCGCGAGGTGCAGGTCGCGGGTGTGCAGGGCGACGTGCCCGAGCCGGGGCTCGACTTCTCGGCCGAGCGCGCGGCCGTCCTCGACAACCACGCGAGCGGCACCGAGCGCCTGGCGGCCGAGGTCGCTGCCGGCCGCGCCGAGCAGCCGCAGCTGGTGATCTGGCCCGAGAACGCCTCCGACCTCGACCCGTTCCGCGAGGCCGACGCGCGCGCGACCATCGACGCCGCGGTGCGGGCGATCGACGCACCCACGCTCGTGGGCGCGGTGCTGCGGCGCGACGACGGCCGGCTGACCAACGCGTCCATCCCCTGGAGCCCCACGGTGGGGCCGGGTGAGCTCTACGCCAAGCGCCACCCCGTGCCGTTCGGCGAGTACATCCCCGACCGGGCGTTCTTCCGGCGCTTCAGCGACAAGGTCGACCTGGTCACCCGCGACTTCGCCCCCGGCAGCCGCGTGGGCCGGGTCGACCTGGGCCCGGCACGGCTGGGCGTCTCGATCTGCTTCGAGGTGGCCTACGACGGACTCATCCGCGAGACCGTGCGGGAGGGCGCTGACCTGCTCGTCGTCCAGACCAACAACGCGACCTTCGGCTACACCGACGAGGCCGTGCAGCAGCTGGCCATGTCGCGGCTGCGGGCGATCGAGCACGGTCGGGCCGTGGCCCACGTCTCCACGGTGGGCGTCAGCGCCCTGATCGCGCCCGACGGCCGCATGGTGCAGCAGACCGGGCTGTTCACGCCCGCGCTGCTCGAGGCGGCGCTGCCGCTGCGCACCCAGCTCACCGTCGCCGACCGCGTCGGCGTCTGGCCCGAGCTGCTGCTCGCCGCCCTCGGCCTGCTCGGCGTCGCCCTGCCGCTGCGCCGGCGCTCACGGCGGCCCGCAGCCGTGCCCACGACCGGGCCCGTGACCGAGCCAACGGTCGCGCCCGACGACCTGCCCGCGACGGTCACCACGACGGTCCGATGAGCACCACCGGCCCCGTGCGCGCGCACCGGCCCGTCGACCGCAGCCGGGTGCTGGTGGTCGTCCCGACGTACGACGAGCGCGAGAACCTGCCGATCATCGTGGGCCGGGTGCGTGCGGCGCTGCCCGAGGTGCACGTCCTCGTGGCCGACGACGCGTCACCGGACGGCACCGGGCAGCTCGCCGACGAGCTGGCCGCCGCCGACGACCACGTGCACGTGCTGCACCGGGCCGGCAAGCAGGGTCTCGGCGCCGCCTACCTGGCCGCGTTCGCGTGGGGGCTCGGGCAGGGCTACGACGTGATCGTCGAGATGGACGCCGACGGCTCCCACCAGCCCGAGCAGCTGCCGTCGCTGCTCGACGCGCTCGCTGGCGCCGACGTCGTGCTCGGCTCACGCTGGGTGCCCGGCGGCCGCGTCGTGAACTGGCCGTTGCACCGC
Source organism: uncultured Actinomycetales bacterium (assembly GCA_964243295.1). Taxonomy (GTDB): domain Bacteria; phylum Actinomycetota; class Actinomycetes; order Actinomycetales; family Angustibacteraceae; genus CAXTEJ01. The sequence goes on along the minus strand of CAXTEJ010000005.1, from coordinate 8,947 downwards.
GCGCTGCTCAGCCGCGGCGGCAACACCTACACCCGCCTCGCGCTCGGGCTGCCGCTGCGCGACGCCACCGGCGGCTACCGCGCCTACCGCAGCTCGGTGCTGCGCCGGCTGCACCTCGCCGAGGTCGCCTCGCAGGGCTACTGCTTCCAGGTCGACATGGCGTGGCGCTCGGTGCTCGCCGGCATGCGCGTGGTCGAGGTGCCGATCACGTTCGTCGAGCGCGAGCGCGGCACCAGCAAGATGAGCTCGGCGATCGTGCGCGAGTCGCTGTGGCGGGTGTCGGCGTGGGGGCTGGCCCGCCGCCGCGAGCAGCTGCGCCGCCTGGCCCACCTGCCCGACGCCGCCGCCGCGCCGACGTCCCCGCTCGCCGACGAGTCGCCCACCTCCGCCGCCCGCGCCCCCGCGCCCGACAGGTCGACCGGCCCGTGAGCTCGCTGGGCGGCCCAGCGCGACGAGGCGCCGGTCGGCTGCGTCGCCGGTGGGGGCTGCTGATGCTCGTGGCCCTGCTCGTCGTCCCGACCCTCGAGATCGCCGTGATCGTCGCCGTCGGCCGCGAGATCGGGGCGCTGCCGACCCTGCTGCTGCTGGTGGTCGAGTCGGCTCTCGGGGCGTGGATCGTGCGGCGCGAGGGAGCACGGGCCTGGCGTGCCCTGTCGACCGCCCTCACCTCGGGGCGGATGCCGGCCGACGAGCTGTCCGACGCCGCGCTGGTCCTGGTGGGCGGCACGCTGCTGCTCACCCCCGGCTTCCTCACCGACGTCGTCGGCTTCTTCTTCGTGCTGCCGTTCACCCGGCCCTTCGCCCGCCGGCTGCTGACGCGCGCGGTCGAGCGTCGGCTCCTCGGCGCCGTCCGCCTGCCCTTTCCCGGCGGCTTCAGGGGTGGCACCGGCCCTGCGCCCCACGGTCCTGCGTCACCGGGTCCCGCGTCACCCGGTCCGGCCGCCCACGGCCCTGCGTCTGGCGGCCGCCGCGGCCCGGCCGGTGGGGGCGGACCCGTCGTCCAGGGCACGGTGATCGAGCCCGATCCCGACGAGCGGCCCGGGCGCAGCTGAGCCACCGGTGACCCCGCACGCGCGAGAGGCGGCGGCCGCTGGTGCGGCCGCCGCCTCGGCGAGCGTGGTCGGCGTCACCTGGTCAGAGGTGACGCCGCGGTGGTCAGGCGCTGCGCTTGACCTTGGGCAGCTGGGTCTGGCGCAGCAGCGCGAGCCGCTCGTCCAGCAGCACCTCGAGCTCGGCGACCGAGCGCCGCTCGAGCAGCATGTCCCAGTGGGTGCGCGCGGGCTTGGTCGCCTTCACGTCGGGACGCTCCGAGTCGACCAGGAGGGCCTCCTCGCCGCACTTGCACTCCCACAGGGACGGGGCCTCGGCCTCGACCGAGAAGGGCACCCGGGTCACGTGACCGCGCGCGCAGTGGTACTCGGCGACGCGCCGCGCGGCGGGCTCGACGCCCTCGTCGCTCTCCAAGCTCTGGGCACCGAGGCGGGTGCCACGCAGGCTCTTGTCGCTCATGTCCGACCCCTCAGCAGATGGACGTCAACCGTCACTGGAAGAACGCCCCGCCACCAGGTAGTGTTCCGCGCCCCCTGTGGAGAGAGCGTGAAGAGGCTCACACGACCGCGGGGACGACGTTCCCGGCCTGGCGGGCACCGGCCGACACGTCGACCTTGCGCAGCAGGTGGGCGCCGAGCGCGAAGAAGACCACCAGCGCCAGGATCGCGGGCCGGTACGAGCCCGTGAGCTGGTGCACCAGGCCGAACAGCAGCGTGCCGAACCAGCTCGTCCCCCGCTCGCACGCCTGGTAGAGGCTGAAGTACTCGGCCTCGCGGCCACGCGGGACCAGCTGGCTGTACAGCGAGCGCGACAGCGCCTGGCTGCCGCCGAGCACCAAGCCGATGAGCACGGCGAGCGCCAGCCACAGCCCGTACCGGCCCGCGGGCACGAAGAAGCCGACGGCGACCACCAGGCACCACAGCAGCAGGCTGCCCAGGACGACGTCGCGGGCGCCGTACCGCTGGGCGAGCCGGCCGAACAGCAGCGCCCCGACGAAGGCGACCACCTGCACCAGGAGGATGGTGACGATGAGCTGGCTGGTGCCGAAGCCGAGCTGGTCGGAGCCGTAGACGCTCGAGACGCCGATGACGGTCTGGATGCCGTCGTTGAAGAACAGGTAGGCCAGCAGGAACATCCGCGTGTGCGGGAACGACCCGAGGTGGCGCAGCGTGCCGACCAGCTGGCCGAACGCCCGCCGCACCAGTGGCCCCTGGGCCGGCACGACGTCGACCGGCGGCCGGTCGCGCAGCCCGAGGTAGGGCACGAGCGTGAATCCGGCCCACCACAGGCCCGCGCTGAGCATGCTCCAGCGCACCGCCTCGCCCTCGGTGAGCCCGAGCCGGTCGTGCGCGGTGACCACGCCGAGGTCGACAGCGAGCAGCAGGAAGCCGCCGAGGTAGCCCAGGGCCCACCCGCGGCTGGACACGCCGTCACGCTCGTCGGGCGTCGCGATCTGGCACAGCAGCGAGTCGTAGACCACCAGCGAGCTGGCGAGGAACAGGTTGGCGACCACCAGCAGCAGCACGCCCAGCTGCCAGTTGTCGCCCTGCACGAACCACAGGCAGCAGGCGGCGGCCGAGCCGGCCCAGGCGCACCCCGCGAGGATCGAGCGCTGGTGGCCCGAGCGGTCGACGACGGCGCCCACGACCGGCAGCAGCAGCGCCGAGACGATCGTCGAGACGGTCGCGGCGTAGAAGACCAGCGAGCCGGGGCTCACCGGCAGCCCCAGCACCGACAGCGTCGTGCGGCAGGTGCCGCCGTCCGGCAGCCCCGGGCAGGCAGCCTCGGTCGCGACGGCGGTCAGGTAGGGGGCCAGCAGCACCGTGGCCACTGTCGTCACGTAGGCGGAGTTGGCCAAGTCGTAGAAGTACCAGGCCCGCTGCTCGCGGCGGTTCGAGGCGGGCTGCTCGGGGGCCTCGACGTCGCTCACGGGCCGATCATGCCGTGCCGGCGGTGCGGCCGCGCAGCACCTCCACAGCCGTGTCGGCCCGGTCGGTGATGACGGCGTCGACGCCGAGGTCGAGCAGCCGGCGCATGGCGGTCGCCTCGTTCACGGTCCAGACGTGCACCTGCAGCCCGCGCGCGTGGGCCACCTCGACGCTGCGGCGGGTCACCACCCGCAGCGGGCCGGCGCGCTCAGGCACCTGCGCCGCCACGACGGTGCGGTCGAGCAGTCGCGCGCCCAGCGTGCCGGCGGCCCCGGGCAGCAGCGACCCGGCCCACCACGCCACGACCCCGCGGCGCCCGGGGGAGGTGGCGAGGCCCGGGCCGAGGGCGCGCCGCACGGCGGCGGTGCGGCGGTCGTCGAAGCTCGTGACGCACACCCGGTGCAGCGCCGACGTCCGGCGGACGACGTCGACGAGCGGCCCCACGGCGGGCCAGTCCTTGACGTCGACGTTCACGCGCAGGTCGGGCCAGGCGCCGAGCAGGTCCTCCAGCAGCGGGACGCCGGCCTGCGCGCCGCCGCTGCCGACGACCCGTGCGCTCGACACCTGCTGCCAGGACAGGTCGGCGATGGCGCCGCGCACGTCGGTGACCCGGCCGAGGGCGGCGTCGTGGAAGGCGACGAGCGCCCCGTCGCGGGTGGCGTGGACGTCGGTCTCGACGTGGGTGAGGCCGAGCCCGACGGCCTGCTCGAACGCCGGGAGGGTGTTCTCCAGCCCCTGCAGGGAGAAGCCGCGGTGTGCCATGACGAACGGTCGCGGCACGCGGAGGTACGGGTGCACGAGCACACCGTAGGGGTGTGGCTCGGCGGGGGAGCGGCCGTCAGCCGGCGTACTCCCAGTGCCACGGCTCGGGCTTGGAGCCGGTCGGCTCGGCCCACGAGGGGTGGAACCAGCCGTAGAGCCCGGCGTGGGTGAGCATCCACAGGTGCTCGACCGTGGCGAAGGACTGGATGCCGCCGCACAGGTCGGTGGCGGTGCCCCACCCGTGGTTGCTGGTGCCGGGTCGCGCCGCGAGGTTCGGCTTCTGGGCGTAGACGACGACCTGCTCGGAGCGCGAGCGGTAGGAGTCGGTGACGCAGATGGGCCGGCCGAACTGCGTGGCGTACGCCTTCGACATGTCGCGGAACGCGGCCGCCGCGTCGGCGCGCAGCAGGTCCTGCGGCGACCCCCACAGCGGGCACAGGGCCGCGGCGGGGATCTGGCCGTTCGCGTAGCCGCTGAGGTCGAGCCCCCGGCAGGCGTCGGGGTCGAGCGGCACCGGCCCGCCGGTGCGGCGTGCGGCGAGGACGGCGGCCAGCTGGGCCCGCGCGGCGATCGCGGCGGCCGCCGAGCTGCGGCCGAGGTCGATGCCGGCGAGGGTCGCGGCGTTGACCGTGACCAGCTCGCTGGTCTGCAGCGCGGCGAGCTGGCGGCGCTGGACGTCGAGCAGCGCGGTGATCTTCGCCTTGGCCGCAGTGGCCTTCTGCTGGGCTAGCCGGGCGGCGGCGACGGCCGTGAGGGCGGCGTCGGTGGCGGCCTTCTGGGTGAGCGTCGCGCTCTGCAGCCGCTCGAGCTGGGCGTTGCTCAGCACGCCGACGTGGTCGAGGAGCATCAGGTCGTGGGCGACGTCGTCACCCGAGCCGTTCTGCAGCGCGACGACCCAGCCCTCGTAGGTCGTCATCACGCCACCGGCCGCGTAGGCGGTGCGAGCCCAGCGGCCCAGCTCGTCCTGCTGGCCACCCACCTGCGCGCGCAACCGGGCCAGCCGCGACTGCTGGAACTGGGCGGCCTGCAACGCCTGCGACGCAGCCTGGTCGGCGGCGCGCTGCACCTGCAGCGCCGCGCTGACCTGCGTCGAGATGGCGCCGACCTTGGCGACGACCGCAGCGAGGCGCGCGTCGGTGCGGCTCAGCTGCGCGCGCAGCTGCGCCGCCGCGGCCACCTGGGCGGCGACCTGCTCGCGCGTCAGCGCCTCCTCGGCGCCCGGCTCCGGCGTGGGTGCGGGCGGCGCTGGTGGGGCGGACGCCGTCGCGCTGGGTGTGGCGGTGGCGCTGCCTGTGGCGCTGGGCGAGGCGGTGGCGGCGGGCGAGCCGGTGGCGCTGGGTGACGGCGTCGCACCCGGTGCGGTGGGGGTCGGTGCGCCCGACGGGGCGGCGCTGCCGGTGGGCGCCGGGCTCGGCCCGGGCGTCGGGGCCGTGGGGACCGCGGGTGACGACGTGGGAGCCGTCGGGGAAGGCGACGTCGTCGTGGCCGGGCTCGGTCTCGTGCTGGGCACCGTCGTCGGTGTCGTGGTGGACGCCGGCGTCGTGGCCGACGGCGAGCTGGTCGCGGCGCCGGCAGGCCCCGCCCCCAGCAGGGCTCCGGCAAGCGTCGACACGCTGACGGCGCCTGCGAGGACGCAGCGCGCGAGTCCCCGCCGCGTCCAAGTCACGTGCCGAGCCATCCTGTCCTTGCGTCGAGCGGGCCGGTGCCCGCGTTGCCTGCGGTCACGACGGTACCCGTTCGTCGGGGCCGCCGTGCCGGTAGGCGTGGTCCGGGGTGCGAGCCCGTCACCGCGTGCCAGGCGCGTCAGGCCTCGGTCCCCATGACCGCTCGCCTCGCGGATCTTCCCGCGAGCCGGAGAATGGGGACATGCACCTCCTCAAGCGCTTTGCGGTCACGATCGTCGGCGGCGCCCTCCTGGTCGTCGGCGTCGCCATGATGATCCTGCCCGGCCCCGGCATCCTGCTCATCGTGGCCGGCCTCGCCGTGCTCGCGACCGAGTACGTGTGGGCCCGCACGCTGCTCGTGCGCGCCAAGAAGCAGGCGCAGAAGGTGCAGGAGGCGGCCGTCGCCAGCAAGGCGCGCACTGCGGGGAGCCTGCTCTTCGCGCTCGTCCTCGCCGGGCTGGGCCTGTGGATGCTGCTCGTCGACGACGTCGACTGGCCGGTGCTCGACAACCTCATCGGCAAGGTCTGGGGCCCGGTGACCGGCAGCATCCTGATCGTGACCGGTCTGATCCTGCTCACCACCACGGTCCTGACACTGCGCCTCGCTCGGGGCCAGGAGACGACGCACGCGCACCCGCAGTCCAGCGGCACGGGTGGGTCGACGGCCTTCCGGCCGGTGAGCTGACCGACGCCCGCTGGCGCCATGCCGTGCGCGACTTCGTCGTCCGCGACCGCGCGCGCCTGCTGCGCCCCCAGGAGCTGCGCTGACCCGCACCGCGGTCGAGCGCCGGCGTGACACCGAGGCGCGCCTCGCGCGCGACGTCGACCTGTGGGTGGCGACCGCGGCGGCCGACGGCACGCCGCACCTCGTGCCGCTGTCGTTCGACTGGGACGGTGAGGCGCTGCTGCTCTCGACCTCGCTGGCCACGCCGACCGGCAGGAACCTCGCCCGCAACGGGACGGTCCGGCTCGCGCTGGGCCACACTCGGGACGTGACCATGATCGACGGCGAGGTCGAGATGCTGGCCATGGCTGCGCTGGCGGGGGAGCGGGCTGCCCGGTTTGCCGCCCGCACCGGCTTCGACCCGCGAGCGTCCGGACCGTCGTACCGGTGGTTCATGGTGCTACCTCGCGCGGTGCAGGCCTGGCGCGAGGTCGACGAGATGGTGGGCCGCGACCTCATGCACGACGGGCGCTGGCTGGTGTGAGCGCTGCGGCACACCAGGATCGGACGAATCGGCTGCAGCCGGATGCGAGAGGCGGGACGACGATGACCACGCTGGCGGGGCACGGCACGGAGGGCTCGGGGGCGGACGAGGCCGACAGCCACGACGTCATCCGCGTCCACGGGGCGCGCGTCAACAACCTCAAGGACGTCAGCCTCGAGATCCCCAAGCGGCGGCTGACCGTCTTCACCGGGGTGTCGGGCTCGGGCAAGAGCTCACTGGTGTTCGGCACCATCGCCGCCGAGTCGCAGCGGCTCATCAACGAGACCTACAGCGCGTTCCTGCAGAACTTCATGCCGAGCCTGGCCCGGCCCGAGGTCGACGTCCTCGAGGGACTGACGACGGCGATCATCGTCGACCAGCAGCGCCTGGGCGCCGATCCGCGGTCGACCGTCGGCACCGCCACCGACGCGAACGCGATGCTGCGCATCCTGTTCAGCCGCCTCGGCCAGCCCCACATCGGTGGGCCGCAGGCGTTCTCGTTCAACGTGGCCTCCATCAGCGGCGCCGGCGCGGTCACCGTCGAGCGCGGCGGCACCACGACCAAGGAGAAGCGCAGCTTCAGCATCCTGGGCGGCATGTGCCCGCGGTGCGAGGGTCGCGGCTCGGTCAACGACATCGACCTGACCGAGCTGTACGACGACAGCAGGTCGTTGGCGCAGGACGCGATCAAGGTGCCGGGCTACAGCGTCGACGGCTGGTTCGGCCGCATCTTCACCGGCTGCGGGTTCCTCGACCCCGACAAGCCGATCCGCGACTACACCAAGCGCGAGCTGCAGGACTTCCTGCACAAGCCGCCGACCAAGATCAAGGTCGACAACATCAACCTCACCTACGAGGGCCTGATCCCGAAGCTGCAGCGCACCATGCTGTCCAAGGACGTCGAGGCGCTCCAGCCGCACGTGCGCGCGTTCGTCGAGCGGGCCGTCACCTTCAGCACGTGCCCCGAGTGCGACGGCACCCGGCTGCACGAGCAGGCCCGCTCGTCACGCATCGCCGGCCGCAACATCGCCGAGGCCTGCGCCATGCAGGTCAGCGACCTCGCCGCCTGGGTGCGCGGTCTGGACGAGCCATCGGTGGCACCGCTCCTCACCGGGCTGCTGCACATCCTGGAGTCGTTGCAGGAGATCGGGTTGGGCTACCTCTCGCTCGACCGGCCCTCCGGCACGCTGTCGGGAGGCGAGGCCCAGCGCGTCAAGATGATCCGGCACCTCGGCTCGTCGCTGACGGACGTGACGTACGTCTTCGACGAACCGACCACGGGGCTACATCCCCACGACGTGCAGCGCATGAACGCCCTGCTGCGACGCCTGCAGCGCAAGGGCAACACGGTGCTCGTCGTCGAGCACAAGCCCGAGGTGATGGCGATCGCCGACCGCATCGTCGACATCGGGCCGGGCGCCGGGACGGCGGGCGGGACGATCTGCTTCGAGGGGACCGTCGAGGGCCTGCGCGCCAGCGACACCGTCACCGGTCGGCACTTCGACGACCGGGCGGCGCTCAAGCCGTCGGTCCGCAGCCCGAAGGGCATGCTCGAGATCCGCGGCGCCACGTCGCACAACCTGCGGGACGTCGATGTGGACGTGCCGCTCGGCGTGCTGGTGGTCGTCACCGGCGTCGCGGGGTCGGGCAAGAGCTCGCTGGTGCACGGCTCGATCCCGGCGGGTGCGGGCGTCGTCTCGATCGACCAGGGCGCCATCAAGGGGTCGCGGCGCAGCAACCCGGCGACCTACACCGGTCTTCTCGAGCCGATCCGCAAGGCGTTCGCGAAGGCCAACGGCGTCAAGCCCGCACTGTTCAGCGCCAACTCCGAGGGTGCGTGCCCGACGTGCAACGGCGCGGGCGTCATCTTCACCGACCTCGGCATGATGGCGGGCGTCGCGACGACCTGCGACGAGTGCGAGGGACGCCGGTTCATGGCCTCAGTGCTCGAGCACCACCTGGGCGGTCGCGACATCGCCGAGGTGCTGGCCCTCTCCGTCGCCGACGCGAACGCGTTCTTCAGCGACGGCGAGGCTCGCCTGCCGGCAGCGGCGGCGATCCTCGGCCGGCTCGCCGACGTCGGGCTGGGCTACCTCACGCTCGGGCAGCCGCTGACGACGCTGTCGGGCGGTGAGCGGCAGCGGCTCAGGCTCGCCAGCCGGATGGGGGAGAAGGGCGCGACGTACGTGCTCGACGAGCCGACCGCGGGGCTGCACCTCGCCGACGTCCAGCAGCTGCTCGGGCTGCTCGACCGGCTCGTCGACTCCGGCACGTCGGTGATCGTCATCGAGCACCACCAGGCCGTCATGGCGCACGCCGACTGGATCATCGACCT